>QCIZ01000010.1 GCA_003216375.1 Prochlorococcus sp. AG-402-O21 | reverse complement strand
AGAAAAAAGCATAATTGAGTGGAATGTTGCTTTAAATTGCCCAAAAATCGACTCTCAAAATATTGATAAGTCTTTATCTTTTCAATGGGCGCCTCTATTTGAGACTGCTCCTTTAGGGGGTCCAGTTGATCAACCAAGCTTTATTAATACCGTACTTGTTGTTGAGGGAGAAGATTTTGCCTCATTAACCCCAAATAAAAAAGCAGCTATCTGTTTGATGCAAAAATTTTTAGAATTAGAAAGAATTGCAGGCAGGAAAAGAGAAAAAGCAGAAATTTTTTGGGGTCCAAGATCTTTAGATATTGACTTCATTTCTTGGGGAGAACTGCACATAAATACAGAAACTCTTATTTTGCCTCATCCAAGATTAAGTGAAAGAAACTTTGTTTTAATTCCACTTGCAGAGGTTTTGTCAAAGTCTCAAGGGAAACCTAAACGTATCAATTCTCAAAACATTTGGCCTGAATAAAACTCATAACCAAAAATCGCCTGCCTTTTCTAAAAAAATCAGCCATCCTATGTGAATATAAAAAAATGTATGTCTATTCCAGGACCTGAACCCTCAGAAATTATTGAGACAAAGGCTTGTCTTGATGCAAAAAAAATTCGTTTTGAAATTAATAAATTTCTTCTACCCAATTCAATGGAGGGTGAATTTGGGGTCATTCGACATCCAGGAGCTGCCTTAGCAGTACCAATAACAGATTCCGGAGAAGTCGTTATTCTTCGTCAATATAGATTTGCTTGCTCGAGAAGAATTCTTGAGTTTCCAGCAGGAACTTTAGAAGCAGGTGAAAGCCCACTGGAATCAATAAAAAGAGAAGTTCAAGAAGAAAGTGGTTACTCAGCCAAAAAATGGGACAATCTTGGAGAAATGCTTCCTTGCCCAGGATATTCAGATGAAACAATTCATCTTTTTCTTGCAAGAGATTTAACTAAACTTAATCAGAAACCTGAGGGCGATGCAGATGAAGATATTGAAGTATTAACAATTACTCCCGAAAAGTTAAATGAAATTATTGCAAGTGGAGAAGAATCCCTTGATGGGAAAACCATTACTGCATGGTTCAGAGCATGCCAAATCTTGAATCAAAAATGACAAAGTTTCGATCAATATTTTGGCATAGAAGAGATTTAAGAATCGAAGACAATATAGGTCTATTTCAAGCATCTCAAAATGCAAAAGAGCTTATAGGAGTTTATATTTTAGATCCCAATCTTTTAGATATTAATAGAAATACATCTGAGGCAAAAAATTGGTTTTTGGGCGAAAGTCTCTTAGAACTTCAAAAGAATTGGGAGAGAAGGGGAAGTCATTTATTAATATTGAATGGAGATCCTATTAAATTAATTTCTAAATTAGCGGACTTAATTAAAGCTGAATGTATTTACTGGAACGAAAATATTGAGCCCTATGAAATCAATAGAGATAAACTAATTACAGAAATACTTTTAAAAGAGAAAAGAAAAGTATATACATTTTTAGACCAATTACTTGTCAATCCAGTTAATATCAAAACAAACAATGATGAACCTTACAAAGTATATGGACCTTTTTATCGTAAATGGATTAATTTAATCAATAATAGCAACATAGCGAATAATAATTCAACACAAATCTCAAGAAAAACTGAAAGTTTTCGAGGCATGAATAAGAGAGAATTATCATTGATTAAAAACTCAGATTTAAACTATTGCATTACAAAAGAAAAAAAATATATTTGTGATTTACTTTCTTCAAATAGATTTAAGGATACCAATCTTTGTCCTTGCAAACCAGGAGAGTCTGAATCAATAAAGCAATTAAACTTTTTCATAAATTCAAGAGTAATAAATTCATATAATCAAGCAAGAGATGTTCCATCTTTAGAATCAACTTCTTATCTAAGTGCTGCTTTAAGTTTAGGGACAATAAGTTGCAGGACAGTATGGAATGGGGCTCAAAAATCAAGAAATATGGCGACTAACGAATATCAAATAAATTCTATTGATACATGGATAAAGGAACTTGCTTGGAGAGAATTTTATCAAAACGCCCTTATTAATTTCCCAGAGCTTGAGAAAGGTCCGTATAGGAAAAAATGGTTAGATTTTCAATGGCAAAATAGACCTTCTTGGCTGGATGCTTGGGAGAATGGATTGACCGGTATCCCAATAGTCGATGCTGCAATGAGACAACTTAAGTATTCTGGATGGATGCATAATCGATGCAGAATGATTGTTGCTTCTTTTCTAGTAAAAGACCTTTTAATTGATTGGCGTTTGGGAGAACTTTTCTTCATGAAAAGCTTAGTTGATGGTGACTTAGCATCAAATAATGGAGGCTGGCAATGGAGTGCTAGCAGTGGAATGGATCCAAAACCTATGAGAATATTTAATCCTTTTAGACAAGCTTCTAAATTCGACCAAGATGGTAATTATATCCGGAAATGGATTCCGGAATTGTCACACATTTCGACGCCTAATTTACTTTCAGGTGAAATAATTTTAGCGGAGAGTAATGGCTACCCAAAACCTATAATAAATCATAAAAATCAAACATCAATATTCAAAGAATTATATTCAAATATTAAATAGCTTATCTTTTAAATATTTCCTTTATTTTATAAATTACATATGATTGCTCAATAGATTTCAACTCGGGGAAAATAGGTAAGCTGATAACCTGACTGCATACTTTTTCAGTAATAGGAAGAGACCCTTCTTTATAACCTAATGTTTTATATGCAGGTTGAAGATGTATGGGTATTGGATAATAAATTATTGTATTTACTCCATGCCCTTGAAGTTCGGATTTGAATAGATCTCTACTTAGACTATCAAGAACATCCTCTGAAGTAAATTTTAAATTTTCAACAAAAGAATTGTCCATTATCCTTATTGCAAATTGATTCCAAGAATGACCAGAATTATTTATAAAAGTATTAGATGGTAACTTAATTGACTCTATAGTTGATAACTTATTTATATAATTAATTGCTAATACTTTTCTTTGCTCAATCCATTTATTTAATCGAGATAACTTAACATTTAAGATTGCAGCTTGCAATGAGTCAAGTCTACTATTATATCCAATATTTGTGTGAAAATATCTCTTTGGCATCCCATGAATAGCTAATTCCCTAATTGTTTTTGCCAGATCAAAATCATTAGTAGTTATGGCTCCTCCATCTCCTGCTGCACCTAAGTTTTTAGTAGGGAAGAAACTAAAACAACCTACATCGCCAAAACTTCCTACGGGTTTACCTCGCCAATGCGCACCAGCTGCTTGTGCGCAATCTTCTATAACCTTTAGATTATTTCCTTCGGCAATTGCCATTATTTGATCCATATCTAGTGGATGACCAAATAAATGAACAGGCAAAATAGCTTTAGTTCTGGGAGTTATTGCTTTTTCTACTAAATCCAGATCCATAAGATAATTTTCAGGATCAATATCTACAAAAACAGGCCTAGCTCCAACACTTGTAATTGCTTCTGCAGTAGCAAAAAAACTAAATGATGAGGTGATCACCTCATCACCTTGTCCAATATTTAGTGATCTTAAAGCAAGAATTAATGCATCAGTTCCACTATTACAACTAACAGAGTAAGAAGTTTCTGTAGCTAAGGCAAAAGCTTTTTCGAAGGAAGTTACCTCTTCTCCTCCAATATATTTTCCGCTTCTAAAAACCTTTATTAAAGCTTCTTCAATCTCTTCTCCAATTTCAGAAATTTGAGCTTCAAGGCTAAAAGGAGGTATTTGCATAACTATTTAAATTAAGTTGCAACAATGAAAAATCAAAAATAAAGTCATTAATTCATCCAAACCACTCAGGCTCCATACCAGGATGCCATTTGATGTTGCAACCAATAGAGGGTTTTTGATTAGCTGAAATATCTTCTCCCTTTAATAATGATATGAGTGCTAGACGAATATCATCTCCAGAAACAGGTATTTCATTGCCAGGACGACTTCCATCCATTTGTCCCCTATATCTCAATGTTGAGCCTGCATCTGGAGAAGGCCAAAAAATATAAAAATCGGGCGTACATGCGGCTTTAAGCGCCTTTGCCAATTTTTGATCAGAATCAAATAAATATGGAAACTTCCATCCCAGTTGATTAGCTTGAGAGGCTAAGAATTCTGGCGCGTCTTGCGGGTGTGTTTGAAGGCTATTACTAGAAATAGCCAAAAATTGAACGTCATCACCAAAAGAATTGAATAAATTTGTGATTCCACTTTCTACATGTTTTACAAATGGACAATGAGCGCATATGACCATCAAAAACAATGGTCTTTTTGTTAATTCAAAATTACTGATATGACTAAGACCTCTCAAAGCATCATCCGGAGCGAGGTTCACACCTGAAACCACACCCAACTCAAAAGCAGGTAATTGAGTCCCTAATGGAAGCATTGTTGAGGCTGTTCGAACCATGATTCTTATACTTTGGGGGGTTAATGGATTACAGAACTTTTAACTATATATTCATTTAACTATGAGTCTTAGCCCTAAATAAGGGACAATTAGTAATACTAACCAAATAAGTCCGAAAGATGCTTCTCGATCTAAGTGGCAAAAAAATCCTTGTTACAGGAATAGCAAACAACAGATCAATTGCCTGGGGGATTGCACAACAGTTAAAAGAAGCTGGAGCTGAACTAGGAATTACATACTTGCCCGATGAAAAAGGTAGATTTGAAGCAAAAGTAAAAGAACTTACTTCTCCGTTAAATCCAAGCCTGTTCTTACCACTTAATGTTCAAAACTCTTCTCAAATTAAAGAGGTTTTTGAAGCCATTAAAAATCAATGGGGCCAGCTTGATGGATTAGTTCATTGTCTAGCCTTTGCAGGGAAAGAAGAATTAGTAGGAAATTACAGTGCAACTTCTCCAGAGGGATTCTCAAGAGCCTTAGAAATTAGTGCTTACTCACTCGCCCCACTATGTAAATATGCAAAACCTCTATTCAGTAAAGGTGCAGGCGTAGTCACCTTGACTTATTTAGGAGCAGAACGAGCGATTCCCAATTACAACGTAATGGGAGTTGCTAAAGCAGCTTTAGAGGCTTCGGTTAGATATCTTTCGGAAGAACTTGGTCCTGAAAATCAGGTTCGAGTGAATGCTATTAGTGCTGGACCAATAAGAACTCTCGCGAGTTCAGCTATTGGAGGAATTCTGGACATGATTCATAACGTCGAAGAAAAAGCTCCCCTTAGGAGAACCGTTACTCAAATCGAGGTAGGTAATACAGCTGCTTTCTTGCTTAGCGATCTTTCGAGTGGTATATCAGGACAAACTGTTTATGTTGATGCAGGTTATTGCATAAATGGAATGTAATTGCAAGCCAACTCAAATTGCCAATCAAATATGAAAAAAACTAGAGAAGGTGAGATTAGCCGGAAAACGAAGGAGACTAACGTTTTTGTGAAAATTGATCTTGATGGTTCTGGGAAATGCTCTGCAAATACAGGGATTGGTTTTCTCGACCATATGATCCAACAATTATCTAGTCATGGATTATTTGATATTGAAGTAAGGGCAAATGGAGATACTCACATAGACGATCATCACAGCAATGAAGATGTTGGGATTGCAATTGGACAAGCTTTATCAAAAGCATTAGGTGATCGAGTTGGAATAAAGCGCTTTGGTCATTTTTTAGCGCCGCTTGATGAAGCTCTTATTCAGGTAGTGGTTGATTGTTCCGGTCGGCCACATTTAAGTTTTAATTTGGATATTCCTTCTCAAAAAGTGGGCACTTATGATACTGAGTTGGTTAAAGAATTTTTTGGTGCTGTTGTGAGTAATGGTGGGTTAACTCTCCACATCAGACAACTGGCCGGGGATAATACCCACCACATAATTGAGGCTACTTTCAAATCTTTTGCAAGAGCTCTTCGAATGGCTACCGAAATTGACCCTAGAAGATCAAGTCAAATTCCAAGTAGTAAAGGAGTTCTTGAACAGGCTGGCCAATAAAAACACCATATTTTAATAAATCATTTCGACCTTGAGCTCGCAAAAGTAAGAAGTTTAAGCGAAAATCAAGTTTCAATCTCTGAAAAATAGTGGCAGTTAGTTATTTAAAAAGAGAAACATCACCACAGCAAACAATCTTCAACAAAGAAGATTGGTCAAGCGCATATTGCAATGTTGAAAAAGAATTAGATCACGCTGAACTCAAACTGGTAAAAGGATCTATTCCTGAACAAATTTCTGGGACCTTTTATAGGAACGGACCAGGCAGATTAGAAAGAGGAGGAAGATGGGTACATCATCCATTTGATGGAGATGGCATGATTGCTGCCTTCAAATTTGAGAATGGGAAAATAAACCTGACAAATCGTTTTGTTCGAACCAAGGAATGGGCAGAAGAAGAAAAATCCCAGAAATTTCTATATAGAGGTGTGTTTGGAACTCAAAAAGAAGGCGGTGTATTCGCTAATGCTTTTGATGTAAGGCTAAAAAATATTGCCAATACTCACGTAATAAAACTTGGAGATGATCTACTAGCTTTATGGGAAGCATCCAGTCCATATTCACTTAATCCAAATACCCTTGAGACCAATGGTTTATCTGATTTAAAAGGAGTTCTAAAAAAAGGTGAAGCATTTAGTGCTCATCCACGTTTTGACCCTGGCCACTACAAAGATAAGAGAATGGTCACTTTTGGGGTATCTACAGGTCCTAAAAGCACAATTAGATTGATGGAATTTTCCACAGAGGGAGACAATATTGGTTCTCTTTTAAGTGATAGAAAAGATTCTTTTAATGGATTTGCGTTTTTGCATGATTTTGCCATAACTCCAAACTGGGCAATATTTCTCCAAAATGCTATTAGTTTTAATCCTCTCCCGTTCCTACTTGGACAAAAAGGAGCCGCACAATGTTTAGCTTCTAAACCCGATGGGACTCCAAAATTTTTATTAATTCCAAGGGATTCTGGCAGATTTGCTGGTCAACCTCCAAAATCAATTGATGCTCCCAAGGGTTTTGTTTTTCATCATCTAAATGCATGGGAAGATAATGAAAAAATCAATATTGAAAGTATTTTTTATGATGATTTTCCTAGTATTGGACCCGAGGATAATTTTAGAGAAATTGATTTTGATCTTTTACCAGAAGGAATTTTGAAAAGAAGTGAAATCAATCCAATAGATAATACATTTGCCTGTACAACAATAAGCAATCAATGTTGTGAATTTGCAATGGTCAATCCTAATTTCGAAGGATTAAAGGCACGCTTCAGTTGGATGGCAACTTCAGAAGGAAAAGAAGGGAACGGGCCACTTCAGGCTATAAAAAAAATCGATTTATCTAATAAAAAAGAGATAAGTTGGAGTGCTGCTCCAAAAGGTTTTGTAAGTGAACCTATATTTATTCCATCCCAAGAATCAAAATCTGAAGAAGACAATGGATGGGTTATTGCATTGGTTTGGAATAGTATTAGATCTGGAACTGATTTAATAATCCTTGACTCTAAAGATCTGACTGAAAAAGCTATTCTTGAAGTTCCAATTTCAATCCCACATGGATTACACGGAAGTTGGGTTGAAAATTAAAAACTAAAAGTTTTGCAAGAAGACAAAAACTACTTTTTTATTGAAAACAATAGTTTTTTCAATTCTGGCATGAGCAATTTGAATGCATTCCCTCTGTGGCCAATATGTTTCTTTTTTTCATGGTTCATTTCCGCATAAGTTTCACCTAATCCAGAAACTTCAAAAATCGGATCATAACCAAACCCATTTTCCCCTTTCGGGGAAAGAGTTATTAGGCCTTCGCAAAAGCCTGATACTTCTATCAACACTTTTTCCCTACTAGCTATACATAATGCACATTCAAATTTAGCTTTTCTATTTGGAAAGGGTTTTAGCTCTGATAATAGTTTTTCAATTCTTTCCTTATCTGAATTTGCATACCTAGAAGAATAAATACCTGGTGCCCCTCCAAGAGACTCAACACTTAACCCAGAGTCGTCAGCGAGAGACAAATTACCTGTTGCTTGACTGACAGCAATGGCCTTGATTCTTGCATTTTCCATAAATGTATTTCCTGTTTCCTCAACCTCAAATCCAACAGGTTGAGTCAATAAATCAAATGGAAAATCGTCCAAAAGTTTTTTAAATTCTCTGATTTTACCTTGATTGCCACTAGCAATTACTAGAGGGAAATTATCCAAAACTATTATCTACAAGTTGCTTTGCATAATACAAAGTTGAAGTAACTTCTGCACTGGATGGAGCTTCACAATAAATTCTTAAAAGAGGCTCTGTCCCAGAGAAGCGGAACATAATCCAATGACTTTTATCAAGCACAAGTTTAATTCCATCAGTTGAAATAACCTCTAAAACTGATTTGTGACCTATCGAAGATGGAGTTTTCTGTTTCAAAAATTTTTCCAAGTTCCTTCTCATTTCCATATCCTTGAGAGTTAAATCAATACGTTCAAAATGACTCTCGCCAAAACGAGCATGAAGAGAATCTATTTTCTCACCTAAACATTTACTATCAGCAACTATTGACTCCATCAAAAGCAAAGCGGTAAACAACGCATCACGTTCAGGCAAATGATGTCCAAATCCAACACCCCCTGACTCCTCTCCTCCAATGAGAACTTCTCTTGAAAGCATTTCTTCAGCAATATATTTAAACCCAACTGGCTTCTCGAGCACTTCTCTCCCCAAGTCCTCCGCAACCAATCGCATCAAGTCCGAACCACTTACAGTTTTAACAACACAACCTGGCATATTTTTGAATCTTGCTAGATGATCTATTAGAACAGGCATTAACAACTGTGTATTGCAATATCTACCTTTTTCATCAATTGCCGCAATTCGATCTCCATCTCCATCAAAAACTATGCCCATGGACAACTTACCCTCTCTGAACGAATCCTTAACTTCTTCTATTAATTGCGATAGGTAAGCCTTCATAGGTTCTGGAGGGTTCCCACCAAAACAAGGATCTCTTTTTGTTCTTAATTCATAAATAAGCTCATCACCATCAGAGCCAAATAATTCAGACATACATCCAGCAGCAGATCCATGCATTGGATCAACAAATATTTTCACACCTAATTTTTTCAAGCCATTAGAAATCAAAGGTATGTCAAATTTCTGACTAATCCCCAATAGATGTTGTTTTCGAAAATCAACTCTCTCGGTTGCGTCTTCGATTGGAATTGATATCCCTCCAGCAGCTAATCTTTTTTGAACGGCATCGGTGAAAGAGCTATCAACTGAGCCTCCAAAAGGACCTTTTATTTTCAACCCCAACCATTCGCATGGGTTATGACTTGCTGTAATCACAAGTGCACCAAGTGCACTTTCTTCAACTATTCCCCAGCTACAAGAGGGAGTTGGCAGAGCAGAAGAAGACAACAAAGGTACTAAATCTACTCCCCTAACTGCAGATGCAACCGCCTCAGCCATCTCCTCCGCGAGGAAACGTCGGTCATAACCAATGATTATTTTATTATTTTTTTTCTGCTTTACATAAGCAAGCTCTTGAGCTGCTGCTGCTGCAACTTTAAGTAATCTTTCCAAAGTGAAATCAACGCCTAAAATCCCTCTCCAACCATCTGTTCCGAAAGAAATTTCATCTTTAGTGAGATTCAACTTTTTCTTTTTCATCTTTATGTTTGCGAAACTTTGTTCTTAAAGAAATTCAGATTAATCTCTAAGTATGAAATGTAATAAATCCAAACCAATAAATGATCATCTTTTAAGGAGTTGGATTCGATGCAGAAGAAAAGCGTGGCTCGAAATTTATGGTGATAAACAAAAAAAGTTGTGGACCGCTCATAGCACACTTCAATTAAATCATCAAATAGACTGCTTTCATAATCTTTCACAAAACAGTTATGGGATAGGAATTCAAGCTTGTGAAAAGGGAAGGAACATAGCCTATGGGGTCAGACTTAAATATCCTCTTATTAAAAATAGAATTATCAAAGTAAACTTACCTATCCTAAGGAAGACATCAGGAGAAAGTATTTGGGGTAATTATTCTTATCAACCTATTCTAGCTAGGCAAGGTAAAAAAATCACAAGAGAACATAGATTAATACTTGCAATGAAAGGTTTATTAATAAACAATTTACAAAAGTGTCAAGTTGAAAAAGGGTTAATATTACACAAAGAGAATGAAGCTATCAAAGTCGACAAGATAAGATTAAGTGAAAAAATTAATAAAGAATTAATCGACTCATTATTAAATCTAGAGAAAGATATTGAATCAAAAACTCCTCCACCCATAACTTCTAATAGAAAAAAATGCACAATATGTTCATGGAAAAAAGATTGTGATGCTATTTCAATTAAAGAAGGAAGTCTAAGTGAAGTTAGCGGAATCGGGGCAAAAAGAGAGCTATTATTAAATAAAATCGGTATTAATAGTATAGAGGATCTAGCAAAGATTAATCACTATAAATTGAAGGAAAAGCTTGAAAGATTTGGCACACAACATAGTGATGTTTCCAAACAAATTATATTACAATCGCAATCCCAAATGAGCAACGAGGCAATCAAACTTAATTCAGAAATAACACTAAGTAATTTAAAGAAAGCCAAAGGTTTATATATTTATGATATTGAATCTGACCCAGATATTAAACATGACTTTTTACATGGATTTATACGATTACCAAAAAATATTAAAAACGAAATAAGTTTAGAAAAAACTAAATATTCACCATTACTTAATCTTGAAAAAAATACTGAAAGTTTTCTCTGGAAAAGAATAACTAAAAAATTAAGTCTTAATAGAGACTATCCCATTATCCATTATGGTGAAACAGAACCAATATCTTTGCTAAAGCTGGGTTTACGTCAAGGAGCCAGTCCTCATGAAATTGAAGCATTAAAAAAAAGATTTATTGATATACATTTATTAATTAGAGAGCACTGGTGCCTTCCAGTAAGAAATTATGGTCTTAAATCAATCGCAGAATGGATTGGATTTGAATGGAATCAAACTAATGTAGATGGAGCTAGAGCTCTTTTATGGTGGAGACAATGGAAAAAATCACGTAAAATAAATAAAATGTATTCTAGAAATTTAAATTCAATTTTTGAATATAATCGTGATGATTGCATAGCAACCTTAATGATCGCGAAGTGGTTAACAGATCACGAATAAGAATATCGCAATAGATTAAAACGGATGAGTAAAAGAGATTGTTTTTTTTATAGTGATATATTCACCATTTTCAGAAAAGCAAAAATCGTTATCAAGAAAATTTTTCTTAATTAATGCCAGTCCCTTAAAAGAATTATTGTTAACCCTCATTAAAGAAGTAACAACTCCTACATTTTTCTTTGATCCTTCATCTTGCTTAGTGCTAAAAAACTTTTTACCAATATCAAACCCATTAGATTCTCCATAAGCTTCCCAATAACGAAGTTGACATTTTAGTGATTTAGCCCTGAAAAACCTAGCCATTGCCTCTTGACCTAGATAACAGCCTTTATCAAGATCTATTGTATCTGCTAATCCTAATTCATAAGGATTTGTTTCTCCATTTATCTCTCTCTCAAAGCTAGGTATTCCTTGTCTTATTTTCCAATTTTCTAATTCTTCTTTAGTAGCTTTTGTAGAGTTAGTTACTTCTTCTAAGCTCACATCAGTATTATCAATCCAACTAAAATTTGATTCCTTCCATGAATTATTATTATTTATTTCTTGTCTTCTTCTAATTGGATCTATAACTTCTAACTTAACTTTATCTGCAGGAAATATCACTGATTCAAATCCATCTCTTACAGAATTAATTTCACCACTAATAATAACAATCTCAGCCCTATCATCTGAAAGTCGAATTTCCAATAGAGCTTTTAAAGATCCTTTAGTTGATAGCCAACAACTCATGAATATTCGGTCTAGTTTTTTATTAGCAAAAACATCAGCGGTTGTTTGACCGTGTAAAAAAGCAGCAGTACCTTCTCCTGTTAGAAGTAATGAAGGGAATGTTTCATCCCACATCAATGATTTATTTTCTGTCATTACAAGCTTTTAGCTCTTTCAACAATCTCTTTTAAAAAGAAAAGACTATTTAAATCTAAATCAGCTTTATTCATAGCATCTAGACCTCCTTCTTCTCTATCGACTATTGCTAGTACTTGGTTAACTAAATACCCTTGATTTCTAAGTTTTTCAACAGCCTTCAGAGAAGAGCCACCAGTAGTGACAACATCCTCCAGGACAGTAATCACAGAGCCCTTTGGAGGCAAAGGTCCTTCTAACCACGCTCCAGTTCCATGACCTTTAGCTTCTTTCCTTACTATTAAACCGCTTAAATTAATACCTGATTGAGCTGCCAACATTACAACGCCACTAACTAGAGGGTCAGCACCCAAAGTCAGTCCAGCTACAGCACTATCACTATCGTTTAATTGTTTTAGGAATAGTGAACTTATCGACAAGAGTCCTGGACCTGAGAGAGAGACTGGCTTGCAATTGACGTAATGAGAACTTTTTTTACCGGAAGCCAAAGAGAAATCTCCAAATCTATAAGCTTGTTGAGCTAATAAAGTTAAAAGAGTTTCTTTTATTCCATCTAATGAAGGATTCAATGGAGTCATATCTTTATATGCAAGTTTAATTATTAAACATCTTGGTGGGATTAGATATATATTTACTTTAGGCAAACTAATTAACTATTATCAAAAAAAGTTTCTAGTTCTGCTTTTTTGGGGGTGTAGCAATCTGGTGAATGCAGCGAACTCATAATTCGCCTTAGGCGAGTTCGATCCTCGCCACCCCCATAAAAAAATTATTAATGAGTTTATTACTTCTTTGTATATTGCTTGTAATACCAGCATTTTTCAATGCAGGTCAATTTGCCATTTTGCGACTTCGTTCAACTAAGGTTCAAAGACTGGTAGAAGATGGGCTTCCAGGTTCCAATTCCATAATTCGTCTACAGAAAAGGCTGAGAAGAACCCTATTAATAGCAGAGTTAGGAATAACTATTTCATTAATTTCAATTGGTTGGATCTGCAAAAATTTAGCAACTCAATGGTGGGGAAATAATGCTTCAATTAACTATTTTTTAGATCTAGGACTTTTTATTACTGTTGTACTTTTGGCAACTCTGATATCTGGTCTTCTTCCAAAAGCACTTGTTCTTAATCAACCAGAGACTTCTGCCCTAAAATTATCACCTCTAATTGAGGCCGCAATAAAATGGATGTCACCATTTCTTTCTTTACTAGAAGGACTTGCTTTATTAATTCTTAGATTATTTAGACTCAAGACTCAATCAGAAAGTCTTACGACAGCTGCATTCTCTGCAGGAGAATTAGAGAAATTAATTGAAACTGGCGGCGTAACAGGATTAAAGCCTGATGAAAGGAACATACTTGAAGGTGTGTTTGCTTTGAGAGATACACAAGTCAGAGAGGTAATGGTTCCTAGATCAGGAATGGTTACTCTTCCTAAAGAGGTTTCCTTCGCTCAAATGATGGAAGAAGTTCATAAAACTCGTCATGCAAGATACTTAGTAATTGATGATTCCCTTGATAATGTTCTTGGAGTTTTAGATTTAAGGCAACTTGCTGACCCAATAGCCAAAGGGGAAATGCAAGCCAACTCATCTTTAAAGCCTTATATAAAACCAGTCATTCGTGTGTTAGAAACTTCTACTTTGGCCGAATTACTACCCCTAATCAAAAATGGGAACCCACTACTATTGGTTGTTGATGAATATGGAGGAACTGAAGGATTAATAACATCAGCAGACTTAACAGGTGAAATTGTTGGTGATGAGATTCAGTTTGATAATAAAGAATCTGAGCTAAGACCTATTGATGACTCGAAAAAAATATGGATTACATCTGGCGAGATAGAAGTAATAGAACTAAATAGAGAGCTTAAATTAGAATTGCCAGAAGCTGATGATCATTACACTCTTGCTGGATTCGTTTTAGAAAAACTCCAAGAAATTCCCAGCTCAGGAGAAACGTTCGTTCATAATAAAATTATATTTGAAATTATTTCTATGAAAGGTCCAAGAATAAACAAAGTAAAAATAATACTTCCTAAATAATAATTAATCAGAGAGTAAACATGAAAAAAATTTCCAAGATCATCGAAAATATTATCCCTGTGAAAGTTGGGGTAATAGGAATTGGAAATATGGGTTGGCACCACGCGAGAGTTCTTAGTCTTCTCAAAGATGCTGAGTTAGTAGGAGTTGCAGATTTAGATGAAGAAAGAGGAAAATTAGCTATGGATCAATTTAATTGTAATTGGTACAGGAATTACAAGGACTTATTACATCAAGTAGAAGCTGTATGTGTTGCTGTACCTACGATGTTTCACCATGAAGTAGGTCTAGAATGTCTAAATTCCGGTAAACATGTTTTAATTGAAAAACCGATAGCAGCAAATAAAGAAGAAGCCTCATCTTTGATTAATGCATCAAACAATGCAAAAAAGCTATTACAAGTTGGCCATATAGAAAGATTTAATCCAGCTTTTAGAGAATTAACAAAAGTAGTTGCTAATGAAGAAGTTGTAGTTCTTGAGGCTAGAAGGCATAGCCCTCATCCCGAGAGGGCTAATGATGTGTCAGTCGTATTGGACTTAATGATTCACGATATTGATTTAGTTATTGAACTTGCAAATTCAAAAGTGATAAGACTTGCTGCAGTTGGAGGATGTAGTGGAGATGGGCCTATGGATTACGTTAACGCGACACTGGGATTTCAAAATGGAGTGGTTGCGAGTCTGACTGCGAGCAAAATGAGTCACAAAAAAATTAGAAGTTTGAGCGCTCATTGCAAACAAAGTCTTATAGAAACAGATTTTCTAAACCACAATATTCATATCCATAGAAAGGCTCATGAATGGTATTCAGCAGATCATGGAGAATTACTTTATCGAAACGATGGTTTTATTGAAGAAGTGAGTACAACATCAATTGAGCCATTGTATGCAGAGCTTGAGCATTTCTTGCAATGTGTTAGAGGCAAGGAGAAACCTGCTGTTGGAGGGCTTCAAGCATCTAGAGCTCTTCATCTGGCTGATTTAATTGAAAAAGCAGTATCAATGCCAAGTGAAGACATTTTACTTGGAAAAGGGATTTAAATAAAACAGATCAAATAGTCAAAAAAAAAAAAAAAAACTTTTGCCCGATGTTTTATTTCGAGCAAAAGTTTTATTTTGTTAAGAACCTTTAATCGATTACTTAAATTTTAAAAAATCAGAAGAAAAAACTTCGTTTTTAACGAAAGCCAACTGCTGCTTGCCAAACAAAAACAAGCAGAAAGAAGAAAAGAGGTATAAGCGGAAGTACATCCACTGTTGGTGCAAAAGCCTGGTAAGCAACCGGAAGTTCAGCTAGTAAGTCGAGATTAATCAGTGCCATCCCTAAGAAATAATGGACGTATTAAGCACGCACGCTACCACGTATGACGCGCTTTAGAGTCACTCTGCCACGGAGCGAAATCCTCTGAAAAACAACCTTCAATAATTGCTTGCCTCATAGCACCTGTAAAACGGATCAAATGCGTGAGATTGTGCAGACTCAAAAGTGTAAGACCAAGTAATTCTTTGTTGCGAATTAAATGATGAATATATGCCCTTGTATATCCAGTACAAGCTTCACAATTACATGATGAATCCAACGGTCTGTAATCGTCTTTAAAACGAGAATTTCTTAAATTCCATGTTTCCCCATTAACTAATGCGCTCCCATGTCTTCCCAAGCGCGTTGGTATGACACAGTCGAATAGATCTACACCATTTGCTACAGCTACGGCCATTTCTCTTAAGGTTCCAATCCCCATTAAGTATCTGGGTCGATCATCAGGTAATAACGGACAGGTTTCTCTTACGATTTTGTGCATTTGATTTATTGGTTCACCTACGCTTACACCTCCGATAGCAATCCCAGGCAAGTCGAATCCTGAGACAATTTTTGCGCTCAATTCCCTCAAATGAGGGAAGCACCCACCTTGAACTATTCCAAAAACTGCTTGGTCATCTTTAGTATGAGCATTTAAACATCTCTCTAACCAGTGGTGAGTCCTTTTACAGGCCTCCTCAACGTCTGATTCACTAGCTGGGTAAGGGGGGCATTGATCAAAAGCCATGGCGACATCTGAGCTTAAGGCCATTTGAATTTCAGTGGCTTTTTCAGGAGTCAAAAAAATATGTTTCCCATCTCTGGGACTTTGAAACGAAACTCCTTCATCATCAATTTTATTTAACTTTGCCAAACTAAAAACTTGAAAGCCTCCTGAGTCAGTAAGTATTGGCTTATTCCAACACATAAATTTATGTAGCCCCCCTGCATCTTGAACAATCTTTTCTCCAGGCTGCAGATGAAGATGAAAAGTATTAGCAAGAATCATTTCCGCTCCTGTTCTCTTAAGCTGCTCTGATGTAATGCCCTTGACTGTTCCTAACGTTCCTACTGGCATAAATCTTGGAGTATTTACAATTCCATTTGGCGTTTTAAAAGAGCAGACCCGAGCTAATGTCGAATTGCATCTGCTTTTTATTTGAAAATCAAAGAAGGGCTTTTTCAATTATTCCTAAATATTCCATAACTTAAATTAGTTATATAACTAATTTGAGATCTAAGAAACAGTTGAGGTTGTAATTCTGATTTTTAAAAACTGGCTAAGGGACCTTGCAGGTGCATGGGTTTTTTACACAATTTTACCTCCATGGCCATTCGTCAAACCTAAATTTACAAGAATTGCACGTTTTGCACCTTTAATAGGAATTTTCATTGGCTTTTTACAATCATTGTCTTGGCTTTTATTGAAATACTTTAGTTGGCCAAACATTTCCGTCGCCTTGATATCTTTTGCAATTAGCGTTGTAATCACTGGTGGACTTCACATTGACGGTTTAATGGATACCGCTGATGGGATTGGTGCAGGTCCATCAAAGCGAATTGAGGCAATGAGAGACAGCAGAGTGGGCGCCATAGGTGTGCAAAGTTTAATAATTATTTTGATTCTTCAAATAGCAGCAATCATGAAGCTTGATTTACTTGCGCCCTTTGCATTCCCTTTATCTGCATTTTGGGGAAGACTATCCCAAATTTTTGCAATTGAAAATTATGATTACATCTTCAAAAAAGAATCACTTTCCTTTCACCATGAACACTGGAAAGGTATATCTAAAGAAATAAGACCATCATTAATAATTCTCTCTATAGGAATAGTATTTTTTCTATATTTAACCAATTTAAATATATCTAATACTTTATTATTAATATATTGTATTTTCTCAGGATTGATTACTTCAATATTAATTCCACACTTAATAAATAAATACTTGGGAGGTCATAGCGGAGATAGCTATGGAGCAGGTTTAGTGATAACTGAAACAATAAATCTATTACTATTAAGTATCATTTTGGTTCCAAAGTAAAAACGAAAGCATTCCCTGATTCAGGCAAAGAATTTTTAAATTCACTTGGATTAACAACTAATTTCAAATCCCCACCTAATTGCCTAGCTAAATCCCTAGCAAGAGCAAGGCCTATTCCACTTCCAGACATTTTCGAACCACTTTCACCCCTAAAACCTTTCTCAAAAATCTTTTCTCTTTCTTCTTCCTTTATAGGATTACCTGCGTCCCAAATACATATTCCATTTTCAATCACATCTATACCAATAGAGGATTGAGGAGGGCTATAACGGAATGCATTTTCCAGAAGGTTCGCGACTATTTCAGCAATAACACCTTCTGAAATCGATCTTGATTCCATCCACTCTGGCCACTCTGAAGGACTAAGCCATTCTCTTCCTTGCAAATTTGCTCTTGCTTTAGCTCTATCTATCAATGGCTCTATTAAGCTTTTTACACTGATGTAAGTCTCAGTTGGCAAAAGCGGAGGCAAGAGTAACCTGTTTGATCCATCATCAGCTTGAGGTAATTTGACTTGACTAAGCTGATCAAGCGCAGAAAGATATTTATTAACTTGCGCTTGTTCAGTTATTAGACCTTTAACAAGATTCTCATGCTCACTTTCAGGGCCTATTTTTCTCAAAAGCAATTTTGCATAAGTGCCAAGGGCCGCCAATGGATTTCTTAGTTGATGAACCATTAAAGATATCTGTTCCTTTTGATCATCTAGTTGATCTAATAACCTTTTTCTATCAAGTTCAGAGGCAAGAGAGTTAGCCAATAAAATCGACATAGATTGCAGGCGTTGATCAAGAGATTCGGGCCATTCTTCTTCAGAAGCAATCCTTTCCGCACGAATAACTCCTAATAATATTGATCCTTCTTGCAACGGGTACCACCTCCTATTAGATGAAGGTGTGCGAAGGGCAGTATCAGTTTCTACTGGTTGCAAGATTTTTTCTGACTTTGGCCACTGACCAACCACTTCTAGAGTGGGTGATCCACTATCTCCAGATCTAGCTACATAGACAACAACATGCTCAAGCTCATGATCAGCTTGATAGCTCATCAACTGCTGTTGAACAAAATTTAAAAACCTTTCTGAATAATGCGTTGAGCTCATTATGTAATCTTAGACAAGGAAAACGAAGTACTCAAAAACTTGAAAAATTTGAAAAAAGTATTAAGATGTTAATAAAGAATTTAGATTACTTGTTAGGAGGTTATCTCAAATCTAATTAAAAGTGAGCACTTTGAGTGACGTTGAGGCTGCGGCAGAGATTGATGGGTAACCTCTGTAGTCCACTTTTAATTCTTTGAGAAAAACTTTCCGTCTCAGTTTCAACTTTTTCTCAAATTGCTCTAGCCTCAGTTAGAGCGAACAAAAAGAAAAGTTTCTAGCCCTCTCTCCCAAAACAAAGGTTGTTTTTTCATGTCAAAGAAGCGTAAAAGAATTAGCAGACGCAGACTCGCTGGTCAGCGTGTCATGTCGCATGTTCCTATTTTTCATCTAGGAACAGGCCAACATAAACCTGTCACCGCAGCGAGACGTTTTATTGCGGAAGAGGGCTTGTATGCACCAGCAATACTAAATGTGCGACGTAATGAACACACTACTGATCGCTTCTTCTGGGGAGAGAAAGGTTTGTTTAGTGCTCAATACGCCGAGGAGAATCACTTTCTTTTCCCTTCTCTAAGGGTTATTGTTGAATTCCTTGGTGAGGACAAAATTTTTGCTGGCTTAGAACTCACAGCAGATGATTGGGAAGAGATCGAAGAGTACGAATACGCTTTTGTCTAGCTTAGAAATTGTTCTTCAATTTTTCCACGACAATGATTTATTAGATCATTACTTATTTCGTGGCCTCCATCAAAAAGATATAACTCTGATTTAGCTCCATTTTTCAATAAAATATCAAAGCTTTTTTGGGAAGCTCCTACAGGTACTATTTGATCCATATTTCCATGGCAAAGTAAAACAGGAGGCATATCTTTATCAGGTTTCCAATCTGGATGTGGATAAGAGCTAAGAGCAAAAACCCCTTCAAATTTGATTCTTGTTGCCACCTCTAACGCCATTGCCCCCCCCTGAGAGAAACCCAATAACAATGTTTTACTTAAAGGTATGTGTTTAAAGCAAAGATTTCTTAGACGCCTTTCAAGATCTAATACTGCATTTGGAACCTTCTCCCATTCATGAGGATATAAGGGATACCATTGCCTTCCCCATCCACTTGGATGCGGCTGAGGGGCAGATAAAGAAACTATTTCAAAACGATCTTTTAACCCTTCAGTTAATAATTTCCCAACGGTTACTAGATCATGTGCATCGGCTCCCCAACCATGAAGTAAAACCAATCTATTTGTTGCGGATTCAGAATTTAAGGAGATAAGTTCAGTCATCTTGAATGCAATATCCTTCTTTGATGCGTAGGTTATCGAGGAGAATAGATTTCAAACAATAAAGATGTCACCTATAGCTCTGCTAAGTGTCTCAGACAAAACTGGTTTAATTCCTCTAGCTAAAGCATTAGTTAATGAATTGGGATTCAAAATCATTTCAAGTGGAGGGACTGCAAAGTTAATTGAAAGAGAGAATCTTCCTGTCACACGAGTTGCAGATTACACAGGATTTCCAGAAATACTAGGAGGGAGAGTGAAAACACTAAACCCAAAAATTCATGGAGGAATATTGGCAAGAAGAGATAAACAAACTCACTTGGATGATTTAAATGAACAAAACATCAATCCAATAGATTTGGTGGTTGTTAACTTATATCCTTTTGAGCAAACTATTGCAAAAGAAAATGTTTCATGGGAAGAGGCTATAGAGAATATTGATATTGGTGGTCCAACAATGATCAGAGCAGCAGCAAAAAACCACCAAGATGTTCTTGTAGTAACTAATCCAAGTCAATACTCAGGACTAATAACTGCTTATAAAGCAAAAAAAATAACTACAGAATTAAGAAAAATATATTCACAACAAGCTTTTGAGCATACTGCCATATACGATTTAACAATAAGTAAATGGATTGCTAAAAATATCCCTTCCGAAAAAGGATCTTGGTTACAAGGCTTACCATTAAAACAAGAACTTAGGTACGGAGAGAACCCACATCAAAAAGCCTCATGGTATGGAGAGCCTGAAAAAGGATGGAGTGGTGTTAATCAATTACAAGGAAAAGAATTAAGTACAAATAATCTTCTAGACCTAGAAGCTGCATTATCTACTCTCCGTGAATTTGGATATGAAAACACTATTAAGAGTGATTCATATCAAAAAGCAGCAGTAGTAATAAAACATACAAATCCTTGTGGAGTTGCTATTGGAGATTCTCCATATTTAGCTATAAAAAGAGCTTTAGATGGCGATAGGATCAGTGCCTTTGGTGGAATTGTTGCTATCAATTGTTCTGTTGATGAAGCGGCAGCAAAAGAACTTGAAAATATATTTATTGAATGTATTGTTGCACCATATTTTGATAACAATGCCAAAGAGATACTCTCAAAAAAGAAAAATCTAAGGCTCTTAGAATTAAAAGCTGAATCAATTCAAAAAGCACCTAAAAATCATATTAGAAGCATACTTGGTGGTTTATTAATTCAGGATTTAGATGAACCAAATTTAGATCAAAAAGAGTGGAGAAATGTTACTAAACTAATCCCAACCAAAGAAGAAATAAATGACTTATCCTTCGCATGGAAAGTTGTAAAACATATACGTTCTAATGCAATAGCTGTTGCATCTAATGAACAAACTCTAGGAATTGGTGCAGGCCAAATGAACAGAATAGGTTCAGCCAAGCTTGCATTAGAGTCTTCTGGTAGCAAATCAAAAGGAGCAGTTTTGGCTAGTGATGGGTTTTTCCCATTCGATGATACTGTAAAAATGGCAGCTGATTACGGTATTAGTTCCATTATTCAACCAGGTGGAAGTATTAGAGATGAAGATTCAATTAAAGCTTGCGATAAATTAGGTATAAAAATGGTAATAACAGGTAAAAGACACTTTCTTCATTGATATTTAACTTTAAAATTAATAATTTTAATTATGTTCCTTTTGGATAATAAGTTATTTTATTTGACTTTCTAAAAAGTGATAGTCTACCAGGACCAGCGCATAGGAAATAAAATGATATTGCTGCATAAATAGCAGACAATTCAAATATGTAATTGTGATTCTCTACAACCGCGAAAGGGAATCCTTCTAAGCCAGTATCTATAAAATGGAAATACAAAGCAAATACCATTGTTGACAGTAGACCCAAGGAGGATAATCTTGCCAATACTCCAGTTGCTAACCCAATTGGACAAATTATTTGTGTTACTGCAGCCATATAAGTCCAAATCACAGGGTCTCCAGGAAGAAAACTGAAGTATTTACCTACAACAAATTCAGCAAATCCACCTGGATCATTTAATTTTTCCAAACCGTGATGAACCATCAACAAACTAAAACTGACTCTAAGAACTAATATTGACAGTTCTCCAAAAATATTTACTTCCCCTTCAGGGCTTTGAACAACGACTTCAACCTTTTGAGAATCAGGATCTTTAAGATTAGATTTGTTTGCTTGAGTCATCTTCTACTAAAAACTATTAACTATCCTACGAGAGATTGGGACAAAATTGTGTTTTTTTCTTATCAAAAATTTTCGCTTAATTTCATTAGCTTATGAATAACATGTTCAACTACACGGTCAGGAGTTGAAGCTCCTGAAGTAATGCCTACACTAATATTTCCCTTTTGAAGAAAAGTTTTCTCAGTTAGCAATTCTCCTCCCTCAAGAGGCATATGAGTAATGGTATTCGTCTCTTCACCAATTCGCTCTGGAGTATCAATATGAAATGAACGAATCCCTCTACTAATTGCAATTTCTTGAAGATGAGTTGTATTAGAAGAATTAAATCCACCAATTACGACCATAAGATCAAGAGGTTCATCAACAAGAGAAAACATTGCTCCTTGTCTTTCTTCGGTAGCATCACAAATGGTATTAATAGCGAGAAAATGTTCGTTCAATTCAGCAGGGCCAAATCTTTTCAACATTGTTTTCTCAAACAATCTTCCTATTTCCTCAGTTTCGCTTTTTAACATTGTGGTCTGATTAGCAACTCCAACTTTTTGCAGATCCTTATCAGGATCAAACCCTGCTGAAGAGGCTTTTGAAAAACGCTTTAAGAAATCTTCTCTATTTCCCTTGCCTAAAATATAATCAGCAACATAATTAGCCTCTTCAAGGTCAAACAGAACAAGATAAGTCCCCGCAAAAGAGCTGGTCGCTAAAGTTTCTTCATGTTTATATTTGCCATGAATAATTGATGTGAAAGTATGTTTTTTATGTTTTTCAACTGTATGCCAAACTTTTGAAACCCATGGGCAAGTTGTATCAATAATATGACAACCTCGATCGTGTAAGAGCTGCATATCTTGCACTGTTGCTCCAAATGCAGGAAGAATTACAACATCTCCATCTTTTACTCCTGAAAAATCTTTAACCCCTTTCTCCTCAGCAATAAAAAGAACATTCATTTTCCTTAAATGGTCATTCACAGATGGGTTATGAATGATTTCATTAGTGATCCATATTCTTTCATTTGGATAATGTTTCCTTGTCTCGTAAGCCATTGCCACTGATCTTTCTACTCCCCAACAAAATCCAAAAGCTTCTGCGAGTTTAACTTTTAGTCTTCCATGCTCTAAAAGATTTCCATTTTCTCTGATAGATCCAATCAATCCACTTTGATAAGCTTCAGCAAGAGCTTGAGCTCTTTTATTTGCAGAGCCAAATCCTCTTCGGTTGTAACGATCGGATTTATGAAGCGTTTGCTTAAAGGCCTGAGTATCCATTTCAATTAAATAGTAAAAAACAAATTGATAGGAATCTCATCACTATTAAACCACACTAAAAAAGCCCGGATATATTCCGGGCTTTTTTAGATTTAATGTAAGAGAATTAAACAAGTAAACTAGCTAGAAGCAAAGTCAGGATAAGCCTCCATTCCATGCTCGCCAATATCAAGACCCTGTGTCTCTTCTGCTTCGCTAACTCTGATACCTCCGAAGAAGCCACCAATAATTTGCCAAGCAATCCAGCATGTAACAACAGTCCAGATACCATAAGCAGCTGCACCTAGAGCTTGAATTAAGAATTGGCTAATTCCTCCTCCATTGAGAAGACCAATTCCTGCAGCACCTGGATCCATGCCATCAACGCCCCAAAGACCTATAACAACAGTTCCCCAAACTCCACAAACACCGTGAACTGAGAAAGCACCAACTGGATCATCGATACCTGCTGAATCCAAAGCAGCCACTGCAACTACAACAATTAATCCCCCTACTGCCCCAGCAAGCCAAGATCCAGCAAAAGTCATATTGCCGCAACCAGCAGTGATACTTACTAATCCAGCAAGGATACCATTGATGATCATGGTTAGATCAGGTTTTCCAGAGGTAATTGTAGATAAAACTGTAGCCGCGATTGCACCACCAGCTGCTGCCAAAGTTGTTGTTACGGCGACGTAAGCAACGTATTGATCCATTGCTAACTCAGAGCCTGGGTTGAATCCGTACCAACCGATCCAAAGTATCAGTGCTCCTAAAGTTGCAATAGCCATATTGTGACCGGGCATAGCTTGAGCTTTGCCATCCACAAACTTGCCAATACGAGGTCCAAGAAGCATTGCACCAACAAGACCTGCCCATCCACCAACGGAGTGGACAATAGATGAGCCAGCGAAATCAATAAAGCCAAGTTCAGCAAGCCATCCACCATTCCACTGCCAACTTCCTGCGATTGGGTAAATGAAAGCAGTTAGGACGATTGAGAAAACAACAAATTCTCCGAATTTGACTCTCTCAGCAACCAATCCAGAAACGATGGTTGCAGCAGTACCAGCAAAAGCAGACTGGAAAAGGAAATCAACTGCAGGGACAAGACAACCTGTATCACCAGCAGCTGCACACTCTAATGCACCTGAAGGATCAGGATCAACGAATAAACCTTGGAAATAAAGCCATCCGTCAATTACTGAACCGCCATACATTAGGGAATACCCAATTACCCAATATGCAGTAACAGCAAGAGCAAAAACAAATAAGTTTTTAGCTAGTATGTTTACTGCATTTTTTTGGCGACACATACCAGCTTCAACCATTGCAAATCCTGCGTTCATGAAAATAACGAGGATTGTGGCAATAAATAACCAAAGGTTATCTGCCAAGAATGCAGCAGCTTGAGGTCCAGTTAAATCTGAAAGTGCAACTTCAGCTCTTGCAGAGAAAGTGAAAACACCTAATCCTAAAAGTGCCAATGGGATAGACGCTAGCCATGCCCAAGATTGACTTCTTCTAAAACCTTTAATACTTCTTAGAAGAAGCATTGGCCCGTTAAGAAGACTTGCGTCTTGAAGACGAGAAGTATTTCGCCTTGGAGGCGATTGCAAAGCAGTGGTCATAAATGATGCTTACTTCGGGAAAAAAGAAATGGATAGTTAATCCAAAATTTATACACTTATTAATATGAATGCAACTGATATTTAAAAGATGTAGGTGTTGTTACAAAAAAAGAGTTTGGTACTACAGATATGTTCTTATTTACACATTTTTTGTGCAGATTGATTAAATTTTCAAATTTATTTAGATCCCAAGATTAAATATCAAAATAAAAATCTAGCTCAAATAGTAAAAATAGATCTCCCAAGATGTTGTTTCTAGGTATTCTATTTTTGTGCAAGCTGAAAGGGCTTAACACCTTCCCAAGTTATGTGGTCTGAAAAGAAACCAAATGCACATGGAATAACCTCTACACCCAAAGATATTGCCTCTCTAAATAATTGACCATACAAAGGATCTGCTAAATCACAAGGTGCAAAAATTTCCATATCACTCCTACTTATGCAAGGAATCAATACCGCTCTTGCATTAGTACAAACACTTATTAGCTCCCTTAAATGTTTTTGACCTCTTGTAGTCACGGTGTCGGGGAACAAAGCCAATTTTTTGTCACACCAAGTTGTATTTTTAACCTCTATATAGATATTTCTATTATCTGAGTTACTTGTTTCTGGTTCAAGTAATAAATCAATTCGACTTTTACCTTCTAAACCATATTTAACTTCAGGCTTGATATTGGCAATTAAACCAAATTGCTTCTCTAAAACATTCGCCTCAATCAAATTCCTAATCAATTTATTAGGTAAAGATGTATTTATACCAACCCAGCATCTCTTCAGTTCATTATGACTTGGCACCTCAGCTTGCTCCCAAGACCAATCTAATTTACGTTTAGGAGAAGGAGAGTACTTAAGCCTGACTCGACCACCAGGCCAAAGGACCCCTTTCATTGGTCCTGTATTTGCACAATGAGCGGTAACAATTTCACCATTAACCAACTCAACATCAGCCAAAAATCTTTTATATCTCTTAATTAAGATTCCCTCTACAAGAGGGGGAAAATCAATAATGGTTGAACCAATCTCAATCACTTAATTAACACCCAATTAAAACAAGAACTAAAAATATTCTAGAAAAAATGAAAGCTCTTTTTTTTAAAATCTAACATGGCGAAATCAATCAAAGAAATTGCTTTCGTCGTAAGCTTAGGAACTTTATTAAGCAAGTTTGGAGGGATGGCAAGGCAATTAGTTATTGCTGGTGCTTTCGGAATTAGTGCTGCATATGATGCATATAATTATGCTTATATTATACCTGGATTTTTCTTAGTTCTTTTAGGAGGTATTAATGGGCCATTGCATAACTCAATGGTTACACTATTGGCAGATAAAAACAAAGTTGAAAGTAGATTATTTATAAGTTCAATCAATAATATTTTATCTTTAACTCTATTAACGATAAGTTTTTTTATTTTCTTTTCATCCGATTTATTGATTAATTTAGTTGGACCGAGTTTAGCACCTGAGATCAAAGAGATAGCATCTTATCAATTAAAAATAATGTCACCAATAATCTTCCTATCTGGATTAATAGGCCTAGCATTTGGATCTCTAAATGCCAAAAAAGAATTTTTAATCCCTTCTATAGCTCCATTAATTTCAAGTCTAATAATCATAATTTCGATATCAAACTTTTGGATAAGCAAGACAAACATAATTGATCCAAATGAACTAAATCTAAGAAGTGGAATTATTCTTGCCAAAGCAACATTTTTAGGAGCTCTATCTCAATATTTAATTCAAATACCCTACTTAATTAAAAAGGGTATATTTTCAATAAGTTTTTCAATAAAAGCAAAATATTCAGAAATAAAAAGGGCATGGAAAATGATTGCTCCTGCATCACTTTCTTCAGGGATGATTCAAATTAATGTTTTTACTGATTTGTTCTTCGCATCAAAAATAGTTGGAGCAGCAGCAGCTTTAAGTTATGCAAACTTTTTAGTACAGGCTCCTCTTGGAATAATATCAAGTACTATTTTAATTCCATTATTACCAGTTTTTGTAAGTCTAAGGGCACGAGAAAATCATATAAAGTTGATACAAAAAATTCATCAAGGTTTAAATCTTTCATTAACTTCGATGGTGTTTTTGGGGGCAATATTTATTTCACTTTCTACTCCAATAGTTATACTGATATATGGAAGAGGCTCATTTAATCAAAATGCAATAACTATTGTAAGTCAACTATTCATTGCGTATGGAATAGGAATGCCTTTTTATCTATCTAGAGATCTATTAGTTAGAGTTTTTTATGGTATTGAAGATGCAAAAACACCATTTAGAATATCAACTATAGCAATATTTCTAAATTTATTTTTCGACTGGTTTTTAATAGGAGGATCAAGTCCTTGGGGTGAACTTTCACCTCTGAATCTAGGCGTAAATGGAATAGTCTTTTCAACTACATTTGTCAACTTTTTTGCTTGTATACTTTTATTGTTAAAATTAAATGAAAAATTAGAAAACCTTAATTTATCTAGATTAATCTCTCAAAATTTAAGAATTATTTTAATAGGTTTCATATGTGGAATTAGCTCATTTTATATTTTTAAAATAATTAATTTACCTTATGGATTCTTATATTTATTATTCAGAATCCTAGTATCTTCTGGAATAAGTTTTATTATCTTCAATTCTCTAGCAATTATTCTTAAGATTGATACTATAATTGATCTTAATAAGTATTTAAAAAATAAATTTACTCGTCTTTAAGTAAAACATCTTTTTCTGATCTAACTTTAAGTGGAATTTCCAAAAAGTTCGTTTCATCAGTTTTGACTCCACTTACTGAGAGAATTCTTGCTTCGATACCAAACTCCTGAAAGGCTATTTCCATCTCTTTCATTAATTCCTTTTCAACCTGTGCATCAGCATCAGCAACTTTACCTATAAGTCTTTCTCCTAAGCGACCAATTCGCTGCCTTACAACCTCTCTGGCATTAGTCACCTGAATGATTAGCAAGAATAAGAAAGCAATTGATCAAATCTTATCCGCAATAGGGTTCTAAAATCTCCTCAAGATCAAAAAATTGATTTGATGGAATTAATTTTGATAATGGCAAGCTAGTGGTTCCTCCGCCAAGTTTTACTTGAATAGCTTCAAGAGCTTTTCTAGCTGCAATATTTGCACCTTCCTCAAAGTTAGCCTGACATTCAATAGCTAAGTCCTTAGCAAGGCCAGCATCTCCTAGGTAAAGGTTCCAACTTCCAACCTGAATAAATAATCTGTCAGCTATTGAGACCGCTAGCTCATTGATTTGAGATGAATTGATAGGAATGATCATAAAAGATACGTTTATATCTTAATTAAAGACTTTTAGAAAGAGATTGGTTGGCATATGAAATTAAAAAAATACACGGGAAGATAAGTTTTTAGTATTCACAATCAAATTTCAATAAATTTTTAGGCATAGATATAAACATATTTTTCTATTGTTTGGGAGTTAATCTGATATTGTTTTTTTGTGCGCCTGTAGCTCAGCGGATTAGAGCATCTGACTACGGATCAGAGGGTCGGGAGTTCGAATCTCTCCAGGCGCGTTTAAAAATATGTAAATCCTTATATAAACAGAAAATAAGAGAAAGTTTTCCCTCATTAGACTAAACATATGCTTACCATCACATCATAAATAAAGGAATAAAGTGACTATTAAATCTTCTTTGTTGGAATGTGATCCAAATATTGCAAAATTAATAAACAAAGAATTATCAAGACAAGAAACTCATTTAGAACTTATTGCAAGCGAGAATTTTGCTTCAAAGGCTGTAATGGAAGCCCAGGGATCAGTCCTGACAAATAAATACGCTGAAGGTCTCCCCAACAAACGTTATTACGGTGGATGTGAGCATATCGATGAAATTGAACAGTTAGCCATAGAAAGGGCAAAAAATCTTTTTGGTGCCAACTGGGCAAATGTCCAACCTCATAGTGGAGCACAAGCTAACTTTGCAGTTTTCTTAAGCCTTCTAAAACCTGGTGACACAATCATGGGAATGGACTTATCGCATGGAGGACATCTCACGCATGGTTCACCTGTAAATGTCAGTGGTAAGTGGTTTAAGACATGCCACTACGAAGTTGATCAAAGAACAGAAATGCTTGATATGGAGGCAATTAGAAAAAAAGCAATTGAAAATCAACCCAAGTTAATTATTTGTGGATTCTCTGCTTATCCTCGGCAAATTGACTTCCAAGCTTTTAGATCAATAGCTGATGAGGTAAACGCTTATTTATTAGCTGATATTGCACATATCGCAGGCTTAGTTGCAAGTGGTCTGCACCCAAACCCAATACCATATTGTGATGTAGTTACAACAACCACTCACAAAACCCTTCGAGGCCCAAGGGGAGGACTAATCCTCTCAAAGGATGAAGAGCTTGGCAAAAAGCTTGATAAGGCAGTATTTCCAGGCACTCAAGGAGGTCCTTTGGAACATGTGATAGCAGCTAAGGCAGTTGCATTCAAAGAAGCTTCTGAATCCGAATTCAAGATCTACAGCCAAAGAGTAATCTCAAATGCACAAGTTCTTTCTAATCAATTACAAAAACGAGGTATTTCAATTGTAAGTAAAGGGACTGATAATCATATAGTTCTTCTTGACCTTAGAAGCATTGGTATGACAGGTAAAATTGCTGATCAGTTGGTTAGTGATATTAAAATAACAGCGAACAAAAATACTGTACCTTTTGATCCAGAGTCCCCATTTGTTACTAGTGGGCTGAGGCTAGGTTCAGCAGCCCTTACGACTAGAGGTTTTGATGAACAAGCCTTTGAGGATGTTGGGAATATAATTGCCGATAGATTGCTTAACCCTAACGATGAAGACATAAAGGAGAAATCAATCAAAAAAGTATCTGAACTTTGCAATAAATTTCCTTTATATAGTGAAAACATCTAAAGAAATTAATATAGACAAAAAGAATCAATTTGGAGCAGAGATATTATGCATTGGCAGTGAAATTCTTCTTGGAAATATTGTTAACACTAATTCGCAATGGATAGCAGAACAATTAGCAATTTTAGGTATTCCACATTTTAGACAAACCGTTATTGGAGATAACGCTGCAAGATTAAAAGAAGCAATACTAGAGTCATCTAATCGATCTCAAATTCTAATTACGACTGGTGGTCTTGGACCAACACCAGATGATATTACAACAAAGATAATTGCTGATGCTTTCAACACACCTCTAGAACAAAGAAATGATATTTTGATTGACTTAAAAAACAAAATTAAGAATAAGGATAGTAAATTGTCTGAAAGTCAAAAGAAGCAATCCTTAGTCCCAAAAGGGGCTAAAATTATAAACAATCACTCAGGCACAGCCCCAGGTATTATTTGGACTCCTAAAGATAATTTTACAATTTTAACTTTCCCTGGAGTTCCAAGTGAATTAAAAGAAATGTGGATTAAAGAAGCTTCAAACTGGTTAATTAATAATAATTTTTCAAAGAAAATTATTTCTAGCAAAGTTTTACATTTTGCGGGCATAAGTGAATCATCACTAGCAGATAAAATTCCACATTTACTGAAAGCAAACAACCCTTCTGTCGCAACTTATGCAAGCACGGGCGAAGTGAAGATACGAATCACAGCCAAAGGAGATAGTTTAGAAGAAACTAATAGATCTATAAAACCCATAGAAAAAGAATTAACTAAATTAACTGGATTAAAATGCTTTGGTGTAGACAATACAACACTTGAAGAAGTAGTAATTAAATTATTACTTAGCAGAAAAGAAACAATTGCAGTTGCAGAATCATGCACTGGTGGTGGAATAGGTTCTAAACTGACAAAAATTCCTGGATCTTCAAAAATTTTTTATGGAGGCGTCATCGCATATAACAATTCAATAAAACACGACATATTAGAAGTCCCTGAGGAAATAATTAATACCCATGGTGCAGTCTCAAAGAAAGTTGTTGAAGCAATGGCGAAAGGCGTGCAAAAAAAATTCAAATCTAACTGGGCTATCTCTGTCAGTGGAATTGCAGGACCCACTGGGGGAAGCAAATTAAAACCAGTTGGCTTAGTCAATTTTTGTATTAAGGGTCCGAAAACCCTTATTACATGGGAAGAAAGATTTGGATCTAATAAGACAAGAGAAGATATTCAAAAATTAAGCGTTTTAAATGCTCTTGATAGATTACGTTTATCTATAATCCTAGGAAATTAAGTCCTAATTATTGGATTTGAAAGTTGAGTTCTGGAACCCTCTACGACAAAGTTTGGAACTTCCATCAGGTAAAAGAGCTACCTGGAGGATCAACTCAACTTTTTATTGGCCTTCATTTAATTCACGAAGTTACGAGTCCTCAAGCTTTTTCGGCTCTTAATGAAAAGAATCTTGGAGTCAAGTTTCCCAATCTGACTGTCGCAACAGTTGACCATATAGTCCCAACCTCAAATCAGCAACGTCCTTTTAGTGATCCTCTTGCAGAGGAAATGTTGGTTACTTTAGAAAATAACTGCAAAATTCATGGGATAAAATTTCATGGAATTGGAAGTGATTCTCAAGGTATTGTTCATGTTATGGCTCCAGAATTAGGTTTAACCCAGCCTGGGATGACAGTAGCTTGCGGAGATTCACATACCTCAACTCATGGAGCATTTGGAGCAATCGCATTTGGCATTGGGACTAGTCAAGTGCGAGATGTTTTAGCCAGTCAAAGTTTGGCAATGAACAAATTAAAAGTAAGAAGAATATGGGTAGATGGCGCATTACAAAAGGGAGTCTATGCAAAGGACCTAATTCTTCATATCATTCGTCAGCTTGGAGTCAAAGGAGGAGTTGGATTTGCATATGAATTTGCTGGGCCTGCAATAGAAAAACTATCAATGGAGGGGCGAATGACTATCTGCAATATGGCTATTGAAGGCGGTGCAAGATGCGGTTATATCAACCCAGATGAAACTACTTTTAGATATATCCAAGGGAAAGAAAACGCGCCCAAAGGTCAAGAATGGGATAAAGCTGTTTCTTGGTGGAAAAGTTTAGCTAGTGACTCAAAAGCTACATTCGACGATGAGATTCAATTAGATGGATCATCAATAGAACCCACTATTACTTGGGGTATCACTCCTGGGCAAGGAATTTCAATCAAAGAAACAATTCCAAACCCTGAGTTGCTCCCCAAAAATGAGCAACAAATCGCTAAAGACGCATGCAAATACATGAATCTAAAACCAGATGAACCCATAGAGGGAAAATCAATTGATGTTTGCTTTATAGGTAGCTGTACCAATGGAAGATTAAGTGATCTCCAAGAGGCATCTAAAATTGTTAAAGGTCATTCAGTCGCAACAGGCATTAGAGCATTTGTCGTTCCTGGTTCTCAAAAAGTCGCTAAGGAGGCGAAAGAAAAAGGAATAGATAAAATATTTCTCAAAGCAGGTTTTGAATGGCGAGAACCAGGTTGCTCAATGTGTCTGGCGATGAACCCAGACAAACTTGAGGGGTCACAAATAAGCGCTAGTTCAAGTAATAGAAACTTCAAAGGAAGGCAAGGCTCTGCGAATGGGAGAACCTTGTTGATGAGCCCTGCTATGGTTGCTGCTGCTGCAATAAATGGGAAGGTTACAGATGTAAGAAATTTTCTGCAACATTAAAACTAAAAATAAACTTATTGAAAGATGAAACAAGAATTCCCAAAAGGTGAAATCAAATCAATACAAGGCCTGAGCTTTACAATTAGAGGCGACGATATTGATACCGACAGAATAATCCCTGCAAGATTTCTCAAATGTGTAAGTTTTTCTGCTTTAGGAGAACAAGTATTTGCTGATGATAGGAAAGAACTAAATGGTAATCACCCATTTGATCTTGATCACAATAAAGGAGCCAATATCCTTATTGTTAATGACAATTTTGGCTGTGGTTCAAGTCGCGAGCATGCACCTCAGGCTCTTATGAGATGGGGAATAAGATTAATTATTGGAGAAAGCTTTGCTGAAATTTTCTTTGGGAATTGCCTTGCTCTCGGGATACCTTGTCTAACAGCCTCAAAAGAAAAAATAGTTAAATTGCAAAACCTAGTTGAAAAAAATAAGCATCAAATTTGGAATTTTAATCTTAAGAGCCTATCCATTTCTAATCAAAAAGAAACTTTCAAACTTAATCTTGGTGAAGGAACCTACAATATGCTTTATTCAGGCAAATGGGATGCGACATCTCAACTACTAGATGAAGAAGAAAAAATAAATAAAACATTTAATAATCTGCCTTATCTAAATAATTTCAAATTAGACATCTAAAATACTGGGTTTACAGAATTACCAAATTCAAATCCATTTAAACGAAAATATATTCCTCCTGCATCATTGTTGGGTTGATAGTAAATCCCAAATTCATAGGCTCTTTTATGACATAAAAGGCCTAACTTCGTATCATAATATTCTCCATGATTTTCTGAAATATTATCAATATTTAATTTAGAAGTAATATCGAACATTATGGGGCCATATATTTGTTGCATAAAACCTATATTTAAAGTTTTCAAATCAATCGCATTATCAAACTTAAATGGACTATTACCAACTTTAATTTTAAAACCTGGCATGACAAAAAGTTTTGTATAATCAAAAAGATTTCGCTCTAATCTCCCTAATCTAATTTCAGGGCCAAAACTAATTTTAAGAAAGCCCTGATCGCTTCCATCTTCATATTTAAAAAATGCTGTATTAATATTAGTTCTTAAAACTAATTCAGGGTTAATTAAAATAGGAGAGAAAAGTATATCACTCTTTTGATAAAGTTTTTTTCTATTACTATTCCAAATTTGATACTCACTATCTAAAGAAGCAAAAAAACTAGAACGCCAAAGGCTAATTAATTTAGTATTTTTAAGTTTTTCTGCTTCATATTTAGCAGTTCCAAATCGAATATTTAAATTTTGTTGACCTTCAAGTGCTTCAAAAGAATAAGTCTTTTGAACAAATCCTCCATAAGCAGATTTAATTTCTATTTCTCCTATTGTTCCATTCCAAGCTCTAGATCTATATGTAGTAAAAATATTAAAACTCGAATCATCTAGAATAGGAATTTTAAAATACTTTCTTAAAGAGGATGAATGTCTTAAACCATTAAAAAGTCTTTTAGTATTTAGTGTGCTTAAATCATTTTTACTATCAAAATTCCAATCTTTATAAATTGCATTTACTTTTATATTCAAACCAAAGACATCAGACAGATCAACTGCTTTACTTTCTTTACTTTTCTCACTATCGTAACTATATGTTTTACCTAAAAGAGATCTGCTAATTAGAAACTGAGGTTGCAAGTCTAGTTCCAAATTATTATTGATTATTGTTTTATCACTTCTTCTAATTAAGACTAATCCATCACGATCTTTACTATCCAATATTAAACCAAATTTTCTCTTTTTTTTCTTATCTTTAAATATTCTTTTACCAATAAAAATTTTAGTTCTATTCTCAAGAATTAAATTAGTCTTAGAAGAAGTAATGAGTAATTCACCTTCATCGTCTTCTTCTGCAATAACATCTATCCCCTCAAAAGCAATTTGATGAGGATCAAATGGATCATTAGTAAAATTAATTCTATTAGATTCCCAGCCATCCTCATTAATATTTATTAAATCAGATTTAAATCTCCAATTGTTAATTGAACCGATGGATTTATCAGATCTAGTGATTTTATTTTTTGGTAATTTAACATTTCCAAAAGAAAATTCTATTCCATCAGTATAAGTATTGTTCTCTTTCTTCTTAGACCTCTTTTCAGGTATTATTTTATTCGAAATAGTATCAATTTTAAAATCATCTAAAACATTTTTAATATCTAATATCCCATATGCATCTTCAATAACTCCTTCTTTCTTTAATAAATTATATTTAAACTTCTTACCTCTCAAATACTGTCCTCCTTTATTAAGTCTAATGTTGCCCTCAGCAGATAAAATACCAGTTGATTTTTGATAACTTAATATGTCAGATCTTAATATCCAACCATTTACTAAAGCCTTAACATTACCCTGAGCCAGATAAATATCTTGATCATAATCATATTGCTTATCTGCAAAAATATTAAGAGTTAGAAATATATTTTCTTTTTGTTCTAATTTTAATTTGTCTATAAGTGAGTTTTTAGAAGTATCAACATATAAATTTTCTACAAGATTATCTTTCCCAATAGCAATCTCAAAAAAAGACGCAAAAGTTGTAAACCCTAACAAACCAAGGTTTACAATAAATAAAAAATTTCTCTTCGCCGCCAAATGAGTTAATCCGACGAAGAGATAATACTGAAAAAAGAAATTACAGGAGCTTTTTTAGTCCAGTAATTAGCGTGTCATTTTTAATCCTGAGGACTTTCCAAATCCTTTCTATTTGGAGTCCTTGTTGGATCACTTGCCAAGAAGCCAAATAAAAAGATCCCAACAAAGAAAAAGACGACCGTATAGACGGAAATCTTGAGGGCAAGCATGAAACCTAACCAAGTAATTAGACGTTAAACCTATCCTATGAAGTCAATAACTCCAATGAAAAAAACAAAGGTGTTACAGACTTTTGGAAATAGGAAAAACTTTTAATCGCCAAGAAAGCAAGGGAAGTCAATATATGCAAGGAATCTAGAAAGAAAGATCAATTTTTTCTTATTCAAATTTCTCTCATCTTTAACTTTACTGTTTTTATAGTTTTTCAGCTTTTTTCAGCTTTTTTCAGCTTTTTTCAGCTTTTTTGAAATCATATTTCTAAAATACTTTATTTTTTTAGGTCATTCCATCACAAGTTTCTACAGTCTCTTCTTCTTTTGGACAAGTTCTCATACAATATCTTGACTCATACAAATCTGAGCTAAGAGAAACGACATGGGACAAAAAACAGCACTTGGATCTTTGCTTAAATCCATTGGCAATTCTGGACAAGGAAAAGTTGTACCAGGATGGGGCGCGGTACCCGTTATGGCTTTTATAGGAGTTTTACTTCTAGTTTTTCTTGTTATTATGCTCCAAATTTATAACCAATCTCTTCTTTTACAAGGTTTTTCCGTCGACTGGAATGGCTAAATTGATTAAATTCTGATTAGTTGAGTTTCGCAAATGAATATTTTTGGGGTTGGTTTACCTGAAATAGCGGTTATTGCTGGATTAGCACTTGTTATTTTTGGTCCGAAACGTCTTCCTGAACTAGGAAGAACTATTGGAAAAACTCTAAAAGGTCTTCAAAGCGCCTCTACAGAATTTGAACGTGAAATCAAAAATGCCATGACAGAAGAAGAATCTTCAAATGAAGACATTTTGGAGAAAGAAAATTAATTTCTCCAAAACTTAATAGATATATTTAACTTTTAGAATCAACAACGATTCTGTCAATTTCGTATGTTGTGCAATGACTTGAAATTATTAGTTGGCTTGGGCAATCCAGGAACTGAATACCATAAAACCCGTCATAATGTTGGATTTATGGTTTTAGAAGAAATATCAAAAAAAAATAATTGTCTCTTTCGTGAGAATAAAAAGCTCTTTGGGAGGACTTGTGAATATGGAACCGGTATCGGAAAGACAAGGCTTCTAATGCCTAATACATACATGAATGAAAGTGGGAAATCAGTAAGATCAGCAAAAGATTGGTTTAACTTTGAAAATCATCAATTAATTGTCCTAGTCGATGACATGGATCTACCTCTTGGAAAAATAAGAGTCCGCTCTAAGGGGAGCTCAGGAGGTCATAACGGATTAAAAAGCATTATCAATCATCTGGGTACTGCTGAGTTTAAGCGATTAAAGATTGGGATAGGTCCGCCAAGTGACCTCCAAAAAGACAGGAAATCTAAAACTGTATCTCACGTTTTAGGCCGATTTTCAAAAGAAGAATTTATAGTATTAAATTTGATTATTCAGGAAATTATTAGTTGTATTGATTCAGTCACATCTAATAATTGGGAAAAAATAACTACTCGACTGAACTCTTACAAGCCTGAAATTTCATCACTTTATGAAAATGGATAACAAACCCTCAACTACTGCATATCTTCAGATTCATAAGCAATGCTTTAATCAAAAGAAAGTTGAAGGGATTGTCCGTGCTGGTAATTTTGAATGGAATTTTATTTGGGCTTTTCACCAGGGACAACTTTTTGTGGAACCGCCACTTGGAAGAGCACTAATAAAAGATGCCCTAGAACGCTATTTAGTCAAAGCTGATTATAAACTTGAGTCTGGTGGAGATTACATTTTTACAGTTAGGGCCAAATTTTAATATCTACTTTCTCTGGCCAATTCAATGAAATTTTTAAAAAATCTTCCAATAAAATAAATGCGACAATTGCATCAAGATTTTCAGGAGGAAAAAGAATTTCTTTTGGAAGCCAACGAATAAAATAATTTGGTGGCCAAATTTCCCAATATCTAAACCTTGCTCTTAAAGTTGACCCTTTTTCATTAACATAACTTATATCAAAAAGATTTTTTCTTGTTAATTCATTCTTTATATATTTACAATTAGTTCCATCACCAATTATTATCTTATTAATATTATAATTTTCATTCCAAAACAAAACCAAATCATAACATTTATTCAACGAGGCTATTCCTGCCTCAATTACTTTCCCGGATTGGATATTAGCCAATAATAAGCCACACTTTTTTTTACCTGGATCTATTGATATATAAAAACTCATTTAACTCTTCCTTTTTATAATTTCTTCTAAAGATTTCAACTCTAATGATACTGAGACCTTATCTGCACTTTGATTATTATCAACAGCCCTGGTAATGATTTGGAAATCTCCCTTTTTTTGATTAACTAAATATTTTCCTAAATTATTAATTTGATTAGCATTAATTTGCAACTCAGAACTCAAAGATCCTCGACGCCTGACCTCAGCCAAAGTTGAAGCCATTAAAAGATTAATCTTTGTACTGATAGATTCAGCATCAGAATCTGATAAAGATATACTTTCTAGAGCAATAACTTCTCCTTTTCTTGTAATGATTTTATTTAATGTGACTTCAGGAAATGCATAAACATAATTTTCACCTCTAAGTATATTCCCTGCTGATTTAATCCTTACCACCCAACTCCTATTATCAGCTATTTTATTTTCAAGCTTCTCAATATCATCTTTACGAACTAATAATATCCTTCGATAAGTAGATTGATTTGTTTTTACCAAGTTAAAAGCATAAAGATTAGCCTTCTGTAATATACTTTCTATAACTTTTTTTATATCACTATTTTTATTTATTTTAACAGTCTTAGTTACTAAAGTTTGCCCACTACTTATTACTACATTTCCACTTCTAAAAGCATATAAATTTTTTTCTAATTTTTTTAATTCTTTTTCACTATCTATAATCTTTTCTCGGATATCCTCTAATTGAAATAGTCCTACCCTTAAATCCCTATCAAATACAATCATAGTTGCAAATGAAATAGCACTAATAATACTTCCAGTAAAAACAGTTATTAAAACAGCTGTACTTTTTGGCCTTAATTTAAAAATACTTAAACGAGCCTTGCCAACTTTAGAGCCTAAGCGATCTCCTAGAGTAGAAAGTATTCCACCTAGGATTAATATTAAAAGAATTTTCAGCCAAACAGTCACAGAAAGGAAGAAGAATTAATCAAACCTCCTAAACCTTAGTATGTAATGAGCTTCAATTAAATCTTTTTGCTAACGCTATTGGATCAAATATAGTTATTTTTTTCCTATCTATTGCCAATAATGACGAGCTTTTTAACTCACCTAATAGTCGTGTAATAGTGACTCTGGTTGAACCTATTGCTTCAGCAATAGCTTGATGAGAAAGTCTCAAGTCAATTGTTACACCCTTTTCCCCAGGCACACCAAAGTCTCTACATAAAACAAGCAAAAAACTTGCAAGCCGAGAGGACATATCTCTATGAGTTAACGTTTCAATCATTGTTTCGGTTTGAAGTACTCGACTTGATAACCCTTGAAGAAGTAACAAACCAACTGAAGCATCTTGTTCAATTGCATTCCTTACTGATGTTGCTGGGGCCGCTACAAGCTCAACACGAGTAAATGCAACAGCATGGTAAAAACGATCTGATCTATTTCCTGTCAATAAAGATAAAACACCAAAAAGACTATTTTCTCTCAATAAAGCAACTGTAATTTCTTCACCTGTTTCATATACCCTACTCAAGCGAACAGCACCACGCCTAATCAAATAAACCCTTTCTGCAGGATCGCCAGGAAAAAAAATTGTTTTTGACCTATCTACTACTTCAGTAGAAACACCATCAAGTGACTTAATTACGTCCAACAAAGTTTGGTTCGTAGGCAAAGATGATGATGAATTAACAGCCATCTGGCTATTTTTTGGTTGGTTGAAACGCGTAAAGCCACGAAAAGAAGTGACCATATTTAATTTATCGTTCTGTGAACATTAATTAGTTGTGAAAAAACGATATGTAGCCATAGAGACTTTTTTCGGTCTTAATCCTCCACTAAACCCTTTTCCTTTGTAAAATTCTAACTTTAAATATTATAAGCTTAAAATAATCTTGAAAACTATTAAAAAATTTCATCTCTTGCTTCCAACCGCTTCAATTCTAAAACATATTTGACGCCAAGATTTTTTCATACACCACAGATAGTGTTGGTTTGGTTGATTTGAAATTTTATAGCGCTAGATTAAGAAGAGGACATTAAGATCGAATTTGATATGAATGCAGGATCAAGCATTAATTCTCAAAGAGAGGATCTATCACCGCCCATGGGTGCCTCACTTAGAGCAGTTCCCCATAAGCCCCCTTTACAACTAGTTAAAACTCAAGGACAAGTACAAATTCATACCTCTCCTTTTAGAGGTAGTTTTTCAGTTGTTTTAAGTGAGGCTTTACGGTCTGCCGGATTGGGAAGCAAAGTTTTAATATCTCAATTTTTGAAAGGCGGAGTTAATCAAGGTCCGAATGGAGCAATCAATCTTTGTGGTCGATTAGAATGGTTGAGGCCAGCTATTGAAACTTGCTTGCCAGGAGAGTTCCCTGAAGAAAATTTGTCCCTAAAGAAAAAATATGAAGAGAAAGCCATTAAAGAACTATGGGAATTTTGTAAAAAACGTATAGTTGAAAAAAAATTAGATAAGATCGTGCTTGATGAGATTGGAGTAGCAATTAACCTAGGTTTTATTGAAGAAAATGATTTGATTTCTATGATCAATAATCGCCCATCATCTACAGATGTCATTCTTACAGGACAATCAATTCCTTCTAAAGTGATTCAGATGGCTGATCAAATTACCGAATTACGCTGCAATTAAATGTTAAAGAACGATCTTTGGATTTCACAGCAGGCTTCTTTAGGAATGCTTGAACCATTTCAAGAAAAACTAATAAGACATCTTGAACCTGAATTAAAAAAATCACCCGTTTTAAGCTTTGGTTGCTCATCGTATGGATACGATTTGCGTCTTTCTTCAAAAGAATTTTTGATTTTCAAACATGTTCCTGGAACAGTAATGAATCCAAAAAAATTTAATCCTGCAAATTTAGAACCTACTGATTTAAAAGAAGATGAGGATGGTAAATACTTTATTTTACCGGCCCACTCTTATGGTCTTGGTGTGGCATTAGAGAAAATGAAAGTTCCGCCAAATATTACTGTTATTTGCCTTGGTAAAAGCACCTACGCTCGCTTGGGAATAATTGTCAATACAACCCCTGCAGAAGCAAGCTGGGAAGGTCATCTAACTCTTGAATTTAGTAACAGTTCTGGTGCTGATTGCAGGATTTATGCAGATGAAGGAATCTGTCAATTACTTTTTTTTGAAGGTGACCCTTGCGAAACTACTTATAGTGATAGGCAAGGCAAATATCAACATCAACAAGAGAAAGTAACTCTAGCAAAAGTTTAAATATGAGTCTTGTTCAACTAATAACTTCAACACCAGATGCCGAGAAAAGCATGGCATACATTGCCAGAGTAAGTAATCCAAGAAATCAAGATAACAATGATTTTAGTAAATTATTGGGATATTGCATTAAAAATGAACATTGGAGTGTATTTGAGCAGGCTTATATGACTTTACAAATAGAAACCACAAGAGGAATAGCCGCGCAAATATTAAGACATCGGTCATTTACTTTTCAAGAATTCTCTCAACGTTATGCAGATAGCACACAATTAGGAGACATACCTATACCAGAATTAAGAAGACAAGATAATAAAAACAGACAAAATTCTATTTCAGATTTATCAGAAGAAGTTATTAATCAATTTAATGAGAAAATCAAACTTCAATTCAATCTAAATAAAAAACTTTATGAAGAAATGCTTGAAGCTGGAATAGCTAAAGAATGTGCGAGATTTGTACTTCCACTTGCTACACCAACTAGGATTTATATGACAGGGTCATGTCGTTCTTGGATTCATTACATCAATCTAAGAACTGGCCATGGGACGCAAAAAGAACATATGAATATTGCAAAAGAATGTAAAAATATTTTTTCGCAAGTATATCCAGTAGTTGCTTCAGCTTTAAATTGGCAAAATTAGTTATGATTTCTAGGAGATTCAGATTTAATAATATTGTTAAAACTTTCCCCGCTAGAGAAATTTCCTGAAGGTAAATTACTTGAATTTGATGCTTTAGTGAAAGAAGGTAATTCTGAATTATTAATTAAAGCAAGAAATATTTCATTAAGTTCATTATATTTTCTGACTCCCAATGAAAAGCCCTTAAATTCGCCTTTAGAATCAAAGAAAGTCATCTTAGGAATACCATTAACATCATATTTTTCAATCAAATCAATCCATCTAGAGTTATCAACATTCAATAAAACAATATCGATTTTATTGCCGTTTTGTTCTTTTGCCTCAATCATATCAGGAGCCATTTCCTTGCAAGCTTCACACCAATCTGCATAAAATTCAAAAACTGTAGGCTTTCCATTTGACAAGGCATTTTCAGGCAAAAGAGAGGTTTTTGCTAATTGGTCAAGCATTGCATTTGCTTTAAAACCATTGCGTATAAAGAATAAAGAAATCACCAAACAAATACTAATGAAAACCAAAAAATATTTTTGAAAAATGCTAAGGTCTTTATCTGTATTAGTAGTAGTATCAATCATCGGAGATAATTATTCTTACTTCTAATTATAGACAAAATTATTGATTTCAAAAAGCATACTATTGTATTAATTATAAATTAATTTAATTCATGAATAGTGCACTATTCCTAATATACATTGCTCTATATATTGGCAAATTATTCTTAAGAACGAATGATTCCCTATCTGTTAATACTTCATAAGGATTTTTTTCGAGCCATTTTTCTCCCTTAACAACTTTTCTATCAAAATAAATACTATCATCAATAGATGTAGACATATATTCTATAAGTTTAAATATATCACTTTGAATGAATAGTTCACCATTCTTACTCATATATCTTGCAATTGAATTAAGAAGACTTTTTTTGAAAACTCGCCTCTTCAGATGTTTTCGCTTGAACCACGGATCTGGGAATTGAATAGAAACTCTTTTTAATTGATCAAGATCTAAATCTGACAACCATTCATCTAAGCTAATATTCACATTGCAAAATAGGAATTTTAAATTTTGCAATCCCAATTGTTTTCTTTTTCTTTCAGATGAACTAACAAGAGGTTCTCGTATCTCGAGCCCTAAAAAATTCCAATTGGGATAGTTGGATGCTAATTCAATTAGGAATTCTCCTTTAGCAGACCCAATATCTAAATGAATTGGATAATGAGATTTCTTGAACAGAATAGAATTACTGGGTAGCGATAAAGGTAACTGAAAAAATCGGCTTAGAGGATTTACATGCTGTCTCACAGAATGAAACCTAGTTTTAATAAATCAATTTAATACTCTAGCAAGTTCATTTAAAATTTCAAAAATAAATTCCCAATAAGAAAGACTTTCTTCTTGGGAATTTATAGACTGCTAATAATCAATAAAAAAGTAGAGAAAATTTAATATTTTACATCCGCTTTTCAAGCTGTATAGAGAAAACTCTTTAATAATTAGGAATAATGATGAAAAGAATAGATAAAGTCTGATAATACAGATGAATAAAATTATTTTCTTGACTGAACCTCAATTCCAAATTCTAGTTTGGCTCTCATATCGAGTTGCAGCCACTTTCGCATTTGGGCTCCCTTTGTTTCTTTTTATTTGGTCAAAGATTTCCAATTCAAGCTCTATTGATCGCCTTTTATCAATTTATTGGAAAGTTTCTAGTCTTTACGCCATAAATATTCTATTTCTGAGTAGTGAGAGCCAATTAGGCCAATTAATCTCACTAATCTCACCTATATTAATGGTATCTTCTATTTGGTTTTGGGTTGATCTGAATGAAGAGATTGAAGAGATGTATATATACAACCCAATTTCATTAACAACAAGAATCTGGCGCTGGACTTTATCTTTTTGGGGCATTTTCAATACATTACTACATCTATTTAGTTGGAGGTGTTTAAGTGCAATGAATGGAAACTATTGCGATTCTTGGAGAGAAATCCCATACAACTCATTTATTACAACAAAAGTCATAATAAAATTTATTTTAGATAGTAATTGGACTACAGGATTAGCTACATTTTTTGCATATTTAGCTCTGATATTATATTTAATAGGTCTACTCCAGTGGCTAATCATACAATTTCCCAAAAATGGACGTTTCGCTGGTAAGTTTTAGACAATAATTAATTTAATATTTAAATAGCTAAAACCACTTTTTCACATCTAGTACAAATATTTGGATGATTTTGATTCTGGCTCATTTTAACTTCGTAATGCCAACATCTTTCACATTTGAATCCTTTAGCTTTAGCAATATCCACTGAGGCAATATCATTATCCTCGCTAACTAAAACTTCAGCCCAGGGCTCTCCTCCAATTTGGAGAGATGATACAAGGAACCAATCTCTTAATACATCAACCTTATTAGATTCGCTATGTGATAACCATTCGATAGCGTTTTTAACTTTTTCATCAGAGATATCAACTCTTACTGAAGCTTCTAAGGAAGAACCTAGTTCTTGATTACTTCGACAGCTCTCTAACATACGATTAATAACTGTTCTAAGCTTGCGGAGTTCCGCCACATGAACATTATGACTATTATTTCGCCATGATTCTGGTACTTGAGGCCATCCTCTTTGAAAGACTGAGTCTTCCTTTAAGCTATATGGAATATTTTGCCAAATATCCTCTGCCATATGACATAACACAGGTGCAATTAAGCCTGAGATTTTCTCAATTACCAAGGATAAAACTGTCTGACAACTTCTTCTTCTAAAGTCAGATTTAGAGCTCACATACAGCCTATCTTTTGCGATATCTAAATAAAAATTGGATAGATCAACTACACAAAAATTCTGAATTGTTTGGAAAAACTTCGAAAACTCAAAATTAGAGTATGCCTCAGTTACCTCATCAACTACTTCAGCTGTTCTATTCAACATCCATTTATCTAACAATGGAAGTTTAGAAATTTCAACTGCATCATTTATATTGTCAAAATCATAGAGATTTCCTAATAGATACCTAGACGTATTGCGAACCTTACGATAGACATCAGAAATTTGCTTAAGTATATTTGACCCAATAGGAACATCTGCAGAATAATCAACAGAACTAACCCAAAGTCTTAAAACATCAGCTCCATAAGCAGGATCTAATTTCTTATTTGGACCACCATTAATTATAACTAAAGGATCAATAATATTCCCTAAAGATTTACTCATTTTCCTTCCATTCTCATCTAATGCAAAACCATGTGTAAGGACCTTTTTGAATGGTGCATGTTCATTTACTGCTACAGAGGTTAATAAAGAGGACTGAAACCAACCCCGATGTTGATCAGATCCCTCTAAATATAAATCTGCTGGATAATTTAAATTTTCTTTTTGAGAAATAACTGAAGACCAACTAGAGCCAGAGTCAAACCAGACATCCATTGTATCCGTACCTTTTTGCCATCGATCTGCCTCATTTAAATAAGAAGGAGGTAATAGCTGAGATACTTCAGATTCCCACCAAATATCTGCTCCATGGATAGAAAATAAATCAGCTATGTGAGAAATAGTTTCTTTATTTAGCAAAATTTCTTTTCCATTTTTTTCATAAAATACTGGTATTGGGACTCCCCAAGTTCTTTGTCTAGAAATACACCAATCTCCTCTTTCCCTAACCATAGAATCAATTCTATTTTTTCCAGATTCAGGTAACCAAATAACATCTTCTATTGCAGAAAGTGCTTTTTCCCTAAATCCTTCAACAGAAGCGAACCATTGCTCTGTAGCTCTAAAAATAGTTGGCTTTTTAGTTCTCCAATCATAAGGATACTTATGTTCATATGGAACTTCTTTAAGCAAAGATCCAGTTTTAATGAGCTCTTTGATTATGACAATATTGGCATCTTTTAATACATTAAAGCCTTCAAATTTTCCAGCTTCCTTAGTCAGAAAACCTTTTGCATCAACTGGGCAAGAAATTGGTAACTTATATTTTTTACCAGTATTAAAGTCATCAACGCCATGACCTGGAGCAGTATGCACTAGTCCAGTACCTGAGTCAGTTGTAATATAATCTCCTCCTAAAACAACAGGACTTCTTTTATCAAATAATGGGTGTTTATATATAATGCCATCTAATTTTGCCCCTTTAATTAATACCCTTTTTTCATAATTAATTCCTACACTCTCAGATACTTCTTTCAAAAGATTATTAGCAGTAATTATTAATAATTTATCAGAACTTTGTGCTATTACATAGTCTAATCTTTGGTTAACAGATATGGCCTCATTTGCAGGAATCGTCCAAGGGGTAGTAGTCCAAATGACAAGTTTAACTTCTTTTAGTTGTCCTTCAGAATTAAATAAATCTGGAGCTTGCTTTGAAATTTCTTGAGTTAATATTTTTGGAATTTGATCAACTTTAAATCCCACATAAATACTTTTACTAACATGACCGGTCGGATATTCTAATTCCGCCTCGGCCAGAGCAGTTTGAGAACTTGGACTCCAGTGAACTGGTTTTAGACCTCGATATATGTATCCCTTGAAGACCATTTCACCAAACAACTTGATCTGAGAGGCTTCAAACTTTTTATCTAAACTTAAATATGGTTTATCCCAATCCCCCCATATTCCCCATCTTTTAAAACCATCCATTTGTTGCGAAACTTGCTTTTTTGCATAAGCAGCTGCTTTTTTTCTCAACTTAATAGGGTTTAATTCAGCTCGTTGTTTTTTATCCATAGCTTGTAGAACTTTCAATTCAATAGGCAATCCATGGCAATCCCATCCAGGGACATAACAAACTTTTTTACCTTTCATTATTTGAAATTTATTGATTATGTCCTTAAGTACTTTGTTTAGAGCATGGCCCATATGAAGCGTCCCATTTGCATATGGGGGGCCATCATGCAACGTAAAAGTCTCTCCAGAATTGTTTAGGCCTAATTCGAAATCTATCTTTTTTTCGCTCCAAAAAGATTGCAACTCAGGTTCTCTTAGAGTTGCATTTGCCCTCATCCCAAAATGAGTCTGCAAAAGGTTGAGAGTGTCTTTATAACTGGGAAGATCCTTTTTAGAATCTTTATTGACATTATTCACTTTGAGAAATATTCATTAGTCATCATGGTTGCCTTAGGCCTTTTAACCTTATCAAGAAGTTTCTTCATTTTCAGAGAATTCTTGATTTCTGGGCTTATTGGAATCAATTGATTCAGATCGATCAACTAATTTTTTCTTGACTTCTTCTTGCAATTCTGGATGAACCCATTTTTTTTCTTTTAACGGTTTTTCAGATTTTTTCTTGAAGCCTTTAAACAAATTTAAAAAGCCATTACATAGTAAAACAAAACTTTGACCGAGCTGTTTAAAAGATTCAAACCATCTCTGAAAAGATCCAATCCGTTTTTTTTCTTCAGAACTTAATTGATACCATCTAGTTTGAATAATTTCGAAAATCAATTTCCCATACAAAATTGTCATAGAAATAACAAGTAAATTTATTGAACCTCTTAAAAGATCATTCTCCACTATTAGAAATAATCCTAAAAATAAAAAAAGTCCGCCCGTTAACCAATCTCGCGGCCTACTCAATTCGACAAGAATTAAAGGTAAAGCCAATATCAAAATTCCAACACAAAGAAATAAGTATCCAAAAATAGAAACAACCATATCCTTCTCAATACGAGTTTATTTTGTGATAGGAGAAGCTTATTGAAAAACTAAAAATCATGCGTCATAAAAAGAGAATTTCCAATCACTCTTATATAAATATGAAATTTACATTAATCTTTTTACGTTCACGAATCAAAAATAGTCTTTAAATAGCCATCAATGAGCTGCTAGAATCAATTGTCAATAGGTGAAACCCTTTGGCCCACCTGGCGGAATTGGTAGACGCGCTGGTTTTAGGTACCAGTGACTTTATGTCGTGGGAGTTCAAGTCTCCCGGTGGGCATTTTTTAATTAAGCTGTACTAGCTCAATTAATCTCAATCACATCAAGCAATGACCCAGTGCTTATCGAGGTCTGACAAAAATAAGGCAACGAAAAAACTGAAGTCATTACGAGACTGGCAAAATGAGATCCAAGAATATCTTGATCCTCCTAAGCCTTTAAACGTAACTTTAGGTCTTTTCATTGGTGGATATTTTCTTGCAATAGTTACTGTTTGGCAGTGGTATCAGGGGAACTGGCCGTTACCTATTTTGGTTGCATTAGCTTTTTTAGCTCTTCATATGGAAGGGACCGTTATTCATGATGCCTGTCACAATGCTGCCCATCCAAATAAATGGGTCAATCAATTCATGGGACATGGATCGGCGATATTACTAGGCTTTAGTTTCCCAGTTTTCACTAGAGTTCATCTAGAGCATCACAAATACGTTAATGATCCAAAAAACGACCCAGATCACATAGTTAGCACTTTTGGACCTATTTGGTTAATCGCTCCAAGATTTTTTTATCATGAATATTTTTTCTTTGAGCGAAAACTTTGGAGAAAGTTTGAATTAATGCAATGGGGAATTGAGAGAGGAATATTTATTTGCATAATCATTGCAGGTATTAAATATAATTTTATGAATGTTATTTATAATTTATGGTTCGGACCAGCATTAATGGTTGGAGTCACTTTAGGAATATTTTTTGATTATCTACCACACAGACCTTTTGATTCTAGAAATAGATGGAAAAATGCAAGAGTTTATCCAAGTAAATTAATGAACTTGCTAATAATGGGTCAAAATTACCATTTAGTTCATCATTTATGGCCATCTATTCCATGGTTTGAATATAAACCAGCTTACGAAGCCACAAAACCACTTTTAGATCAAAAAGGTTCGCCTCAAAGAATGGGGATTTTTGAAACTAAAAAAGATAGTCTAAATTTTCTTTATGATGTTTTTTTGGGAATTAGAAGTCACAAAGAAAGAAGGAGTAACATGAGACCAATAGCAAGATTATTACCAAAAAATAATTGGAGGAGAAAATATATAAAATTAATCCATAAAACAAGAATCAGAACAGAAAGTAAAAGATAATTACTAAATTTAAAGTATTTTTGGAACTCTAAAAAAATCACCTTCCCTATGAGGTGCTTGATTAAGAAGATCTTCTCTTGAACAATTAACTTTAACTATATCCTCTCTCATTGCATTAACTACCTCAACAGCTCTAGTAGTTGGAGGGATGTTTTCAGTATCTATTTCTTGAAGTTGATCAACATATGAAAGTATTTCTTCGAGTTGCTCTGTATAAGTTTCTATTTGATCCTCTGGAAGTTCTAAACGAGCTAACTTTGCGACCTTACGAACATCAGATGAGGAAATTTTAGTCATTTTTATATTAGAAAATTAAAAAAATAATTAGATAATGAGAAGGAGGCTTTATTAGTTAAAAATCTAGCGCTTTCCTCTAGAAAAAATAAGTTAATTTAGCATGATGCCATCTTAATGCCTTTTACGAAATCCTAAGTGTTGATAGATTGATCATCAAGATAGAGAAATTTATTATGAAGTATTAATATGGATTGAAAAGAAATGGCAAGCAAATCTCACTTCTTACAAAAGAATTCTTCTCAAGGCCATCTCATTTGGTCGCTCCTAACTTAATTGGCTGCTCTTTAATTAAGCGCATCTCAAAAAGCAGCTTTCTTGTTGGTGTAATTGTTGAAACTGAGGCTTATTCTCAAGAAGAAGCATCATGCCATGGCTTCTCAGGTAGAACTCAAAGGAATGAAACCCTTTTTGGTGAACCTGGTAATTTATACATCTACCTTTCATACGGTATTAATAGTTGCGTAAATATTGTTACCGGGAAAAAAAATTGGGCAAATGGTGTACTTCTTCGATCGATAGCAATAAAAGGAGAAAACGAGAGAATTGCTTCTGGGCCAGGGTTATTAGCAAAAAGATTTGGATTAAATAGGAATTTTGACAATTTACCCTTATCTCCTGCAAATGATTTTTGGTTAAAAGAGGGGAAAATTTTAATGGGAATGGGAAATATTGTTCAGACCACAAGAATTGGCATTTCGCAAGCTAAAGATATACCTTGGCGTTGGTACCTTAAAAGTAGTAGAAGTGTTAGCAAAAGGGCTAAAGGAGATCGAATTCCTCCAAAAAATAAGTGTTGGTCACCATCCACCTTTGAGGGATTATGAATAATTGGAAACATAATCACATTCTTGATCTATCTACTTTTTCTTTGGAGGATTACAACACAGTTTTAGACCTAACAAAAAGATTTAAAGATGTCCATAAATCAAGTTCTAGAAAACTTCCCGCGCTTCAAGGACGACTGGTTACCAACTTGTTTTTTGAACCAAGTACAAGAACACGAACTAGCTTTGAACTTGCAGCAAAGAGACTATCTGCTGATGTTCAGAATTTTTCTGTATCAACAAGTTCTCTAAGTAAAGGAGAGACACCTTTAGACACTATCCTCACATACATCTCAATGGGGGCCGATATTTTAGTAATCAGGCATGAGTCAACAAATGTCCCCGCAGAGTTAGCTAATTACGTAGACATAAATAACATCAATACATCCATTCTTAATGCAGGGGATGGATTTCATAGTCATCCAAGTCAAGGACTTTTGGATTTATTTACACTGGCTAATTTCTTTAATCCAAATGAAGCAACTACGAATAGTCTTTTAAATAAAAAGATCACATTAGTTGGAGATATTCTTCATTCTAGAGTTGCCAGATCCAACCTTTGGGCACTAACCGCATGTGGAGCCGAGGTAACACTATGTGGACCTCAAAGTCTACTTCCAGAGGAATTTGTTGATTTTGTTCTCAATCCTCCGCCAGGGCAAAAATTTGATCCCATTGACAAAAGAGGTGCTGTTTTCATAGAAAGATCGCTAAAAGATGCATTAAAAAATAGTGATGCTGTTATGACACTTCGATTACAAAAAGAGAGAATGAAGCAAAATATGATTACAGATCTTGATAGTTATTTTGCACAATATGGAATAACACATGAAAGTTTAAAATGGTGTGAAAAGAAAGTTCCTGTTCTACATCCTGGGCCAGTAAATAGAGGCATAGAAATAAGCAGTCAATTAGTTGAAGATACTTCAATCAATCTTATAAGCAAACAAGTCGAGAATGGCATTCCTACTAGAATGGCTTTGCTTTATTTACTAGGCTTGAGTAAAAATAATTAATTATATTTATAATAGTTTCAATCCCTCTGAAAAAAGGCCATATGATAAACCTATTCTAAACATATCAAAGACTAAAATAAGAATTTTTGGTTTTTTTGACTTTAAAAAAACAAATCTAGCTTTAATTAATATTTCCAAAAATATTAATACAATAAATGCCCCAACTGGATCCATCAAAGCTAGAACACCATTTATCATACCTAGAGAACTACCTAGCAAAAAACCTATCAGAAAAATAATTACTAACAATGAATATCTTCTCCAAGGATTTGCAGCCCAATTTGCTAACCTATCAACAATCTTTGCAGATGATTTATATAAAACTGTTTTCTGAATTCTTAAAGGCATAAGAAACAAAGATAAAAAATTAATTTAGATTTTTTCATTAGCAAATCCTCTAACATAAGCATAATAAATGAAAGATCCTATAAAGCAAAAAATCATTTTCAATCAAGATATAAAAAATCAAGTCTCCTTCAATATGAAAAATATGCATTATTTAAAATTTGAAAAATATCTTTTGAAGGTCTATTTGAGATAAAATCTAAATATCATGAATAATTCAACTTTATCTGGGAAAAAAATATTAGTTGCTGTTACAGGTAGTATTGCAGCTGTAAAAGCTCCAATTCTGGTTAGTCGCCTAATCAAAGCTGGGGTAGAGGTCAGATGCGTCATAACTCAGAGCGCAGCAAAATTAGTAAGTCCCTTATCTTTATCTACTTTAAGCAGAAATAAATGTTATCAAGATAAAGATCAGTGGGAAGACTCTCAAACGAAGCCTTTGCATATTGCTTTGGCTGAATGGGCTGAACTAATTATTGTTGCACCTATGAGTGCAACATCTCTATCCAAATTTACTAGTGGAAATGCCGATGGACTTTTAGCAAGCATTCTCTTAGCCGCTCAATCACAAATCGTTATTGCGCCTGCAATGAACACTTCAATGTGGTCAAATCAATCAGTAAAGAAGAATTGGAACCACACAAAAACTAATGACCAAATTATTAGTCTTGAACCTTCTGAGGGACTTTTAGCTTGCGACAGATTTGGTGATGGGAAAATGGTCAATTTGGACATTATTGAATTGGCCTCTGAAAGTGCATTTATTTTCCATGAAAAAAATAAATTTCTTACCAAAGATCTAAAAGGCATAAGATTTCTTGTATCAGCTGGTCCCACCGTCGAAGACCTTGATGCTGCAAGACAATTAACAAATCGAAGTAGCGGAAGGATGGGGGTTTTTATATCTCAAGCTGCAAAATTAAGAGGTGCAGATGTTGATTTAGTGCATGGCCCAATAAGTGTTCAAGAAGATCTTCTAGAGGGACTTAATACTTATTCAGTTAGGACCTCAAATGAAATGGGAGAAAAAATTGACGATTTACAACCATCTGCTCAAGTCATTGTAATGACTGCAGCAGTATCAGATTTCAAAAAAAATAGTCCAAGCAAGGAAAAAATCTCTAAAGAATTTTTTATAAAGTCCATTTTTGATGATTTAGAAATGACCACAGACCTAATAAAAAATCAAACTAGAAAAAAATTAGAAAATCAAATTTTTCTAGGTTTTGCTGCTGAAACAGGAAGTGATAATGAAATCATTGAAAAAGGAGAGAAAAAAAGAGTTTTAAAAGGTTGTGACCTTCTCATGGCCAATCCCATTGACAGAGCTGGGCAAGGATTTGATAAAAACTTCAACAGTGGCTTTTTGTTGGGGCCAAAAAAAATGGTCAAAAACTTATCTTTCTCAACAAAACTTTCAATATCTCATCAACTTTTGGATGAAATTCGAAATCTCAAATCGTAAATTTATAGATATTTTTCGTATTCGTTTTTTTTTTAAATTGGAGTCTAAACCCTAAAAAAGACTGCTATCATTAGGTTTTCAAGGAAATCGAGGTGGTAAATCCAACAAAGCAAAAGCTACGGGTTGTATAGAGCTATCAAATGCTTGTGATAAGAAGTATTTGATACCTGTAATATCCCAACTGAATTAATTGGGCGGTTTCGACCGCAGTCATCTAGCCCTCTCATGCGATTTCGTCCTCTGCTGGCTTTGATGCTGGCTTTTTGTCTCACCTTTACAACTCTCCCATCAAGCGCATCTGCAGCTTTAAAAGGGCGCGAGCAAGGTAATGCTCGTTTTGGCAATGTTGTTAATACTGGCCAAGCTGATGCTTGCACTGTTTTACCAGCGGGGTCATCGGGTTCTATTAATGCTGATGGCCAATTCAAAAGCTTATGCCTTCAGCCAACAGAAGTTTCAGTAAAACTTCCAGGTAACAAGCGAAATAAATCTGATTTTGCAATAGCAAAAATTATCAGTCCTCGCTTCAATACAAGTCTTGATGAAGTTTATGGTGATCTTTCCGGTGGTAAATTCACCGAAAAAGGTGGTATTGACTTCTCTCTAATTACAGTTCTAGCTCCAAATGGAGAGGAGTTTCCTTTTGCTTTCTCTGTTAAAGAGATGGTTGCTGAATCCAAAAAAGGAAAATCAATTGAACCAGGAGCTGAATTTTCAGGTCCTACAACAACACCAAGTTATAGATCTGCAGACTTTCTTGATCCAAAGAGTCGCGCTAAATCAACTGGTGTTGAATATGCTCAAGCTCTCATTGCTCGTGGTGGTGATGATGAGGATCTTGCAAGAGAAAATGTTAAAGATGATCTTGGCGGTAAAGGTGAAATAACACTTACTGTCGATAGTGTGGATGCTGACACTGAAGAATTTGGCGGGCAATTTGTTGCTATCCAGCCTTCAGATAATGACCTTGGATCAAAAGATCCTGTTGATATCAAAATCAAAGGTATTTTCTATGGTCGCAAAGGCTAGGAATATAATCATCCTAATCAAATCAAAAAGGGGGTTAAAACCCTCTTTTTTTTTGTGCTGAATTGAATGAAAACAATTTCTTAAATATGGGCCCTTTATCTGGGAGAATTTGCCGGGTTACTTCAAGGGAAAATGACTAGCAAGCAAAGTTCTAAAAAAAATATCGAAGGTTTGATCAAACCTTATGGTGGAGAACTTATAAACCTTATGGCATCTGATCAAGAAGCAAAAGAGTTGAAAAAAAATTCTTTTAAAACATTAAATTGTTCTGACAGAAATGCCTGTGATATTGAACTTCTTTTGATAGGTGCTTTTTCTCCTTTGGATGGGTTCATGAGTGAAAAAAATTATAACTCAGTTGTTAAAGAAAATCGAATCGAATCTGGTTTACTGTTTGGTCTACCAATTGTTATGGATACAGATAGAGAAGACATAAACCCAGGAGATTCAGTTTTACTCAAATATAAAGATCAAGAACTAGCAATTTTAGAAGTAAAAGAAAAATGGACACCTAACAAGGTGATTGAAGCCAAATATTGCTACGGAACAACTTCCTTAGAGCATCCTGCAGTCAGAATGATCTCTATGGAGCGGAAAAAATATTATTTAGGGGGATCAATCAAAGGTCTAGAACTACCTAAAAGAGTTTTTACCTGCCAAACTCCTTCTCAAGTAAGAGAAAATCTTCCTCCTGGAGAAGATGTAGTTGCATTTCAGTGCAGGAATCCAATTCATAGAGCCCATTATGAGCTTTTCACAAGAGCCTTAGAAGCGAATAATGTTAGTAAAAATGGTGTTGTTCTTGTTCATCCAACTTGTGGACCAACTCAAGAAGATGACATACCTGGATCAGTAAGGTTTCAAACTTATGAAAAACTTGCCTCTGAAGTTAATAATCCAAAAATCAGGTGGTCATATCTTCCTTATTCAATGCATATGGCTGGTCCAAGAGAAGCTCTTCAACACATGATTATCAGGAGAAATTATGGATGCACTCATTTCATTATTGGAAGAGACATGGCAGGCTCTAAGTCCTCTCTCAGCGGAGAAGATTTTTATGGTCCATATGATGCTCAGAATTTTGCAAACGAGTGCTGCGAAGAATTAGGAATGCAAACAGTTCCATCTTTAAATCTAGTATATACAGAAGAGGAAGGCTATGTAACCGCTGATTATGCTAAAGAAAAAGGATTGCACATAAAAAAATTAAGCGGCACTCAATTCAGGAAAATGCTTAGAAGTGGAGAAGAAATTCCTGAATGGTTTGCATTTAAAAGCGTCGTTGATGTACTAAGAGCCGCATAGTTGGACCTAATCCTATTAAACTCTAAGTAGATATAGATAAACATGAACAAACGCTGGAGAAACATTGGTCTTTATGTACTAATTGTCGTTGTAGTAATTTTTGTCGGAAGTGCTTTTTTCGATAAGCCAAGTCCAACGAAAGCATCTAGGACACTTAGGTATAGTGACTTCATAGAAGCTGTTCAAGAGAGACAGGTCAGCAGGGTTCTCATATCTCCAGACAAAGGTACAGCTCAAATTGTTGAAAGTGATGGGAACCGAGCTTTAGTTAACTTGGCTCCAGATCAAGAATTACTTCAACTATTAACTGATAATGACGTTGATATTGCTGTACAACCAACTACTCAATCAAATCCACTTCAACAAGCTGCTAGTAGCCTGATTTTCCCAATACTTTTATTGGGAGGTCTATTCTTCCTATTCAGAAGAGCTGGCTCTGGCGGGGGTGGAAATCCAGCAATGAATTTTGGTAAGAGTAAAGCAAGGCTTCAAATGGAGTCAGAAACCAAAATAACTTTTGGAGACGTCGCTGGTATTGAAGGAGCAAAGCTTGAACTTACTGAAGTTGTGGATTTTTTAAAAAATCCTGATCGCTTTACAGCTGTTGGGGCAAAAATTCCTAAAGGTGTTTTATTAGTTGGTCCTCCAGGTACAGGTAAAACATTACTTGCTAAAGCCGTGGCAGGTGAAGCTTCAGTTCCTTTCTTTTCTATATCTGGTTCTGAGTTTGTAGAAATGTTTGTTGGAGTTGGTGCTAGCAGAGTTAGAGATCTTTTTGAACAAGCTAAAAAGAATGCTCCCTGTATAGTTTTTATTGATGAAATAGATGCGGTAGGTCGTCAACGTGGAGCTGGGCTTGGAGGAGGAAATGATGAAAGAGAACAAACACTCAACCAGCTACTAACTGAAATGGATGGATTTGAAGGAAATTCAGGAATAATTATTGTTGCCGCAACTAATAGACCTGACGTGCTCGACTCAGCACTCATGAGACCAGGAAGATTTGACAGGCAAGTAACAGTAGATAGACCTGATTACTCAGGTAGATTGCAAATACTCAAAGTTCATGCAAGAAGTAAAACCCTTTCAAAGGGAGTTGATCTTGATCAAGTAGCAAGAAGAACACCTGGTTTTACAGGGGCAGATTTAGCAAATCTATTAAATGAAGCTGCGATATTAGCTGCTAGAAGAGAATTAACAGAGGTCAGTAATGAAGAAATAGGTGCTGCAATTGAAAGAATTATGGTTGGTCCCGAGAAGAAAGACACTGTCATGAGTGAAAAGCGTAAAAGGCTAGTTGCTTATCACGAAGCTGGCCATGCCGTAGTTGGCGCTGTAATGCCAGATTATGACCCTGTACAAAAGATCTCAATCATTCCAAGAGGACAAGCTGGAGGATTAACTTTTTTCACGCCTAGTGAAGAAAGAATGGAATCTGGTCTTTATTCAAGGTCTTACCTTCAAAATCAAATGGCTGTTGCTCTTGGAGGAAGAGTTGCAGAGGAAATTATTTATGGAGAAGATGAAGTAACTACTGGAGCATCAAATGATCTTAAGCAAGTAGCTTCAGTTGCCAGGCAAATGATTACCAAATTTGGCATGAGTGACAAGTTAGGTCCTGTAGCTCTAGGGCGATCACAAGGGGGTATGTTCCTTGGTAGAGACATTTCTGCAGAAAGAGATTTTTCTGAAGATACAGCTGCAACTATTGATTCAGAAGTCTCAATTCTTGTTGAAATTGCATACAAAAGAGCTAAAAAAGCTTTAAACGACAACCGTCAAGTACTTGAAGAGTTAACCGCAATGCTTATGGAAACTGAGACAGTTGATTCTCTTGAATTCCAAGATTTATTGATTCGCCATGAAGTTAAAGTTGCTGAGTATGCTTAGTGTAAAAATATAGTTTTTGGAAGTTAAGCAAAATAATTTAATAAGATCTCTTAAGATACAACCTCTAATAGTTGTAATCAGACTCGAATATAATTTTTTTAATACATCAAAAAAAAGAGATGATTTATTTTTAAGAATCAATGAGCTTTCTAATTATGGTATTAACAATATTGAAATAGGATGGGATTCAAATCCAGAATGGATAAATTTGATATTAGAAATAAAGAAAAAATTCAATACAATTAATATTGGTGTTGCATCAATTTCATCGAAACAATCTTTAGATTCAATCCTTTCATTAGATCTAAATTATTCCATGAGTCCTATTTTTAATAAAGAAATTCATCTCAAAGCCATAAAACATAATCAATTAGTAATTCCAGGAATATCTAATATTGAAAATTTTAAAGAAGCAATCAAGCTAGGATATAAAATTGTAAAAATTTATCCTGCATCAAAATTAGGAATTAAATTTACAAACGAATTAAAAGGCTTTACAAAAAAAGATATTTTTTTTATTGGTGCAGGTGGAATTAAAAGTAAAAATTTAAACAAGTTATTAATAAGTGGATACAATGCATTGATTATTGGAAGAGAGTTACGAAATCAAATACCTGATAAAGATCTAGAGATATGGCTAAAAGATTATTGAAAATCAATTCTAAAGACCAATTCTTAATTAATTAATCAATAGTCAGCACATTGGCCTTCTTGTCTAAGTAGATGATCAGCTAAAACTAATGCAACCATTGCTTCAACCATTGGAACAGCCCTTGGCAAAACACAAGGATCATGTCTTCCTGTTGCCTTGAGAGTTGTAGCATTACCATCTTCATCAATAGTCTTTTGACTTTTCCTAATTGTTGCTGTTGGTTTAAATCCAACTCTCAAAACTATATCCTCGCCATTAGAAATACCTCCTTGAATGCCCCCTGAATTATTAGTAGCAGTTTTCAATTGATCAGAATCCGATGGCAAAAAAGGATCATTATGTTCACTACCTCTTAGAAAAGTGCCTCCAAAACCTGAGCCCACCTCGAAACCTTTAGTAGCAGGCAAAGACATTAATGCCTTAGCTAAATCAGCCTCTAACTTATCAAAAACAGGCATGCCAAGGCCTACTGGCGGATTTCGAACAACACATTCTATTACTCCGCCACAAGAGTCTCCTTCTTTACCAAAAGCCTCCACTCTCTGAATCATTAAATCTGCAGCGGATTGATTTGGACATCGAACAATATTTTTCTCAATATCATCAAAAGTTACTTCGCTAGGTTGAATTTCAGCTTCAATATCATGAATTCTCTTTACCCAAGCGAGTATTTCTGTATCAGAGGACTTGGTGAGAAGTTGCTTTGCAACAGAACCAGCAGCAACTCTACCAATCGTTTCTCTTGCTGATGCTCTTCCACCTCCACTTGAAGCTTGAATTCCATATTTTTTCTGATAAGTAGCATCAGCGTGAGATGGTCTAAAAGTTTTTTTGATTTCAGAATAATCTTTAGGCCGATGATCTTTATTTCTTACAACCATGGCAATTGGTGTTCCTAAGGTTTGGTTCCCTAAAAGGCCACTTAGAATTTCAACTTCATCACTCTCGTTTCTTGGAGTAGTGATTTTGCTTTGACCTGGTCTCCTTCTATTGAGATCATTTTGTATTTCATTGATATCAAGTTCCAACCTTGGTGGACATCCATCAATAATTACACCAACGCCACCACCGTGAGATTCGCCAAAGGTGCTGATACTAAAAAGTTTTCCGAAACTACTTCCCAT
>QCIZ01000009.1 GCA_003216375.1 Prochlorococcus sp. AG-402-O21 | reverse complement strand
AATAAGATCAGATAAAAATCTGACAGACGAAATTTAGCTTCTAAATCAAATATGTCGGATGGGTAAACTCACCAGGATTTTGCTAATAGCAATTAGTAAATCTATTTGTATTAATCAATTTTTCTTATACGATAAGTTGCCTTGCTAACTAATGGATTTATTGATAACAATCAATAATAATTTAGGATGTCTTTTATATATGTTCTTTTTTGAATTTCAATAGTTAGTCTAGATCAATTATATTGGCATCTTTTGAAATCTTGACGATCATTTATTTTTAATTTCAGATTTATAAAGTGTATTTAAGTATACATATATAGATCAATGTAGGACTTTAAAGCACTTTTTGTAATTTTAGATACTTACTTAGCGAATGACTTGAATAATATTTAATTCAGATCTTTAGGTTGATATGTTTAAAAATTATCAACCTAAAAAGGGATATGATGAATACTTTTCTTCAGAGGGTTTTTTACCGAGATCATCTTTAGAGCCTTTACTTTCCTCTTTGGGCGAGATGGGTTTAGATCAATTGAACATAAGTCATGGAATAGCAAGGAAGCTTCTTCTTCGCCATGGAGCAACTTTTCGTCTCAATGATTCTGGTAACAGAGGCTCTGAAAGGATCCTCCCTTTTGATCCTCTCCCAAGAGTAATTGGTTCTTCCGAGTGGTCGGATTTAGAGAGGGGACTTATACAAAGACTCGAAGCAATAGATTTGTTCTTGGCTGATGTCTATGGAAAACAACAAATAGTTAAAGATGGAATTGTTCCTATAGATCTTATTGAGAGCTCCGATGGATGGCGACCTCAGATGAAGGACATTGTTCTACCGTTAGGGAAATGGTGTCATGTTTCTGGCCTTGATCTTATTAGAGATGGCAAAGGCGAGTGGCTAGTTTTAGAGGACAATCTTCGCTGCCCTTCAGGTGTTGCTTATTTCTTGGAAAATAGATTAGTTATGAAAAGGATTTTCCCGAGCCTTTTTAATGGAAGAGTTGTCAGGCCTATTGATGATTATCCCTCATATTTGTTGAAATCACTCCAGGAATTAGCAGTTTGGACTGATACGCCAAAAGTTGTCCTATTGACTCCTGGAGTTTTTAATAGTGCATATTTTGAGCACAGTTACTTAGCTCAACAAATGGGAGTTCAATTAGTTGAAGGAAGTGATTTAGTTTGTCAGAATCAAAATGTTTATTTGAAAACTACTTCTGGCATTAAAAAAGTTGATGTAATTTATCGTCGAATAGATGATGATTATTTAGACCCTAAGTCCTTTAGAAAAGATTCAATGCTAGGGGTTCCAGGCCTTATTGATGTATTGAGAAAAGGTCGAGTGGCCATAGCAAATGCACCTGGGACAGGTCTAGCAGATGACAAATTAATTTATACTTTTGTGCCTGAAATGATTAGGTATTATCTAAAAGAGGAACCAATAATTAATAATGTTAAAACATATGTTTGTGCGAGACCAAGTGAACTTAGCTTTGTATTAGAAAACCTTGACAAGTTAGTTGTAAAAAGTGTATCTGAAGCAGGCGGCTACGGAATGTTAATTGGTCCACATTCATCCCAAATAGATATTGATAAGTTTTCAGCGAAAATAAAAGCTAATCCAAGAAATTACATAGCGCAACCAACATTGGATTTATCTACAGTTCCATCACTTAGCGATGGGGAAGTTTACCCCTGCCATGTCGATTTAAGACCCTATGTGCTTAGAGGAAAGAATACTTGGGTAAGCCCTGGAGGATTAACAAGAGTAGCCTTGAAAAGAGATTCTTTGATTGTTAATTCATCTCAAGGAGGAGGCTGTAAGGATACTTGGGTCGTTAGTAAATAATAAAAATGCTACTTAGCAGAGTCGCTGAATCACTTTATTGGATTAACAGATATCTTGAACGTGCAGAAAATATTTCTAGATTTGTTGAGGTAAGTGAGTCTATGGCACTAGATTGTCCTCCTGGGAGTGCAGAGCCTTGGTTGCCTTTAGTCGACGCAAGTGGAGATAGAAAGAAGTTTGATGAAATTTATATAAATAAGACTCCTAGTGATGTAACAAATTTCCTTATTAAAGATAGGGAAAATCCTAATAGCATTTTAAGTTGTATTTGCATGGCAAGAGAAAATGCTCGTCAAATAAGAGATGTTATTACCTCTGAAATGTGGGAACAAATTAATAGTTTATATTGGAGTATTCAAGAAGGTGAGGTGATCTGGCATCAACCTGCTCAAGAACAATTATTTGAAATTAGAAGAGGTTGTCAATTATTTTATGGAGTCACTGATGCTACTTTTAGTCATGACATTGCTTGGGATTTTAGTAAATTAGGAAGATTAATTGAGAGGGCTGATAAAACTTCTAGGATATTAGATGTAAAATATTTTTTACTTTTACCAAATCTAAAAGAACTTGGCGGAGCATTGGACGAGCTTCAGTGGATTTCTTTATTGCGATCAGCGGGAGCTTATCAAATGTTTAGGATATCTGAGCAAGGATCAATAAGCCCAAATGCAATTGCTAGTTTTTTGTTATTGGATCCTATCTTTCCAAGGTCAGTTAGATTTTGCCTTGAAGGTATAAAAGAATCTTTGGTGAAGATTCAAAACTCTCCTGTATCTGAAAAACCTAATGATCTTGAATGTTTAATAGGATTATTGCTCTCAAAATGGAGCTTTGTAAGAATCGATCACTTAATCAAAGATGGCTTACATGAAGCTATTGATAGTCTTCAAATTGATTTAAACAAGTTGCATGATCTCATACATGGAATTTATTTTAGAAATGATAAAAGATATGATGTTGAATCTTTAGAAGAATGAAAAAGAAAATAATTCATACATTAGTTTATACTTATGAATTGCCTGTATCACTTGAAGAGCATTTAATTTGTCTTAAACCAAGGTCTAATAGTTTTCAGGAATTATCTAAATTTGACCTTCAAGTTACACCCTCTTCTAACTATATTTTACCTTTCCTTTCAGAAAATGGAGATGATATCTTTAAAGTGAATTTTACTGGTTATACAAATTCTCTTATCATAAAAGCAGAAAGTGATATAGAAACAAAGATTCACCCTGATTTATATAAGTTTAAAAATCAATATGACTTAAGTTTGCCTTTGAAAATCGAATATAATAATTCATTGATTGGATTTATTAAAGGATGGTTCCCTAATGGTCAGCATGATCCAGCCGCTATTAAAATTGCCCAAGAGGCTTTAGTCGGAATAAATAATAATGTATTGGATTTTTTATATCAATTAATTGAATTAATTAAAGATAGAGTTAAATATACTCCAAGGCATATGGGACCAGCATGGACTTCCGGAAGGACTCTGAGCGAGAGAGTTGGTTCTTGCAGGGATTTAGCAATATTGTTGATGGAAACCTGTAGATGTGTAGGTATACCAAGTCGTTTTGTAAGTGGATATCAATTCATGGAACAACCTCCTGATAAATATGAACTTCATGCATGGACAGAGGTTTTTATACCTGGTTTTGGATGGAGAGGCTTTGACCCAAGTGGTCCTGGACTTGTTAATCATAATTATATTGCCTTGGCTTCTTCTTCAAAGTCTGAATTAGTAGCACCAGTAAGAGGGAGTTTCGTGGGGCCTTCTAAATTAAAAAGCGAACTAAAGTGGACCATTGAGATTACTTGATGAAGAAAAACAAAGTTACTATTTAAATATACTTACTAGTGAAAATAGTTTAAATAGTAATTTATTTTCTGTTCGAAGAAGACATTTTTCTCTAACAGATTATTGTTATTATTATAGAAATGATTATAGTTGATCTAGTCATGTTTTATCAATAGATGACTAAAAGTCAGTTTAATATAAAGATCTCAAAAGACTTATTAATTAGAGTTAAGCGGCAGGCAATGATGTCGGGAAAAAGTCTAACAGAACATATTACTGATTTAGTTACCAATTCCTTGTCTGATGATGATATTCAAAATACTCATTTATCTTCAGTTGATAAGATTCAAGATCTAGAAAAAAGGTTATTATCCTTAGAATCAATAGTGAGAAATCGGGAATACTTAAGTCCAAAGTTGAAACCATTTACTAATTCTGAAGCCATCAATTGTACAAAATTTATGAGAGGTGTTTTTTATAAAGAATTACAAAAAAGAAATTCTGATAATAAATCGGAGGCATTTGAGGATTTTCTTCAATCACTTCAAGTTTATGATGAATTAAATAAGTCGTTTTCTGATCGATTGAAAGAAATAATGCTTAGCGATAACCCATCTCCTTGGACCGGAGAAGAACTTAATGAATTAACTGGTAAGGATAAATGTAATTGTATAATTAGAAAAGGCTTAATTGATTGGACTGGGATAATAGAGTGCCCTTCTCAGCAGGAAATATGTGATAAAGGAGAGGAATTACTTTCTTTATTTTAGAGGAGATCAAGCATCTTTTATAAGCTTTTCGCTTATCTCCCATAATTTCTTTCTTGAAGATTGATTTAATGCTTTTGGAGCATTTCTACATATTTTTGGGAACCCTCTGAAGTTAAATCTAGGCCCATATTGTTCTCCCCCTTGAGCGCTAGATAATGTAGCTGCTGATATTTGAGGCAGTGCTCCCATTTTTGCGCTTTGAAACATTGGATCCATCAATTTATAAGCAAGTCCCTCTTGCCATGATTGATTAGCCTCAACCGACTTTGGCTGTAAATTTGTACGTGCAAATCCTGGGTGAGCGAGTAGTGAAGATGTTTGTGAATTTCTTTCTTTAAGTTTTAAATTGAGCTCCAACCCAAACATTACGTTTGCAAGTTTGCTCTGCGCATATGAAGCCCAACGATCGTATTTAAGATTTCCTTGAAGATCTTCCCATTGAATCTTTCCAAAATATTGAACGCCCGAGGTTACGGTAACTACCCTGGAATTATTTTTTTCTTCAAGCAAGGGTAATAATTCCAACGTTAAGCTCATGTGAGCAAGATGATTAACCGCAAACTGTATTTCGAAACCTTGCTTACTCAAAGTCTTTGGCGGGGCCATTATTCCAGCATTATTTATTAAAATATCTAAGGAATTAAATTTATTTTTAATAGATTCAGAAAATCTCTTTACGTTGTTTAAATCGGATAAATCTAATTTAACTAGTTCAATCTTCCCAGAGAAATTAAATTTTAAAAGTTCTTGCTTGGCTTTCTCTCCTTTGAGTAAATCTCTGCAACACATTATCACTGTGGCACCCCTTTCTAGAAGGAATTTCGAGGTTTCATAACCAAGCCCGCTATTTGCACCAGTGATTAAGAATACTCTTCCATTTTGATTTTTAATTTCATTAAATCTAACCATGTTTTTGTTTACAAATTTGTACTTACTATAATTGCATTTTGTTTTATTTGTGGTATCTGTATTTTATTAGATTTAGATATTATTAAGTTTATAATATGAGTTTTTAAATTTATAAAATCCTGACTTTGCATAATTCCAATACATAAGATCATCATCTCTATAAATATAATTAAGATTGATTTGATTTTGATATGCATATTTATTTATCAAATCTAGGTTGTGACCAACTCCTGGGTAGATAACATCAACAAGAATTTGACCACGCAAATATGTTCCTATGTCTTTTGATTTTAATACTTCTGAGTTTGGGATTAACTTACTTATTTTGTCAATTAAGCCTCGTTTGAATTGACTTGCTTTTTCACTTAGCACAAATTCATTATTGATGAAGTCATTATACAATATATATACTTTCGAGTATGAATTAAATAACTTAGATCTGTTCATTATATTCAAATCATTATCAAACATTAGTAGAAAATTACTATTAGGGAAACTTCTTTGAACTGGAAGTTTATTTGATTGATGTTGACTATTTTTGATGATATTAATTTCGCTTGACATGCTAATTGGAGTATCTCTGAATCGATTATTTGAGTACTTGTCGATGTTTTCTTTAGATGCTAAGTAAGGCTTCTTGTTCGTATGCATTCCGGCCACCCATCTCCAGCTAAGGGTGTTTGATGAAGCATCCCCATCTAGTAGATGTTTCATAAATAGCCTCGCTCCTAGTTGCCATGGGTGTCCCAAAGTGAAAATCCATATACTTGCAAACCACATCCTTGAGTGATTATGCAAATAGTTATTTTCTCTAAGCTCCTCTATCCATGTATCAAAGCAATCTATACCTGTCTTACCATTTATTGCAGAACTAATTGAGTTTGAGTTATTTGATTTTTCTTTGAAATGTATATATTCAAACCATATTGATTTGTAATTTTCTAGGTAACCCTTCCAATAGATCCTCCAAAGAATTTCATCAGTGTACTTTTTTCTCTTATCATACTTTTTTAATTTTTCAATTATGTCGTATTCGTAAAGTATTCTGTGAGATGTATATTTAGAAATCTGTGAAACATTAGTCCTGTTTTCGATCCCATAATCGTAATTTCTTAGCTGATGGTAAGAATGAAGGTGATTGAAAATGAAATTATCTAATAAATCATTTGCCTTTTCAAAAATATTCATATGAGTATTCAATTTATTATTGAAGTTTTTTTAATGCTTTTATAGCTTCTTTTATATGCGCTGGACCATTTAGAAGGTCTTCAAATATATGTTTTATTATTCCTTCGGAATTTATTATATAGGTTACTCTTCCTTCAATGAATCCTAGCTTTTTCGGTACTCCAAATTGATTTCTGAGAATATTATTTTGATCGCAAAGTAATGGATACTGAAGTTTGTTTTTATTTGCAAATCCTAGATGACTTTTAATACTACCATTGCTTATTCCCCACACCTCAGCACCTAGAATTTTGAAAAGATCATATTTGTCTCGAAAGCCACAGGCCTCAATAGTACAACCAGGTGTATCGTCTTTCGGGTAAAAGAACAAAACTAGAGACTTTTTCAGTTTATTTGAAGTTCTGATGTTCCCGTTTTGATCTTTCAAAGAAAATAATGGAATTTGATCACCAATTTTCAGCTTCACTCTGCCTAATCAAATTAACACTATACAAAATTAACTTCTTTTCTAGAGTACTCTTTTGGAGTAAAAACAACACCTAGACAAAGCTAATAGAAATTTAGTCGTTTTAAATATCTGAGTTGAAATTATTAATTTAGTTTAGACATGAACGCATTAGCATTACGTCTGTGGTTCATTTTTTTATTAGGCTCCATTTTTTCTAAACTCCTTAAAATCATAGACAGACGATATTGGTCCTTGAACTTATTTTTATAATCATCTATAAATGTCCAAAAAAGACTATCCCAAGTTGAGCACCAATCTTCAGATTTATAGTTAGACATTTTTCGAATATAATTAGAGCCTGAAATATATGGTTTGGTTGTAAATAGTCCTCCATCTGAAAATTGACTCATTCCATAAACATTTGGAACCATAACCCAATCATATGAATCTATAAATAATTCCATAAACCATTTGTATACTTGATTTGGATGGAATCTGCATAGAAGCATTAAATTTCCAACTATCATTAGTCTTTCTATATGATGAGCATATCCTGTCTCTAAAATATTTTTTATTGAGTGGTCCAAGGGCCTTATTCCTGTTTGACCAGTGTAAAAACATAAGGGTATTGGTTTGTCCTCAAAATCCCAGAAGTTTCCATTTCTGAGTTCTAAACTCTTTCGTCTATAAATTAATAGGATAAATTCACGCCAGCCAATAATTTGTCTAATAAATCCTTCATAGGAATTAATCCCAATATTGTTTGATTGATAAAACTCCCATGATTTATCTATTATTTGTCTCGGAGTAAGTAATCCGGAATTAATTAATGGAGAAAGAACACTATGCCAAAGTGTCCTATGATTTGAATGTATTGCATCTTCATAATCTCCAAATAAATTAAATCTTTCAATTAAAAAATTATCTAACCATTCTTCAGCCTCTTTATGAGACAATGGATAATTAAAGTTTTCTGTACTCCCATAATAATCTTTATAATTTATAGAAACTTCTTTCTTAGCTTTATCTAGGAATCTGTTTGTTTTTATAGTTGGTATCCTAGGAACTTCAATTGAATTTGGGAGCTTCTTTCTATTCATTTTGTCAAAACTCCATTTCCCCCCTTTAGGCGAACCATCTTTTTCGATAAGTATATTTAGGCTTTGTCTTTGAATCTTATAAAATTGCTGCATTCCATAAATTTTTTTTTGATTAAGTATTTCTTCAGATATATCTGGACAAGTTATAAACATATCACTTTTTCTTATTTCCAACTTTATATTATTTTTCAAAGAGAAATCCTTTATTCTTTTTTCTAGCGACCAATCAAATATTTCATAAGTGATAAAATAATTAAAACCTTTTCCTGAGAGATAATTGAGATTATCTTCTGTTCTATTTTCTCTTTTATGTTGTAAATAAATTACATTGAAACCCTTAGATTTGAGATCTTCTTCATAAGAGTCCATAGTGGCTTTGTGGAAAATTATTTTTTGACAATGAAACTTGTTTTGCCATTGAGAATCACAACCAAAAAATAAGTTATCTTGAATCAGAGCAATATGATTAACGTCAGAAAATTGATTTTTTATTTTGAATAATTGATTTGGAAAAATCAGGAAAATCTTTCTCAATTTAGTCGATTAATAAATTCGTTGCTTCTCAAAGATTAAGAAGTTGATTTCCTAAAATAACTGGATTCTTTTTAAAGTGCGAAAAAACGTGGTTAATTTTGATTTTTTCTTCTTCTACATCTTTCTGAACAGTAAATGACATTATCCCAGTCTTTGGCCCATTTTTTTCTCCATTGAAAATCTTTCAAGCAAATCGGGCAATTTTTTATCAATTTGAACTTCACTTTTGATTAGCTGACTTGAACCTTGTCTTCTTGTCAGGGAAGCCATGCTTTGATTTCCTTCCAGTAACTCTTTTTCTCCACACTTTAAAAGAAGATGTTTTTAAATTCGATCTCATTAGATGAATAACTTCTCTCTCTTTGAGATTGAATTGAAAATCGATCGCATCAAAAGGAGTCCTATCCTCCCATGCCATTTCAACAATGCGATCAACTTCAGCCGAAGTTAGCTTTTTAAGTATAATTTGTATTGATAGAAACTAGTTAAACTTTATAAGAGATTTTTAATTGTATTGGTACGTATAACCATAAGAATTTTCTTGGATTTATAAAACTCAATTGCTAATCAATTTGTTTTGAACTTATGAAATGAATTATTTGTACTCACACTCATGATTGATTTTTGTTATGACATTAATTGTTGATAGGAATTGAAGTCGAAGTTCGTTTCTCTGTCAACATTGGAAGAGTGCTTGCGCTCTTCCAGCAACAAAAACCGTATCAATAGTTAAGTAGAACTTATCTGTTTTTGTGCTTGGAGGCAAGCAACTTATCTTGTTTGCTTTCTGTATAATTAGGCACTAATTTTACTGTTAAGTTTTACTTATGTACTAGTATAAAATGATGTTAAATTATTAATCAATGGTTGTTTATTTAGGTTTTTGATAGTTAAAAAGTCTACTAACTTGTAGTCTGGAAAATATATATTCCCCCCTGTTCTATATGCAGACCTATGGAAATCCAGATGTCACCTACGGGTGGTGGGCTGGCAATTCAAGGGTTACTAACCGCGCTGGAAAGTTTATTGCAGCCCATGCAGGTCATACGGGCCTAATTTCATTTGCTGCAGGAGCTAGCACCCTTTGGGAGCTAGCTAGGTTTGATCCCTCTATAGCCATGGGGCACCAAAGCTCTATTTTCCTCGCTCATCTTGCATCTATTGGAATTGGATTTGATGATGCAGGTGTTTGGACTGGAGCCAATGTTGCTTCAGTAGCAATTGTCCATATTATTGCTTCTCTTGTTTATGCAGGAGGAGCTCTTTCTCACTCTTTGCTCTTTGATGGGGATTTGGCTGATGGGCCAGGACCTACTACTCAAAAATTCAAGCTTGAATGGGACAACCCTGATAATTTGACATTTATTTTGGGTCATCATCTTATTTTCTTCGGGGTAGCTTGTATTGCTTTTGTTGAATGGGCCAGAATTCACGGGATTTATGACCCCGCAATAGGAGCTGTTCGACAAGTTGAGTACAACCTTAATTTGACCAATATTTGGAATCATCAGTTTGATTTCTTAGCTATTGATAATCTTGAAGACGTTTTGGGTGGCCATGCGTTTTTAGCATTTGTTGAGATAACTGGTGGTGCATTCCATATCGCAACTAAGCAGGTAGGAGAATACACACAATTTAAAGGAGCTGGGATCCTTTCTGCCGAGGCCGTTTTATCTTTCTCATTGGCAGGTATTGGTTGGATGGCGATTGTCGCAGCATTCTGGTGCGCAACAAATACAACTGTTTATCCTGAACCTTGGTTTGGAGAGCCTTTGGCTTTGAAATTTGGAATTTCTCCCTATTGGATAGATACTGTAGAGGTAAGTGAGAGCACTGCATTAGCAGGTCACACCACAAGAGCTGCTTTAACAAATGTGCATTATTATTTTGGATTCTTCTTCTTACAAGGGCATTTATGGCACGCTATTCGTGCATTAGGCTTTGACTTTAGGAGAGTTGCAAATGCTGTTGCTGGTTTAGATAGGGCACAAATCACTCTTAATGACTAACTGATTTCATTGCTTGGATATTCAATAAAAGCCCCGTAATACTTTGCGGGGCTTTTTATTTATTTAATAAAATTGATGAGATGTATCAAGGATTCTTAAATCCTATCTAACACTGGTTTTGTAAGGAAAATCAACGGATAATACCAGCTCTATTATTGATTTCATTTGTGTATTAAATAAAGACCTTTTACGATTTCAAGCAAATTAATGGCAGTAAATGTAAGGTAGGTCGAATTTCGACTTCAATTTCCTCAATTATGCAGTCCTACGGAAATCCAGACGTCACTTACGGGTGGTGGGTTGGTAATTCTGTCGTAACAAATAAGTCAAGCCGATTTATTGGCTCGCATGTTGCTCATACAGGATTGATTTGTTTCGCAGCTGGTGCAAACACACTTTGGGAGCTCGCTAGATACAACCCAGATATTCCAATGGGACACCAGGGTATGGTGAGTATTCCACATCTTGCTTCTATTGGTATTGGATTTGATCCAACTGGAACAGTATTTGATGGCACATCAATAGCCTTTATCGGTGTATTCCATCTGATTTGCTCAATGGTATATGCGGGTGCAGGTTTATTGCATTCTTTGATCTTTAGCGAAGACACCCAAAATAGTTCAGGTTTGTTTGCTGATGATCGTCCTGAGCATCGTCAGGCAGCAAGATACAAGCTTGAATGGGACAATCCAGATAATCAGACTTTTATCCTTGGTCACCATTTGATTTTCTTTGGAGTGGCATGTATATGGTTTGTTGAGTGGGCCCGAATTCATGGAATTTACGATCCTGCCTTAGGAGCTGTTCGACAAGTTGAGTACAACCTTAACTTGACCAATATTTGGAACCATCAGTTTGATTTCTTGGCTATCGATAGTCTTGAGGATGTTATGGGTGGTCATGCATTCTTAGCATTTGTTGAGATTACAGGTGGAGCATTTCATATCGCTACCAAGCAAGTAGGCGAGTACACCGAATTCAAAGGAAAGAACATTCTTTCTGCTGAAGCAGTTCTTTCATGGTCTCTTGCCGGTATTGGTTGGATGGCAATTATTGCAGCTTTCTGGTGTGCAACAAATACAACTGTTTATCCAGAAGCTTGGTATGGAGAAACACTAGCTCTTAAATTTGGTATATCTCCTTATTGGATTGATACCGCTGATATGACTGGAGTTGTTAGTGGCCATACTTCAAGAGCTTGGCTTACAAATGTTCATTATTACCTAGGCTTTTTCTTCATTCAAGGTCACCTTTGGCATGCAATACGTGCTTTAGGCTTTGATTTCAAGAAGGTTACTGATTCAATTAGTAATCTTGATAACGCTAGGGTTACCCTTTCTGATTAATTATTGGTTTTTAAAAATCCCAATAAAAAAGAGCCTCGTCATATGATGAGGCTCTTTTTTTGTGATAAAAAATTAGTTTTTAATTTTCTTTAGTTTTTGTAGTTTTCAGGCTTGGCCCAAGGATCGATTCTTTTTGAATCATCAGAATAATAGAAGAATTGAGAAGCTCCAAATACTGCTCCAAGTCCACAAAGAGCTGCAGCTATATTAAATCCACCGGATGGTTTGATTAAACCAATATCTGATGGGTGTGGAAGCTGAGTGGCAAAATCAAGAAGGTGAGAAAAATCAATCATTGAGTAAAAAAATTGTTTTTATTGTTAACCCAGGTGGCCACTATGCCAAACCCGTGTTTGAGGATATTACATTAATTCGAGAACTAACATTGAAAAACAAAATTTTCTTAGTCATTTAAAACCCTTTTGGTCGTGATTTCTTCTCAGGAGAAATACGATCATCAATTTTTGCCTTTGGCCTGTAATTTTTTTGAAACAGATAAAAAACAACTGCTAAAAGACAAACTCCAAGCAGAACAAACCAAATTATTGTTGCTATATAAGGAAGTCCATGGAGGTCTTGTAGCTCAAGTTGTAAAGCAGATTTCATTTTTGATATTTAAATTTTTCTTTAGTATTTCAATGAAAACCTAGTTTAGTCGCGGGTTAAGCCAATTTAAAGAAAAAAAACTTTACTACTTCTGTATAAGACCTTATTACTAATAGTAGTTTTTGAATTGAGCTGCCTGTAAGGTGTGCTCACCGTATTACGCCAAAAATCTTAAATCATGCAGACCTACGGAAACCCGGATGTCACCTATGGTTGGTGGGCTGGAAACGCTGGGGTTACTAACAAATCTGGTAAATTCATTGCTGCTCACATTGCGCATACTGGGCTAATAGCCTTTGCAGCAGGTGGAAGTACTCTTTGGGAATTAGCAAGATATAACCCTGAGATCCCCATGGGTCATCAGAGTTCTATCTTTCTTGCTCATTTAGCTTCAATTGGTATCGGCTTTGATGAGGCTGGTGCTTGGACAGGAGTAGGAGTCGCTTCTATTGCCATCGTTCATTTGGTTCTTTCCATGGTTTATGGAGCCGGTGGTTTATTGCATTCAGTGCTATTTGTTGGCGATATGCAAGATTCAGAGGTTCCACAAGCTAGAAAGTTCAAACTTGAGTGGGACAACCCCGATAATCAGACATTTATTCTTGGACACCATTTGCTTTTCTTTGGTGTTGCATGTATATGGTTTGTTGAATGGGCACGAATTCATGGAATTTATGATCCTGCAATAGGAGCTGTTCGACAAGTTGAGTACAACCTTAACTTGACCAATATTTGGAATCATCAGTTTGATTTCTTGGCTATCGATAGTCTTGAGGATGTTATGGGTGGTCATGCATTCTTAGCATTTGTTGAGATCACAGGTGGAGCTTTCCATATTGCTACCAAGCAAGTTGGTGAATACACCAAATTCAAAGGAGCTGGTCTTCTTTCAGCAGAATCAATTCTTTCATTCTCTTGTGCAGGTATTGGTTGGATGGCTGTAGTAGCTGCTTTTTGGTGTGCTCAGAACACAACAGTTTATCCTGAAGCTTGGTACGGAGAAGCTTTGATCTTGAAGTTTGGTGTTGCTCCTTATTGGATTGATAGCGTTGATCTTTCAGGAGGTCCTGCTTTCTTTGGTCATACAACTAGGGCTGCTCTAGCAAATGTTCATTATTACTTTGGATTTTTCTTCCTTCAAGGTCATCTATGGCATGCTTTAAGGGCTATGGGATTTGACTTCAAGAAAGTTCTTAAAGAGCCTCTTCCAGCTCAGCTTTATTGATTTAATCAAAAACAAAATAATTTTTAAAGAGGAGTTTAATCTCCTCTTTTTTTTTGCAATTTTTTTCTTTTAATTTCGATCGATTAAAAAAAAATTATTCGTTTTACAACGTTGAAATTTTTTTATCAAATATCGTTAGATCTCGTTGATTGAGCTTTTTTGAATGATTAGTCGAGAATTTCGAGTTTTTAAATTAAGCTATAACTCGACTTTCGAAGATTTTTACTATCTCCTTGAGACAATATCTCAGCTTCTATAAAATCGTTTTAATTATTGAAATGGGAAAAAATAGTCAAACTAAATAACGACCTCTAACTATTTTGCACATATCATTTCAGCAGCGTGTAATCTGCACGCATATTTCGCCTGTATCGCTTAAAAAATTATGCAGAGCTATGGAAATCCAGATGTTACCTATGATTGGTGGGCTGGTAATTCTGTGGTCACCAACCGCTCAGGCCGATTTATAGCCTCCCATATAGGGCATACAGGCTTGATCGCGTTTGCGGCTGGTGGAAGCACACTTTGGGAGCTTGCCCGCTACAACCCTGAGATCCCAATGGGGCATCAGAGCTCACTATTCTTGGCTCATTTGGCTTCAATTGGAATTGGTTTCAATGAGGCAGGTGCATGGACAGGTGTAGGAGTAGCTGCAATAGCTATTGTTCATTTGGTCTTGTCAATGGTTTATGGAGGAGGAGCTCTCTTGCATGCAGTCTATTTCGAGGCTGATGTTGAAGAGAGCGAAGTGCCTCGCGCTAGAAAATTCAAACTTGAATGGGAAAACCCCGATAATCAAACTTTTATTCTTGGTCACCATTTGTTTTTCTTTGGTGTCGCATGTATATGGTTTGTTGAATGGGCGAGGATACATGGCATATACGATCCTGCGATAGGTGCAGTTCGTCAGGTTAATTACAACCTTGACTTGACAATGATTTGGAATCGACAGTTCGATTTCATTGAAATTGATAGTCTTGAAGATGTTATGGGTGGACATGCTTTCCTAGCTTTTGCTGAATTGACTGGAGCAACTATTCATATGGTTGCTGGTTCAACTCAATGGGAAAACAAGAGACTTGGAGAATGGAGTAAATTCAAAGGAGCTGAATTACTTTCAGCCGAAGCAGTTCTTTCATGGTCTCTTGCAGGTATTGGTTGGATGGCAATTGTGGCTGCTTTCTGGGCTGCAACTAATACAACCGTATATCCAATAGAGTGGTTTGGTGAACCATTAAAATTACAATTCACTGTGGCCCCCTACTGGATTGATACTGGAGACCTTTCTGATTCCACAGCATTCTTTGGTCACTCAACTAGAGCAGCTTTAGTGAATGTTCACTACTACTTTGGTTTCTTCTTTTTGCAAGGTCATTTCTGGCATGCTCTTCGAGCTTTAGGATTTGATTTCAAGAAAGTTGCTGATGCTATTGGTAACAGCCAAGGAGCAACTGTTAGAGTTGAAGGAGCAGGTTTCAACGGAAGAGCACCAAGATAAATTCAAATTAGAATAAAAAAATACCTCCCCTTTGGGGGGGTATTTTTTTTGGTTTTTTCTGAAAAAAAGTGTTTTTTTGGTAAAAAAAGACAGATACCTATAAAGACCTCTAACTATTCTGGTAAAAACAATTCCAATAAGTGTATGGTATCCAAAATTTCGACTTTAATTCCTTAATTATGCAGACCTACGGAAATCCAGACGTCACCTATGGGTGGTGGGTTGGTAATTCTGTGGTGACCAATCGCGCAGGTCGATTCATAGGGTCACATATAGGCCATACAGGTCTTATTTGCTTTGCAGCAGGTGGAAGCACTCTTTGGGAGCTTGCTCGCTACAACCCAGAAATACCAATGGGACATCAAAGTTCCATATTCCTTGCTCATTTAGCTTCTCTTGGTATTGGCTTTGATGAAGCTGGTGTATGGACAGGAGCTGGTGTGGCAACAATTGCTATTTTCCATTTAATTTTTTCAGCTGTGTATGGAACAGCTGGATTAGCTCATTCACTCTTATTTGATCCGGACTTGAAAGATGGTCCTATCCCTACCACTAAGAAATTCAAATTAGAATGGGACAACCCAGATAATTTGACATTCATTCTTGGACATCATTTGATTTTCTTTGGTGTTGCAAATATTTGGTTCGTTGAGTGGGCAAGATGGCATGGGATTTACGACCCTGCTATAGGTGAAATCAGAACAATCTTCCCTGGATATGGTGATTTTGGAATGGTTTACGGACATCAGTTCGACTTTCTAACCATTGATAGCCTTGAAGAAGTAATGAGCGGACATGCATTCTTAGCATTCGTTCAAATAAGTGGTGGTGCATGGCACATAGCTACAAAACAACTAGGTGAATACACTGAATTCAAAGGAAAAGGATTGCTTTCAGCAGAAGCAGTTCTTTCATGGTCTCTTGCTGGTATTGGCTGGATGGCAATTGTTGCTGCATTCTGGTGTGCACAAAACACAACTGTTTATCCAATTGATTGGTATGGAGAGCCTTTAGCTTTGAAATTTGGAATCTCTCCTTATTGGGTAGACACAGGAGATGTCTCTGATAGCACAGCGTTTTTAGGCCATACAACTAGAGCCGCATTGTCAAATGTTCACTATTACTTTGGATTTTTCTTTATTCAAGGTCATATCTGGCATGCTCTTAGAGCTATGGGCTTTGATTTCCGTCGTGTTGTTGGATCAGTAGCTTCTCTCGCAACAACTGAGAGTTAGTAGATTCAATCTAAAATTTCAATCAAAAAGCCTCATCAAATTTGATGAGGCTTTTTTTTTTGATAAAAATCTCTAATTAAAAATCACTCTGTTTTTATATCAATATTTTCGTCATTAATTGAATCTTCAGATGGATTTACGGATTCGATAGTTGGGAAAGTTTCAGGCTCAGGAGTTACTTCAGGCTCAGGAGTTACTTCAGGCTCAGGAGTTACTTCGGGCTCAGCAGTTACTTCAGTTTTTGACTCGGTTGATTCATCTTTCCGTTGAGTTGGTTCTTGATCTAATTTTGATTGAATTAGATCTTTAACTATCAAAAAAAGCTTTTTAAAGTTTGAGAAGAGTTCTTTTGAATTTTCATATATATCTTTGAGAATGCTTTTAATCTCTTGAGCTTTTTCACCTTTGTTGAAAAAAAGCAAGGCGGAAACTACTGATACTGAGATTAATATGAAAATAAATAGGGTAAGCATTTTTTTTATCAGTTAGATATCATTAAGATCGCTTTTTATTTTGATGCTATCAAGTGTTTATTTACATTGAACAACGAAATTATGCTTTCCCTGCTTAAAATCATTCTCTTGTGAGGAATTTAATTTTTTATGAATACTGTTAAACTTACTATTTTTTTCGATGGTGGATGCCCCTTATGTAAAAGAGAGGTTGATTTCTTGCAATCAAGAAATCAAAAGAAATCTCTAAGATTTATTGATATCAATAGTTCGGATTTTTCTTTAGATCTTGAAAACGGAATTACCTATAGACAAGCGATGGAGAGAATCCATGCCTTAAAAAGCGATGGCTCAGTAATTAAGGACATAAAGGTTTTTCAAGAGGCTTATGATTTGATTGGTTTGGGTTGGATTTATGCTCCAACAAGATTTCCTGTATTTGATAGATTTTTTGAATCTATATATAAATTATGGGCAAAATATAGATTGAACATAACTTTTCGACCTTCTATTGAAAAGTTATGTTCTGAAAGGGGTTGCGATATATATTGACTATTTATAGCAATGATTATTTTTGATTATAATTTTTTTGATATGATATTTCAAAAAATAGACTTATTATCCAAATGTTGAACTATTAAATCCCCAATTTGAGGCTTTAACGTCGATAAATTCAATATAAATCCTATTTGTATTTATATTTGTTTTAGATGCAATTAACTCGCACAAAGACTTGCTCATTGAGGAGGGACTTAGTGAACCAATTGATTTAACCTTGATAAAACAGCATGGTTCATCTGACCCGGCAAATGTCATTTTGATATCTCTTTGGATCATGGTCATTACATAATTTTCAGGTTTTCCCGTTAGCTCAGCGATCATTGTTGAGATATCTTTTTGGAGTAAATCATCATTGACCACAACACTTTTGGAGGATGTGTTGACTTGAATGAATGGCATAAGTTAATCAGTCTCTGAGAGATATTAATACTGAATGGGAGATTGATCTTTCAAAAACCTTGAAAAATCAATCCACGCATCATTTTGAGTCTTAGCAAGGAATATTTTTAAAATCTTAAAAAATTAGAAAGATCCTGTTAATTTCCCAGCTAGGGCCTCAATAATGTTGTTTTTCTAGTAACTTAATAAGGTCTTAATTCGAAAAATGAATCAGAATTATCAAGCTATTCTTCAAGAAAATACTAAAGATATTAATTCGAATGATCAGACCTTTATATTCGGTGGTGCTTTGATATTTTTCAATGTATTTGTAATGTTATTCGTAGGGCTATATTGGATGAACCCTGAAATGCACGAATTCATCTCTGGAACTCCTCTTTTGTAAGAATACTAGATATCTTCATATCCCCTTACATTAATTTGTCTTATCAATGCATAGAAAATCCTTAAATAGAGGAGATAATTGCATTAATCAAATGGATTATCATTTTTACTCATGAATTTTGATCTTCTTTTTTCAAAAATAATTAAATATCTATTGAGCTTTTTAATCATATTTTTTGGTATGAATCCAGCTTTCGCTGGGGCTAATGTGGCGGTTAAGGGTGAGGGAGATGAGGTGCCGAGCTACGTTCGATCTGATATCACTGGATTTAATTTTCATGGAGAAGACTTGCATCTTTCTTCAATAGCTGGAGCAATGGCAAGAGATGCTGATTTCAGTGATGTTGATCTTCATGGAACAACATTAACTTTGTCTGATCTCAAGGGCTCAAATCTTAATGGAATAGACCTTACTGATACTCTTTCTGACAGGGTTAATTTTCAGAAAACAGATCTTAGAAATGCTGTTTTGATAAATATGATTGCCTCTGGTAGCAGCTTTGCTGGTGCTCAAATTGAAGGAGCTGATTTCACATTTGCAATTCTTGATAGCGAAGATCAAAGAAATCTCTGTAAAATAGCCGATGGAATAAACCCAACGACTGGTGTTTCTACTAGAGAAAGCCTTGAATGCTTAGGAGATAAAGATTCATATAAACCTGCTATGCCTTCAGCTTAAATTCTAAAAAAGCCATAAAAGATTTGTTATAAAAACAAGAATTAGTTGCAATTTTATTTATTTTTAGTTTTCTTTAGATAAGAGTCATCTTTTATCTTGAAGAATTTTTGGCCTCATCGATCTAATGCAAAAGGGTTTTCAATTCAAAATCTTGCTCGTAAATATCGTTCAAAGATTTCAAGCGTCACTTCTAATGAAGTTTCAAATCAGGTTTTAGATGATAAGAATTTAATATCTATGAAAGAAGAAGGTAAAAGCAGTTCAATCGCTCATCTATCTATAGAGAGAATCCATTGGGCTAATAGAGATTTTTCAGAATATAAGGAGGCTGCTTGATTTTTATTTTTTTGAAGAAATATTTTTTGCATCTTGTATATTTTTAGTAAGAGGAATTGTTGATAACACAAAAGAAATGACAAATAATAAAGTAATACTAACAAGGCTCCAGAAAGTTAGATTAGAGAGCTCTAGCTCTCCAAATGATACTGTTATGTATAAATACAAGTTTAATTGATTAATAATTTACTATTATTATTTTAGCAATAATTAGATTTTTTATAATTATTACTTTTTGTCTTTTAAGATTTACACATATTTTTTCTTTCCATCAGCACTTATTTTGTAAATTCCTCCTTTTGGACCAACGAATAACATTTCGCCATTGATTTTTGATTTACCAAATTTACTTAATCTTGATCTATGAATATCTGCTTTTTCTCTTAGCTCATCCTCTGAATACCATGTCCCTATAGGTATATTCTTCGAAGGGTCAAGTAAAAGAGAATTTGTAAATTCTTCTGAAATCCTTTTTCGTCGAACATTTATATTCTTGAACCTTTTCTTGAATCTTTCCATTAAATTTTTTCTGTTAGAAAACTTTTTTCTCTTATTTGAAATTAAAAAAATATATATAAAGAATATTATTGAAAATATCAAAATTAACTTCACTATGAAAAATATAATCTAATACAATTAAAGCAATTTCTAGAAATAAAGCCAGCTTAAGTAAAACTATAATATTGATTTGTCTTGACTTGGACTCTTTATTTTCTCTTGATAATTAAATCGAAGCCTAGATCAGTTTTCTTTGAAAGTATTTCTCTTTTAAAAATACCTTTTTTAAATAAACTGATTATTATTATTATTGATTGAAGAAAAAGAGAAATAAATGAAATTATTAAGATTATAAAGTTATTCGTAATCGAATTATTATTTTTTGTTCTTGTATTCTTAGTGTCATGATTTTTCATTTTAGTAAGGTCCGTAACGTGTTGAGCATTCAGCCCCGCAATAGGCACCTATTTTAATCGCCTGATTTAAATTTAGCTTCGCTGAGAGAGCAGTAGTAACTCCTCCTGCAAAGCAGTCGCCACATCCATAGGTGTCTATTTCTTTTGAGCTAGGTGTAATTGATTTGTAGCTTTGATTGTAAGGAAAAATTGTTCCGCCTGATTTCCCTTTTGTTGCTATATATATATCTGGTTTGGGTATGAGTTCATCATGATTTATTTCCTCACCAGGATCAAGCGCGCTACCAATTAATGCATTGATTTTTACTTTTGAATTCTTTAAGGTCTTTCCACCTGTTCGAGGCGTGGCAGAAAGAAATTTAGCTTCTCTGGCAAGTCTGATTCCTTCTTTATCTGTAGCGGTAATAAAAATACCATCGTAATTTTTCATCTCATTCCAAGGAAGATTATCAGAAGCGATTGGTTGTAATCTGTCTCCAATAACTGCAATCGCTCTTTCTCCATCTTTACTTATCAAGCTAATACCCTTTCTAGTTGGTTTCTCACGCCAAGCAACTTTTAAATTTAAACCAAGTTCGGTAAGTCTTTCATAACATTTTTCACCAAAACTGTCTTTGCCTAGTGATGTGATTAAATCAACAGGACCATTTATTAATCTTGACATCTGAACAGCTGCGACTGCCGCCCCCCCGGCGGGTTCCTCAAAGCAATCTTTTGCATGAGAGATATGTCCTGCTAATGGAAGTTGGTCGACTTTTAAGAATGTTACCCACTCAACATGACCAATTACAGCTAATTTAAGTTTAGGGAGGTTAATTATTTCTTTGTGCAAGTCAATTTCCATTCTTAACTAATAATGTTATTTCTAATATAGTTAGTTAAGTTCATTGATAAAACTATGATATTTTTTTATTCATAAAATAGACAAAGTTTCTAATAGTTCTGATATATTGTTTTGGATAAAAAAAATCTTATGATTAGACAGATTAAATGGTTGAAATGGGTTTATTTATTATTGGCTATATTAGGAGCTATCTTACCTACACTTGCAAATATTGAATTTGCTAAAAGCTATGGACCTTCTTTTGACATTCAATTATTTATAGAGTTGGCTAATAATAATCCAGCCTCCCAGTCCCTATCTAGAGATCTGTTTATTGGCTCAACAGCTGTCTTTGTTTGGATAATTTCCGAATCAAAGAGACTAGAGATGAAAAATCTATGGGTAGTAATATTAACTACATTTACAATCGCATTTGCCTTTTCTGCACCTCTCTTTTTATATTTAAGGGAATTAAGAATAGAAGAAATGAATAGTAACTAAATTAATTTAAAAGAACTAGATTGTTTTATTTAATATTCTTAGAAATAGGTACTAAAATCATACAAATAAGACTGACAACTAACCATAATTGAAAAGCTGTATCGTAATTATCAATTAATTTGCCAGCCATCCATGGAACTGTTAAAGCACTAATTCCAAAACATTGAGAATATAAAGCTATTGCTCTTCCATGATATCTTCTTGGAGAAGACTTTATAATTGCATCTGAGGCAGATGGTAGGAATATGCATAGAGAAATTGTCAGAGGTATGAAAGCTAAAAGTATTAATAAATATCCATAAACTAATAAGTTAGAAAGAGATAATAAAATAAAACTTATAAGAAGTAATATTAAGCATAATCTAAATTTAAAAGATGAATTATTATTCCTTAAAATATAACCAATTGGCCATTGAAAAATTGCAATTAAAACAAGTTTAAATGTTACTAAGGTAGCAACTCGTTGCTCCGTTAATGGTGGCCTTATTATCCCTCCATTTGCTAAATCTAGTGGTAGAATGCTTTGCAATAAACTCATTACTCCTGTTACAAATATAGCTATTAACAATAAAGGAGCTAAATTTATTATCCATTTTATATTTAATCTCCTATCTATACTTTTGTATGTTACTTCCATATCATCTTTGGGATATAACTGATTAAGATTCTTATGTAACTTCAGCTTATTAATTAGGATACTAAATATGTATAACATGCAAACAATGTCTATAAAATATATTGCTCTTGCTAGTTCAAAGTATGTTCCAAGGGTGCCTGCAAAAACCCCAAAAGTAACACCAATTGCATCAGCACTTCTTGCAAGCGAATAACCTTCACTCGCTTTGATTTCATTATTGCAATTCAATGGGACTGCTAATTCTGCTGAAGGCCAATAAATTCCTGCAGCTGTCCCTAGAAAAAATTGACCACAAAGATAAGTAATATAATTCTGCGAATAAAAAAGAATAAAATCAGATACTATTGCGACTAAACATGCAGCTTTAATTGCTTTTGCATAGCTAAATTTTTTGTCAAGTAAATATCCTGTTCCAAATCTTGACGTTATTCCAGCAAATGCAGCAATAGTGATCCCACTTCCAATTTGTTCAGCAGTAAAGCCTAAACTATTAAAAATTATTGGACTTAAATACAATACCCCGCCTGCTCCTATCGCTGTCCATAAACGAGCCTTTATGATTAATCTTAAGGATACTGGGAATCTTTCCCAATAATTGCTAGCACTAGAAGTTGAGAACAAATTCATTCATTAAAAAATTAGTTGTTCTTGGAACAGTTGGAAGCTTACTAGCTCCTTATTGTATTTATCCAAACCTTCAAGCAGCAGAGAGATTTGAAATTCATTTTGATGGAATGTCTCTTCCAATTTCTATCAAAGAATTGGTTGATTGGAGTCAAGGTTCAGAGGAAACAAATTCAGAATTGGCCAGCTGGCTCAATTTACTTGGCTTTAAAGAAAGGAAAGGGTTGGCAAATTTTTTAAATACTCCTTTGGTAAGAGATAAAAGTATGGCAAGACAAATTTTACGAAGTTGGTCTGGTCGCAAATTACTTGATGAAGTAAGTGATCTAATCCTTATGGATGAAGACAGCTCTGGTGAAAGTGTTCTAGATACTTTGGAAAACCTATTAAATAAAAAGGATGAGGTGACAACTTTTGATCTTCTAAATTCACTTTCTGTTAAAGCAATTCATATTGATTTGGATGGATGGATTGAAGTTGCTAAAAATTGGAGAAGTGAATTAAATAAACAACAAAAACTTATTTCTGATTTGGGGACAATTAATGAAATAGCAGTAACGAGAGAGGAAAGCAATTTTTTACCTTTTGAGATTAAAGAAACTGAATATAAATTAATTTCCTTAACTGTTCCTCATCGAAGTGAGCCTTTGGATTTAGAGGTATGGAATCCTTCCTTTAGAGAGGGAAAAAGAGAAAATTGGATTTTGCTAATGCCAGGATTAGGAGGCGATCGTAATCATTTTAATTGGCTTGCAAGAAGTCTTAGTCATAATGGTTGGCCTGTTGTTGTCATTGATCATCCAGGTAGTGACTCCTTAGCATTAGAAAATTTGCTCAAAGGTAGACTTCCTCTTCCAGGTGCTGAAGTTATCCCTGATCGATTGAGTGATATAGATAGTGTTCTTAAGGCAAAAGAATCGGGCAAGATTGATATTTCAGTCGAGAAAGTTGTATTGATGGGTCATTCCTTAGGAGCGCTCACTGCTATTTTGGCTTCAGGATTGAAATTAGATGATCAGCTTGAGAATAGGTGCCAGAAGGTACTTGATAATCTTTCTCTTACTAATTTATCTTCACTTTTGCAATGTCAGTTAGTTGATATTACTTTGCCAGATAGAAAAAATATGGAAAATCTTTCATCTATCATTGGCATGAACAGTTTTGGGAGCTTTTTGTGGCAAAAGGATTTAGCTAATCAGATAAATATTCCTCTTTTTCTTACTGGAGGAACTTTTGATTTAGTCACACCATCTATTAGTGAACAACTCGGATTATTGCTTTCTGTGAGTTCTAGCCCATTGAGCAGAGTCCTTTTAATCGAGGGGGCTAGTCATTTTTCACCTATTAGAGTAGAGGGGCAGATGTATCAGTCAGAAGGTAAGGATTTATTTAATCTAGGAGAATCAATTGTTGGTTATCACCCACTTTCTGTACAGAGTTTATTATCTTTCGAGATAATAAACTTCTTAGAAAAATTAGAAGAGAAAAAATCAATTTCTTCATATACTAATTTAACTAAAGATGAGCTAAAATTCCATATTTTAGACAGAACTATAATTGAAAAACTTATCAATATTCAATAGCTGACTCTTGGGTCAATATATGCAATAGCAATATCTACTACAACACTAATAACTACAACAAGACTTGATATTACGACAACTATCCCTTGCACAACTGCATAGTCCCTTTGATTAATAGCCTCTTGGAGTCCCAATGCAATACCAGGCCAGGAGAATGTTATTTCAATTAAAAGGGCACCACCAATTAAAGAAGAAACTGTTAATCCAGTAATTGTCAATATGGGGAGTAATGTGTTTGGTAAAGCATGCCTAACTAGTAATCTAGTTTCATTTATGCCACGACTTTTAGCCGCTTCAATATAATCTTTTTTTAAAACCTCCTCCAAGTTTAGTCTTAACGAACGACTAAATATTCCGCTTAATAATATCCCTAGAGTGAGTGAAGGTAATATCAAATGTTTAAAAGAACTAATAAATATTTCAATTTTATTATTTAGAAGACTATCTAAAAGTAAAAAGCCAGTAAAGGGAGCTGGAGGACTCAGCCCAGGAGGTAGTCTTCCACCAATGGGTAGCCAACCTAGTAATACGGCAAAAATTATTTGAATTAGCATCGCAGCCCAAAAAGGAGGTAGAGCATAGGTGCCAATGCCAAAAAGCCTTCCCCAAAAATCTATTTTCCCCTCTGGTTTAACTGCACCTAAAAAACCAATTAAATAACCCACTAATGATGCTATTAATATTGCAAATATTGCTAATTCCATACTTGCTGGAAGAGCTCTAGAAATAATTACTTTTACAGGTTCTTGCGTGTTTAACGAGATTCCTAGATTTCCATGCAATAAGTGATTTATATATTCAAGGTATTGATTAATCAAAGGTTTATCTAATCCAAGTTTCATTCGTAAACTCTCTCGTGCAAATTCATTAGCACGAGTACCGAGAATCGCATCTACAGGGTCTCCTGGTGCGATTCTCAGTAATATAAATACTAAGCTTGAAATGATCCAAAGCATAATTGGCAAAAGAGCTAATCTCGAAAGGGTATATTTGAAAAGTTCCTTTTTAGTTGCCAAAATTAGTCTCTTTTTAAGTTTTTTAGAATAATTAATCCATCTCTTGAGAATTCTGGTTGACTTATATCTCTTAAAGACCAAGCTTTAGGATTAACTAGCCAAACTGGAAGGTAGGCACTTCCTTTTGCTGCAAGTTGCTCCACTTTTATTAAATTCTTTAATCTAATTTCCCCCTCTAATTCCTCACTTTTATCTAATAATTCTTGTACTTCATTATTACCCCAGAAACTACCACTGAAAACAGCTTCGCCCTTAAGGCAAGTATTATTCTTTATTTCATTACAACTTAATAAAGGATTTAAGTATGCTTCTGGATCTGGATATGCTCCAGTCCAATCTAGTATCACTGCTTCAAAAGCCCCTTCGGAAAGTTGTTTGTAAACGGTGGTCGATTCAATTCCATTTAAAGTTATTTTTATACAATCAGATAAATCTCTTTTAATTTGATCTTTCCATGTAAGGGCAAGTAATTTATCAGCAGGTACATTAGATCTAAATGTTAATGGAATAGTAAGAATATTTCCTTCACAATAACCTTCTTTTTTTAATAAAGATCTTGCAAAATTAGGATCATATTTAGGCCACGGAAAAAGTTCTTTTTTATGTAATTGAGGAGGGACTATTGACCTAAGGGGTTCTCTGGTCCCAAAACTTACTTGCCGACTAATTAGTTCTCTATCAATCGTATAGGAAAGAGCCTCCCTAATTGTTTTGTTTCTTAAAGGTAAGTTGTTACTCTTAAAGGTAATATATCCTATCTCTATTGGTTCACCTTCGCCTGAGTTAAGCTTCTTTTTCTTAACCATATTGTTTAATGTTAAACGCTGCATATCATCTATCGAATTTGATATTAATACGTCAACTTCTTTTGCTTTAATAGCTCCAAAAAGAGTACTAGAATTACTATAGTTTATAAAGTCAATTCCTTTATTTAGAGGCTTTTTGCCCCAATAGTTTTTGAAAGGTTTTATTATTTGTTGATTTGAGCTAAAGTTTTCTAGTAAGTAAGGGCCCGTTCCTATAAAACTTTTATTATTAAATTTATCTTTATAGTTCGAATAAGAATTAGGCGATATAGGTGTTAAATTGACTGATGTTAATAAACTTTTTAAAGAACTCGAGGGCTTCTTTAGTTTTATTCTTAGGAGAAATTCATCTTTGACTTCAATAGCTTCTATTTTGTCATTTAATAGGTAATTTAAAGTACCTATTTTCATAAAGCGATCAAGGCTAAACTTCATTGCTTGTGCATTAAAAATACTTCCATCGTGAAAAGAAATATTTTCTTTAAGCGGTATATCTATTATCAATCCATCCTTACTAGCTATTGGTAAACCACTTGCTAGGATTGGGGAAAGATTCCCTTCCTTATTTAGTTTGTATAAAGTATCACCAAGAGCACTTAATATTTGTAGTGTCCTAAGAGTATTCGCTTGAGCAGGATCAAGAGATTCTATTTTACCGGCACTTGCTACAACAATATGTTCTCTTTCCTTATGTTGAGCGCATGAAAACTGTAGAAGGAATAAGAAAATACTGGATATTTTTATAATATTATTAATATAATCCTGTTTTAACATTTAATATATAATTCTAAAATGATTTTTTAATGAGATCACTTTTTAGTGATTTGGTGATAATTGATTGATAGATATCTCGAAGACTGGAGATCCATTTGGATTAAGAGGCCATTTGCGAACCCAGCATTTTTCATAAGCATTATCTATTCCTAATACTTGAAAAAGTTCTTCTTGATTCTTTAGGTAAACACAATCTCCTTGATTAATATTTTTCGCTACTTCTTTTCTGGATTTTTCAATTACGTTTTTGGATGATGTCATGGTTTAGTTTCGAAAAGAAACTTAAACGAAAGTTTCTTTTATTCTATTTATATAATTAGCAACTTAATTTTGATTTGACTAGTTTTCGTTAGCTAAAGGCAACCCATCGTTGCTGCAATCCTTTTAATTTGTGATAAATTTTTTATTTGTAAAAGAGCCTCTTCAAGCTGACCTTGTTGAATCTTGTGAGTAATAACTACTATCTCGGCTTCTTCGTCAGTTACATCAAATTGCACAATTGATTCAATAGATATTTTCTTTTTCCCAAAAATTGTACCTATCTCTCCAATTACGCCAGGACTATCTTTGGCAATTAGTCGAATGTAATTCTTTTTCGTAATTTGTTTCTTTTCTGCTATGTGACAATTTCTCCAACTCTTTGCGGATAGAAGTGGATCTAAGTTACAGATATTTTCTTCACTCATAGACTGAATACCTGCGATGTTAAGTATGTCTGCAACGACAGCTGAGGCTGTTGGACCTGATCCTGCACCTGGTCCAAAAAACATTACTTGTCCTATAGGATTTCCTTCCACAAGAATTGCATTGTTAACTCCATTTACTCCTGCCAATGGATTATCTTCGGGTACCAATGTGGGCTCAACCCAAATTGATAGGGGTTGACTACCTTCGGTTTTTGATGGAGATTTGTCCTTCTCGGAAATAGCCAGAAGTTTAATTCCATAACCTAATTTTCTAGCATAATTAACATCTACGGCCTCTAGGAGGTTTATTCCAGTAGTTGGAATGTTAGATCTGTTAATTGAACCACCAAATGCAAGGCCACTAAGAATTGCAATTTTGTCAGCTGCGTCTGATCCCTCTACATCAGCTGCAGGATCACTTTCTGCATATCCAAGCTCTTGTGCATCTTTTAAAACATCAGCATAATCAACTCCTTCTTTATCCATTCTGGAAAGGATGTAATTAGTTGTTCCATTAATTATTCCGCTTACTTTCGTTATCTGATTTCCACCTAAAGATTGCTTTAGAGGCTCAATTATTGGGATTCCTCCTCCTACTGCTGCTTCGATAAGTACATAAACCCCAGCGGCTTTTGCTTCATTTGAAATTTCTTCACCATGTCTTGCAATTACTGCTTTATTTGCAGTCACAACAGATTTACCTGCTCTTATTGCTTGGATTATTAGTGATTTTGCTGGCTCTATACCACCCATTACTTCAACAATTATTTGAATATTGGGATTGGTTACTATCTCTATTGGATTTGTCGTGAGTATTGAATCAGGTATGGTTATATCTCTTTTTTTTTGGAGATTTCTTACGGCAACACCAACAAGTTCAAGTTCTCCAACTAATGGATGTCTATCATTTGGGTTGTTAATGATATTTGCTACACCCTTTCCAACAGTGCCAAGACCAAGTAAACCGATACCAACTTTTTTCATGTTTTTATAAGGCGATAATTTTGTTCAAATACTATTTATTCATTATTTGAGCTAGGTAATGAGAGATTTTTAGCTTGGGATCTCATTTTTAGGAATATGTTGAGAAAACCATTTGCCCTTGATGGAGTCAAGCTTTTGCTTAGTCCTGTCATCTCAATGAATTTTTCATCTATTGAGAGTACTTCAAAAGGTGTTAAATCATTCAAACCTTTTATTAGGAAAGCCAGCAACCCTTTTGTTATGAGTGCGTCTGAATATCCTTTCCATTGAATTTTTCCATTCAAAAGAATTCCAAGAACATATACTTCTGAAATACATCCTTTTACTTTAGTAGTTTCTAGGTGAAGATCTTCATTTAGTAATGGCAAGCTTTTAGCTAGCCATAGTATATATTCATAGCGCCTTTTGGGATCTGAAGTTGATTGTAGACGCTCTATGAGATTATCTAATGAATCACTCCCATAAGATTTTTCTTTGATTTCAGTCACCTCTTCAGATCAAGAATTTATTTATCTTAGACTCTAACTAATTATTTAGTTGCTTCAATTTGATGTAGACCTTTTTCGCTAATCCAACCATTAAATGGGACGTCCCACTTATCTCTAGGGAGTGTTGTTTCAGATATGCAATTATTACTGATCACCACAAATGATGGTATTGAAAACCACAAATCTTTTTGTCTAAGACGATCAAAGTAACCTCCCCCATAACCTAACCTGTAGCCTTCTTGATCAATTGCTATTGCAGGGACAAGCAGGATAGAAATATCATTAGGATTGATAGCCTTTTTTCTCTTTGGTGCTGGAATTCTGTTTGAATCCAGCTGTAATTGATTGTTTGACCAATGATAATAACTTATAGCTTTAGTTTTAGAACTCGAAGGCAAAGCAACTTTTTCGTTTATATTATCTTTGATAAATCTTATATCTACTTCACCTTTTAGAGGCCAGTAAATGCCTATATATTTCTCTTTAATATGATATTTAGGTAGAAGTATTTTTAAAGCTGATTTAACATTGCACTTTATTTTTTCATGTATTAATGATGAGTTGGAATTACGTATTAGATTATATTCTTTTCTCTTAATTTCTTTATTTAATTTAATATCATCATATTTGTTTTTCATGAACTAGAATATTCTGAATTTGAGTTGAACTATTTAAGATAGATTCCAGTCAGAGCAATTGCGAGTGCATCTGCAGCATCATCCGGTTTTGGCGGGGAAGTGATATTAAGTTCATTCATCACAGAACTCAAAACCTCATCTTTATCCGAATGACCATATCCAGTAACAGCAAGTTTTATTTGCATTGGTGGAAATTCTTGAATTGGAAGATTGTGCTTTCCTAAAGTCATCATTATAACTCCGCGAGCTTGGACAACACTAATTGTCGTGCTTGAGCGATAGAAAAAAAACTTTTCTACCGCTGCAGAACTTGGATGCCACTTGTTTATTATTGAGCTTAAATCATTTGAAATTTCTACGAGTCTATTTTCTTCTTTTTGTTTTGACTTCGTTTCTATGATTCCACAATCAAGCATTATTTTCTTTCCTTTTATCTCATCAATAATTCCATAACCAACTCTTGCTAATCCTGGATCTATTCCAATTATGCGCACTTAATTTTTTGTAGCCAGTTCAAATTCAGATACATCGTCACTTTCATTTTTCTCAAATACTTTGCAAAAAGCTTTTATTACTCTATCTCCAGAATCAACTGTTTCAAGAGGATCTTTTCGAAGTCTATGCCTTAAAGCTGTTGAGACAACCCTAGCAATATCTTCTTCAGTCACCTCTTTTCTTCCTTCAAATGCTGCGAGAGCTCTAGCTGCCCTATTGGTAACAATATCTCCTCTAAGGCCATCAACATCAAGTTCACCGCAAACAGCAGAAATTCTAAGTCTGAGATCTTCATCGATAGAAACCTCATGAAGTAAATTTTGGGCATCAACAACTTTTTGTTGAAGAGTGTCTTGTTTCCCCTGTACCGAATCGCTAAAGGAGTCAGGATTCTCATCAAACGCTGTGCGTTGATCAACAACTTGAACGCGAAGTTTTGCTTCTCTTACGGTTCTTACCTCTACGCTCATTCCAAATCGATCAAGTAGCTGTGGCCTTAATTCTCCTTCCTCAGGGTTGCCTGAACCAATAAGTACAAACCTTGCAGGATGTCGAACAGATATACCTTCGCGTTCAACTGTATTCCAGCCAGACGCAGCAGAGTCAAGAAGTACGTCAACAAGATGATCATCTAGCAAGTTAACTTCGTCAACATATAGCAATCCCCTATTTGCTTTCGCTAGGAGTCCTGGTTCAAAAGCTCTAACACCTTCACTAAGAGCCTTTTCAATATCAATAGTTCCACAAAGTCTGTCCTCAGTAGCACCTAATGGTAGATCAATCATCGGTACTTGTTTCTCCGCTTTTTGGATGTCACTACCGCTGTCTATTCTCTCTCTAACGTCATTGCTTTGTAGGTCTGGATCATCAAGAGAGCTGTTATAGGGATCTCCTTCAACGACTTCGATAGCAGGTAAAAGATCTGCAAGTGCTCTTATGGTAGTGGACTTCCCAGTGCCTCTATCACCCATTATCATTACTCCGCCAATTCTCGGGTCAATAACATTTAAAAGAAGTGCTAGCTTCATTTCTTCCTGTCCAATCACTGAGGTGAATGGAAAAACTCTGCGTTTTCTAGTTGAACTCACTTTCTTAGTACCATTATCAAGATTGTTTCATAAGCAGGCCACTTTAGATTGATAAAGTTCAAAAAAAAAATGATAATGAAAAGCAAAAGTTTATTTAAGCCAGGAAAAACTTTAATTTTGACTACTTGATTTTTGATCGGGCACTAAAAAGGGGACTAGTTCTGCTGATAAATTTCTTATCAACTCAGGAGATCTTGGATCGTTAAATGGACCTTTAACTATAAAACTGGCAAATGAAGTGGAATTATGAGGAGTTTGAATTAAAGCGGTATCTGAATAGGAGATTCCAATGTCACCAGTTTTATTGTGAACTAAATAACCTTTTAATGAAAGATGGTAGTCAATGTCTTGAGACTTTTTCCCAAGACCTCTTAAAATTCCAGAGGGTATTAATGTGTTGGTTTTTGATTTTTGCATTATTCCTCTAAAAATATCTCTTGATCTAACATTAAGAAGATAACCTTTATCTACAAGAGCTATTGCTAAAGAAAGATCCCTTGTTGATGTAAGATTTGTTCCATCTAGATCAGGAAGATAGTTATTTATTTTTGTATTTTTTAAGCCAATTTCTTTGAATTTTTGATTGACCGTGTTGATTCCTCCTATTCTCTTTATTAGTAAATTAGTTGCTGTATTATCACTAACCCTAATCATTTCAGATGCCACTTCAAAAATATGGAATTCCTCGCCAATCTCTTGATAGGCCATCCAGCCTGAACCGCTACCAATTAAATCTTCTGTAAGTATCAATTTCTCATTCCAAAATATTTCTTCTTCCTCAAGCATTCTAAGTAAAACGATTAGAATAGGTACCTTAATACTGCTTGCTGCAGATAGCTTAAGGTCAGATTTTATTTCTGCATAGACTTCATTATCTAATGATAGGAAAAAAGCGCTAACATTTAGATCTGGATGTTTAAGTATAAGATTTTCCCATTTTTTAATTAATTCTTCTAGTCTTTCAAATCTTTGTAATTTATCATTATAAAACAATGATAAATTGGACTTTCTACTTAGTAATTCTTTCTCAAAGGATCTTTTTGATTTACCTGCTTTTCTAATTACTTTGTTTATTTTATTGCTTTGATTAATAGGACCAGAAATTCGTAGGAAGGTCCCAAGTAAAACAGATAAACCTATGCTAGTTAATAATATATTTGTTATTAACTTGAGGTGACTTTTCACTTTTAAATTAATGATTATAGATCTTTCCTTTTATTGTAGCTTGTTATCTTAATTAATCATTTTTATTTTTAATTTTCCATCTTGCTTGGCTAATTATTCCTCTAATTAGTGCAACTTCATCATCTTTTATCTCCCCTCTTATTAGCAACTTTTTGATTTTCGCCATTTTAGCTTCATAAGTATGTTTCATTAAGAAACCAATATCAAGCAAAAGACTACCTGCATCATTAATACAATCTTCTAATTTAGTTAAATTAGTAGGATAGCTTGTTTTATTATTGGTTTTTAATAAACCAATCTCATTAAATTGATTGAATTGATGAAGAACAATCGCTACTGCATGCGAAAGATTTAATGATGGATAATTTTCACTTGTATTAAGACTAATTACTTTATTAGCTTTTAGAAGCTCTTCGTTAGATAAACCTCGATCTTCCCTTCCAAAAACTAGAGCTATTTTTTCTTCTCTTTCTGATTTAAGAGCCCAGCAAAGTGCTTCTTTATTTGAATTAAGCGGAATATCTCCATGCTCTTTTCTTCCGCAAGTAGCAATAACTCTAGAGCAGTCTGAAAGTGCTGAATTTATTTCTTTATGTACAATAGCTTTTTCTAATATTTTTAATCCTCTGACAGCCATTTTCTTTGCTTCTTGCGCTAAATAATCGCATTTAGGAGAAACCAGTCTTAATTCCTGAACACTAAAGTTTTCACATAGTCTTGCAACGCTCCCAACATTGATGGGCCCTGATGGCTCAACAAGTACTACTACTAGAGTCTTTTTATTAGCCACTATTTATTGAGAGAGTGCATATATGCCAATAGGTCAGCCATTGATTCAGGGTCAATTTCAAAACTTGGCATTGGTGGAGTCAATCCCCGAATAACTTGATTAACAATTTTTTTATCACTCATTTCTTGTGTTACTTCGTGTAAGTCGGGCCCGACAAACCCTTGAGCGGAAATCCCATGGCAACCCACACAATTGATTTTGAATAATTTGCTTCCAGATAAAGCTTCACCTTGAATAGATAAAGTTTCAGTTATGAAAGGATCTTGTTTAAAACTTCCAATAGTCCAAAGAAGGATAATGAAGGCAACAATGGCAGTAGATAATAAGAATATTCGCCAAGAGCTAATCTTTTGATCCTTATTAATTAATGCTTTTGATGACGGAGTATTCACTAAAACCTCTTTGACATGAAAGAATCGTTGCTAGTAATCATGAGAAATGCGAGCCAATGATTGAGCCTCTCCTATGTGGGATTGTTCTTGGACTTGTTCCCATAACTTTATTAGGTCTTTTTGTTAGTGCATGGAATCAGTATCGTCGAAGCAGTTCAATGCCTGATTGGGAATAAGAAAAAGAAGAGAGGTGTTTCCATAAAATTTCTCTTTATTTAATTTCCAACCATTATGTATTCTTGGCATTGATTTTGACGAGCATTCGCATATTAAAATAGTTGATTTTTTAATCCATTGTTTAGACAATAAAAGTTCTTGAGAAAGTTCATATAACCCAGACTCGTAAGGAGGATCAAGAAAAACAAAATCAAACTTTGTATCAGGAACTAGAGAATCTTTGGTAAATCCAATTGTTTTGTTTTTGGGCCCTTTTTTAAGAAATGAGATCAATTCATTGCAGATGACTTCAACATGTATTGAATGATCCATCGTATTTGATACCTCGATAAGGTTTCTCTTGCATGTTCTTGCTGTTTCCCTCTGTTTCTCAATTGCAAGAATCCTTTTTACACCTCTTTGAAGAGCTTCACATGCCATTGCTCCACTCCCACTACATAGATCTAGCCAACTTGCTTCTTCGAGTTTTTTCCCAATAATATTAATGATTGCCTCTCTTACTTTAGAGGAAGTAGGTCTTGTCTTTGGGTTTAAAGGACTTTCTATCCTTTTCCCCGAAATAAGTTTAAGTTTACCTTTCAAACTAAAATGTCGTTCTTTTTAACCATTTAAGCCAATTAACAATAAGTTTTTGTCCTGCGATTCCAGATTTTTCGGGATGAAATTGACATGCACCAGTATTCTTATGCCACACAATTGATGAAACGTCAGTTTTCCCAAATTTTGTCGTAGCTACGATGTTTTTTTGTTCGTAAGGACACGCTGAATAAGAATGGACGAAATACATCCAATTAGAATCAGGATAGTTTTCTAAAATAGGACACTCGTTTATTTTATATATTGGAGACCAGCCAATATGAGGTATTCTCTCATTTTTTTCTTGGGGTAATTTGCGAATATGCCCTTTTATAACTCCTAAACCTTTTGAATTTCCCTCATCACTAGTCTCAAATAAAAGTTGAAGACCTAAGCAAATCCCAATAAGTGGCTTACCGTTATTTATCCAGTTAGTTATTGAAGGAATTAAATCAGTTTTTCTTAAATTATTCATAGCAGGATCAAAAGCACCTACTCCAGGAAGAATTAGAGCATCACAAGAGCGAAGTGATTTGATATCTCGAATAATATCTAAAGGTTGATTAACCCTTTTAAAAGCTTGTTGAACGGAAAAAAGATTACCCATTCCATAATCTATTAATCCAATTTTTGCCAATAGATTTGCCTTTAAATTATTTGATAGGTCTCTGAGAGATAAAATCTTTAATTAGAAATTAAAGATGCTTGGATATTGTTCCAGAGAGGGTTGCTTTAGGAACTGCACCAACAACAGTATCGACTTTCTGCCCTCCTTTAAAGATCATTAAAGTTGGTATGCTTCTTATCCCATATTGACTAGCGACATTGGGGTTCTCATCGGTGTTTAATTTGAAAACTTTTATTTTGCCTTCAAAATCTTTTGAAATTTCTTCAACAATTGGCGCAACCATCCTGCAGGGTCCGCACCATGGTGCCCAAAAATCAACCAAAACAGGCACGTCGCTCTGGAGGACTTCTTGTTCGAAAGAGGAATCAGTTACTGCAGAAGCTGTGGACATACCTTAGGAGTCTTAAGAACTAGATCATAACAATTGTATTTTGCCTATAAAAAGCTTTTCTGCCATTTTTAAACGAAGTTTGAATATTGATTTGAGTGATTTTAATAAGAAAAGCCCGAACATGTCGAGCATTTTTGTGTGTGAGGAGCGTGAGAGCTAAGGCTCTCACTTATTAATTCTAGCGATTGTATTTAATTCTGAAATCTTTCGGTATCTTTATTTTCCCATTCCAAGTTGTTGTGCCTTTTGGTAAACTTTTCCTTCTGTTAACAAAGAAGGTGCAACAACTACCTCAACTTTTTGCATTTCTTTGATATCCGTAGCACCTAGAGTTCCCATAGAGGTTTTGATGGCTCCTAGTAAATTGTGGGTTCCATCATCAAGAATTGCAGGGCCACATAGAATACTTTTTAAACTTCCTGTAGTACCAACTTTTATCCTTGTCCCTCTAGGTAGGACAGGACTTGGAGTGGCCATTCCCCAATGAAAACCTTTCCCAGGAGCTTCCTGAGATCTTGCAATTGGGGATCCAATCATAACTGAGTCGGCACCACAAGCTAAGCATTTGCAAATATCCCCACCAGTGATAATTCCACCATCAGCAATAATTGGAACATACTTTCCGCTTTCTTTTTGAAAAGCATCTCTTGCAGAAGCGCAATCAGAGATAGCGGTTGCTTGAGGGATGCCAACACCTAATACACCTCTTGAGGTGCATGCTGCTCCAGGTCCGATCCCAACCATTACTGCTGCGGCTCCTGCTCTCATAAGTTTTAAAGAAACTTCATAAGTAACGCAATTGCCTACAGCAACAGGCATTCCAATGTTTTTGCAAAGATCAAAAAGGTCAAGATTTTGACTTCCTTCTTTGCCCAGGTGTTCTGTAGAAACAACAGTTGCCTGTAAAAAAAACAAGTCTGCTTCTGATTCTTTGACTAAGTCTTTATATTTAATTGCAGCTAATGGGGTTCCACTTACGGCTGCAATTCCCCCACTTCTTTTTATTTCTTGAATTCTTTTTAAAATTAATTCTTCTTTTATCGGTTGCTTATATATTTCTTGCATTAGAGGAACAAATTCCTCTTTCCCAATTGATTGAATTTTAGTTAGGACTTCTTCTGGATTTTCATATCTAGTTTGGACTCCTTCTAGGTTTAAAACACCTAGGGCTCCTAACTTTGACAGGGCGACTGCCATCTTTACGTCCACAACTCCATCCATCGCACTAGCGATTATGGGAATATCTCTTTCAATTCCACCGATTTCCCAGTTGGTTTTTGTGATTTCAGGGTCAACTGTTCTTCCTCCTGGAACTAATGCAATCTCATCGATTCCGTAGGCTCTTCGAACAGTTTTGGTGCGTCCTAGTTGAATATTCACACCTAAATTTTATAAGTTCTCGTCAAACTACCAACTGAAGTGCCAAATTGAGCAAATGTTGGGAATAGATAATCAAGATTTTGCTTTTTCTTGCTAATTAAGAAGATGAGTTTGGAATGGTTTGAGTCGATTTAGTTCATTTTTTTGTAATAGTTGATTTGGTTAAAGGTGATTTACTTTCAGATATATGGTTATTCACTTTAAAAGGTTTATTAATTCACAGATGTTCTTATAATTGGTAAAACCTTTATATATGGCTGATCCATTGGGGCCTAATAGTGCTGGTCCCGGGGAATCCGATGATCGGATCATCCAGACTGATTTAAGAAACGAAATGTCGCGTTCCTATTTGGAATACGCGATGAGTGTGATTGTTGGGAGAGCTTTGCCTGATTCGAGAGATGGACTTAAGCCAGTTCATCGAAGGATCCTATATGCCATGTATGAGCTTGGACTTACTAGTGATAGGCCATACAGGAAATGTGCACGTGTAGTTGGAGAAGTTTTAGGTAAATTCCATCCCCATGGCGATACAGCCGTTTATGACGCATTGGTAAGGATGGCGCAAGATTTTTCAATGCAGATGCCCCTGATTGATGGGCATGGAAATTTTGGATCTGTTGATAATGATCCTCCTGCTGCAATGAGATATACGGAATCAAGATTGCAAGCTTTAACTACTGATAGCTTGCTTGAAGATATTGAATCTGAAACAGTTGATTTTGCAGATAATTTTGATGGATCTGTTCAAGAACCAACAGTATTGCCGGCAAGAATTCCTCAATTGTTATTAAATGGTTCGTCTGGAATAGCTGTAGGTATGGCAACCAACATACCTCCCCATAATTTGGTCGAATTGATTGATGGATTGATGGCCTTAATTGCTAATCCTGAGTTAGAAGAAATAGAGTTGATGAATATAATTAAAGGTCCAGATTTCCCTACTGGCGGGCAGATTCTTGGCAGAAGTGGAATTAAGGAAACATATCTTTCCGGTAGAGGCTCAATAACAATGCGTGGAGTTGCTGCAATAGAAACTATTGAAAATCCAGGGAGACCAGATAGGGATGCAGTGATAATCACTGAACTTCCTTATCAAACAAATAAAGCAGCATTAATAGAACGTATCGCTGATATGGTCAACGATAAAAAACTTGAAGGCATTGCAGATATAAGGGATGAAAGTGATAGAGATGGAATGAGAATTGTTGTTGAATTAAGAAGAGATTCATATCCTCAAGTTGTTTTAAATAATTTATTTAAGCTCACTCCTTTACAGACTAATTTTAGTGCAAATATGTTGGCATTAGTTAATGGTGAGCCAGTTACATTGTCACTGAGAAAGATGTTGCAAGTATTTTTAGATTTTAGAGTAGAAACAATTGAAAAAAGAACTAAATATCTTTTAAAGAAGGCAGAAAGTAGAGATCATATATTGTTAGGCTTATTATTGGCTTTGGATCAGCTAGATGAAATAATTAATCTTATTAGATCAGCCTCTGATTCTGCTACTGCTAAAAGTAAATTACAAGAACTGCATGGATTAACAGATATTCAGTCAGATGCTATTTTACAGATGCAGCTAAGAAGACTGACCGCTTTAGAGGCAGATAAAATAAGACTAGAACATGAGGCTTTAGTTGACAAAATAATAGATTTAAAAGATATCTTAAATAAGAAAGAAAGGGTTTTTGAAATAACAAAAATAGAATTAAATGAAATTAAAGAAAAATATAATTCTCCCAGAAGAACAGAAATTCTTGATCTGGGAGGAGGCCTTGAGGATATTGATTTAATTGCGAATGAGAGATCAGTAGTTTTGTTGACCGAGACAGGTTACTTAAAGAGAATGCCTGTTAATGAATTTGAAGCAACGAGTCGAGGTACTAGAGGTAAAGCAGGAACCAGAAGCCAAGGCGAGGAAGAAGTGAAAAAATTTATTAGTTGTAATGATCACGATAGTCTTCTCCTTTTTAGTGATAGAGGAGTTGCTTATGCACTTCCGGCTTACAGAGTTCCTCAATGTAGTAGAACTGCAAAAGGTACTCCGATTGTTCAATTGCTCCCAATTCCTAGGGAAGAAGCTATTACCTCATTGCTTTCAGTGAGTTCTTTTGATGATGAAAACTATTTATTAATGCTTACGAGGGGGGGCTTTATAAAAAGAACACCTCTTTCATCTTTTAGTAAGATTAGAGCAAATGGATTAATTGCAATAGGTTTAGAGGATGGCGATGCTTTGACTTGGGTTCGACTAGCTGAATCTTGCGACAGTGTTCTGATTGGTTCCAAAAATGGAATGACAATCCATTTTAGATTGAATGATTCTGAATTACGGCCATTAGGCAGATCAGCAAGAGGGGTTAGGTCAATGAATCTTAAGTCTGGAGATTCTCTTGTAAGTATGGATGTTTTATCAACTGAGTTGGCTGACCATGTTGATAAAAGTGATGTACAAGATGAGCTTGAGGATGAATCATCAGTATCAGAAGGCCCTTGGGTACTTGTGGCCTCTGGAAGTGGACTAGGGAAAAGAGTCCCTGTGACTCAATTTCGCTTGCAAAAAAGGGCAGGAATGGGACTAAGAGCGATAAAATTCAGAAAAGACGGTGATGAGCTTGTAGGACTAAGAGTTCTAGGTAAAGGAGAGGAATTATTATTAGTTAGTGAGAGGGGAGTAATTGTTAGAACTAGTGCAGATAAAATTTCTCAACAATCAAGAGCTGCAACTGGGGTAAGGATTCAGAAACTTGATAATGGTGACAAGTTGTCGGAGGTTGTTTTGGTCCCTCCAGAACAAATTAATGATGAAGAAGGAAAAGAATCATCCACAACTGATGAACAAATAAATACTGATCCAATGTCTAAAAATTGAAATTGATTGATTCTGCTGATGTATTAGTTATGGGAGCAGGACCAGCTGCTCTTTGCATCACTGCTGAGTTGGTTCAACAAGGACTTAATGTTCAGGCGATTGCTTCTAAGTCTCCTCTAGAACCTTGGCCTAATACTTATGGAATTTGGGCCGCTGAACTTGAGTCTTTAAATTTGCAGGAATTACTAAAATATAGATGGAAAGATACTGTTAGTTTCTTTGGAGATGGATTGAATGAAAAAGGTAATATTTGTACAAATCATTATCTTGATTATGGCCTTTTTAATTCAATTAATTTTCAAGAAGCTCTTCTAGAAAGATGTAATGGACTTACTTGGCAAGTTGAGACAGTAAAGAAAATAGAGTTTGGTGAGAAAGAAACAACTGTGATGTGCACTTCTGGAAACAAATATTTTGCCAGGTTAGTAATTGATGCAAGCGGTCATAAAAGTCCTTTTATAAGAAGACCTGACCATGATGATATTGCTAAGCAGGCGGCATATGGTGTGGTTGGAAAGTTTAGTTCTGCTCCAGTAGAGAAGAATCGTTTTGTATTAATGGATTTTAGACCAGACCATTTAAATTCAAATCAATTAAGTGAGCCTCCTTCTTTCCTTTACGCAATGGATTTGGGAGATGGAAGTTATTTTGTTGAGGAAACTTCCTTGGCATGTGCACCTCCAGTTTCATTTGAAATTTTAAAATCAAGATTAATTTCACGACTATCAAGCAAAGGAATTAAAATTGAAGAAATAACGCATGAAGAACATTGTCTTTTCCCTATGAATTTGCCATTACCTTATAGAGATCAATCTCTTCTGGCCTTTGGAGGTTCGGCAAGCATGGTTCATCCTGCGTCTGGATATCTTGTTGGATCACTTTTAAGAAGAGCACCCTCATTAGCAAAGGAAATAGCAAAAACAATTAAAAATTATCCTCTTATGCCTACATCTCAGATAGCCAGAAGAGGATGGAAAAAACTATGGAATAATGAATTAGTTCAAAGACATCGTCTTTATCAATTTGGACTTCAAAGATTAATGAGTTTTGATGAATCCCTATTAAGATCCTTTTTTGATACTTTTTTTAAATTACCCAAAAACGATTGGTATGGATATTTAACTAATACTCTTCCTTTACCAAGATTATTTATTGTGATGCTCAAATTATTTTCTATTGCCCCATTCAAAGTTCGATTAGGAATGATTAATTTTTTAGTAAAAAAGAAAAGTTAGATTTTCTTTTCCCAATCTATTGGAGAAATTAAAGGAAATAAACAATCCTCTCTTTCTATACCTTTTAATGTTTTTTGACTGATAATTTTATTATCTTTAATTGTATTAATTAACATCCAAAATCTTTTTAAATGCAAATTTATTCTTTCTCTTGCAAGCTCAGTAGTTGTTCCTGCCTTAAGAATAAAACTCCAATCAGAGGATTGACATAATAAAAGTTCCCTTCCAGCCTGACTGATTATCTTGATATTTGATTCATCTATTAAACCTTTTGAACAAATACTTACCATTTCTCTCCCGGCTTTACTCCATTCATGAACAATCCATGCATTTGACTTGTCTAACCAATAATCATGAAAGCCACCTTGACCCCAACTAGAAGGTGAAGGATTGCATAATTGGATCTTTGATGTTACTTGTAGTGCCTCTTTTAGAGTTATTAATTTAACACCTTCTTTTTTTGATTTGATAAATAGATTAGAAAGAAATATTGGGCCTTCAAACCACCAATGACCAAAAAGTTCTGCATCAAAAGGAGCGATTAGTAATGGCTCTATTTGCATAGAGTTTTCAAGCTTTATCAATTGTTTCTTTCTGTCCTTTAAATAATTTTCGGCGTCTTTTTCAACGCTTTCTTTTGCAGCTTTAGGGTCATATTCTTCTTTGTCAGCTAAAGATGTGTTTTTAGAAGAAATCTTAAATAATTTAATACCTAATGGCCTTTTCTCTTGTATCCCTATTTTTTTTAGATTCTCTATTGATAAATCCCAACCCAAGTCTCTGTGGAATTCTCTGTAGTTTGGATTACCTGGATAACCATCCCTTGCTGACCAAACGGGAAGAGTTGATTCACTATCTCTACCAAAGAAAGCTACTCCTCTTTTAGTGCAAATAGGAGCATATAGACCATATCTTGGTCTAGGCTCTGCATTCAATAAACCATGCCCATCAAGAACTGCATATCTAAGGCCAGCTTCAGCCATTAATTCATCTAAACCTTCGTAATAAGCACATTCAGGTAACCAAATACCCATTGGAGCGGTCAGAAAAAGGCGCTGATGCTCCCTTACAGCAGTTTTTAATTGAGCTATGACTGCTTCAGGGTTTTCTCTTAAAAGTGGAAGATATCCATGAGTGGCTGCACAGGTGAGAATATCAATTACTTCTGATTCTTGTAATTTTTTAAATCTTCCTATTAGATCACCTTCACAGCTCTTCCAGCTCTTTAATTGGCGTTTTAAGTGATCTTTTAGATGTATTAGCGCTGCTATGCAGTTTGTTTCTAATGTATTTAGGACTTCTAACCTAATAACTACCCATTCTTCAAAGCGATTTTTTAATACTTCATCTTCTAAGAGAGAAAGCAACGTAGGCGATAAGCCTATTGTGATCTTAGGTGTTTGATCTTTTGCTTTTGAAGCTTTTTCAAGAGTTTCTAAAAGTGGTAAGTAACATTCCACTAGAGCTTGAAAGAACCAATCCTCCTCTAAGGAGCCAGGCTCTTCTGATCTCACGTAAGGTAGATGGGCATGCAGGACTATGGCGAGATTGCCTTTAGGCATTAAAACTTCCTGATTTTTGGAATAGATCCATCGATACTTATACTCTTTATTCGTACTAGAAAAGATAAACTTTAAGTTCTGCTTTAAATCTAGTTAAATTAGATACTTAAATAAGATAGTTAAAAATAATTAATTTTGATTTATTACTTAGAAAGCCCCCATTTTATTTGAGATTAAATCTTAGATTTTTACTGTTTTAGAAATAAAAAATATAAAAAGATCAATTAAATAGTTAGAAATTTACTATTTTGTGTAAAAATTTGTTAGATATATACTACAATTAGTTTGATTCATATAGATCTTAATAAGGTCTAGTTATTTTTATATATTTAATGCTATGGCCAAAGATCCAGGCCGAGTTTTAATTTTTGACACCACATTAAGGGATGGAGAACAATCCCCTGGCGCGAGTCTTAATTTAGAAGAAAAGTTGGCTATAGCTCAACAATTAGCAAGATTAGGAGTAGACGTTATTGAGGCAGGATTCCCTTTTGCTAGCCCTGGCGATTTTGCTGCAGTACAGAAAATAGCTGAGCAAGTAGGAGGAGAAGAAGGACCTATTATTTGCGGTCTATCAAGAGCCTCAAAGCCTGACATCAAGGCTTGTGCTGATGCGATTTCTCCAGCTCCAAGAAAAAGGATTCATACCTTTATCGCAACAAGTGATATACATCTTGAACATAAATTAAGGAAATCTAGAAAAGAAGTTCTTGATATTGTCCCAGACATGGTTAGCTATGCTAAAGGTCTTGTTGATGATGTTGAATTCTCTTGTGAAGATGCAGCAAGAAGTGATTTAGATTTCTTATATGAAGTAATTGAATTGGCTATATCGTCAGGCGCGAACACTATAAATATTCCAGATACAGTTGGGTATACAACCCCTTCTGAATTTGGAGATTTGATATTAAACATCAATAAAAATGTTCCAAACATAAATGAAGCAGTTCTCTCAGTTCATGGTCACAATGACTTAGGGCTTGCAGTGGCAAACTTCCTTGAAGCTGTAAAGAATGGAGCGAGACAGCTTGAATGCACTATTAATGGAATTGGAGAGAGAGCAGGTAATGCTGCTTTAGAAGAATTGATTATGGCTCTTCATGTAAGAAGATCATATTTTAATCCGTTTTTTGGTAGGTCTCCTGAATCTCCAACCCCTTTAACAGCAGTCAGAACAGAGGAGATAACTAAGTCCTCTCGCTTAGTTTCAAATTTAACTGGTATGGTCGTTCAACCAAATAAAGCAATTGTTGGTGCAAACGCTTTTGCGCATGAATCTGGAATACATCAAGATGGAGTTTTGAAAAATAGGCTTACCTATGAAATCATCGATGCAAAAACAGTTGGCTTGTCTGACAATAAGATTTCTTTAGGTAAATTGAGTGGTAGGAGTGCAGTTCGAGCTAGATTAGAAGACCTTGGATATGATTTAAACAGAGAAGACCTCAATGAGGCTTTTGCTAGATTTAAAGACTTAGCTGATAGGAAAAGAGAAATAACAGATCGTGATCTGGAGGCCATTGTCAGTGAACAGGTTCAACTTCCAGAAGCTTTATTCCAATTGAAATTGGTCCAAGTAAGTTGTGGAACATCGCTCATGCCCACTGCAACAGTAACTGTCGTTGGAGAAGATGGAGAAGAGAAGACTTCTGTATCTCTAGGAACAGGTCCAGTTGATGCAGTGGTGCGAGCTTTAGATTCTCTAACTGAAGAACCTAATGAATTAATTGAATTCTCTGTAAAGTCTGTTACTGAAGGAATAGATGCTTTAGGAGAAGTTACGATTCGAATCAGAAGAGATGGGAGCCTATTTTCCGGCCATTCTGCTGATACTGATGTTGTTGTCGCAGCGGCACAAGCATATATAAATGCTCTTAATAGATTAGTAGCTGCTGAGGGAAGGAAATCCATTCATCCACAACATGATTTGGCTCAAGTAGAAAAAAAAGAGGTTTGATATCTTTTGATTGTATTCTCGAATTGAAATAGAGTTGAGTAAATTTTTTTAGGAAAATAGCCCATAGGCCTTTTCAAAGTTTAATATGTATTGTGACAATTAAAAATGCGCACATAAATGGCTTTTAAAAGAAATCTTTATAGACTTGTTGGACTTGATGGATCTCCGCATCATGTCTTAGATGCTCCGTATGAAAGTATAGAGGCAGCCATTGGAGCGGCAAAGCTATGGTGCAATGGTCAAGGTTTGAGATGCACAATTAGAGATAAAGGTATAGGTGTACAAGTACTTGCAGGAAATGGAACTTGGAGAACTGTTTGTTATCCAGCTAATTGTTTGCAAACTGCTCTGGCTTAAAATTGATTAGTATCATTAATACTATGTTTTTATTTAAGAGAATAATTTTTTAAAAATGGGTTCAGGAATGCGCGGCTACTGGACGCTTACTTGGTTTGGCTTGATCTCAAATACACTTGCAATTCCTTTTATTGCCTATGTAGTTGGATCAGGCCCTCCTCTGCAAACTGCAAATATAACTATTGCTATTAGTCTTGCTTGGCCATCTGCAATAACTGGGATAGTGGCTTCAGGTGGTTTATTTGCTCAAAGAGGTTGGGGAGTTATTTTATCAATCGTAGCTTTATCTATGACTCTTTCAGGGACTTTGCCTTATGGGATCATCAGGTTAATTAAAGTGAATGATTTTTTTGGTATTAGCGGTTTATCATTGCTAATTGCTTTTCTGAATTTATTAGCCCTGCTCTACTGGTGTAGAAGAGGTCATAGACGAATTAGACTTTAACTAAGACTGTATTTTCTATTAGATGTTATTGCTTTTACCTTGAATTAAAGCTGGGATATTTCAATCTTCTGTGACGCATCCTCCTCCATACAGATACAAAGGCCCTAAGTATTATTTCTATTTCTGCTCTAGTTAAACTACTTTCTTTTAATTGGCCATCAATCTGACGCGATTGAATTATTCTTCTGACTGTTCTGCAAGCATCGTTGTCTGAAGAGGAAGCGTCTAGAGCTCTCAATGCAGCCTCGCAACCATCTGCCAGCATAAGGATACCAGTCTCTTTTGAGTGAGGAATAGGCCCTTTGTATCTGAAACGTTTTTCAGAAGCAGAAGGATCACTTTCTCTAGCTTTATGAAGAAAATAACCCATTTTTAGTGTACCTTGATGTTCTGGAATGAAGTCAGCAATGGGCGATGGAAGTCGATATCTCCTGGCAAGCTTTAATCCTTCATCTACATGGGCTTGAAGAATATCGGCACTTTTATATGGATTTTTGATTTCTTCATGCGGATTTATTCCATCTTTCTGATTTTCAATGAACCAATTAGGAGCATGTAGTTTACCAACGTCATGATAAAGGGCTCCAGTTCTAGTCAAGTCAACATCAGCTCCAATCACTCTTGCGCCTTCTTCTGCAAGACTTAAAATTGTTAAAGTATGTTCAAATGTGCCTGGTGCTTCTCTAGATAAACGTCGAATTAACGGACGTTCTTGATCTGCTAGCTCCATTAATCTTGCTCTTGTAAGTAATCCAAATGTATTTTCTAATATAGGAATAATTAATATTGTTATCATTAGCATTGCACTTAAAACAAGTGCCTCATTAAGAAGAGAATTAGGATCAAAAGATAGATTATTAAATTCTAAATTTTTTGTTTTAATTATTTGATTGAAAATAAACCATTGTCCTAATAATGCACCAAAAGGTATAAAAACAGCTATTTGAAGAATTTGTGCACGGCTTCGCATCCTTCTGCCTAAAAAGGCTACGAATGATCCAGCAATACAAGCAATTATTAATCTAACTTCACTTGATCCATCAAGAGATGTTGGCCAAATCAAGCTAGAAGAAGCCATCCAAGCCAATGAAGTTGTTGTACCTATTCCTTGTGAAAGAAGGAGTGTTGGAGGTAATATTAATTGCAATGGACTTGCAAGTGGACCAAGCCAATCTTTTGTTAATTGAACTACAAATAATAAGGTTAAAGAAAGTAATCCATGCCTGGCTTGAAGTCTGGGCTTTTCCCTTCTCATGATCATAAGAAGTAATCCACAACTTCCCATAGATTCCGTGAAAGTTATTAACCACTTTATGGGCCTAGGACTTCGGTTTATTTTATTAAAATGTTCAAGAACATCAAACTCTTGAGAACTAATTGGCTTACCTTTCTTTGATATTAAGCTACCTTCTTTAACTTTTATAATATTTTTACCATCTTTAGTTATTAAATTTTCAAGTAATATGTTTGTTTTTGAAGAATCAACTTTTAAATTACTTTTCTGATAAAAACTACTCGTTAATACTTTTGCTCCCAGTGATCTATTTGGAGATTCTTTTAAACCTAGATTTTCCAATTGTAAAGATGAAGCTTCATCTAGTTGATCAAGTGCAAGTGTATTAATAATTCCTTGAGAAAGCATTCTCTTTGAAGCTTTTTTTATTTCTTCTTCCCATTTTTCCAATTCACTATTAGAAACATCAATTAGCCAACTTTTCTCTGAATTACTAGGATTAATATTATTTATAACTACTTCGAAATTAGAATCTTTTAAACTACGAAGTTTTTTGATTTTATTTAAAACAATCTTTTCTAAATTATTCGATTGATTTTCATCGATAACTTGGATAAAACTTTCTTCTAAGCTTTTTCTTTTTTCTCTAAACGCCTGTGTATCTAGTACGGATGCATCCTTTGGGGCTATCTCGTTGATTTGCGCAATATCGCCTGGTTTGAGATCGGGAACAGCAAGTAACTTATAACTTGAAAAAATTGCTACTAATAGGCAGACCATTAAAAGAACTAACTTGTCAGTGGCTGACCAGCGAAGTATCGGTCGTCTGGGAGATTGACTCCCTAACCAGATTCTCCAAATTTTTTTTGGACTGGGTAATTTAGCCACAGATTTTTTCACCTACGCCTTAACGCTAGGTTTAATGCGTTGATTAATTGAAATTGTATTCATTTTATTTATGTCAAACATTTTAGATGGAAAAAAACTTGCTCAAGAGATTGAACTCACTCTTAAACAGACTATAGAATCTGGATCGGAAGTTGCGAAACGTCCCCCGGGTCTTGCAGTCCTAAGGGTTGGTAACGATCCTGCGAGTGGAGTTTATGTGAATTACAAGGAAAAAGCATGCGAAAGAGTAGGTGTTAGAAGTTTTGCAAAACATTTGAAAGAAGATATTTCATTGGAAGAACTTAGAGAAATTATCAAAAATTTAAATGAAGAAAAGGATATTGATGGAATTTTATTGCAGCTCCCTTTGCCTGCGCATCTTGATGAGGATTCCTTGCTTAGTAGTATTGATCCTGATAAGGATGCTGATGGATTACATCCTTTGAACCTTGGACTATTGATAAAGGGGGAAAAAGGTCCAAGATCATGTACGCCTGCAGGGGTTATGTCTCTGCTTAAACGAAACCAAATCAAAATAGAAGGGAAAAGAGCAGTAGTAGTAGGGCGTAGCATTCTAGTGGGAAAGCCAATGGCCTTAATGCTTGAAGCTGCAAATGCTACTGTCACGGTTGCTCATTCAAGAACTAAAGATTTACCTTCTTTAACCAGGGAGGCTGATTTACTTGTAGTGGCTGCTGGAAAGCCCTATCTGATTGGGAAAAATCACGTAAGTGAGAATTGTGTAGTTATTGATGTCGGCATTCATAGACTTCCGCCTGAGCAAGGAAAACTCAAAGAGAGTAAAAAGACCAAACTTTGTGGAGATGTAAAGATGTTTGAAATTGAAGATAAAGTAGCTGCTTATTCTCCTGTCCCTGGAGGTGTGGGGCCTATGACAGTAACAATGCTTCTAGCTAATACGGTTGATAGGTGGCAGAAACATTGCGGATTACCTTTAACTATTAGTCATTTACTTCCATGAATCACAATGTCCTGACAGAATTGATACGAATCGATTTTTTGCATGCAGGAGGCAATCGCTTCTTTTGACTTCGCTGAGTATCTTGAGAAATCTAGAGCTCTAGTTGAAGATGCGCTGGATGCGTCTCTAGGCCCTGAAAAGCCAGAAAAATTAAGAGAATCTATGCGCTATTCCCTTTTGGCCGGGGGTAAAAGATTAAGGCCAATTCTTTGTCTTGCTGCTTGCGAACTTGCTGGAGGCGAAGTCGAAAAAGCTCTGCCTACGGCAGTGGCTCTGGAAATGATTCATACGATGTCTCTTATCCATGATGATCTGCCTTCAATGGATAATGATGATTTGCGTCGAGGTCGTCCTACAAATCATAAAGTCTATGGAGATGCGGTAGCAATACTTGCTGGGGATGCTTTATTAACTAGAGCTTTTGAGATGGTATCAATACGGACAAAGGGGATACCATCAGAGAGACTACTGAAAATAGTAGGTGAGCTTTCATTAGTGGCAGGCGCTCCTGGATTGGTGGGAGGCCAAGTAGTAGATCTTGATTGCGAAGGGAAAGAGGTTGATTTGGAGACCTTAGAGTATATACACCTGCACAAAACAGGAGCTTTGCTAAAGGCATGTGTTACTTGCGGAGCCTTGATTGGTGGAGCCGATGAGAAGCTTCTCGAAGCATTAAGAATCTATGCAAGAGGAATTGGATTGGCATTTCAAATAATTGATGACATCCTTGATGTAACAGCAAGTAGCGAGGTGTTGGGAAAAACAGCAGGAAAGGATTTAATTGCTGATAAAACTACTTATCCCAAATTACTTGGCCTTGAAGAATCAAGAAAGAGAGCTGATCTATTAGTAGTTAAAGCAAAAAATGCTCTTGATCCTTGGCCTGAGAAATCAAAACCTCTTCTTGCATTGGCTGATTACATTACAAATAGAGATAGATGAGTACTAATTCAGCTTTCGAATCTCAATTAATTTTTTTTCTAGATAACGCCGTGTTGGCTTGGGGGCTGGCAGCATGTGGTCTTGCTCAACTTTCTAAATTATTATTTGAATTAATTTTTAATCAAAGGTGGAGACCATCAGTACTTATTGAAACAGGCGGAATGCCTTCAAGTCATTCTGCATTGGTAACAGGAACTGCTGCAGGAGTTGGACTTCAGCTTGGTTTTGATGATCCAGTATTTGCTTTGGCATCAACCATCGCTTTTATTGTTATGTACGACGCTTCTGGGATTAGACGATCGGCAGGTTTAACAGCTGCAAAAGTTAATGAGATTTTAAAGGATAAATCAAAAGAGTTATCGTCCGAAACTATTTTAAAAGAATCTTTGGGACACACCAAAATCGAGGTGTTGGTGGGAAGTTTTCTTGGACCTATGGTCGCTTTGCCAGGTATTTTCTTTATTGGATCTCCTTTGGATATTTTGCACCTCATCGGCTTATTTTCTGTGTGAAAGAAGCAAAAATAAAAGAAGATTGTTTTGACTTAACTAAGGACCAAGAAAAATCTCTTGAATTGTTTTGTGAATGGCTAACGACCCCGTATTCTTTCAAACCCTTTGTGATGAAGGGGGTTGCAGGTAGCGGAAAAACATATTTATCGATGAAACTATTGAAAAAGGTAGACGAGTTGGATTTGTGTTGGACTGTTGTTGCACCAACTCATAAGGCTGTGGGTGTTTTAAGGGAGGGATTGAAAAGTGAATCTATTCAACCAACATGGTTCCCCTCTACTATTCACCGTTTGCTTCGACTTAAGTTGAAAAGACAAGCAGATGTCGAAATATGTGAAAAAACAGATCAAACCGAGAGCTCTTTGGAGAATTTAGGACTTGTTTTAATAGATGAAGCATCAATGATTGATTCCAATTTATTGGAGATAACTCTTGAATGCGCCAGAGGTAATTCGACTAGATTGGTTTTTGTTGGTGATCCTGCTCAACTCCCACCTGTGGGAGAAAGTTCCAGCTCAGTTTTCTCAATGAAACGAGCCGTAAATTCTGAACTAAAGGAAGTTGTTCGTCATCAAGGACCTGTGCTGAAATTGGCAAAAATCATTAGAGACGGGCAGATCTCTTGTGATCAGCCTCCAATATTGCCAATTATTAACTCTAAGAAAGGTAATGTAGGAATATTAGATAGGGATAGTTGGCTTGAAAAAGCTAAATCAGCATTGAGGTTATCTTCTTTAGAAGATGATTATGATAGAGCAAGAATTTTGTGCTACACGAATAGAATTGTTGATAATTTAGTTCCTCATGCAAGAAGAGCGATTCATGGAGATATGGCTGATCAATATCAGGTTTTACCTGGGGAGGTGTTAATTAGCCGCAAAGCGGTCATGGTAAATGCTTCATTAAACGAGAATGAGCTTGGAGAAGAACCAGATATTTTAATTAGTTCCAATAGAGAGATGTTGGTAGAGGATGTAATTCCAAATAGTTTTGATTTGGGTTCTTTAGAAATCCAACAAGATATTGAAAATTCTCTGCCTGTTGTTGAAACTCAGATAGCTAAAGTAAGGTGTGACCAAAAAGAATTTTCTTTGAGGTTAATGCCTCAAATAGGATCTAAATCTCGTATTGCTTTAGACCTTGCTTTGAACAAATTGAGTAATCATGCAAGAGAAAGAGGGAAAAAAAATAGTGGTTCAATTTGGAAGCTTTTCTTTTATATAAGAGATTCATTCGCTTCTTTAGGACCTGCTTCTGTCCTTACAATTCACAGGAGTCAAGGTAGTACTTTTGGAGACGTTTTTATAACTTCTGATGTTTTTTGGCCTAAAGACATTGAATTTAGAAGACGGCTTGTATACGTTGCTGTAAGCAGAGCGAGCAAAGGAGTATGGATTGTTGGTGATAATAAAAGTAAGACAAATCAATCTCTTTTAAAGAAATTATTAATCGAGTAATTTGGAAAATGTTATTTTTAAAACATTTCTTTAAGTCAAATTCATAACGCTTCTTTTCCAATTTTCTAAAATAAGAGGCGAACTTGCCCAATGTAGATGTATCCAGCTTGCATGAATTAAATGATTGCAAAAACCTTCGTTTTTAATCTCCATATTCCAACCTTTGATATCCCATAGTTTATTTATACTTGAATTATAGCTTTCATTAATTATTTCCCAGCGATGAAATTCATGTCCTATGAGTTTATTTCCAGGAGTTGTAATAGGACTATTATTTTTAGTTGTTGCTTCTCTATAACCAATTTTTAAATTACCCTTTTTTGCTTTAAAAGGTAATACTCCAGCCATTGCATGCTCTCTCCCTTCAAGATCAAATATACTTTTACCCAAAAGCATCATTCCGCCACATTCAGCGTATATTGGAAACTTTTTGGAAAACATTTTTATTGAGTTCAGGCTTATAGTTGAATGACTTAATTGGTTTGCATGTTGCTCAGGAAAACCACCAGGTATTATTAATCCTTTTGCTTCTTTTGGAATCTGTTCGTTTTCTAGAGGCTTCCAAGTAATAGTTGGCATTCCGTTGCCCTCTAATAATTCTTTTGTTTCTTGATACCTAAAATGGAAAGCTTCATCTTCAGCTATTGCAATTGGGTGAATTACCGCTGATTCTTTTTTTTGTAGGAGGTTAATTGTTTTTTTATTGGATTCTGGAGATAATAAAAGCGTTCTAAAACTTTCAATGTTTAGATGATCTTTAGCTATCGAGGCCCACTTCTTGATTTTAATTTCTAAATCAAGAATTTCATGAGCTGGAGCCAAACCTAAATTCCTTGCTGGCAGATATAAGTCTTTGCATGAAGGAAGAGAACCTAATGACTTTATATTGATTTGATCAAGAACCTCCAATAATATTTTTTCATGTCTAGGAGTTTGAACATTATTTAGAACAACGCCTGCAATTTTTAATTCTTTATCATGTTCTTTAAATCCATTTATTAAGGCTGCTAATGAAGCAGCCTTCCCTCTAGCGTCAACAATAAGGACTACTGGAAGACTTAAAACCTTAGCTAATTCAGCTGTGCTGCCTTTTGAACTACTTCCAATTCCATCAAATAAGCCCATTACCCCTTCAACAAATGAATAATCAGTTAAACCTCCGAAGTAATTAAAATTCTCTTTAACCCAACTTTCACCAGAGAGAACCAAGTCAAGATTTCGACAAGCCTTTTTTGAAACTGCAGTGAGTTGTTGAGGGTCTAAGTAATCAGGTCCAACTTTAAAAGTCTGTACTGTTTTATTTATACTTTTTAACCAAGAAATTAAAAGAAGACTTAAAAGAGTTTTCCCACTGTTGCTTGATATAGCAGAAATTACGCAAGCCATCTAATGACTATATTTATTTAGCTTGATTAACTAAATCAAGCATTTCTTTTGCTATTGGTGCCGCACTCGCAAGCAAAGGACTCGTATTGCCTCTACTGCTGGAGAGTAAACGAGCAACATCATTTTCTAAAGAGTTCTTTTGAATTGGAACGACTTGTTCAATAAGTTCCATTCTTGCCATACCCCCAGCTTCCAATCTCATACATTCCCCAGATTCTGATGCGAGGATTACACAAATATCGTTTGTTTGTTTGTTTTTGGCTTTTGCAATTAATCTCAAACCAACTATTTGTCCTGGATTTATACTTGGTTTACCAATTGGTAGAGAAGTAATACCAACTTCTACAAGATTTTTGTCAGGACGAAGAAAATTAACTTTCAGCTGATCTTTTTTTGAGTAGATGCAATTTTCAATTTTCCAGTTGAGACGGTCGGCAATCCATGCAGCAAGTAAAAGGCCCTGAACGGTTTGAGATCCCTCAATATCGATATCAATTTTTTGTAGATTATCAAGAGTATTTCTTCTTTGAAGTGGATCAAATACCATCGCTAAGGTTTCTCTCCAACCTCTAAGACGAAGCCAATTCAGATCATTAACAGCTTGTCCAGATTGAATTCTTTGAATCAATAAATTTAAGCAAACTATTGGTTCACCTAGCGCAGTATCAATAATTAATCTTCGATTTGGGAGCGCCAGAGCATTAAGGAATTCAGGAGCCTCATCAATTCTTCCATTCCACCACAACCAAGAGGGAAGTTCATCAGGAACAAGAGTCTCAACAATTTCAAGTCCATCATTGATTGCGGTTTTATTTCCTCTTAAAACGATTACATCGCCACAAGCTGTTTTCCCTCCACCTTCTTCAGGAAGAGGACAATACGCTGCAACTAATGTTTCTAAATTATTATCATTTTCAATTGTTGGTGCAATGGTTATTAACCTTCGAGGTTGCAAATTACTTATTGAGGTGTCAATGTGTTGCCCCCTGAGGTCTTCTACATTTTTAATTAAGTCTTCAGATTGAATTGAAGATTGAACTCTGAAATCCAGTGGTGATGTGCTGTTAGGTAGATCTCCTTTTAAAATAATTTCTCTTGCAGCTTCTATAAGATCATTTCTTTGACTGCCCACTACTGGGCCAGATATTTTTCCAGTTTTGACTAATTTTTGTTCAATCCAAGCAGGTTGCCAGACAATTAAGCAAAAAGTGTTGGCTCCTTTATCCCCTCTCTCATCATGAGACCAGAGTTGTTCAAGATATGTAGGGATTTCAGCTGGAGGTAGCTGAAGAGGTGTTTGAAGAGTTAATTGAGGAGACATTTAATTTGGTTCGTATAAAAGATTGAGATTCAATTGTTTCAAGGTCTTCTCCATAGAAGCTGATCTTTGCCAATCAGTAAGTCTGATTCAGTAGGTCCCCATGTTCTTGATTCATATTGATAAACAGGTAATTCCCATGGAGAATCTTCAATCTTTTCTAGAAGAGGTGTATATAAACGCCAAGCAGCCTCTACTTCGTCGCTTCGAGTAAACAATGTGGGATCCCCAAGCATTGCATCTGCAAGAAGCCTTACATAGCCTTCATCTGATGGCTCTCCAAAGGATTCGTCGTATGAAAACTCCATATTTACGGGTCTACTTCTCATCCCAGACCCTGGTGATTTAACCTCAAAACTAAATTCAGCTCCTTCGTTGGGTTGAATCCTAAGAATTAATTGGTTTGATGTTGGGCATCCTCCTGCTGCATCAAAAAGGTGAACAGGCGCTTCTCTAAAAGTAAGAACAACTTCACTCAGCCTTTTAGCTAATCTTTTCCCTGTCCTCACGTAAAAGGGGACTCCCTGCCATCTCCAGTTATCTATAAAAAGCTTCATAGCTACATATGTTTCGGTCGTGCTGTTTGGATTAACGCCTGGTTCTTCTCTATATCCAAGCAGTGGATCTTCATGGCTACCTCCCTTTGAGTACTGTCCCCTTACGCAACATTCCCAAGGCTTTTCTTCATTGGCAAGCTTGACTGCCTGAAGAACTTTGGCTTTTTCGTTCCTTATGGCTTCCGGATCAAAATGTCCAGGTGGTTCCATTGCAGTTAGAGCAAGCATTTGAGTTAGATGGTTTTGAACCATATCCCTTAGAGCGCCTGAAGATTCGTAATATCCAGCGCGATCTTCAACGCCAACTGTTTCGGAACTAGTAATTTGAACACTCGAGATATAATTTCTATTCCAAATAGGTTCAAAAATCGTGTTTGCGAATCTGAGGACGAGAATATTTTGAACGGTTTCTTTGCCTAAGTAATGATCTATTCGAAATATTTGACTTTCTTGAGCACAACTCTGAACGAGAGTATTAAGTGATTGAGCGCTATTGAAGTCTCTACCAAAAGGTTTTTCAATTACGATCCTACTGCGTTTGGGATCTTTTAATAACCCTGCTGCAGCTAAAGCTCTACATCCACTTCCATAAAATTTAGGAGATACTGAAAGGTAAAAAGTTCGATGGCCGTGAGTTGCTCTTAACTTGTCAATTATTTCAAGTCTTTCCCCAAGTTTTACGAGGTGTTCTGGTTGTTGCAGGTCTACAGGTTCATAGAAAAGATTTTGAGAAAATAGTTCCCATTCTTTAGGACTTTCTTTTATTTGAGAAGAAAGAGCTTCTTCCATTTTTTCTTTAAATATTTCATCAGTCCATGGCCTTCTTGCACAGCCTAAGATTGCAAACTCACTTGGTAATCTTCGTTGCTTAAAAAGCTCAAATAGAGCAGGAACAAGTTTCCTGTGCGTTAGATCCCCTGAAGCTCCAAAAATAACCAGACATTGAGGAGGAACTACACGCTCTTGGCGAAGACCTATTCTCAATGGATTTGTTACTGGCATGCTCATTGATAAATTCCTTGCCAATTAGATTAAAAATATTATCCAAATTGCTTCTAATCATTCCGCCATTTTGATGGTCGTATGTCAAAAACAAAATTGATATTGATTAATTAAATATAGAAAAAATATTTATAAAGTAATGAAAAATTATCGCTTTCCAGACTTTCTTATTTATCTAGTAAGTCTCAGCATGCCATCTGCCTGCTTTTCTGAGTTTAGGTCTAAGTTCTGACCAATCTAAACCTTTTGCAGCAGCTGCAGTTGACATTGCCTCATCTATACCTGGCTCCATTCCCTTTAATCCACACAAGTAAATATGAGTTTTAGGGTTCTCAATCATATTGAATATTTCTTCAGCATATTCAAGGACCCTGTCTTGAATGTACATTCTTCCTCCTTTTGTATTCTTTTGTTCTCTGCTTATTGCTTTTGTGTATCTTAGATTTTCAGGGAATTTGGATTTGTAGTGTTCAAAATCAGCGTCATAAAGCAAGTTAGCGGTCTTTGGTGCACCCATAAATAACCAAGCTTTTCCTTTGAAATTCCACTTATGTTTTTCAATTTCTGTAGGTTCAAACATCCTTCTTAAATATGCTCTCATTGGAGCTATTCCAGTACCTGTAGCAAGCATTATTATATTTGAATCTTCTTCCTCTGGAAGAAGCATCTCTTTGCCTACTGGTCCACTAATTTGTACTTTGTCTCCAGGAGATAGGTTGCACAAATAGGTAGAGCAAACTCCATTTATGGTTTCACCATCTTTTTCGTATTGAAGTTGACGGACACATAAGGAGAGAGTATTTCCTGCAAAATTATCACCATATCTAGTGCTAGCAATTGAATATAGTCTTGGCCTATGAGGTTTTCCTTTAGCGTCTTCTCCCGCTGCAAGTATTCCGCAACTTTGACCTTCAACATATTTGAATTCAGGGTCCCCTCCAGATAAATCAAAAGTTATGTGTTGAACTTTTCCAATAGCTCCTTCTTTTAGGGCTGAATAATTTTCAGTAACTGTTCCGGTGAAAGGTGCTTTTGGTTTATACGTATTAACGGGTACATCTGCATGTGGTTTCTTTGCAGCAGCTTTAGCAGGAGCAGCAGCTTTAGCAGGAGCAGCAGCTTTAGCAGGAGCAGCAGCTTTAGCAGGAGCAGTTTTAATTTTCTCGCTTAAAGCATTCTTCCCTGTTCGTAACATTGCACCAAATGAGTATTGCCTGCGTATTAGGTAGAAAAAACCAATTATGATAGGAATATGTGCAAGACCGCCAAGAACTACCTTTGTCTCTGAGTAAGCCATAAAAACTTAAATTAGAAGGCAAGATTACCAAGAAGAGGTAACTTTTAGCTGTTTTATCTTGATATTACTAATATGATAGTTCACCTTTTGAGACCGTCACAAGATCATTTGTATTCTTAGATCCAGCTGCATGAAGGGGTTTTAGCAATTATGCGTTTTTTATTTGCAGATATTATTTTTCTACATTTCTTATGTTCAATTTTCTTTTAAAAAAGGATTGATAAACAGAATAAACATCAAGAAAATTAATTCTATTAAAAAACCTTCATTAGGGTGGTTTTGCCCCATAGAAGGTTTTAAATAATTTTATTTATAGCCCCAAGGGGATTCGAACCCCTGTCGCCTCCGTGAAAGGGAGGTGTCCTAGGCCTCTAGACGATGGGGCCACATGCGGTGATAAATAACTCAATAAGTAATTGTTATCACAATTGAAAGTTACGGGCCCGCCTGGCCACTCGTCAAGGCTTCTTGATCCTTATTTTGGCCACGCCATACAGGAACGGTGAAGTAGAAACATGCACCTTCAGTTGGTTTGGAAACTACCCAGATCTTGCCACCATGCACTTCAACAATTCTTCTACAAACTGAAAGGCCAATGCCAAAGCCGATTGTCTCTTGCGAAGTTTGTGGAAGTCTCACTCGATCAACAAATATTCTTTGTTGTTCTTCTGTGGGGATACCAGGGCCATTATCTCGAACAATTACTTCAACCCATTGATTTGTTCTGTGAAGCATTGTTATAAAAATTTCACCTTCGTCTTCTGAAAATTTCAAAGCATTTTCGATAAGGTTTAACAAAACCTGCATCATTCTTCTTTGATCTGCAAAAACCTTGGGTAAATCAGATGGAATGTCTGTATTTATTTTTATTTTGCGATTTAGCCATAGCTTCTCAAGCTCAAGTATTGCTTCGGCAGATATGTTCGCAAGATCAATTTTTTGAGGATTAAACAAGGTTTCCCAACGCGTGCTACCAACTTCTAATAAGTCCATTGAAAGCAATTCAATTTCTTCTAGCCTTCTCTTTAAAACATCTTGAAATTTAGACATACTGATTTGTCCAAGTTTCTGGCTTTGAAGAGCCAAACCAGCTGCCGTTAATGGCGTCCTCAATTCATGAGCAACCATTCTTAGAAGACTTTCTTGCGAATGTATTTTTTTAGTAAGTGTTTCGTTTTCTTGTCTAAGTACGAGAAGATCATCCTCTAGAAGAAGTTCTTTTTGTGTTTGATTTGAGTCAAGTCTTTTAGCTCTAAGATTTATTCCTCTTTGGTTAATTAATCCTTCATGTTGCCATCTTGGAATCCAGGTTTTAACTTGATCAAAAATCGAGCTGCCTGCAAAGATTTGTTTAGGTGAAGGTTCTAATTTTATTAGTGCTGGAAGTGCTACTAATCTATAAAGCTCAAGTAATTCAGGATTTTCAGAGGGATCTGAAAATTCTAATGTGACGTTAAAACCTGAATCTTTTTTTTCTAAATATTCAATTAGCGAACGAATATCTCTCCTTGAGAGATGGTGGCGAGATGCCACAAGCAACAGATTTAACTGCAGTCTTTTGTTAGCTTCGGCACTATCCACAGTGACGAGCGATCTGAATAATTACGCATACCTTAAGGTAATGAGACTCATTTTAGGTATTAGCTAATAATTAAGTGAATTCTTTTTAAATCTCTCAGTTCCAGGAAATGGCTATTTCTTATTCATCTGGTATTGGAAGAACTAAAAACTCCTCAGTAGGTATTGATAGACTTAGGATTGATTTTGATAGTAATTTAAGGCGTTGGTTTACTAGAAATATTGGATTGTGGCACTCTAGGAGACAATATTTTTTTGATGAAGAAAAGGCTATTAATTTGGAAATGTACATAAATGTAAGCAAGTTAAATCAAGGCGATTCGGAATTTGAAAGCTATCGATTTAATTGGTGGTGCGAAGATGAAAAAGATTTTTTTATTAAACGACCAACCTATAAAAGTAAAGGAGAAATAATTACTCAATTACAAGGACATCAACTAATACGTCATTCTTCTTATTTATCTGATTCCTCAGGAATATCAAATATAAGGCAAGTTGATGAACACGAATTGATCTTTGAGTCTAATTATGATAACTGGCATGTATTAGAACATACACGCTTAATAGACCAAGATAAATTTAGATCAAGAACTATTTATAGTTGGTTTAACGATAAGTTGAAGATAGTTGAAAATCATCATGAAACAAGGATTAAGAATCCCAACTGAAGATTTTATGAAACCTGTTTTGATAGACGTGAATGTATAGTATGTATCCAATTTGCAAGTGAAGAATTTCAGATAAATTCTTTGCTGCATAATGATGTTTTTACAGATTAAAATCACTTGAGAAAAATGAAAAAAACTCCAAGAAAGAAAATCTTGGCTATGTCTGTTTTTGTTGCTTCAATACTTTTAACAAGTTGTAGTTCCTCTATAAAATCAGAATCTAATCCAATAAAAATTGGCTCTGATAAA
>QCIZ01000008.1 GCA_003216375.1 Prochlorococcus sp. AG-402-O21 | reverse complement strand
GGCTGATCCTCCTCAACAGGCTTTTCCTCTTCGATAGGCTTAATTTCAACTATGTTGTCAATTGAAGAAGAGGTCTCACTGTTAGTAAAAATCTTAGAAACCTCCTCAACAGAATCAGACGCTGAGCCCTTAAGTAAAAATTTCAGAACATATCCAAGAGAGACAAACAAAGCTATTGGGAGGACAAGTCCTAAAAGCAATTTATAGAGAATTATTCCTATTCCAATTACAGCAATAGAAATAAGAATGTTCTTCCTGTTCATATGAGCTAAATGAATAGATACTAAATCTAAGCTATTTCTGAGTTATCTTGATGACATAGCTTAAACGCGATGTTTATTTAAATAATCTAAATTGTAATTATCAACGCAAAATTCAATGCTCATCAAAGAGAAAGAATTAAAAAAATTCTTTAATTTATCTTATGGAGAGAAAGCTCCATCTAGGGAAGAATGGGAATCTTTGTACAATCAACAAGTTAAATTCATTGATCCTACTCAAGAAAGAAATGGAATTGATGCATATATCAAAGCTCAAGATGGATTAATCAAAAGATGTGATGATATTTATTTAAAATCACATTCAATTGCCATCAATAAGAATATTGCTTTTGTTGAATGGACAATGGGTTTAAAAATAAAAGGTATCGAATTTGTATACGATGGGACATCACGATTAATATTTGATGAAGTAGGGAAGGTAAAAGAACATAGAGATTATTTTGATTTTTGTTCAGGAACATTTGGTAATATTCCAATTATAGGAGCATTTTTTAGATGGTTATACTCAAGATTTGTTGACTAAATTATCTATAATAAAAAATAAAAGAACTAGTAAATTTGCTTAATCGCAAACCAAGCGGAAAATAATATTTACTTATTTTCTAAATTTTATTTGTTTATTTGGTTCAATACGTAATTAAAATTTTTTAGCTATAACTATGTTGGTGCTGGAGGAATCAAATGGGAAAATTAGTTGAATTAATCAAGGCAACCTACGACCATAAAGCATGCTTAGAGATTGCGAGTAGTGGTTGTTCTGATGGTGCATGCACAAGACATAACTATCAAGCTGACACTCTCTTGCTCTATATGAGTTACTCAGATGAGATCATCCAATACACCTCAGAAAGACTCGGATACTCTTTTCTTTCTAATCTTGCAAGAGATTTTGGATCACCACTAAAAGACAATAAAGATCAAGATAATTTCTCATGGCAGGAAGTAGTATCGGCTTGTCCAAATAAGGACGATTATAAACATGCCCTTGTATGGAAATTTATAGAATTAGTAGCCCAAGAGAAAAGTTTAGCTCACTAATAATAAGGAAATTAATTCTCTAGTAATTGAGTATTTATCCTACAGATAATTTAATTTTCGAAAAAAGATCAAATATTGGACTCATCCAATGAGGTTGAAAAATAAAATAAATCACACAAAAAAAGAATATTGCACCTATTATTCCATAAATTTGAACCTCTATTTCTTCCCAAATGTCTTCGATCCAAATAAAAAAAGATTTGTTTTTACTTTCTCTTTCCATTGAGAAATAGATTTAGAAAAGTACTATAAACTAATAATAACTATTTTAAAATACTATTTGTAAAAATACCTAAGATTTATAAGTAATTATATTCGATTGATAAATTGAATATAAAATTATGCCCAAAAAGACTCGTCAGAGAGAATTTTTAATTAGATTATTAAACTCAGACCCAAACCAAATTGAAGAATAACCCTTCTATTGAAGAAATAGTTTCAGTCACACTTAGCTGCACCTTAATTAGGATGACTGAAATAAATAGAATAGATAGATCCGTTCTTTATCAAGAATTTAAAGAATGGATAGTAAACTCTGGAGAAAATGAAGAGAGTCAAGAAATTTTATGCCTGAGATACTTAAAAAATGATAGGAAGATTAATTAGATTAACTTATAATTACTATTTAATTATCTTGCAGAAAAAGAATTTTGAAATCCTCGTTTAAGGACAAAAACCACTAAAGTAAAGTAAATCTAAAGAAATGTTCACTTCTTTATTTTCTCTGTTTTTCTCAACTTTACTTTGGGTTCAAGTACCTCAGTGGAGTGATAATTGGTCAAAATGTGCCGTGGATGTACCCGACACTGCATGCCATTGGTACATAATTTCTCCAGACAATACTTTTGGTAAAGGATTCGATTGGGCGACAGCCCCATGGTTTGATGCAAACGGTCTGAACGATGTTGCAAAAATTTCTTCTGAAACAGTTGTAGAAAAACTACAATCAAAAGAAATTCCTAGAAAAATAATATCTTGAGTATTTATTGGGACTTAATTTAGAAAACAAGAAAATTAAGTTTTTAACCACAAATAATTAATTTCTTATCTCACCTAATACTTTTAGTGCTTCATTTACATGAGCAGGACCATTTAAAAGGTCGTTGAAAATATGTCTAATAACACCTTTCGAGTCAATGATATATGTCACACGACCATCTAATAAACCAAGAACTTTAGGAACACCAAAAGCTCTTCTCAAAGAATTATCCGTATCACATAATAATGGGAAAGGAAGTTTATTTTTGTCAGCAAAGGATCTATGGCTAGCTTCATCATCACCACTCACCCCCCACACTTCAGCACCAAATAGTTTAAAAAGATCATATTTATCTCTAAAGCCGCAATTTTCAGCTGTACATCCAGGGGTATCATCTTTCGGATAAAAAAATAGAACTAGTGGCCTGCCTTTAGATTGCTTGCTCGTCCTAGCAACTCCTAGCTGATCAGAGAGTGAAAAATCAGGTATTTGATCGCCTAACTTTAGAGGCATTTGAATCCTAAAACCAACTGATTCATTATATAAAAAATTAAGGCATATCGGAGGAGAAAAGAATTGATAAAATAGTATTTACTCTACAATTTATAGATCAAAACCTAGTAATTATGGTTTATAAACTCTAAATTTATTAAGTTAAAAAAAATAAGTTTTTAAGTTTTAGTATAATGGTATTAATTAAATAAAAATCATTGAGTGGTTTCGGGAAAAAGAAAAAAGAGAATAAAGGCTCTTCTAAAAAACTCCGAAAGCTTTCAGAAAAGGATCTGAAAGCACAATCAATCAATCATCATATTAAAGGTAATTTAGATGCAGCAGAAAAAGGTTATATAGCTTTTTTAAACAATGGGTATTCTGATGCAGATATAATTTCAAATTATGCACTCATATGTGAAGAAAAAGGAGAAAATGATAAAGCTATAAAACTTTATAAAAAATGTGCTAAAAGTTATCCTAATCATATTTACTCAAAACTAAATTTATCTTTTTTATATTATAAATTAAATAATTTAGAAAAAGCAGAAATACTCATTGAAGAAGCAATTGGATTAAATCCAAATCTTCCAAATAGCTATTGTATTAGAGGATTAATACTGAAAAGTTTAAATAGATATGATGAGGCCAAATTATCTCTTGAACAAGCAATCGAACTAGATAATAATTACTTTGATGCTTTCATAAATCTAGGTTTGCTAAATAAAGATTCTAATCAATATGATGAGGCAGAAGAATATTATTTAAAAGCTTTAGAAATAAATAATAAGTCTGCAGTAGCTCATTTAAATCTAGGCGCATGCTACAAGGAGAAGCAACAACTAGAAAAGGCAATATTTCATACAGAGAAAGCAATAGAGATAGACAATAAACTAGAGAAATGTTATTTAAATCTAGCTACCATCTATAACCAAATTGGTAATTATAAAAAATCACTTTTACTTACAAAAAAAGAAATTTTATTAAATAAAAATAGTGAGCTTAGTTATCAACTTTTAAGCGAATTAATTAAAAAAGGAGAATTATTAAATACATCAAATAAAGATAATAGAGAATTATTTAATAATATATTAAACAGGAAGGATATTTCTCATCGAGAACTATTTGGCTGTATAAACAGCATGATCTCCATAGAAATATTAGAAAAATTATCAATTTTAGAATCGGAATTATATGAGAATAATGAGTTTAATATTCTTATCAATCAAAAGGAATTAGTAAAAGCACTATCTCTACTCATATTTTGCTCTCCGTTATGGGAAAAAGTCTTAGTAAATATACGCAAGAATATTCTTATAAGCTACTCAGAGAAAGATAAGGTAAGTAATAATATTCTTAACTTTACTATAGGGCTTGGATCACAATGTTTCTTAAATGAGTACATCTATTACATATCAAAAGAAGAAAAGAATAAACTAGAAGAACTTAAGAAAAAACTAAATAATAATAAAAACCAAGAATATCTATTAGCTATAATCTCATGCTACCAATCTCTATCTTCAATAAATGATGAAATAATTAATTTGAATGACTATGTATCAAATAACAAAGAATTTAATAATCTACTTAATTTACAAATTAAAGAGTTAAATGATGAAAAAAAGATTTCAAAAGGGATTAAGAAGATAGGAAATATAAAAGATTTTATATCTAAAGAAGTGAAAAATCAGTATGAATTAAATCCATATCCTAGATGGAGATATAATTCATATGCTAAAGAAAACAAATTAAACTTTTTATCGATTATTAATTCTGAAATTTATCCAAATACAATTAAATCTAATTTAGATCCATTAAAAAATAAACAAACAAATATACTTATAGCTGGTTGTGGAACAGGGATTCAAATACTCGAAGCATCTAGATATAGTAATTGTGAAATAACAGCAATCGATTTAAGCAATTCAAGTATCTCATATGCAAAGAGAAAGGTAGATGAATATGGATTGAAAAATGTCGATTTTATAGAAATGGATTTACTTGAATTAAAATCACTAAATAAAAGATTTGATTTAATAGAATGTTCAGGTGTTCTTCACCATATGAATGATCCTACTAAGGGATTATCAAATCTACTTGATGTATTAGAACCAAAAGGTTTTTTAAAGTTAGGTCTTTACAGCAAATATGCAAGAAAAGAAATACTAAAAGCAAGAGAGCTAATAAAAGAAAAAGATATTAAACCAAGCGTTGATGAAATAAGAAGCTTCCGAAATGATGTTCTTAATGGAGAAATAAAGCAGTTAAATGAAATAACTAATTGGTCAGATTTCTACTCAACCTCGATGTGTAGAGATCTCTGCTTTCATAGTCACGAAAACTGTTACTCGTTAATTGAAATTAAAAAGATGTTAAAAGTATCTAATCTGGAATTCTTAGGTTTTACTCTTTCAAAAGAGATAAAAGATAAATATAAGAAAGATAATAAAGATATAGACTCTTTAAAAGATTTAGAATTATGGGATAAATTTGAAAAATTAAATCCTAATTCTTTTAGAGAAATGTATCAATTCTGGGCTAGAAAATCAATTAAATAGTTGTTCTTCCAATCCTGGAATAAACAATTTACATAGGGAGAAAATAAATAATATTGCTAGAACATTGCCTAGCATTGCTATCGCAAAGCGAATTCTTAGATCCTTAGCAAAAGGTAGTAGGTTTTCCCAAAGTTGTAATAATGGTCCGCCTGCCATTGGATATTAATATTTAATTACTAACAGCTTACATTGGGACTACCTTATTGGCTACATGAAAACCAAGATTTAAAGTAAAAAGATTCTATTATTATCTTCTACTTCAATTTGCTTCTCATAACAAATAGAAGTATCAACCCTATCAATATTAGGGCTATAGGGTAAATCAATACAAATAATAGATCTGTTAAACTCTCTGGTCTATTCACAATAAATAAACCCACTATAAAAATTATTATTGGAAAAAGAATCAGTGATTTTATTAATAGGCCTTCATTCCATCTTTTAGTCTCAATATCTTCATCTAATAAAGTTTGCAACTTCTCCTTTAAAACTTTATCATTAAAATCAAACTGATCACTCATAAGTTCTTTATAATAAGACTACGAATCAATAATAAAACTATATACTTATTTTTTTCATTACTATATAGTTTTGGTTGATATTCATTCCTAAAAAAATGGTAAGTCAATTTAATTATATAGATTTATTTGGTTTTTCAGCAGCTTTGCTCACAACAATTGCTTTTATACCTCAATTATATAAAACATGGCAAACGAAATCAGCAGAGGATGTATCATTAATCATGTTGATTCTATTTATAACAGGTCTAATTTGTTGGATTATTTACGGTTTAAAAATCCATTCAATTCCGATTTTAGTTGCAAATATAATTACCTTTATTTTTAATTTTTCAATTTTAATTTTAAAAATCACTTATAGAAAAAGTAAATAACAATGAAATTCTTTTACATATATTAAATGTTTTTTATTAAACTACTTTAGAAGCTATAGTTAATAAAGAATCAATTTAATTAAATGCCTGTAGAAGAACTACAACTAATTGGAAGATCTTTAGCTTTGCATCCTCCTGTAATGATAATCACTCTAGGTTTATTTATGTACATTAGAGGTAAAGCTATTGCAAGCAGCAACCCAACAAAAAAAGTTACTCCTTTTTTCCCTTTTAGAAACGTTTAGAAATATAATTAATTATCCCAACTTTTCACGAATAAAATAATTTATTTAGCAATCACCCAAAAGGATTAGTTCCTTTAAGTGGACCTACAAATAGAAATTCCATAACAGCTCCTGTTATTGCAACAGGGAAAACCCAGATAGACATAAATCTAATCCCCATAAATTTCATTCCACCTTTCCCTGCAAATGCGTCTCTAGTCATTGTGTAGACCGTTTCAGTATCACTTACTGTGTATGAATTCTCTCCAGGGTTAGAGTAAGGCTGTGCAAAATTCAAATTATTAATTAAATTTCTGACTTTGTTATGGAGAACAATTGGCCAAACCCATAAGAAAAATATACGACTAGCAAATGCAAAAGTATCTGATTGTGGAATTCCTAACTGCTTATTTGCTTTATCTTTTGGGAAAGCATCCTCAATAATCTCTGAAATTAGATTTTGATCAGTAGGGAATACCTCTTTTTTATTAATGTTGCTTGGTTGACTGACCGAAGTAACAATTTCGGTTTCAGTATTTTCTAAAACAGCTGTAGAGCTATTATTTTCAATCTGATTTGATTCTTGACTTTCCATAACAAACTTTTTTCTAGAAGGATTATAAGCCGTATTGGTTGTTTTTGATTAAAGAAATATATAATTTAAAAATATTCAATAGAAATTTTAATTTTATATTTTTACTCAATAAAAAAAGGCATATCAGAAGATAAGCCTTTTTTTATTTTTATGTTTTTTATTTATGCGTTTATTACACCACGGCGAATAAATTGCATTGCGAAAATCGCACCAAGGAAAAACACTGTTGGAATACCCAATGCATTCACCGCCAAAGTTCTAACAGTAAAAACTGGGTAACCCCCTGCAGGTCTTCCTTTATCAGTAACAATTGCAGTATCTTCCCAAACTTGCTCATTTTTAATAGTTGGGCCATTATCCCAGACAAATACTCCCCACCTACGTAACCAATAATCAGCAAAGGCAAGAGTAAAAATAACTGGAGATAGAACCAGCAATAATTTAAGTGTGTTCATCCATCTAGGATATTTATGTGACAAATCCTGGCATATGAGAGCCAAAAAGACTGATCAAGAAGAAGACCCTAAGGATTCTGTAACAAATTGGTCCGAATTTAGAAGCTTTAATAACTCTCTAAGTTGACTCGCATTACTTCTGATATGGTGGGATCATTGCCCCTAGAAAGGCCTCAATTAATTGGTTTGATTTATGGAATTCGGTTTTAAAGAAATTCTTTTCGGATTAGCTGGAGTAAGCATGGTTGCTTGGGCTGGAGTAATCGGCCTCTGGCATACCCATATGTTTCCAAGATTTTTCAAAGAAGATTCCAGCCGAATTAATAGTTCTTCTCCAGCAACTTCCGTAGCGCAATCAGCTCCTGAGAACAACGGCCCAAGCAAGCCTTGGTTCCTAGATGACGAGGGTGGTTCACTTACACCTCAGACAGCACTAGGTGCAATAGGTCTTACCGATAGAGGTAAATACAGTAAAAAATCTTTTGTGGTTGCTGATTTCAATCCTGTTGAAGCTGGGTATGGAGTTAATAGGCTTTACACATCAGTTTTAATTGGTTTGGCTATCAGTACTTTTGTAATCATTTCCTTTGGTCTTCAAAGTGGTTTTGGAATGATGGGACCAACCTTATAAATTGATTCAAGTTAAAGCGTAAACAGATAGAACCAGCTATCAAAAGTTAAATCACCAATTACCTCAAGGATTTATAAACAAAACTTCAGCCATTACTTAGATTGAAGAAGATGCTTTAATTAAAAAAACAAATGTTTTCAGATAAAGATCTTTAATAAGAACCTTTTTGACTTATTTCCCAATCTTTTTCTCAAGTTAATAACAAATCTATAGCAGTAAATTTTTTCTTCGAAAATTTTCCGAAGATTTTTCTCTGAAAACCCTTTAAGAGACTAAATCTAAGAATCGTGATTAGCAGGAAAAGCAATATTAGAAATTAGTTGACTAGTAAGCAAAGGAATAAATATTGACTTGTTTATGTATCAAAAATCAATATTTAATAGACAAGAAAATTTAAAAAAAACCAAATTCACTCTAAATGTGCAAAGCTGCTTTAAAATATTCTTGATTTTAAATTGCTCCATGACTGTAGGAATCTACTTCGCTACAACAACAGGTAAAACCGAAGATATAGCTGAACGGCTGCACGGCTTACTTGACTCTGCTGAAGGTCCAAAGGATATTTCAGATGTCGATGACCTTAGTGAATTAGCTGGACATGATGGGGTTATTTGTGGAATCCCTACATGGAATACTGGCGCTGACTCTGAGAGATCAGGAACTGCTTGGGACTCCATCCTTGAAGACATTGGAGAGCTAGATCTCAGCGGGAAGAAAGTTGCAATTTTCGGTTTGGGTGATTCTTCTACTTACACCGAAAACTATTGTGATGCTATGGAAGAACTTCATAGGTACTTCAAGCAAGCAGGTGCCTCAATGGTTGGATACACTTCAAAAACTGATTACACTTTTGACGAGTCAAAAAGTGTAGTTGGAGAAGAATTTTGCGGATTACCACTTGATGAAGACAGTGAATCAGACATGACTGATGAAAGACTTTCAGGATGGGCTGAGAAACTAAAAGGCGAGATGTTTTAAGCCTAAAAAAATTCTAGATCTTCCTAAGTAATTACTTAGGAAGATTTTTTTTGTTCATTTTTATTTGAGATTAAAAATTCCGAGAAGATAAATTAAAAATATTCTAAAAAAGTCATTTTCTGAAGCTATTTAAGAAATCGCCCCAAATAGCCCGATAATATCTTAATGTTTTCTTTATGAACTCAAATAATTGCTCAGATCAAAACGTTTCTATCAACGTAAACCTCTCTTTAAAAAGTGAGACTTTGCGGATGTTAATAGAGATGGCAAATGATATGGGTGCAAGTCTTGAGGATGTCATAAGCTCAATAACTGAAGATTCAGTAATTGACTTAGAGAGGCTGCAAGATGATTTAGGTATTGTTATCATCCCAGAAAAATGTAGCAAACAAGATTTAATAAATTCGATTCAATAGAAATAGACCCCTTTTTTTAATCTTTACGATATGGGGTTTCTACAAAAATAGAAAAAAGCCTCTATTTGCATTATTTAGTTCATCTTTTAAGAATTCTCTATTAAATCGTCAAAAATTATCTAATACCAAAATCACTTGAAAATTTTGGATTAAGTCCTTGCTAATAAGATTTTTCCATTGATTTTTATGAATAATTAAAAAAGTAGTTTCTAAGGCCTTTAATCAATATTCATATCTTCTTTCTAAACTCTTCTCTTCTCATTCTTAAGTTCATCTGAAAAATGTAACTGGGGCAGCAACTTTTTAAACTTCTCAATTAATATTAAAAATCTGCAGAATTTTTTTTATTTAAGCCTTTATAAAGCCAATTCTCAACTCGTTCTGCAAAAACTTTGTTAGTAGCTTTTTTTTCAAACCAATCTCTACAATTTTTTCTTTTAATTTCTGAGATTGATTTTGTTGCTTTAATCAATCCTTCAATGTCATTGGGTTTCACCAAAAACCCATTAAACCCTTCTTCGATCAATTCACCCGGTCCTCCAAGATCATATGCAATCACTGGGACACCACAAGCCATCGCTTCAACAATAACGTTACCGTAAGCTTCATTCCATTTAGGGGTATTTATCAAAGCTCTGCATTGTCCTAATTCCTCCTGAAATTTAGTCGTTGGAAGAAATCCTCTCCACTCAATAATTTCCTTTGAAAAAGTATTTTCAATTTTTGACGCATATTCTTTGTCTTCAACAAGTCCCCAAACCAATAGTTTTTCACCTAAATCACTCGCAACTTTTGCTGCATCTTCTAAACCTTTTTCTGGTGCAATTCTTCCAGCCCAACCTAATGGCCCATTCTCTTTTTCATTAAAAGAATAATTTTCTTTATCAAAACCATTACCAACAATAATTGGATCCGTTTTTAAAGAATAATCTTTTGATTGACTTTTGGTATGAAAAGCTAATTGAGACGGAAATATTTGACTTATTTCACTAATAATTTCTTTCATTATTAGTGATTCAGCACCCATACTAATTAAATGAAATATTTTAATTTCTTGAGTTTTTGTTAACCACAAAGGGAGCCAATCATAGGCAAAGTTAATAACTGCATCGGATTGATTTGCTAAATCAATTACAGCTTCCCATAACTTAGGCAAAACACTATTAGAAGGAATTAAGACAGGATCTGTTTTCTTCTGATGCTGCCAACTAGGTTGATCAATCCCATCTATTAGTCTTATTTCAACTAATTCACTTTCAAAAGGTAATTTGGAACCTTTTGGTGCAATTAAAATAATTTGATGACCTAATAAAATCAATCCTTTTATGAGAGAAATAATAGTAAGTTCAACACCCCCACCTTTTCCACTCCCTAGATAACCTATAGGTGTACTTACAAGAATAAGTTTTAATTGTTTATTTATCACTTAAGTTAACCCTCTTCTATTAATTCATTATTATTTTTATCCCCCCAGAATCTTCTCCTCTGACTTACAAATAGTACTGAAATCAAGACCAAAACCACTCCAATCCACTGAAGGATAAAAAGTCTCTCATCCAACCAAATTCCACCAGTTATTAAGGCAAAAACTGGTGTTAAAAAAGCAAGCGTACTAAAACTTGTTAATTCTTTACGGCTTGCAAACCAAAAAAACAAGCCATAGGCAAGTGCGCTACCAAACAAACTGGAATAAGACATCAAAGTCCATTCAAGAGCAGACCAATCTGGAACTAAAGGCCAATTGTTATCAAATACATGCCAAACGAGAAGAGGAATACTTCCTAAAACCATGTGCCATCCTGTTACCGCAACAGGATCACTGTTTCTGCATGCGAATCGAATAAGAACAGTTCCTAGTGCCATAGAGGTTGCTGCGCAAATCATCCATACTTCTCCATGGCTTAAAAAATTACTTCCTGATTCAAGCTTCCCAAGTAAAAACCAATTTCCAAGCAACTCAGTAGGGACTCCAAGACAAATGATTCCAACCAATCCAAAAACCAATCCAATCCATCCAATTGGATTAATTGCATCTCCAAATAAAATCCTTGCCAACAGAGCAACCATCAAAGGTTGGGAATCGATAAGAACAGAACCCAATCCTGCTCCAGTTTCCATTAAGCCTTTGGCGAGAAAAATTTGAAAAAGGGTTGCATCAATCAAAGTAAATACTAAAAACCACACCAAATCATCTTTTGAAATATTCCAACTCCTCTTAAGAAAAGGTACGGAAGCTAAAACCACTAAACCAGCAGGCAAAAGCCTTAGTGAAGCAACAATTTCAGGGCCTGCTGCTTTAACTAAAGGTGCCATGGCCGCCATTGAAGTGCCCCAAAGAGCGAACGGCAAAATCATCAAAAACCAATTCCAAATGACAAACATAAGGTCAGAAAGCAATCTCCTTTTTAAGATCAATAAAGTTATGCATAATTTGAATGATTTGGCCCTTGAGACGCAAATCCAAAAAGAGGATGGCACGAATCTGTATTGAAGGTCCTATCAATGCAGAAACACGAAAAAATGTCCTAAAAGCATTAAAGCAAATTGAGGAGAGAGAGTTCCCAGCCCTATTACTTCGCATTGACAGCCCAGGAGGAACAGTTGGTGATAGCCAAGAAATCCATAGTGCCCTCTTGAGACTAAGAGAGAAAGGTTGTCATGTTGTAGCTAGTTTTGGCAATATCTCAGCCTCTGGAGGGGTATATATAGGGGTAGGTGCTGAAAAGATTGTTGCCAACCCTGGAACAATAACAGGTTCTATTGGTGTGATTTTAAGAGGGAACAACCTCTCAAAACTATTAGAGAGGGTTGGTATTAAATTTGAAACTGTAAAAAGTGGAATTTACAAAGACATTCTTTCTCCTGACCGCCCTTTATCAACTGAAGAGAGAGCACTGCTTCAATCTCTAATTGATAGCAGTTATGAACAATTTGTCTTAGCAGTTTCAAAAGGAAGAAACTTAACAACAGAGGTTGTTAAGAGTTTTGCAGATGGAAGAGTTTTCACTGGAGAGCAAGCTAAAGAATTTGGCCTTGTAGATGAAATTGGTGATGAAAATGATGCAAAATTGCTTGCAATAAAAATTGCGAACCTAGATGAAAAAACAAAGCCAATTACCTTTGGCAAAACCAAAAAGAAATTATTAGGGTTTTTACCAGGAGGTAAATTAATTCATAATCTTTTAAACGCATTAAATCTAGAGTTGGAGGGAAATGGGCAAATTCTTTGGCTATATAAGCCATAAGTTATGAATTTTCAAAATGAATTCCATTATCTATGTGCATTAAGGGGCGCAACAACTTCAAAACATAATTCTGTTGAGTCAATCACTTCTGCAGTAGAGGAATTGCTAGTTGAATTAGTTTCCAGAAATAATTTGATCCCAGATCAAATTATTTCTGTTACTTTCTCTGTAACCAAAGACTTAGATGCTTGTTTCCCAGCTTCCATTGCGAGAAGAAAAACAGGTTGGGAAAAAATCGCACTTTTAGACTGCCAACAAATGTTTGTTAAAGACGACTTATCAAAATGTATTCGTCTACTTGCTTACGTTTCTTTACCAAATGAACAAATGCCCCAAAATCCTTACCTAGGTGAAGCAAAAAACTTGCGTCCAGACCGATAAATCCAGATTTTTTACCAACAAAGGCCTATATTTAACTAGGTTTACACTAAAACACTTGAAAAATATTCAAGTGATAAATATTTTCAATCAAAATAAGTCATGTTCAAAAATCAATCTTTGCCAATCATAAAAAAAGTTTTTTTTGTTGGATTCTCAGCATTTTTGTTTAGTGCAGGAGCTTTAAACGTGGCTCCAAGATCTTCGGCATCGCCAGGTTTTTTTGAATACCAATGGTACCCAGAGGAAGGTTATAAAAAGCTTAGATACCTTCAATCTTCGTCTGAAAGGCTTGAGAGAGCAACTTATTACTTTTTTCTTAGAGGTAAAGAAAGAAAAGCTGATATCAGCAAATTAACCCTTAGAGTCCCTGATTATTTTGAAGCAAAAATCAAGCCTGAAAAATTAAGTTTATGCAGAGTCAACGTTGGTTCTTATACATCAAGAACTCGTTGTTTAGAGAATATTCCCTCTGAGATAAAAATCAATGAAAACCAAACTTCTATTGATATATCCCCAGAGAAAGCAATTCCATTAAACAAAGATTCTTACGCAGTGGTAATGAAGATTTTTAATCCTAGAAAAAGAGGAATGTTTCAATTCCAGGCTTTTTCTCAGAATGTTGGAGAAATCGACATCTCAACATATTTAGGGACTTGGAACATAGACGTGCAGTGAACTGATAAATTAATCTCTATATCTAATCCAATACGCGCATAAATAGAAATGACACAAAGGACCTTTGGAGGAACAAGTAGAAAAAGGAAAAGAGTTTCTGGCTTTAGAGTGAGGATGAGATCTCACACTGGAAGAAGAGTCGTAAGAACTCGTAGAAAACGAGGAAGAGCTCGTTTAACTGTCTAAAAATAACTTCGTAAAAAATAAAGATACTGATAACAAAAGTTTCTTCTAATGGTTTTGCCAAAACACATGAGACTCAAAGGTCATAAATGTTTTGACTATATATATAAGAAGGGCTCAAGGTTCTATAGCCCTTCAATGGTTCTTAGAGTTACGAATGCGAATACAAAATTACATTCCATAGAAACGAAGTCAAAGATTAATCCCTCTATAAAATGTGCAATATCCATAAGTAATAAAGTAAGCAAAAAATCAGTTACTAGAAATAAGCTTCGACGGTTATTCCACCATCATTTATCTCACAGACTTTCTAAAATGAGACCTACTAGTGAAGTATGGGCTTTTATTTCATTGAATCCTTCCTGTATGAAAAATTCCAAGAGCAATCTCTTGAAAGAATGTGACAAACTACTTACTAAGGCTGGAATAACAAAATGACAATTAGTCCCAACGAAGATATCTTCTATGAAGGTGGCCCTGCCAGTGGTGACTTAGTAATTAATTTATTGGCTGGAATCACTTTGATAGGACTACCTTTTACTTTCGGAGCTTTAGTTAGAGCCTTGTGGGTTAGGTACAAAATAACGACTCGTAGAATATCTGTGACTGGAGGGTGGTTAGGTAGGGATAAGACTCAAGTTGTGTATAGTCAAATTGCTGAGATAAGAGCCATTCCAAGAGGATTAGGCTCTTATGGTGATATGGTTTTAGTCCTAAAAGATGGAGCTCGCCTTGAGATGAGATCACTTCCGAACTTTCGAGAAACAGAATCTTACATTCTTGAAAAAATAGAAAAATCACCTAGTAATAAAGTCGATAAAGATGTTCAAGGTTTTTCAAACTAATGAGCCCTCACAAAAATGTGAGACAAGAACACATCTTCTAAGGCAAACTGGCCTAACAAACTCAAACTTTCTACCTTAAAAACCGTGATCGGGTACATCTCAGACAATCTACTTATCCCGATCCTAGATTTTTTCTACGGATTAGTTCCAAGTTATGGACTAGCGATTGTCGCATTAACCATAGTTATTCGCTTAGCACTTTTCCCTCTTAGCGCTGGCTCTATTAGAAGCGCAAGAAGGATGAAAATTGCTCAACCTGTCATGCAAAAAAGACAAGCTGAGATCAAAAGCCGTTATGCAAGTAATCCTCAAAAGCAACAGGAAGAATTAGGGAAATTAATGGGTGAATTTGGGAGTCCACTGGCTGGTTGCCTTCCTCTCCTTGTTCAAATGCCTATTTTGTTTGCATTGTTTGCTACTTTGAGAGGCTCACCATTTGCTGATGTCCCTTACCTTGTCAACATTAAAGTTCTGCCATCAGATCAAATAGCTGCTGTAGAGCCAAAACCTTTCAAGACTGCAAAACATTCCATATTTATAACTGAAAAGAATCATTTCCCTGTTATAGCAGCTCTTCCAGGCGGCACAAAAATCGGTTCAGGTGACTCAGTGAAAATAAATTTGCAAACTTTGAGCGGAGATTCATACGTAAACGAATTAAAAAAATATGAAAGTGGATCGAAATTTTCTCCTTCTTGGAAAGTCACAAAAGGAGAAGACATTGTAAAAGTATCCTCTGATGGGACTGTAAATGCACTCAATCCTGGAGATGCGACTGTTGAAGCTAAGATTCCTGGATTAGCGGCTAAAAGCGGTTTCCTTTTTATAAAAGCTTTAGGAAATGTTGGCTTTTATGTAGATGGAGCAATTCATTGGGATATTGCAATTCTTGTAGCAGGTTTCGGTTTAACACTTGTCATTTCTCAGGTGCTCTCTGGTAGAGGAATGCCTGTTAACAAACAACAATCAACTGCAAACAAAATCACACCAGTAATGATTACTGGAATGTTTTTATTCTTTCCTTTACCAGCCGGGGTATTGCTTTATATGGTCATTGCAAATATTTTCCAAGGATTACAAACATTTATTCTTAGCAAAGAATCTTTACCAGATAATTTACAGAAAATACTTGATGATCAACTTAAACAGCAAGATAAACCTACTGTCTCTGTTTCTTCAGAAGTATTATCAGATTCCGATAGATTACCCTTTGAACCAAAAAGTAATAAATAACATAAAGAGCGAATTATTATATAAATTCAATCTTATCTAGAATCAAATCTATAACTGATGTCTAATTGGGACGAACAACTCGATCTACTAATTCGGGCGAGAACTCCCATTATTTGGATAAGGAGTAATGAAGAAGAAAGAGTTGAAACTCTTTTAAAAAATTCTACTAAAAGGCTTTCTCCACGAAGACTTGCGACTTGGGATTACATAGATGGAATTAGTAATGTTCTTAATTCAAATAATCTTGGTTCAAGGCAGCCAATGGCAGTACTCGAATGGCTTAAAAAACTGGATGAAAGTTCTCCAACCATACTTTTATTAAAAGATTTTCACCATTTCTGTGAAGATCCAGGCATTCTAAGAATGCTAAAAAATTTAACTATCAATCTTCGCTCAAAGCCTCATTCAATAATTATTAGCTCTGGATTATGGAGTCCCTCAAATGATTTAGAAGAAGACCTAACTATTCTTGATCTACCTCTACCCAAGGAAAATGAAATCAAGACACTTCTATCAAATATTGCTGAAGCTAGTAATTCTAAATTAGATGAAAACGTTCTAAATGAACTTACAAATGCATGTGGGGGTCTAAGTGAATCAAGGATCCGTAAAGTAGCCGCTAGAGCTCTTGCGCAAAGAGGCCAAATTGGTAAAGAAGATTTACTTGAAGTACTAGAAGAGAAACGCCAATCTATTGCTCGTAGCGAAGTACTCGAATATTGCAAAACGAATAAGTCGCCAAGTGATGTTGGTGGTTTACAAATTTTGAAAGATTGGTTGAAGCAAAGGAAACAAGCCTTCTCCGAAGAAGCAAAAGATTTTGGACTGCCTTTACCTAAAGGGGTTTTACTCGTCGGCCCTCAAGGGACAGGCAAAACTCTCGTAGCAAAAGCGATAGCGAATAGCTGGTCTATGCCCTTATTGAGACTTGATGTAGGGAGATTATTTGCTGGCTTAGTGGGAGCAAGTGAAGCGCGAACAAGAGAGACCATTCAACGCGCTGAAGCTATGGCACCTTGCATTTTATGGATTGACGAAATTGACAAAGCTTTTGGCGGAGATGGAAGAAGTGATGGAGGGACGAGTCAAAGAGTACTTGCAAATATTCTCACTTGGATGTCAGAGAAAACTTCTTCTGTTTTTCTTGTAGCAACTGCAAATGGTATAGATAAGCTTCCCGCTGAGCTCCTTAGGAAAGGAAGATTTGATGAGATTTTCATGCTGGAATTACCCTCTAGAATTGAAAGGCATAGCATTCTTGAACTGCATCTTCAAAAACGGAGACCTAATTTAAAAATTGCTTTAGATGCTGCTGTCGACAGAACGGAGGGATTCTCAGGTGCAGAATTAGAACAAGCCGTTATAGAGGCAATGTACTTTGCATTTGCAGAGAAAAGAGAGCTTCTTGAAGGTGATTTAATTCTTGCTACTAGTCAACTAGTTCCCCTTTCTAGAACTGCAAGAGAACAACTTGAATCTCTAAGAGAATGGGCTTCTAGCGGAAGAGCAAGAGCTTCATCTCCAAAACTTTTCTAGAATTATCTTGTAATTTTTATTTTAATTACTCAAAAAAATCCCTTCATTTGAAAGGAAATAACACGAGTGATTATTGGGGGGAGCAATTAACGACTAGGCTAAAAGAAATTCAACATTTAGATAGTGATAGACCAGAGATTACTTAGAGAAAATCCAAATTTAATTGAGGAAGGACTTAAATCCAGAGGAATGAATGTTGATTTAGAAGCTCTTCAGAAATTCTGCAAAGATCTTAAAGAGCTTGAAGAAAAGAGAAACTCTTTACAAGCTCAAGGAAATTCAATTGGGAAAGAGGTTGGACAAAAGATAAAACAAGGTTTTTCTCAAGATTCAGAGGAGATTTCAAATCTTCGCATTAAGGGCAATAAAATCAAACAACAAGTTGGGATTATCGAAGAGAAAGAAAAATCAATTTCAAATAAATTAAATGAACAAATCCTTTGCTTACCCAACCTTCCTGAGAAGGGTTCTATTAAAGGCAAAAACGAAAAAGATAATAAGGAAATAAGAAGATGGGGTGAACCTATTTCAGGAAATAATTTAAAAGAACATTGGGAAATCGCTAGTCAATTAAACCTCTGGGATAGCGAAAGATCTTCAGTAATAGCCAAAAGTAGATTTGTAACCCTTTTCAATCAAGCTGCAAAACTTGAAAGATCACTTATAAATTTCATGCTTGATATGCATGTTAAGAAAGGATATTTAGAAGTTCTTCCTCCAGCACTTGTAAACACAGCTAGTCTTACCGGTTCTGGACAGCTACCAAAATTCGCAGAAGAAAGTTTTCGTTGTGCTGATGATGATTTATGGCTGACTCCTACTGCAGAAGTGCCAATAACATCTCTCCATCGTGGCGAGATAATCCCTAAAGATTTACTACCATTAAAATACGTAGCATATAGTCCCTGTTTCAGAAGAGAAGCTGGGAGTTACGGTAGGGATACAAGAGGTCTAATTAGACTTCATCAATTCAATAAAGTTGAACTATATTGGTTTACTACTCCAGAAAAATCTGAAGAAGCTTTAGAGAAAATCACATCTGATGCAGAATCTATATTGAAGGAACTCGAATTGCCTTATAGGGTAATTCAGCTTTGTACAGGAGACTTAGGTTTCTCAGCAAAGAAAACTTATGATTTAGAGGTTTGGCTTCCAGGTGCAAATACCTTTAGAGAAATATCTAGTTGCAGCAATTGTGGAGATTTTCAAGCTAGACGTTCCTCAATACGAACAAAAGATAACAATAAAAAAAATATACTTTTGCATACCTTAAATGGAAGTGGATTAGCGATAGGTCGTACTATGGCTGCGGTCTTGGAGAATGGTCAACAATCTGATGGAAGTATCAATTTACCAAAAGCCTTAATACCTTACTTCGGTTCGAACAAATTACAGCCAGAATAGCCAAATCAAAATCTAATTAATGAACGTTCTTTTATCTATAACTGTACTTGGCCTTCTAATTTTTTTTCATGAGGCTGGTCATTTTTTAGCAGCCGTACTTCAAAAAATTAAAGTAAGTGGTTTTTCAATTGGTTTTGGACCAGCTCTATTAAAAAAGGAAATAAATGGAATTACTTATTCACTTAGATCTCTTCCTTTAGGGGGATTCGTATCATTTCCTGATGAAGAAACAGAGTCACTGGTTCAACCCAATGACCCAGATCTTTTAAAGAATAGACCCATTCACCAAAGGGCAATAGTCATCTCAGCTGGTGTGATAGCAAATTTATTACTTGCATGGATAGTACTTATTGGTCAAGCAAGCTTTGTCGGAATCCCTAATCAACCTGAGCCAGGAGTAATCATTATGGGTATCCAACCAGATGAACCTGCATTTAATTCAGGATTAGTGGCTGGAGATCGAATAATGAGCGTAAACGGTCAAGCATTAGGCAGCGGCAAAGAGGGGATTATGAATTTAGTTAATATCATTCAAAAATCATCTGGGGAAGAATTACTTTTTGAGAGAGTTAATGAAGGAGAAAGCGAGACAGTTACTATAATCCCATTAGAGAATGAGGGGAATGGAAGGATAGGAGCTCAATTGCAACCAAATCTTCCAAATGAAGTATCTAAAGCAAAGAATATTGGTGAAATAGTTAATAGCTCAAATACACAGTTTTATGAATTACTAAGTCGAACAGTTATTGGCTACAAAAGCTTGATTACTAATTTCTCTTCAACTGCTCAACAGTTAAGTGGGCCAGTAAAAATTGTTGAAATTGGTGCTCAGCTTTCAGAGCAAGGTGGCTCAGGTCTTGTGCTTTTTTCTGCTTTGGTTTCAATTAACCTTGCAGTGCTTAACTCGTTACCCTTGCCGCTTCTAGATGGAGGACAACTAGTTCTTCTAATTCTAGAAAGTATACGTGGTAAGCCAGTTCCTGAAAAAATTCAATTAGCTTTTATGCAATCTGGATTTGTTTTACTTGTAGGACTAAGTGTTGTTTTAATAATCCGTGATACAACACAGCTATCTTTAGTTCAACAGTTTGTTCACAGATAATAAACCAAACTTTTGAATGATATTAAGTTGAAAAATATTTTTTGAAAAATAATTTTCCTGCAATTTCTAAAAACAATGAGGCAAGGAGTTAAAATGTTTGCTAAATGATTTAAATAAGCACCTTAATGGCAAAAAAGTCAATGATAGCGCGTGATGTAAAGCGCAAAAAACTTGTAGAAAGATACGCAGCAAAGCGTAAAACTCTTATTGATGCTTTCAAATCAGCAAAAGATCCTATGGAAAGACTAGAAATCCATAGAAAGATACAAGCTTTGCCTAGAAATTGTGCCCCAAATAGAGTTAGGAATCGTTGTTGGGCGACAGGGAAACCAAGAGGAGTTTACAGAGATTTTGGGCTATGCAGAAATCAACTTAGATCAAGAGCTCATAATGGAGAATTACCTGGAGTTGTAAAATCAAGCTGGTAAAAAACTAAGAGAAAACTAAATAACACCCAAAAGTGGGCAAATGAAGCTCACACTTTTTTTAGTTTTATCTTTTAAGTAATTGTGGTAAATGTTTCCTCTAAGAAACAAATCTATCGAGATATTTACTCAATTAGTCCCATTAAGTGTAAGAATGTCTAAAGACAAAAAGCTATAAAGTCACGTGCAAGGTCAGACAAAAGCCGTTTCCTTCGATGGTAGAGAGATAAAGCTCACTACAGGAAGATTTGCTCCACAGGCTGGTGGTTCAGTAATGATTGAATGTGGGGACACCTCAGTTCTCGTAACAGCAACAAAATCCACTGGTCGAGAAGGAGTTGATTTCCTGCCTTTAATGTGTGATTACGAAGAAAGGCTATATGCAGCAGGAAGGATCCCAGGCAGTTTTATGCGTCGTGAGGGACGTCCCCCTGAAAGAGCAACTTTGATTTCAAGACTAATTGATCGTCCAATGAGACCTCTTTTCCCTGGTTGGATGAGAGACGATATACAAATAGTTGCAACATGTCTCTCTTTAGATGAAAGAGTTCCTGCAGATGTTCTTGCTGTAACAGGAGCTTCTATGGCGACATTAATATCAGGTATTCCTTTCCAAGGACCTATGGCTGCTGTTCGAGTTGGGCTCTTAGGAGATGACTTTGTTCTTAATCCAAGCTATCGAGAAATCGAAAGAGGTGATCTTGACCTTGTAGTTGCTGGAACTCCAGATGGGGTAGTAATGGTAGAAGCAGGTGCCAATCAGCTTTCAGAGCAAGACGTTATTGAAGCTATTGATTTTGGCTATGAAGCTATAACTGAATTAATCAATGCTCAAAAGGAAGTGTTAAAAGAATCAGGAATCAAGCAAGAGATGCCTGAAGCGCCTAAAGTTGACGACACAATTTCAAATTATTTAGATAAAAATTGTACAAAATCAATCAGTGAAGTTCTTAAAAACTTTGATCAAACAAAAGAAGAGAGAGACAATAAGATTGAAGAGATAAAGACAAATATTTCTTCAAAAATAGATGGACTTAAAGATGATAATGCTGTAAAAAAATCTCTTTCTTCAAATAACAAACTTTTAGATAATAATTATAAAGCTTTAACTAAAAAATTAATGAGAGATCAAATAATTAAGGAAGGGAAAAGGGTCGATGGAAGAGAATTAAATGAAGTAAGAGAAATTGCTGCTGCTGCTGCTGTTTTACCTAATAGAGTTCATGGATCAGCTTTATTTCAAAGAGGTTTAACCCAAGTTCTTTCTACCGCAACATTAGGGACTCCAAGTGATGCGCAAGAAATGGACGATTTAAACCCTAGTACTGACAAGACTTATATACATCACTACAACTTTCCACCTTACTCAGTCGGAGAGACTCGACCAATGAGAACTCCTGGCAGAAGAGAAGTTGGTCATGGAGCTTTAGCCGAAAGAGCATTAATCCCTGTATTACCTGCAAAAGATACCTTCCCTTATGTTTTAAGAGTTGTTAGTGAAGTCTTAAGTTCCAATGGCTCAACTTCAATGGCTTCAGTATGTGGAAGCACTCTCGCACTAATGGATGCAGGTGTTCCTTTAAAAGCTCCCGTAGGAGGAGCAGCCATGGGGCTAATTAAAGAAGGTAAAGAAGTGAAAATCTTGACTGATATTCAAGGAATAGAAGATTTCCTTGGAGATATGGATTTCAAAGTTGCAGGAACAGAGAAAGGTATTACAGCCTTACAAATGGATATGAAGATAACTGGGCTTCCAATTGAAACAATTGGAGAAGCAATAAATCAAGCACTTCCTGCAAGAACACATATTTTGGGGAAAATGTTAGAGGCCATAGACACTCCAAAAGAGAGTCTTTCTCCTCATGCGCCAAGACTATTAAGTTTTAGGATTGACCCTGAACTCATTGGGACAGTAATAGGTCCTGGTGGCAGGACAATAAAAGGTATTACAGAAAGAACTAACACAAAAATAGATATTGAAGACGGTGGAATAGTAACTATCGCATCACATGATGGTGCTGCTGCAGAGGAAGCACAAAGAATTATTGAGGGCCTAACAAGAAAAGTGCATGAAGGAGAAATTTTCTCTGGCTCCATTACTAGGATTATTCCAATTGGAGCATTCGTAGAAATTCTTCCTGGCAAAGAAGGAATGATCCATATTTCTCAATTATCTGAGGCTAGAGTAGAAAAAGTTGAAGATGTTGTAAAAGTTGGAGACCAAGTAACTGTAAGGGTAAGAGAAATAGATAATCGTGGTCGCATTAATTTATCTTTAAGAGGAGTGCCTCAGAATGGTGGTATGAACAATTACCCCGAGCCAACTCCCACTCCCGTAGCCCCCCTTACATAATAATTAAACCTTATATTGAGGTTCTTCAAGCTGGAAAAAATTCATAGCTTTTTGACAAATCTGTTGATGTGATTTTCCGTGGCTTGCTATTAAACAACCTGACTGAGAATAAGTAGGATTGTTGTAAATCAAATCTGTTCCATCTGCATGAGAAAACATGCCTCCAGCTGCTTCAATAAGTGCTTGGGGAGCTGCCATATCCCAGTCCTTTGGCGAAGTTTTTCCGGAAAGCGATATATAAACATCTGATTCTCCTCTCAAAATTGATGCGACTTTGCAGCCTACACTACCTATTTTTTTTGTCTCAGCAAAACAAAAAGTTGATAAAAGATCTTGGAGTTTTGATTGTTGATGATTTTTACTTGAGACAAGAATTAATTCAGATATTTCCAACCTTTTACTAAAAGAAATATGCTTTTTACGACCCTCCCGGTTTTCACACCATGCACCACTCCCAATAATTCCAACCCAAAGCTCATTTCTTTCAGGGATCAAAACTATCCCTATTTTTGGCTTATTTTTATATGCCAAAGCTATATGTACTGCATAATTCTCAGATCCTTGTAAAAAATCTTTTGTCCCATCAAGTGGGTCAATAATCCAACACCAATCTTTTTTTAAATTTGATCCTTGGAAAGTTTTTTCCTTAGAATGTTCCTCACTTAAAATATCCCAATTTTTATAAGTGAAATTATCATTTAAGCCACAGATCAATAATTCATTAACTGCTATATCAGCGGCTGAAACAGGTCCATCTCCTCCTTCTTCTATAGTTAAAGATTTTTGGAACCCATAGGGAGGCTCTTGGCCTCGAGCATATGCCATCAAAACATCAGCTGCGGCCCAGTTAAGCTTTCTAAGTTCATTCAATAAAGTCGTTAATTCGACACCTTCTGGCAAAACAAGATCAATTGACATAATGGATTTAATTAAAGATTACCAGTCTAAAAAAGATAGATCAGAACCTTACCCAGGGACTCTTTACATTGTTGGGACACCTATTGGTAATCTAGGTGATTTATCACCTAGAGCAAAGTCTATTCTTAAGAATGTATCACTAATAGCTTGTGAGGATACAAGAAGGAGTGGTCAATTATTGAAAACAATTAAGTCTAAAGTTCCACTACTTAGCTATCACAAACACAATTTCAAAAGTCGACAATCTCAATTATTGGAAATACTAAAAAATGATGAGAGCATTGCATTAATAAGTGATGCAGGCTTACCAGGAATAAATGATCCCGGAGAAGAACTTGTGCATGCTGCAAGGTCCAACAATTTTGAAGTGATTTGCATCCCTGGTCCTTGCGCGGCAATAACAGCCTTAGTAATAAGTGGTTTGCCATCACAAAGATTTTGTTTCGAAGGATTTCTACCAAAGAAACAAAGTGAAAGAAATAAACGACTTAAAGAGATTTCTAAAGAACATCGAACAACATTAATCTATGAATCACCACATCAATTAATAAAATTGTTAAAGGATTTATCTACTTTATGTGGAAAAGAACGCCCAATTAAAATTGCTAGAGAACTTACAAAAATATACGAAGAAACAATTGGAACAACCATAGAAGAAGTCATAAAATATTTTAGTGCCAATCGGCCAAAGGGAGAGTTTACAATAGTTTTAGGGGGAAATAATAACAATCAAGAGTATATAATTACTGAATTAGAAGCATTAAATGAACTCAATAAATTAATCGATAAAGGAGAAAAACCTAATATTGCAGCAAAAAAAATATCCGAACAAACAGGTTATAAAAAAAATTGGCTTTATTCCAAATTACATAATAAACTTGACAAATAAACTTTTAGGATAAAATATAATTAAAAGTTTAATATAAATCAAAGCCAATTTTAAAATGTTTTTAAAATTAAAACTTTTGACTCTAAATATTGCTACTGCAATGTGGCTGATTTTATTTCTTTGCCTTGGATCACAAAATCTAAGCAAGAAACATAATATAAATTTCTTCATCAATAAAACCGTTCCTCTTCCTGTTGGATTTATTTTAGGAACTTCTTTTGCATTAGGCTTAATGTCTGGTGGACTAACTTCAATATTAATGATGAATGATGAAAACTAATTAAAAAAATAGACTAATTATCCAAAGCAATTATAGAATCTTCAAGTATTAATCTAGTAATTCCCTTTAAAACTAAATATGATTTAGAAACTTCAAAAACATTTGTATTAGGTATTTTAATAACTCGTTGATTTCTTGAACAACTTCTTTTAGCTGCGCGTTGATTCGAAAATAACAGAATTGCATTTCTATTTAATTCATTCTCAGGCAAAAATCTCCACTCAGGTAATTCAGATATAGCAATGATTTCCAGCTCAACTTTCTTATCAACTAGCATATATACACTTTCAGGAAGGATTTCATGATTATGTATCTCAAAATTTACTTCTTTCTTCTCAAAATCAAAACTAGAAACTAAAGGTTCTATTTCCTCAAATTTATTATCAATGTCTTGATTTATATTTTCGGTCTCAGAATTCTCATTATTTAAACTTTCCGAGGGAGAAAGTTCTCCAATAGACAAAAATTCTATTTCATTGAAATCTTGATTAAAAAAATCATTATCATTTTGTATGGTTTCTTGCTCATCTTCATTAACTTTTAATTGACTCTCTTTAAAAGAGCTTTGGCTTTCGAGATCTTTTTGCTTACTATCAATATTTTTGTCATTATCTGGTTCAACTTTCTTATTGCTGCTTTTTAATCTTTTTTCCTTTAGCAATTTATATTCAGAACTGGAAAGTAGATTTTTAACCGTTCTATTAATAGTATTTGAACTACAATTATATTCTTCTGCAAGAATATTAGTGTTGACTCCACCCCGATAGGCTTGGACAATTTCGTCTTTTTGAATCGTTGTTAGCCTTTTCGACATAATATTGACTACCTTTTTATATCCAAGATAAGACCAAATGATCACAATTAGTAAAAAATATTACCAGATAACTAACAATTTATTAGTCCCTTAGCTCAGCGGTGTAGTAACACTGCTCTCCAAGTCGTAGAAAAAAGTTTTAAAAAGCACGTTATTTAAACATATAAAGCCTTAATATCCAAAAAATGAGTCAAGGAATTCTACAAAAATACATATATTTTTTTAATCGATGAAATCCCCTGAGAATCTTGGCCTTTTTAAATATCTCTTTTTAGGAGGTTAGGAGAAATGCCAAAGAATAATCATGGACGAATCGTCAAAAATCAACATGCTAGTCCAATCATCTACTGAGCATATGACTGTAGAAAAAAAGCTTGAAAGATTTACCAAACTTCTTGTTGAAAATATTTAGCTCAAAAAAAATTAAAGTTTTATAAGAAAATTATTCGAGTACCAACTTCAATTAGCCAAATTTTTATCACAGCCATAGTGTTTTCGAGATTATGAAACAATCTCTTGTTGGTCTGCTTAATTCTGCTTGTAGTTAGCTACATGACTATGTAATGTTGAGTAGTTGATTTTGGAAATTAAATTTCTCTAGGGAATTTTCGTTCTGCTACCAAATTTCTACAAATCGCTATGCTCCCTTAGCTCAGCTGGATAGAGCAACTGCCTTCTAAGCAGTGGGCCGCAAGTTCGAATCTTGCAGGGAGCGTACTCAAACTTAAGTGATACCAAGAGATTACAGCAATTCCATTAAGAACTACTGCATGGCAAGCCATGGCTAGATATGGCAAAATATTATTAATATGCGCACGCTGAAACCATTAAAAGCACTAAATGAAAGCCTAGTGATATGAAAATCTGCGCACAATTTTAAAAAGTGCGGAAGTATCCAAGATTTAGAAATGGAATATCAGAAGTTGATGATACGTTCATTCTTCCTCATTTAGTGATTGAAGAAAAATAAGTTTGGATTTTATTAAAGAATTCTATTACTGATAAGACTTTATACTTGTATTAACTCCATATGAATACTAAAGTCAAGTTTTAGAAATATGAAATACAAGATTATTAAAAGTTTACTAAAACCATCTGCAATTAAAGCTGCAATTAAAATAATATATTTAACACGTCTTTCTGAACCATTTTTATATAATATAGTTTCATTATTTGTATTAATATTTGGTAATTATTCCCAAAAAATTGATTATGATTTAGATCTTCTTAGGCCAGAGTACTGCTTTGGAGTTAAAGATGCTTTTGAAACTGCCAGAAAAGAGCGCAAGTCAAAAATACTTCTATTTGAATTTGGAGTCGCATCAGGAAGAGGGTTTTACAAAATTGCTGAAATCGCAGAAAAACTTTCAAAATTATATGGGATAGATTATGAATTAATTGGCTTTGATACAGGCAAAGGATTACCAACTATTTATGATTATAGAGATCATCCTGAAAAATATCGCTACGGTGATTATCCCTCAAATGGTTTAGAAAAAGTCAAGTTGCCTAAAAACTGCAAAATATACTTTGGAGAAATAAAAAATACTTTAAACACTTTTAAAAATGAGTTTAGTAAAAACAAAGGTAAAATAGCTTTTGTATCTATTGATGTTGATATATATTCTAGTACAGTGGATACCTTAAATTTATTCAAGTTAGATGAATCTAAATATCTTTCTAAAGTTACTCTTCATTTAGATGATATGAGAGATACAGATCATAACGAATATTGTGGAGAATTACTTGCTGTAAAAGAGTTTAACAGTCTAGATATTCCAAGAAAAATATGCAAGATGAACCAATTAGCAAGTAAGAGAATCTTTAAGAATGCCCCTTACCTTGGCAGAATGTTTTATGTGCATATATTTGATAGTGAAATCAGAGAAGTTTCATTTTGGAAGAATGAAAAAGAAATTAGTTTAAGAAATCCGCATATTCAATAGTAAAAGCTGTTAAGCATAATTGAAATAATTTATTTCACTGAATTAATTATAACTTAGTGAACTAGATTCAATTAACCTCTCAGGATAGATTTTGCCTAACACTCAGTGCAGATATTTCTAAGTTTCTTATTTTATCAATTTCCATTTCTCTGGTTTCTTTTTCTAGATTTTTCTACCTTCGATATCCTGTACTATAAAACAAAAGATAACTTGATTAAAAATAGCTTATGACCGTATTAGTTACTGGAGCAGCTGGATTTATTGGTTTTCATCTTTCCAAGATGCTTTTAGCAAATGGGGTAGAAGTTGTTGGCCTAGATAATCTCAATAATTACTATGATCCAAAACTAAAAGCAGCCAGGTTGGACTACTTATATAAGTTAGAGAAAAAATCTGCCTCCAATTTCATTTTTATAAAAGAAGATATTTCTGATCAAACCAAACTTAATAAAATTTTTGAACAATACAAGCCTGAAAAAGTTGTCAATTTGGCAGCTCAAGCCGGAGTAAGATATTCTATTGAAAATCCCTCTGCGTATATCAATTCAAATATCGTAGGATTCTCAAATATCCTTGAATGTTGTAGGCATAACAGAGTAAAGCACCTCGTTTTTGCAAGTAGTAGCTCTGTATATGGAGGTAATAAATCACTTCCTTTTTCAGAATCAGCAGGGGTTGATCATCCTGTTAGTCTTTATGCAGCCAGCAAGAAATGCAATGAATTAATGGCTCATAGTTATAGTCATCTTTACGGAATTCCATGCACTGGATTGAGATTTTTCACAGTATATGGTCCATGGGGGCGCCCAGATATGGCACTTTTCAAATTCACAAAGTTAATGATGGAGGGCAAGCCTATTGATGTTTACAATAATGGTGAAATGATTAGAGATTTCACCTACATTGATGATGTCATTGAAAGTTTAGTAAGAGTAATTAATAAACCGCCAAAAGCCAATTCTAATTTTAACAATATGACCCCTAACCCCTCCAAAAGTTGGGCTCCTTATCTAGTATTTAATATTGGCAATTCCAATCCAACCTCATTAATCGATTTCATAGCAGCATTAGAAAAAGAATTAGGCATAGAAGCAATAAAAAATTTCCTACCAATGCAGGCAGGTGATGTAAGCTCAACTGCAGCTGATACTAGTGAAATAGAAAGTCATATAGCATTTAAACCAGATACATCTGTAATTACTGGAGTTAAGAAATTTGTTAAATGGTACAAAAAATATTACTCATAAGTATCTTCCAATTAATTAAATGTTATTACCTAATAAACAAAATTGTACCGTTTGCATCATAGGTCTTGGTTACGTTGGTCTTCCTCTTGCAATAGCAATTTCCAATTGCAAAAAATGTATTTATTCAAACGAGGAATTAAATAGATATGTAATTGGATATGACCTAAACGAAAATCGTATATCTGAATTAAATAACTCTTACGATAGAACCAATGAAATAAAGGAAGTAGAACTAAAAAATATAAATAATCTTCTTTTCACCTCAAAGACAAAAGATCTTTTTAAAGCTGATGTATTTATTATAACAGTACCAACTCCTATTGATTCTGCAAAAAGTCCAGATCTATCATTCATCAATAATGCTTCTACTTTAGTAGGTTCTATAATCAAAGAACGTCAAAATATTTTAGAAGAAAGCAACTCCATAAAATCACCTATTATTATTTATGAAAGCACAGTATACCCTGGAGTTACAGAAGAAATATGTGTTCCAATAATTGAAAGAGAATCTAAAATTGAATATAATCTAATTCATAATAATAAAACTTTTTTCTGTGGATACAGTCCTGAGAGGATTAATCCTGGAGATAGAGATCATACAATAATTGATATTAAAAAAGTAACAAGTGGAAGCAATAGAGAAGTCTCTATATGGATAAATGAGTTTTATGGATCTTTTATTAAAGCAGGTACATTTATGGCATCAAGTATTAAAGTAGCTGAGGCTTCAAAGGTTATAGAAAATACTCAAAGGGATATAAATATTGCTCTTATTAATGAGCTATCCATTATATTCAAAATGATGAATATTGATACTCATGATGTTCTAGAAGCCGCTTCAACAAAATGGAATTTTCAGAACTTTAAACCAGGACTTGTAGGAGGTCACTGCATAGGTGTAGATCCTTACTATCTAACCCATAAAGCTCAATCACTTGGCTATCATCCTGAGATGGTTCTAGCAGGAAGAAGAATAAATGATAAAATGGATAAATGGATTGCAGATCAATTAATACTTGAAATGATAAGGAAAGGCTTAACAATAAATGGTACTGAAATTTTAGTTCTTGGATTCACATTTAAAGAAAACTGTCCTGATGTAAGAAATACAAGAGTAGCTAATTTAATTATTTCATTATCTAAATACAACTTAAAGCCTATAATTGTAGATCCATTGGTAGACCCTATTTTAGCATTTAAAGAATACAAAGTAGAGGTAAATAAAGAGATTCCAACTCATAAAAAATATCCTGTTATTTTAATTGCAGTTGCTCACGAACAGTTCAGTTGTTTAGAAATTAAAGAATGGCAGGAATATGTGGATAAGGATACATTAATATTAGACCTAAAAGGAATAGTACCAAAATCAATGAATCCAATAAGAATCTAAAATTTGAATATGGTCAAAGTTAACAAAAATATTTTAAATAGAAATACATTATTTAAAATATGGAATAAACTTAATAAGAAAAGACGTTTACAACTTGGTTTATTATTTATCTTAATGATTGCCAGTGCAATCTCAGAAATATTTTCATTAGCAGCAGTAATTCCTTTCCTAGCTATTCTGACTAATCCTCTAGATTTTTGGGAACAAGATAATGTAAAGGTAATAGCTAATATCTTGGGCATAAATTCTGTTGAAGAAATGATATTTCCGATAATTTTTACATTTGGACTTCTTGCAATATGTTCGGCATCAATAAGATTGTCAAATCTTTGGTTTAGCAATCGATTAGCCGCGTCAATTGGAAGTGATTTAAGTTGCTCTATTTACGAGAATCTACTTCATCAACCATATGAATTTCATTTAGAAGTTAATACAAGTTCCATCATAAATTCAAATGTACGACATATAAACGAAACAGTAAAAACTATCGAACTCTCATTGCAATTTATATCATCAGCACTTATTGCAATTAGCCTAATATTTACATTGACTTTAATTGATGGAACTACAGCTTGGATTGCATCAATTGTTTTTGCTTTTAGCTATTTACTAATAATATTTATGAGCAGAAAGAAACTCAAAAGCAATAGTATTAAAGCAGCAATGGCGGGGAAATATCAATTAAAAGCATTACAAGAAGGACTTGGTGCAATTAGAGAAGTTTTATTAGATTCCAACCAAAATACATATATAAAAATTTATCGCAATTCTGATTTACCATTGAGAATAACTCAGGCAAATAGCAGTTATTTGTCAGTATTTCCCCGCTTCTCATTAGAAGCTATTGGGCTATTACTAATAGCTATAATAACTGGTGTTCTAATTTCACAGGATAAAAGTAATTCTTTCATATTGCCATTACTTGGCAGTCTTGCTTTTGGCGCTCAAAGATTGCTACCAGTCCTACAACAAATGTACGCTGCATGGGCAGGGATAAGAGCAAACAGTGTAGGAGTAAGCAAGATAATAGAGATTCTATATAAAGACACACCTAATAAACATATAATTAATTCAATAAGACCTATAAGATTATATCGAAATATCGAATTAAAAAATATATGTTTTCAATATAAAATTAACTCAAAAAATATTTTGAAAAATATAGATTTTAATATTTATAAAGGTGAAAAAATTGGAATCGTAGGTAAGACTGGATGTGGAAAAAGTACTTTTATAGATATATTAATGGGTCTGCTGAAACCAACAGAAGGAAAAGTTCTTATTGATGGAATTGATATATATAATAATGATAATTCAGAAAAACTTCTTTGTTGGAGATCTTCTATTTCTCACGTACCTCAAGTTATATATCTAGCAGATACTTCTATTGCTGAAAACATTGCCTTTGGGAAGAGTAAGGAAGAAATAAATCTTCAGAAAGTAAGGCATGTGGCCAAATTAGCTCATATAGATGATTTCATTGAGAATCTACCTGCTAAATATGAGACCTTTGTAGGAGAAAGAGGAGTTAGACTTAGCGGAGGGCAAATCCAGAGGATAGGCATAGCTCGTGCTTTGTATAAAGAGAATCAATTATTAATTTTGGACGAAGCTACTAGCGCACTAGATAATACTACTGAATTTAATGTTATTGAATCAATTGCTAATTTAACTAGCTATCAAACATTAATTATAATTGCACATCGACTTTCTACTCTAAAGCATTGTGACCGAGTAATTAACTTGGTTGATGGGAATATAGCTAACTGACTAATGTAAAATAATGATAGAAATTACTCTTAAAATAACAATCAGTATGATTTTTGATACTATTCAAAATAAAATATGAAGCATAATATATTATTAGTTGGTGCTGGCAATTTGGGGAGAAGATATCTTGAAGGAATGGAAAAAGTAAAAACACCTCTCATTATTAATGTAGTAGATCCTTCAAACATCTCCTTAGATAAAGCTAAAGATGTTGGGATGAAATCCAAGAAAAACATACATCTTTTTAATTACTTCAATTCTATAGAAGAAGTTCAATCTGCAAAAATAGATTTATGCATAGTTTCTACAACAGCATCTTCTAGATCAAATATAATAAAGTCAATAATATCAAGAATAGATACTAAAAAATGGCTATTAGAGAAATTAATAGAACAATCAAGTAGCAAGGTGACAGAGATAAAAGATATGATCAAAGATCCAAGCAGTGCTTGGGTCAATACTCCAAGAAGGATAATGGATTGGCATATTAAAATAAAAGATAGATTAAAAATAAATAATTCAAATTTAAAATACCTAAAAGTAGATATTGAAGGTGGAAATTGGGGTATGGCTTGCAATTCTATACATATGATTGATCTATTTTACTGGTGGACCGGATTAAAAATAGAATCTATAAATGTAAATAATATTGAATATTGGTGTAATGCAAAAAGGAATGGTTTTATGGAAGCTTATGGTTCTATAAAGGTTAACTACTTAAATGGCGTGAATATGAACATTAGTTGTCATGATAGGAATGAGCCATTAATTATCAAAATTTCGACCAGATTTGGTGTTTGGAGTATTTATGAATCAATTGGTAAAGCTATAGGTCCTAATGGTGAAATCATAGAAGGAAAACTGACTTACCAAAGCGAACTTACCGCTCAAGTTGTCGAAAATATCTTAGTTAAAGGTCAATGTAATTTACCAAATCTATATGAATCTTCTATTATTCATATAGATCTTTTAAATGCAATGTTAAGAAGCTGGAAAGCACATCAAATTAACAACGATACTTATATACCTATAACCTAGAAATGAACAAGAATAAAATTCTATTAGTTGGTTCCGGAGCTATGGCTCAAGAATACGCAAAAGTTCTTCATGGCCAGGATCGAGATTTCATGGTAATAGGAAGAGGCAAAGAATCTGCAAAAATCTTCACAGAAAATACAGGTCAAAAAGTTAATACTGACGGGTTAGAAAATTATCTTAAAAATAGCCAGTCACACAAATTTGCTATTGTCGCTGTTACGATAGATAATCTTATGGATGTTGCAATTAAACTTTGTCAATCAGGTGTAGAAAATATTCTATTAGAAAAGCCAGGTGCCTTATCATTAAAAGGAATAAATCTACTAAAAAAAGAAGCAAATAAAGCGAAATCGCATATTTGGATTGCCTATAATAGGAGGTTTTTGTCGTCTATAATTAAGCTAAAAGAATTAATAATAGCCGATGGTGGGATTAAAAGTATCTTTTTTGAATTTACAGAATTAACAGAAAAAATAAATCTAAAGAAAAAATCTAATTTAGAAACTAGTAAATGGATATTATGCAATTCCACTCATGTAATTGATCTAGTCTTTCATCTTATTGGCTTTCCAGATAAAAAAAAATGTACATTTTTTAATAGAGGAAGAATTGATTGGCATCAATCATCTAGATTTAATGGAGCAGGAATAAGTGAGAAAGAAATTCCTTTTTCTTACCACGCTGATTGGGAATGTCCAGGAAGATGGGGAATTGAAATTATGACTCTTGAAAATCGCTACATTCTTAAACCACTTGAAAAGCTTAAAGTAATTAGCCGAGGTGGGTCATTAGAACCTAAAGAAATAGCAATAAACAATATTTTTGATACAGATTATAAACCAGGATTATTCAAACAATGCCAGGCTTTTCTAGACTACAGATTGGAAAATCTTTGCTCACTTAACTCTCAATTAAAAGCATTTGATTTTTACTATTCCATAGCAGGTTACAGAAATTGAAAAACAACATAGAAGATTTATTTATATCACCACATGCTTCAATGATTGATGCAATTAGGATAATAGATAAAGGCGGAGCTCAAATAGCATTAGTAGTAGATGAAAGCAAAAAGCTAATAGGTATACTTGCAGATGGAGATATAAGGAGAGCTCTATTAAAAGGGAAAGATTTATCAATATCTGTGGAGAATATTATGATAAAAGATTTTACTTTTATAACAACACAAGACAATGAAAAAGAAGCAATAGAAAAGATGAGAACGCATACATTAAGACAAATACCCGTTTTAAATAATGAAGGTAAAGCTATAAAAATTCTTCTGCTTCAAGAATTATTAATAAAACCTAAATTAAATAATACTGTAGTGATAATGGCAGGTGGAGAAGGGAAGAGATTACGTCCAATTACAGAAAACTGCCCTAAACCAATGTTAAAGGTTGGGAATAAACCTATGCTAGAAATTATTCTTGAACAATGTATAAAAAGCGGAATATCAAATTTCTATATATCAGTTAATTATTTAAAGGAAAAAATTATAAGTTACTTTGGCGATGGTTCAGAATTAGGTATAAAAATTGAATATTTAGAAGAGGATTTCCCACTTGGTACAGCTGGTTCACTAAGTCTTATTAGGGAGAAGTTAAAAGATCCAGTAATAGTTATTAATGGAGATGTGCTAACAAGAACTAATCTCAATAAATTATTAGATTTTCATAGAAATAAAGATGCTGATGCAACTTTATGTGTTCAACAGCATGAATTCAAGTTTCCATATGGAGTCGTTCAAGTAGATGGGATCAACTTGAATTCATTTGAAGAAAAGCCTTCATACATTAATCTAATAAATACAGGTATCTATGTAATAAATCCTAAACTAATAGCAAATATCCCTCAGAATAAATATATGGATATGCCTTCTCTTCTAATAAAATCTCGAGCGGCTCAGTCAAAAGTCATTGTTTATCCAATACACGAGTATTGGATTGATGTTGGACGACCAGAAAGCCTTAAAAAAGTTAATTCAGATTGGGATGATTTATAGATTATGGTTGTACTTGGATTAATTCCTGCAAGAGGAGGGTCAAAAGGAATTCATAGAAAAAATATTAAATTATTTGATGGCCAACCACTAATATCCTGGACTATAAAATCTGCACTTAATTCAAAATGTATTGAACGTGTTGTTGTATCAACTGAAGATAGTGAAATAGCTGATATCTCATTAGAATTTGGAGCTGAAGTACCTTTTATTCGTCCTGGAAGACTTGCAGAAGATACTACTCCGGGCATAGCAACAGTATTTCATGCATTAGATCAACTTCCAGAAGTAACTGATGTAATCCTTCTACAGCCAACATCTCCTCTTAGAACGGAAGAAGATATTGAAAATATTTTTAATTATAGGAAGCAATATAATTGTGATTCTATATTATCAATATGCCACGCAAGCAAGCATCCTTCATGGATGTATGAACTTAATAAAGATCAAACTATATCAAAGATATTAAATGACCACAAAAAGAAAGTTCGTCAAGAGTTAAAACCAGCTTATCTAATTAATGGAGCAATATATATAGCCTCAAGAGAATTTATAAATCGTTATAAAACATTTATAAATGAATTTACATTTGGTTTCATTATGCCTATAGAAAGATCAGTTGATATAGATACAAATTATGATTGGTTTATAGCAGAATGCTTAAAAAAGAAGGTCAATGAGTAAAGTAGATCAAAAAGACAATTATCAAACTAGTTTTGGTTTTTGCTATAGAAGTAGCAGTATATTTTGGATATCACCAATCAAAATTGCAAAAACCTATATAATATTATCTAACTATTGGTCATTTAAAAATAATTTAGAAGTCTCAATAATAGCTAGCTGGAGGAGAACAAATGGTAACTTAATTAGAAGAGAAGAATTATTTTTTGGAGATAATAATATTAAAGTTATTGAAGCAATTCATGATCTTTTAGAAGAAGGAGGATCTATTGAGATAGAGACATTCTCAAATGTTGATTTACGTATTCCTTATTCAGCAATAATGGCAACTTATGAAACACTAAAGTCAGTAACTATGGTTCATAGTTATACAAGAATATATTCAAATCATGAAATAGAAGAAAAAAGATTAATTTGTGATGGACATGAAGGATGCTGGACACTTAGAGATAGTAAAGAAATATATTCTTTTGGAGTCATACACAATGGCTCATCGAAACTTAAAGAGCAAAAAGCAACACTAAAAATAACCAATCATAAACAAAAAAAAATCAACAAGGTCTTTACTATTAGAGATTTAAAACCATACGAAATATTCATAGTAAAACCCATAGAAATTATCAATAATCTAGACTCCTTTTTAGAAGGGAAACCAGGCAGTGCCTCAATTGATTATGTATTAAATACTTCTTTTACAAGACTTTTAGTTGGATGGTGTAAATACTCGAATGATAATTTACAAGTTACACATTCCAACTTCAACTATTCAAAACATCAAACAGATATATTAGATGAATCAATTGATAAACTAGTTATTTTAAGGCAACCAAAGCTAGCTATAGACTCGGAAATCGTTGTTTACCCAGACAGAAATCCAGGAGAATATTTGTATGAATCCAATGAAAGTCTTGAACAAAGGTTACTACCAAAAGAAAGAGCAGTTTTCAAGCCAAACTTCTTGAGTTTCAAAGCAGCAACTAATGAAATGCCATCAAGACTTGTTACTGCAATTCAAGGAAATACAAAAAACGAAATACCATTTGAATGCTCCTTAGGTGTTGTACATTCAAAAAGGCCTAAGAAACGTTTTCACTGGGGAGTATGTCATGGAAAATACAATAGTTTTTTGATAATTACTGCTTATCCAGAAATTTATGGCAATCCTAAAGGGAGTAAATTATTTTTAAAACTTCTTCTCTTGGGAACTGACGACATTGAACTAACACTAAATTGGGATAATATAAGTGAGAATAAAAATGCATGTTTAAATATAAACAAGCTTATGGTCGATAATAATCTAGAAGAATACAAAGACTATCTTTATATTACTGTTTTTAGTCATTATGGGGGGTTCTTTATGTATTCCTTACTTAACAAATCAGATTCTTGGACCTTGGAACATACTTTTTAATGAATAGAAAAGTTCTAGTTACAGGTGCTGATGGTTTTATAGGTTCTCACCTAGTAGAAAAACTTGTTAGGGAAAATTATTCAGTAAAAGCATTTTGTTTATATAATTCTAACGGTAATTATGGTTGGCTAGATAATATACCAATAGAAATCAAAAAAGATATTGAAATTATACTTGGAGATATAAGAGATCCATTATGTGTTCGAGAAGCATTAAAGGATTGTTATCAAGTTTTTCATCTAGCAGCTTTAATTGCAATTCCATATAGTTATAAAGCCCCAAGCAGTTATATAGAAACCAATATTAATGGAACTTTAAATGTCATACAAGCAGCCAGAGAATTAAATCTAGATCGAGTAATTCATACTTCTACATCTGAAACATATGGAAGTGCCCAATTCGTTCCCATAACAGAAGAACATCCTTTAAATGCGCAATCGCCTTATGCTGCAACAAAAATCTCAGCTGATCAGCTTGCTTTAAGCTATTGGAGAAGCTTTCAAACTCCTATATCAATTATTAGACCATTTAATACATATGGTCCAAGGCAAAGTGCAAGAGCTGTTTTACCAACAATAATCACTCAAATAGCATCAGGGAATAGAGTTATTAAGCTTGGAGATATTTCTCCTACAAGAGATTTTAATTATGTAGAAGATACCGCTTCTGCGTTTATAAGAATTTCAGAAAAAGATGAAACTATAGGTAAGGTTATAAACTCAGCAAGTATGTTTGAAATTTCTATTGGAGATACAGCCTTGTTAATTGCAGAGCTAATGAATTGTAAAATAGAAATTAAAGCAGAAGAAACAAGATTTAGGCCTAAGGATTCAGAAGTAAATAGGCTTTTCGGAGATAATAGTCTATTAAGAAAATTAACTAATTGGTCACCACAATATTCTGGAAAGGATGGTTTCAAAAAGGGCCTTTTAAAAACTATAGAATGGTTTGAAAATCCTGAAAATCTTAAACTATACAGAGTGGGAGAATATATAGTTTGAATTACTCTTCTCTTTCAAAAGATGTAGTTTCTTTTATAAAGAACGTTACTAATCAACCTTCTAATGATATTCCTATTTCCCTTCATGAGCCCTATTTTAAAGATACAAATGCAGGGATTTATCTTAAAGAATGTATTGACAGTGGCTGGGTAAGCACTGCAGGTAAATGGGTTAATGAATTTGAAAACAAAATTTGTAGTTTCACAGGTGCCAAGCATGCAGTCGCTGTAACGAATGGAACTGTTGCATTAAGGTTGGCATTACATCTTATTGGATTAAGAAACAATGAAGAAGTAATAATTCCACCTCTAAGTTTTATCGCAACTGCAAATGCAATTTCACATCTAGGAGGGATTCCTCATTTTGTAGATATAGAATCTCAAACGCTTGGGATAAGCCCTTCAAAACTATCTCAAAGACTTGAAGAATGTGCAGATTACAGAAATGGAGAATTAATAAATAAATTCACAAATAGAAAAATTGTAGCGATTGTGGCTGTTCACGTATTTGGACACCCCGCCAATTGTCCTGAAATTCTTGAAATATCCGAGAAATGGAATTTACCCTTAATTGAAGATGCTGCTGAAGCTCTTGGCAGCTGGAGAATTCACAAAAATAATAAAATTCACTGTGGTTTATTTGGTCAAATGGGAATACTTAGCTTTAACGGCAATAAAATTATTTCTACGGGTGGTGGTGGTGCATTAATTACAAATAATCAAAAGTTAGCTGATTTAGCAAGGCACTTATCAACTACTGCCAAGAAAAACCATCAATGGGAAATAGAACATGATGAAATCGGATGGAATGATAGACTTCCTAGTATTAATGCAGCTCTTGGAGTTGCTCAAATGGAAGTAATTAAAGAAAGACTTGAGAAAAAAAATAAATTAGCCTCAAGATATATTGAACATTTAAAGAATAATGAATATCTTAAATTAATTACATCTCCTAAAAATTGCACAAGCAATTATTGGTTAAATAATATTAGATTAATATCACAAAATACAGAAGAACTTTTATTGCAGAGGGCAAGTATTCTTAAAGCCTGTCATGAAAATAATATCTTCATAAGACCAATATGGAGACTGTTAAACAAACAAAAATTTTATCAATCATGTCCAAAAGGAAATCTACAAAATGCTGAATTTGAAGAATTTAGAATAATAAGCCTTCCAAGTAGTCCACAACTCATAAAATAATGGATAATACTAAGTATAATATTTTACTTATAGGAGGTGGGAAAAGAGTTGGTTAGCGAAAGAGTTGAAGAAAATATTTTTTGATGTAGATTGACTATTAACTAATTAAGATAAAAAGTTTAATGGGAATATCTACTGGAATAAGTAACAAGTTTCCAAGAGTACATTCTTGGATTTATACCTTAATATCTATACTGTTTTTATCAAGTAAAAATAGTAATTGGCATAAAATTAAACTTAGAGAATTAAAAGAAAGTAGAAACTTCAATAGAAGATTCTTAATACTGGGAAGTGGTACAAGCATAAATGATTTAAGTAATAGTTTTTGGGAGTGGGCAAATAAAAACACAACATCAATTGCAGTAGGGAATTGGCATTATCACGAATTTGTCCCAGATATTTATTGCAGCGAGTTTGAGAATAATCAAATTAACAATTACAGGAATTGGCTCTTAGCAATTAACAAAAAAAAAATTGAATACAATAAAACACTATTCCTTCCAAAAGCCTCTGACAAATTTTTATGTCAAAATATTGCTAATGAAGTTGGTATGACGAAATTACACAGTTCATTTGAATATCCAACATGGTTTAAAGCACCTAGTGGATCAGAAGAAACATTCAGATATTTCTGTTCGAGAATTTACAGGATCATGAAAAAAATAGGCCTAAATTATATTCCCTCAATAAGATCAAATATAATATATTCAATATTTTTAGCAAAAGAACTAGGTGCACAAGAAATAATACTTGCTGGTGTAGATGGATATGGAGGTTATTTTTATAACAAATACCTATCAAAAGAAGAGTATGAAGAGATCAGTAAAACATATGAACTAAATAGGAAAATACAAAGAGGCAGTGATCCTAATCATGGTATACCAACTATACCTCAAATATTAAAATCAATGAATAGATATATAATTCCGATAAAATACATAGGGAAATCAATTCTAAAAGACTACTTAGTTGAATTTAAAGAATACCAAAATGAATAAAAAAACACTCATTAAAATATCATTTTTTGGTTTAATCTCATTTCTGATATCAAATATTGATATTATTTTAGGGATTAATTACATACAGTTAGGGGACAGAATCAATTACCTTGCAAGCGTAAAAGATGGCTTTCAAACAACATTTAACTCTATATTCTCTATTATTAATTTAGAATTTGGCTGGGAAAGTCTTCTTGCATTAATAAAAATAATAACTTTCACTGAAAATAACAATTTTGTTCTCCGTATAGTTACTTTTATTTCAAGTCTAATATTTCTACTTGCTTTTAACATAAGAACAAAATCATTATTTACACCGATATTTTTAATATTATTGCCAGGTGTTTTTGAATTTTACGTTGTTAAGATTCGACATGGACTAGCAATATCAATGTTTGCTTATATTATAAGTATTGAATATTATAAATTAAGAAATTTATTCTATCTAATAATCCTTACAATACATAATAGTTTCTTAATAACAATACCAGTATATTTATCAGGAATAAAATTAAGTGCAATAGAATTTAAAAAAGAAATTAAACTTTTACTGAATTCTATATACTTTGGCTTTGGTTGTTTAACTGGGTTTGTTATTCTTGAACTAATGAATATATTTGGTATAAGGCAATTTGGATACTTATCAAGGGCAGCTGAGATTTTACCTCCTTCTGGAGAAGGTACTGGAGCATATAGATTGGCAATCTTTATTGTAACAATCTGTTTATGCATAATCAAAGTAACTTACTATGATTCAAATGCAATTCTTTACTCAAGCAGTTATTTTTTAGGGATTTCAGTTACATCAGCGCTAGGTGGTCGACTTCTAAGCACTCTCCTACCGTTCTTAGTTGCAGACTTATTAACTAGTAAATCGCAAAAAAATATTCTCGTTTATTGGTTTATAAGAATATTAATTTCCTTAATCTTTATAATTGGTTGGTATGCTAGTTTAAGCCAAGAAGGCTTTGGCCTTTATTAACATAAATAAAATACTTAAGCAAGCAAATAAAAACCAGTATATTATATATTTAATAAATATATATTTATTATGCGAATGAAGAACTTAAATATAATAAATAAAAAATCAAAGGTAATTTATATTCTTGTAGAAGTATACAAAAGAGAGTTTATCTCCAGAGCAAAGATAAAAAAAGAGTTAGAGAGTAAAGGATACATTGTAGTATTTGGACATAAGGATACTATTATGGATGGACTAATGATTGGATTACTTCCCCCAGGAATAATATTAGATAAATGCGCACAAACCACGAAGCTTAAGAGAGGTAAGGAAATAACGAAAAGAGGAAGCATTTTTTGTGTTTTAGATGAAGAGGGTATTCATACTTTCCCAAGTGAAGTTAGAGAAAGGATAGGAGACCCAAGAGAAGTCGACTTAATTTTATTCAATAATTTATTTCAACAATTACTAACAAAAAGAATTTACAAAGAAAACAATCTACAGATACCAAATCATTTGATAACAGGTAATCCTAGAATATCAGATTCGAACTTTATAAAAGAAAATGAATTTATTAAAAGAAAAAAGATAAATCTTAAAAATATTTTATTAGTTGGTAATTATTATGATTTTAGGAAAGAAAATGAATTTATAGAACATGATAGAAAAGCCTATGAAGTCGCAACTTCTTTGATAAAATATTGGGAAAGATCGAATCTTAGAAAAAAATATCGATTAATATATAGACCTCATCCTGGCGAAAAAGTTGATCTGGAAAATACTTGTAAGAAATTTAATGTTGAAGTAGATTACAGTGACTCAATACAAAACCAAATTAAGGATGCATCAATAGTAATAACTAGTAGATGTACTGTTTCAATAGAGTCGATATTAAAAAATAAAATAGTTATGTCTTTTCGATCGGATGATTCAAGAAATATCTTTACAAGAGCAGGAACATTTAGATTTACTAATTTAAATGATATAATTAATTATATTGATAAATATGATAAAAAAGAATTAATCTATAGTAAGAATCAAAAAAAAGAGTTGTTGAAAATTAAAGAATTATTTTCATCACACTTTGATTCCATAGAGAGAATATGTAATTCATTAATTATTTTAAGTGATCAAGTAAAATATCAAAATAAAATTTTAACTTTATCAAGATCTATAACAACTGCAATTTTAGGACTTTTCACTAACAACCTATTTAAATCAAGAAGGTCATTAGCCTATAAACGTAATAGAAATTCTATTTATAATGCTATGATTGGTGGATACATAAAGAAATCATTCTGGTTTATATTTATATAAAATGAGAAAAGCAAATTTTATATCTGGCTTAATAAAAAATCTGACAATTAGATTTTTTAATAAACTAGAACCTTTAAATGGTTTATTACAAAAGAAAGGTTATGTAATTTTCAAAAACAAAATAAATATCTCTAAATGTAAATCTATTGATTTGAATTTAATTTCAGAGTTGGTTTCGATAGTAATTAACAATCATACTATCCAAAAAACAATAAAAGATTATATTTGTTTTCCTAGGTTAGACCAAATAAGGCTTCTAAAATCTCCTAGGGTTAAGTATACCCCCCAATGTGAATGGCATCATGACTCAGTTGGACACCGGATAAAAATCTATATTGGATTAGATGAGATTTTAAATAAAAATGTTTATACTGAAATAGTAGAATCAAGTAATTTTAATTCATATTTTGATTATAATATAACAAGACTAGTTCTTACAGAGGAAGAGCATTTATCTAAGAAGATAAAATGCAATATAAAGTTAGGTGATGTATTTATATTTGATACGAATATGATTCATAGAGGTGTCTACTCCAAAGATGAAGTAAGGAATGTCATCGAATTAGAATTCTCATCGTTTTTCAGAGGAAAGATTATCCCCGGGAAAGTTGGGTACAAGAAAAATAGAGAACGTAACTTACTTGATAAAAGAGAATTAACCGAAAAGCTAATTTTAGATAAAAGATCAAGAGATTTTCTGAAGCATTGTTTCTTTTTCTAAAAAACAATTTCAATCTAAGGTTAAAATGTCTATAGGTTATGAAAAAAGATGAAATCTTATAAAATTAGAAGTGCTGAAGGATTAATCGGAGCAGCCCTTTATAGAAAATCAGTTAAGATCCTTAAACGATTTTATCCAATTAATATTTATATAAACAATTACAAAAGGAAAAAACACTTATCAATAGATTTCAGTGAATCAACAGTGACAAGTGATAGGACTACTAGCTATATTAAAGAAATTGAGAAGCCTTTTAATCTTATTAATTCAAAAGCCATAGATTTTAATTACCCAAAATATATAAAGAATAAAGAATTCCCAGTAGAGATTATTATATTAAGACAAACATCAGTAAAGGAAATATAAAATAAATGAAGAGTATAAAACAAAAAGTAAGATTTTATATTATTTTTATAATAAAAATATTTTTATATTCGATACCTATAAAATATAAAATAAGAAAACATTTCTTTGGGAAACATAGAGCAATGGATAAAGTTGAATATTCTAGAGAGGTTTTTGATAAGCATGTCTCTAGCCATATAGATTTCAAAGAGAGAAAAAGACCAAAAAGAATATTAGAAATAGGTCCTGGGGACTCCTGCTTCACGGCTATTATGGCAATGGAAATAGGAGTAGAAGAGATTGTACTAATTGATAAAGATCTATCCTCAATAAATATTTCATTAAATAAATTAATTAATAAAGGTATAATTGTTGAAAGATATCATGATTTAGATCAAAATAATTATAAAGCTGAAGATTATATACTTGAAAGCAAACATCAGAAAAATAAGTCAATTAAATTAAAGATAATAGAAAGTGATTTCAAAAAGAATAATATTAATATCGGAAAGTCATTTAATGTAATCTTTTCAAACGCTGTTCTACAACATTTAAACTGTCAACAATTGGAAAATTTAATCAAATTATCGATTAAATCTGCAAAGAAAGAAACAATTCATTCACATCAAGTAAGATTTACTGATCACATCAGTGGAAAAGATCAGAAATTTGATCATCACTCAGTTCCCAAAGCAATCTGGAATAATTACTTTATTCAAAGATTACCATTTTGGACTAATCGATTAGAGAAAGATGATTATCTAAATTTATTTTATAAATATGGGATGAGAGTGAATGTTCGTCAAAAAGAGTCAATAGAATTCAGACCTGTAAACCAACATTTTATCTTAAATTTATAATTATGAAAAAGAAGATCATAATTTCAACTGATCTTGAAGGTCCTTTCGGAATGCACCCTTTTATAAAAGTAAAGAAGGATCTTTACAAGTATAAATTGCTAGATAATGCTATTAATTTCTTAATAGATTATCATTACTCTAATAAAATTGCAATTACAATAGCAATACTTGGGATTACTGCATTAAAAAGTCCACTAGAAGTAGCCAATCTACTTAACAGTATTAAGCTAGAATATCCAAAAGATAGTTTAATTTATAAATTAAACTTTGATAAAAATTTCTTCTCATTATTTTTAGACAATAATAATCTATTTCTTAAAGGAAAATTACTTGAAAATACTATAATAAAAGAAAATGAATATATAAAAGTAGCATGCCACAGCTTAAGCCATTTACATATTCTTGAAGATAATGTCTCTGAAAGTATAATTAAATTTGAGCTAGAAAAATCAATAGAAATTATTGAATCATTATCATTACAAGATAAGAGAATAGATAGCTATGTATCACCAAGAAATCAACTTAATCAGGATCTTTGTAAGACTTTATTAACAAAGAAAATCAATAGAATAAGATCTTCATGCAATATACCCCTATATTCTGAGAACCACGAAATGAATACAATCAACAGATTAAAATATAAACTTTTAAGAAAATATGATAGATTTAATCTACCATTTAGTAAATATATTGGGCGCAAATCTAAGGGGGAAAAGCATATCCAAAGTTTAGAATTAATTGATTCTGGTTACTTTTTAGAATTTCCAACAAGTAGATTATTGCTAAAGAGATATCATGAATCATTCAAAAGGTATCTAAATTATCAAATAAAAAGGAATCAAGACATAAGCATTTGGTTTCATCCTCATAACATGACTGATAATCTTCATCTAGCAAAATTATACTATAAGTTATCTATTAATACCCTAAATAATCTAACTAATTTAGATTATGAGATAGTAAATATATAAGATGAAAGTTTTAATATTAATTAGTTGTCTTTACCCACATGGAGCTGAGTATAGCTGTCTAAGACATATATTAGATTCTAAAAAAAATTACAAAACACAATTTCATGTAATTTCAATACTGGGAGGAAGACTTGAAAAAGAACTACTTATTAATGATATTTCATGTTTTATATTATCCAAAAATTTATCTGTTAAAGGTTTATACAAAATGACAAAGTTAATAAAACAAGAACAATTCGATATAATTCATTCATGGATGTACCACAGCAATGTATTAGGGAGTATACTTAGTATACTAACAAAAAAGCCATTAATAACTTCAATAAGACAAGCTTTACCGAGTTATAAATCATTAAGATTAAGAACGATTATAATTTCTTTTTTAGACTCTATCCTTTCAAGATATAAAGCAAAATTCATAACATTTAATAGTATTTCTGGACTAGATGATCATACAAAAAAGTTAATATATAATAAGAGAAAGTGTATTTACATACCAAATCAGCCTTATATAATCCCATTCAAAAAGACAAACGTGAAAAATTATACATCCAAGGAATTTATATCCGGAGAAGCTATAAAAATACTGAGTCTTGCAAGAGATGATGTATCGAAAAATCTTAGTTATATGATTTCATTAATAAAAGAAACAGCAAAAGATTTAAAAGCTTCAAACAAAAAAATAATCCTTAATTTATATGGTGATGGAATGGACAGTAAGAAATTAAAGTTAAAGTATATCTCTAATTTACCTGAAAATCTATTAATCAACTTTAATGATAAATCAAGTGAGATATCAGGTATTTTATTAAATCATGATATTTATATCAGCACATCACTTTGGGAAGGATACCCAAATTCATTAATAACAGCGACGACATCTGGTTGTATTCCAATATGCACAGATGCAGGAGACTCCTGGAAATTGCTAGGAGATTTTACATATAAATTATCTAAAAATATATTAATTGATAAAAATATCCTTTTCAAGGCAATATCAAAATCAACATCTATAAATAGGAATGATTTTTCTAAAGACTACATAGATTTTTTAAAAAAATTATATAAAAATAGTATGAATTATAATGATCTCTATAGAAGAGCAACCGAAAATTAAAATGAATTTAATTAAGAGTCAAACATTATTATTAGTTGGTTCTTCTGGACTGGTTGGGGGAAAGTTAAGAGAGACCTTGCTTGATACTCTTGATGCAACAAATACACTTATCACAGCTAATAGAAATGAAATAAAATCCTTTTCAGCAAAGAATTCATCTAAATGTAGACACATACATATTTATTTAAATGCCACGAAAAGAAAGGAGTGGGTGTATGTACTTGATAAATTTAAACCAAATACGATTATTCTTGTGTCTAATTGTAGACATTTTTATCAACTAAATAATGCAATATCTGAAACTAATATAGATGCACAAAAATTAAGATTAATCATAATAGGTACAACAGGTGTTTTTTCACCAAATCAGAAATATTCAATGGTTTATAAAGAAATTGAGCTCTTATTAAATATGTCTAATTTCAAAAATTTTGTTCTACTTAGACCTTCACTAATATTTGGTACTTCTAGTGATAAAAATATCCATAAAGTAATTAATTTTATAAAATACCTGAAATTCATTCCATTACTTCCAAATGGTAATGGAACAATCCAACCTGTTTACTATCTTGATGTTGTTGAAGCAATTATAAACTCTATTAAAAATAAAAAAATTAAAGGTTTTTATAATATCACTGGTAATGATTGCATATCATATACAGAGATGTATCAAATAATATTCTTTTCAATGAGATTAAAGCCGAGGTTTATAAAATTACCAAGAAATATTGCGATCTTATTAGCCAGCTTATGCGAATTCATATTTAAAGATCAAGCAATAATCACAATTGAAAAAGTAAATAGACTAATTGAAAATAAATGTTTCTCGAACAAAGATTCAGTCTCAATAGGGCTTTATAATCCAACATCCTTTGTTAAAGGAATTAAATCACAAATTGAGTCAATGAACATTAATTAAAGGGATAGGAATGAAAATACTACAATTCTCAGCTGTCGAATTCACTTTTGACAAATTTATACTTCCACTAGCCTTAGAATTAAAGAATCAAGGCCATAATGTATATGTTTCATATAATGCAGAAAAGAAAGAAAATACACTCGCAAATAAATATGGATTTATATTTTTACACAATCCAATAAAAAGAACAAGTTCACCTTTAAATATTATCGTTTCAGCAATAAGTCTGATTATTAAATGTAGAGAAGCGGAAATAGACCTTATCCATTGTCATACACCAATAGCCTCTATAGTTGCAAGATTAGCCAGTATATTTTTATTTAAGTGTAAAATTATATATACAGTCCATGGATTTTACTTTCATGACAGGATGGTATTTTATAAATATTATTTATATTCTTCATTGGAATATATTCTTGCAAAACTAACTGACAAACTCTTTTTTGTATCATATGAGGATTACAAATATGCATTAAAATATAAATATAAGAAAAAGCAATCTCTCCATTTGATCCCTAACGGAGTAGATGAAGAAAGATTCAAACGAAATAGTGCTTTCTTCGAAACAAAACTAGATAATTCTATTGAAGAGAAAAACAAATCGATCACGATTGGTATCGCTGCTAGATTTGTAGAAGAAAAAGGATTTAAAGAATTAATCCAAGCATTTTTTATTCTCTCGCCGAAATATCCAGAAATCAATCTTGTCATATGTGGCTCAAGATTAACGAGCGACTACAATTCAGATATCAGTAGCTTAATTTGCCATCTTAAAAAAATTTTTCATACTAAGATAACTATTTTAGGTGAACTAGCATCATCAGAAATGCCTAAGTTCTATAAATCTATAGATATATTTGTTCTACCATCATGGCGAGAGGGTTTACCTATGACGATTTTAGAAGCAATGATGAGTAAATTACCAATAGTTGCCTCCAATATAAGAGGTTGTAGAGAGGCAGTTATAGATAAATATAATGGACTCTTGTTTGAACCCCAAGAAACAAAAGAATTAATAAAATGTCTTGAGACACTTATAGTCGATCAGGAAGCAAGGAGAATTTATGGCATACACTCAGAGGAAAGAGCGAAAAAATTATATTTACTAAGTGATAATATAAAAAAACAACTTAAAGTATTCGAAAATATTATTTGTTAATATGCTAATTCAATTCCTGATTAGTATAATTTCTTCTTACTTTGTAACTAAATTTTCTATACCATTTTTAAGATCAAAGATAATTAATGTTCCAAATAATAGAGACTCTCATATACAACCAAAACCAAGTGGAGCAGGTTTTACTTTTGTCATTTTAAGTATTTTTTTTGGAATAATAAATAACTATTTTATACCTTTATTCTGTTTGCCTTTAGCTTTTATAGGTTTACTTGATGATAAGTTCAGGATACCTGCAACAACAAGATTTATTTTCCAAATTGCTACTGTATCGATATTACTAAAAACAAGTTATTTATATAATAAATATTTAGCAAATAATATTAGTCTAGTAACTATATTAATATCATTAATTATTATATTTATAGGGTGCTCAATTATTAACTTTACTAATTTTATGGATGGTATAGATGGAATTGTTGCAGGTTCAATGATTATAATATTAGGTTCTGCCGCCTATTTATCAAACGGGCTTCTTTGGCCATTAATAGGAGGAGTAATTGGTTTCTTATTTTGGAACTGGTCTCCATCAAAAGTCTTCATGGGTGACATCGGCAGTACCTTCCTAGGAGCAATATTATTTAGTGAAATATTAAATACCAAGGATATTAATAATGGTATTGGGATATTACTTATTTCAATACCATTATTATTAGATGCATTCATTTGCTTGCTTAGAAGAATGCTCTATAAGCAACAAATTTTCAAGGCTCATCGTTTGCATTTATACCAACGCCTATATCAAGCAGGATGGAGTCATAAAAAAGTGGCTTCTTTATACATTTCAGTTACGTTATTAATTTCCCTATTTCATATTATAATTGGTATTAAGGCATCTGTTTTTATGATTATACCTATTATAGCCTTTGGATTTTATCTAGATAGAAAGATTGCGATACCATTTAGTCATTAATTTCATGAAAAATATAGATAAAAAAAATTTAATAAAAAATATATTAAATAATGTTCTTAGTCTTAATACTAAAAGTAGAAGATTAGTCCTAATATTTATTGACTCATTTCTAATTAGTTTCTCATTATGGATTTCATGCCTATTAATAGAGAATAGTCATAAAATAGTTCTAACAAACTCATACTTGATTATTCCTTTAGGAATAACCATAGGGATACCCATTTATATATTAACTAATCACTATAAGGGAGTAACACGATATGAAGGTAGCGCATCTCTTTATAAATTGTCTGGAAGAAATCTTTTGTTAATAATAATTCTTGCATTCTTATCTAATTTATTTCAATTAAAAGGTCCTAATCAATATTGTTTTTTTATTTCATGGCTAATATTAACATATACAACTGGATCTATAAGATTTGTCTTTAGAGATACTTTTAATCTCATATCTAGGTTCGATAAAGTAGATAAAAAAACTAGAATAGCAATTTATGGAGCAAGCAATAGAAGTGCCGAAATTGCAAATGCACTAATTTGGAACGGTCAATATGAAATAATCACATTCATCGATGATACAAAAAACTTAATTGGACTTACAATTAAAGGAATTAAAATATTAAGCTCTAATGATATAGTAAATATAAAAGATAAAATAGATAAAGTATTGCTCTCATCAGAAGATATAAACAAAAAACAGACAATTAAATTTATCAACAAGTTAAAAAAAAATAATATAGCAGTACTGAAAATTCCATCTGTTGAAGATATCCTTTCAGGTAAATCTCGTATTGATGAACTTAAACCAATAAATATTTCTGATTTACTTTTTCGTAATTCTGCTTTAGATGATAAAAGAACTGTCTCCGAGATAACAGATTCTTCTGTTTTAATAACAGGTGCTGGAGGTTCTATTGGTAGTGAAATATGTAGACAGGTAATTGAAGCGAAGCCAAGAAAAATTGTAGTTTTTGATCAAAGTGAATTTAATCTTTATAAGCAAGAAATGGAACTCAAAGAAGCTGTAAAAGGGGACTTAGAAATCATTCCTATTTTAGGAGATGCTGCAAATTTTAATTTAATGAATAATACAATCAGAGAAAATAATATAAATACAATATTTCATGCAGCAGCATATAAGCATGTTCCATTGGTAGAAACAAATATCCTAACAAGTATCTATAACAATGTGTTCTCTACATACAGTATCTGCACTGCAGCAAGAGATAATAATGTTCAAAAATTAATTTCAATTTCTACTGACAAAGCAGTTAGACCTTCAAATTTTATGGGCGCTTCAAAGCGATTATCGGAGTTAATAGTACAAGCATTTGCGGAGGAAGAGGAAATAAAAAGAAACCAAGGTAAATCATATACGAATTTTGCTATGGTACGTTTTGGCAATGTCCTAAATTCATCTGGTTCAGTTATACCCTTATTTAAAAAGCAAATAATGAAAGGAGGTCCTATAACAATTACTCATAGAGATATAACAAGGTTTTTCATGACAATAAGAGAAGCGGCATCACTAGTAATTGAGGCTTCAGAATTAGCAAAAGGTGGAGATGTCTTCATATTAGATATGTCTAAGCCAATAAAAATTAAAAAACTAGCCGAAAAAATGATAACTCAAAGTGGTTTGACAGTTAAAGATGATAAAAATCCCTATGGTGATATAGAGATCAAGGAAACAGGGCTTCGTCCTGGAGAAAAACTTTATGAAGAGCTTTTAATCGATGAACAATCTCTTCCTACAAAAAATAAGTTAATATTTAGAGCAAAAGAAAAATCTATTAAAGCTTCAATCCTTTGGCCAAAAATAAATGAGTTAAGATTTATGATTAATAATTATGACCTAGCAGGAGCTATAAAACTAATTAAATCTTTGATACCAGAGTGGACGATTTCTGAAACAATTAAAAGGCAATTAAATGAATAATGTAAAATCTAGCTAAATAAGATTTAAAAATTGTATGATTTTTTTAAACACCTAAATTTATACTCTAACTCTAAGTCAACCAAATACAGGATTTAGCAAGGTTGGATAAATAAATACTCTTGAGTCTAATTTAATATTTCTCTTTAAGAACTCAGAGGCAACCTTATCTGTAAAATCAGAATTCTTGCTATATCTAAGTTCTTTTGCTTTATCCTGTCTAAAGCTTTTTAAATTTAAAATACTTCCATTTTTAATAAAGTTCAAAATACCTGTTTGAGCTATTAATACAGAACGCATTGCAAAGTCAAAACTATTATCATCCTCTTTAAGTCTAGGTATACAGTGAAAAAGGATATCACCACTATCTAAACCCTTGTTTAGTAAATGAATTGTTGCTCCAACATATTCAGGTTTGTTATCATAAAGTGCCCAAAAATTGCAAGATGAACCTCTATAATAAGGAGATAAACCCATATGAATGTTTAGGGCTTTTTTAGTTATCAAAAAATCAATCAACCAGCCTTTAATATAACTTGCACCAAAAACAATATAAAAATCAGAATTAATTGCTTTTTCTAATTGAAATCTAGTAAGTTTATTTAGATCACCATTTTTGATTATAAGAGATTTAACATTACTAGGAATAAAGCTAATCTCACCAAATATTTTCTTTTCAGATTTTAATACATTATCCATATATTTTTTCATAATATCACTTTTCCTAAAATGATCTTCTATTTGCCCTGGGAAAACAGTATTAGCTTCACTAATAAAAAAAACTTCGTCAAAGACTTGAGAAAATAATTTTACCAAATTCAAATGCCTAGGCTGATTACTACTAAATATAGTGACGTTCATTTCATTATTTCTTTATAGACATATGTATGATCTCTTCGGGGAATTTCGAACGGAGATCTATTTTCACCTAAAGACATATTAGCCTTAAAACCAATTTTCATACCTAATTCACTTAAAACTGAAATTGTGTCATCATTATAATTACCACAAGGATGAGACATTGAATAAATGTCACTACAAGTAATTTTAGATAAATACTCATAGTTTTTTCTATATTCCATTTCTTGTTGACTTTTTGAAAGTGAATGCATTTGATTTATATGATTATGAGAATGCAATCCAAGTGTAAAACCACTTTTATATAATTCAAATAGATCTTGCTCAGTCATCCATAATTTAGTTTTAACTAGAGAAATATCAAATTTTTTTTCAAGCATCAATTGATTCATTATTACACTATATTCATCTTCAGATAAATATTTATCTCTAATAAATCTAAAAAGCTTATCGTTTTTAGAATAAAAAGGATAATTTGACAAGTAGTTAGAATAAGAAAATTCAGATAATTTTTTCATAAATACCTTTGGATCATATTCTTTAGTTTTTTCAAAAAATTCATTATAAAAATCATTAATATCTTCATAAGCAGAATTCCTAAAATATCTATATATTTCAAGATAATCAAAGTCCTCTGTTAAAATACTGGTATAAATAAAGAAAAAAGCATCAATGCCAAATTCTTTCAATATAGGGAATGCAATATCATATTGACATTTCAATGCATCATCAAAAGAGAGACAAATATCATTGTTTCTTAAAGTTTTATTTTCGAATTTCTTTGAATATTCAGCAGCACCTAAAAGAGAATAATTGTCACTCAACCAAACTAATATTTTCCTGAATTCGAACTCACTTATACTACCTTGAACAGGTTTATGCACTTTATTATGAAAGTGGTGAAACATAATTGAGTGAGAGGTTTCATTTTTCATAACAATAATTTCAAGAAATAAATGATTTAGTTATTTTTTACTATGAGAAATATTAATGAATATATAAAATCATTATATATTCATTAATATTAGATCAATACTTTTAGGATTATTTAATAAACTATAGCCTAAGAATCATTTTTATCTATAATCATTCATTTTATTTCAAGATTTTGAAACAACCATAACTTATTATTTAATAATTTAAATAGTATAAAAATATAGTTCATACCAGAATATATAATATATGTAGCTATTCTAGATAAATTTAACTAAATAGACTGAGTTATCTAAAGGTATTAGAGAATGTAGGTTTTTATAAGTAAAAGTCGATAAGATAGATTACTCATTCGTACGCCGAACTGACTGATGAGAGATCATATTAAAGCCAATAGTCTAGAAATAATATCGATGATCCGTAGCTTATAATTAATAAGAATTACATATACTCATCGTGAAGTAAATTTTTCGTAAGAATAAAATAAGGAAGATCAATTAAATCAAATACTCAGAGATAATAATAGGAATAATACGGCAATATTTAATTGATCTAATTAAATAAAATTAAAGACAAAACGAAATTATAGCTCTAAAATTTAATATTAGTGGTAATAATTCTTATAGTTAAATATAGCTAATGAAACAGAGCTTCGCTTTGAAGAAAAGTCATTTTAATCGGCTAATAATCCTTTAAAATAAGATAAATTATCATATCGAGTAAAATAATAATCTAAAATAGATTATTACTCTGAACTACAGAAAATTAATTAATATGATTCTTTAATTTATCTTTTTTAAAACTAATATAGGTAATAAGTTATAAAAAACTAGTAAAATTTATTCAAAATAGCTAAGATACATATAAAAATTATTAGATTAAACATCCAATTCAATGGATAAAAAAAAATGTAATTAATATTTTAGATTAATTTTTATATTATTAAATTATGAGAATAAGCTTTGAATAGATTTTAATTCAGCTGAAGAAGAGGGCCTAAAATTATTAATAATCGATTTAAGTTTATAGACTAGAATCTTAATAAAAATTGCAAAGAATCTTTGATCTCCAGAACTAATTTGATCTAGACGACGGAGGCGAATAAGATTATCAATTATTTTGAAGTCAATTGATAATTGACTAGAAACAACATTTACAAGTTTATTATATGAAGAATAATAATCAGGATTTAAAATACAATCATATTTATATTTAGGATAAAGATATTTATGAGTAGAGCCTGATCTCTCTAAAAGTCTTACATAATAATATGAAGGCTCATATAAAATATTTCCTTGCGCTAAAGTAATGTAAGTATGAAATTCCTCAGCTAAATAAGGATTAGTGATACCTGAATCAAATATTTGTTTAAATAGATTAAGTTGATAATTACTTTTATATATTGAATACCATAAAGGAGCATATATTCTCGTACAAAGCTGAAAATTCTCAAAGCATTTTTCACTTCTATATAAATTACGAACATAATCATAGCTAATACGTTTATATCTTAATTGATTGATTTTCCTAACTAATCCTATTTTTCCTTGAACAGTTATAGCAGTCTTATCTTTTTTTATCCTATCAAGACATTTATCAATTCCTTTGAAAACTAAAAAGTCATCATTATCTGCAAGCATTACATATTTTGTCTTTACTTTTGACATTGAAATATATAATTTATGAAGAAAATCTCTAATCTTGAGGTCGGGAGAAAATTTAATATAAATTAAATTTTCTAAATTAAACTTATTAACTATTTTCTCATTTGAATTATCTTGACTTCCATCTGCAATTATATAATTATATTTATCAGATAAATTAGAATTTAGCCATATCTCTGTATATTCAGATTTATCTTTTAAAGGTAAAACAATAGTTAATTCTCTCATATTATCTTCTTCCCAATATACTAATAGTCTCCTTTATACCCATTGGGAGAGAACCTTGATAAACAAATCCTGTTTTAATAAACTTTAATGGTGAAACTTCATAAGATAATTGATTCATGATTGAACTATTTACCATCTCAATTTTTGGATTCATATTAAGTTTCTTAATCTCATCTATAACATTATGAACTGAAGCATTTAAAGTTAGTACATTATAAGTTTGACCTAAAAATATATCATTCTCTATTACATGAATTAATGCATTACAAGCATCCTTTATATATAAATAAGGGCGCACCTGATCATAAGCTGTAGACCAAACCGTAAGTGGTGTACCCCAAGAAGCTTGCCAACAAAATTTGTTGACAGCTGTATGGAAACGCATCCCGGGTGATATTCCAAAAATAGTTCCAAATCTAAATATTGTTGCTTTAAGACCTTTTCCCTTAATTAAATCATTAATATACTTTTCCTCTTTAAGCTTCGTTGTAGCGTATGGGCTTTGGGGGTTTAGATCCTCTTCCCCCGAAGATTCATCAACTAATTTTTTACTTGATCCATAAACACTAGTTGAAGAAAGACTTATCATTTTAACATCAAATTTAATGCAATAATCAGCTATTCTCTTAGTTCCCTCAAAGTTATTATTTTCAACCTTCTGGGCATTCTCAAAACTTCCAGCTGCATCAGTGATCGCAGCCAAGTGAATAACTATACTGGCACCCTGAAAGAGTTTATCCAAGTTATCGGTAACTATATTTGAGGAGTCAAAAATATAGTTACCTTTAATAGGAAGATTAAATAATGAACAATATCTCTGAGTAAGCAAGTTATCAATAATAACTATTTCACAATCTTCAAATGACAAAGGGATTTCTCTTATAAAAGCTGAACCAATATGACCAAGACCTCCTGTAATAATTATTTTCATATTAAATAGCTAATAAACAAATTCTACAACATTAAAACTAACAATAATTTAATTCATAATGTTTCGATACACTATAAGATAGATCATAAAATAAATAAAATCAAGACAAACTTCTAAATTCAATAAAATCAGAGTAATTTCTTATATAATCAGCCTCATTATATATATCATCACATAAAACTAGTAAGACCGTTTCATTCTCTTTATAGTATTGCTCTGCCCAAATATGACAGGGTACAAATAAAATCTGATTAGATTGATATAAAATATATTCTTTTTTATTAATACCATCATCACATAAAACATTACACCTTCCATTAATACAAATAAGAAATTGATTCAGCTCCCTATGAGCGTGCTTACCTCTTACACCATTTTCACTAGATGACACAATGAAACTCCGTTTGATAGGCAATCTCAAATCTTTTTCGAAATCTATTGAAACCAAGCTTCCAGATTGATTTTTATGATTTAGAACATGCTGAAATTCAACATCATCTATTTTATTCATATTTATGATAAGTATCATGCTTATAATAGCGTAAATTTATCTTAATATGAATAATTAAATTTTAATTCTATGAGGCTAAGGTAAACTGAGTAGTGAATAAAAAATATATCTTAAAATTAAAAAGTGATTACCCCAAGAAGTATTTATTATTCTGAAATTAGAGCAGATTCAAAAATATTAATCATAATAAATAAAACATTAATGCTGTCTACATAGATCCAGATACTTAAATGAATAAAAACCAATTTATAAATCTATTATATACATAATTCCTATTACTTAGAATTAGGGAAATCATTAAAAGATAGATCATTAAAACATGGAAATAACTGATCTCTTTCAGAAACAATTGGAGATTTAATAGGCCATTTAATATTAATAATAGGATCAGACCAAAGCAAACCTCCCTCATCTTTAGAATTATAATTCTGACTAACTTTATAATGTAAATCAACTATGTCACTAAGCACGCAAAAGCCATGAGCGATTCCAGGAGGCATATAAATTTGCCTTCGGTTGGATTCGCCAGTTAATTCTATTCCAAACCATTCTTTAAATGTATCAGATCCAGTCCTAAGATCAACAACAACATCAAAGATAGAACCACTCATTACTGTCAATATTTGTGATTGTGGCGATTTTTTTTGATAATGCATTCCTCTTAAAACATTTTTATAGGATCTCGAATGATTGTCTTGAACAAAATCATCCTTCAAGCCGAGATTCTTGTATCTCTCTATTTGATAAGTCTCAAGAAAAACTCCTCTTTCATCAGGAAATAGATCCAATTCTAATAAAACCACACCTTGAATCTTCGTTTTTAAAATATTCATTTGATTCTCAAATAATTAAATATGTTTTCTAAAATGAATTCTATTTGAGTATTTTTTATTTCCGGATATATTGGTAAAGAGAGAATCTGCTTAGATATTTCTTCAGTAGTTTTCATTGAATGTGATGTTTTAAGCCGATTCTTATATGCTGGTTGCAAGTGTATAGGGAGGGGATAATGTATACCTGTGATTATATTTTGTTTTCTTAAAAAATTACTTAATGCATCTCTATCATCCAACCTCACTACATATAAGTGAAAAACATGTTCTGCTAAATCTTTCTTCTTTGGAGTGCTAATATAGGTATCTTTTAGATACTTAGAATATATATTTGCAATCTCGACTCTACGTTTATTATCTTTATTTAGATGTTTCAATTTAATTCTAAGTATAGCTGCCTGTATTTCATCTATCCTCGAATTCCTACCGCAAATAGTACTTATATATCTTTTTCCATTCCAACCATATTCTCTAATAGCTTTTACCTTTGTTGCAATCTCAGAATTATTAGTAGTAATTAAGCCAGCATCTCCAATTGCTCCTAAGTTTTTTGTAGGATAACAACTAAAACAACCAATATCTCCAATACTGCCAACCTTTTCATTATCAAGTGAAGCTCCATGAGCTTGGGAAGCATCTTCAATTAAATAAATATTATTCTTTTCACAAAATTCTTTTATTTCAAAAATATTAGCAGGATGTCCATAAAGATGAACTAATAAAATTGCCTTAGTTTTTTCCGAAATCACCTCTGCAAGTTTTTTAATATCTAAAGTATAAAAATCTTTCTCAATATCTACTAATACAGGTATAGCTCCAGAAGCTTCGATTCCAGCAACTGAAGCAACTGCTGTGTGTGAAACAGTAATAACTTCATCGCTAATTCCTATACCCAAAGCTCTTAGAGATATTTCTATAGCATCTGTCCCATTTGCAACTCCAATAGTAAATCTAGAGCCAATGTATTGTGAAAATTCATCTTCCAATAATTTAACTTCTTCTCCAAGAACATAATTATTACCCCTTACTACTTTTAGAATAGATTCTTCAATATCCCTCTTATAAGAAGTAAATTGAGCATTAGGATTTGCAAATGGAATCATTCTATTATTTGAACTTTTGGAACATGAGTAATCCATTTGCCTCCTAACTTAGTAAATTCCTTTTCATTCTGCATGATCTCTTTTGCATGGTTCCATGCAAGTAAAATTGCATAATCTGGAGGATTTTTTATAAATTCACTATGACTAACAACGGGAATATGCATACCTGGTGAAAATTTACCTTGCTTTATTGGAGTTGTATCACAAATATAATCAATTAAATTTTCATCTATAGAACAGTAATTAAATATAGTCGTACTTTTTGAAGTAGCAGCATAGCCTGCAATAGTCTTGTTCTGTTTCTTCAAATCTTTCAATAAAGTAATAAGATCTAACTTAGATTTTTCAACATTTTCACTAAATTTTTGTAATTTCCCTAAGTCATCTAAACCCTGAGATTTTTCTTTTTCAATCAAATTTTCAACTCTGCTATTTACAGGATAAGAACCTTTAAGTGCAAGAGTATATCTCATTGAACCGCCATGTGTATTTTGAGGTTGAACATCAATAAGCTCCATATCATGAAGACCAAATAAATAACTTATTGATAAAGCAGAAAAAAGAAAAACATGCTCATCATAAACTTGATCATATGAAGTCTTATCTATAACATCTCCAAGGTATGGATCTTCAAAAACAACAACTCCTTTAGGTTTTATAAGCTTTTTAATACCTTTGACAACATCATTTAAATTTGGAATATGACACATAACATTTGCAGCTAAAAATGAATCTACTTTCCCATACTCTTTTAATATTTTATCTGCCAAATTTTCAGAGAAAAATTCACAAACAGTATTAACATCATGCTTATTTGCTTCTTTCGCAACATTTTCTGAGGGCTCTATTCCTAAATGTTTAATGCCTCTAGATGAAAAGTGCTTAAGTAAAATCCCATCATTGCATCCAAGTTCAATAACAAAAGGTGATTTTTTATCTATATACTCAGATTGAATAACAGATTCAGCAAACTCTTCAAAATGTCTACTCATGTTTTTTGAAGTACTAGAAAAAAAAGCATATTCATCATGAAACATTTTCTCTGGTTCTGGTTGTTTTATTAGCTGTACCATCTTGCTTGTATTGGAATAGCCTATTTCCATTTGATAGAAATATTCTTCCTTAAAATCAACACGATTCAAGAAACCGTTTCCAAGAGGTTGGCGTCCAAAATCTAACAGTTTTATTAAACTTGAATTACAAATTCTACATTTTTGATCATGTGTATTAGCAAGTTTTTGATTTTCCACTTTTGACTAAATTTCTTAGGATAATAGATAGCGTCAAAATACGAACATTCAAAAATGCTAATATTTTATTCAAATGATATAACACCTGAATTGCCTTCTTTAAGCAATTGTAAGAGATATTGACCATATCCAGATTTCAATAAGGGTTGGGCTAAAGCTTCGAGAGCTTCATCTCCTATCCACCCCATTCTCCAAGCAACTTCTTCAGGACAGCAAGTTTTCAAACCCTGCCTCTCTTCTAAAGTTTTAATATAAGAAGAGGCATTATGTAGTGAACCATGTGTTCCAGTATCAAACCAGACCATTCCTCTACTTAACTCAGCAACCTTCAAAGTTCCTTCATGAAGATATTGTAAATTAACATCAGTAATTTCAAATTCGCCTCTAGAGGATTTCTTGACTTTTTTTGCTTTTTCAATAACAGACTCATCATAAAAATATAATCCAGTCACAGCAAATCTTGACTTTGACTTTAAAGGCTTCTCTTCAATATTTGTTACTTTTTGATCAGAAGAGAATTCAACAACCCCATATCTTTCTGGATCTCTTACAGGGTAAATAAAGATAGTAGCCCCCTGCTTATCAGAGTTCTTTTGATTTAATAACTGCACTAGATTTTGACCATGATATAAATTATCTCCAAGAATTAAAGCTGTAGGATATCCTGCAATAAGTTTTTCAGCTATTAAAAAGGATTGGGCAAGCCCTTCTGGCTCGGGTTGAATTAGATAACTAATAGAAATACCAAGTTGTTCCCCATTACCTAATAAATTTTTAAATAAATGATTATCTTTTTCTGTAGTAATAATAATAATTTCTCTTATATTCGCCAACATTAAAGTTGAAAGTGGATAAAAGATCATTGGCTTATCATAGACAGGTAACAACTGTTTACTAATCACACTAGTTATTGGGAAAAGTCTTGATCCTGAACCACCTGCTAGAATTATGCCCTTCCTATTCATAATATAAATAAATGCATAAGGAAATTAAAAATATACTATGCCTTAATAGCTAATTTGAAAAATATTTTCTGAATATTATGAAATATGATTTAATTATAGTAGGAGCAGGCATAGTCGGTCTTTCTACTGCTATGCATATACTCAAGAAATCCCAAAAAATAAATTTACTAATAATAGAAAAGGAGAATAAAATTGCTATGCATCAAACTGGCAGGAATAGCGGTGTAATTCATTCGGGTATATATTATAAACCTAATTCATTAAAATCTAAAAATTGTATAAAAGGAAGAAAATCCCTTATAGATTTCTGTAAAAAAGAAGGTATAAATTTTGATATTTGTGGAAAAATTATTGTTGCAACAAATGAATATGAAGTAGCTCAACTTCATAAATTAAATGAAAGGAGTCGAATCAATGGATTGAGTGATACAAAGATTTTATCTATAGAGGAAATAAAAGATAAGGAGCCTTATTGTAATGGCATTTCAGGATTGTTTGTTCCACAAACTGGAATTATTAATTATTTAGATGTAGCAGAAAAGTATGCTCAGAGAGTAAAAGAATCTGGTGGTGAGATCTTATTCAACAATGAAGTCCAAGATATTATTCAAAGAAAAGATTTCATTGAGGTTAGAACTTCAATGAAATCTTGGAAAACTAAGTTTTTAATAACATGTAGTGGTCTATATTCTGATCGTTTAGCTAAACTAACAAATCCAAATCTCCCTATGAGGATAACTCCATTTCGAGGAGAATATTACTTACTTAAACCTCAAGCAGTTAAATATGTTAAAAACCTTATTTACCCAGTTCCAAACAAAGATTTTCCATTCCTTGGTGTTCATTTCACTAGAATGATTAATGGAGGTATTGAATGTGGACCTAATGCAGTTTTTGCTTTTGCTAGGGAAGGATACAAGAAAACAAGTTTTAATTGTAGAGATACTTTTGAATCGCTAACTTGGCCTGGGTTTTTATTGTTAGCAAGAAAATATTGGAAAGAAGGATTTAATGAATTCTACAGGTCTACTTTCAAAAAAGCCTTCGTGCGTGAACTTCAGAAAATAATACCAGATATAAATTCTGATGATCTTCAGCCAGGAGAGTCTGGAGTTCGAGCTCAAGCATGTGGAATTGATGGAAAATTGATTGATGATTTTTATTACATAGTAAATGAAAATATAATACATATATGTAATGCACCTTCCCCAGCAGCGACTGCCTCATTAGCAATAGGAGATGATATATCAGAAAAAATTCTAAAAAAAATTTAGATTCCTATATAATTTGGATTCTCATATGATTTAAATCTAAATATCCTAATAAGATCTTTAAATAATTTTTACTATGGTTGTATTTGATTAGTTTTAAATATCTTATAATAAAGCTTCAATGATCTAATTAAATATTACATGGGAAGCAACTCAAAACCTATAAATGTTCTAATTACTGGAGGCGCGGGATTTATTGGTGGATGCATGATAAGACGTCTTATTAGAGAAGAGAATATAAACATCTATAATTTAGATAAGTGTGGTTATGCTAGCGACCTCGAAACTATTAAAAAATATCACAAGAGTGAAAACTATAATTTTTTACAGATAGATCTTGCCAACAAAGAAGAAGTAGAAAATGCTGTTATGTTTTCTGACCCTGATTTAATTCTACATTTTGCAGCCGAAAGCCATGTAGATAGATCAATTGATAATCCAGAGATTTTTATTAGCAGTAATATTATAGGAACATTTAATTTACTTGAAGCTGCAAGGTTCCACTGGGATAGGATTTCATCAGAGAGAAAGGAATCATTTCGTTTTCATCACATAAGCACAGACGAAGTATTTGGTTCAATTGAGGGAAACGAATACTTTAATGAAACAAGCAATTATGATCCAAGATCACCTTATTCAGCCAGCAAAGCTTCTAGTGATCATCTTGTTATGTCTTGGAATCATACTTTTAATTTACCTACAATAATTACAAATTGTTCAAACAATTTTGGTCCCTGGCAATTTCCAGAGAAATTAATACCATTAGTTATATTAAAAGCAATAAATCAAGAAGAGATCCCACTGTATGGGGACGGCCAAAATATAAGAGATTGGCTGTACGTTGAGGATCATATAGACGCTATATTGCTTGCTGCAAATAAAGGCAAATGTGGACATAAGTATTGCATTGGTGGTAATAGTGAAAAAAGCAATCTACAAGTTGTTGAAAAGATTTGTTGTTTTCTTGACGAAAGATTCCCTAGTAAAAGTCCTCATAATCGTTTAATAAGTTTAGTAAAAGATAGGCCAGGACATGATAGAAGATATGCAATAGATTCATCTAAAATAAAAAATGAGCTTGGTTGGTTCCCAAGCCATACATTTGAAGAAGCTCTACTATTAACATTCAATTGGTATTTAAAAAATCCTAAATGGTGTAAAAATATAATGAGAAGTTCTAATTATTACGGGAGCAGAATAGGCTTTAATAAAAATGAATTATAATCTATGAAAATATTTAAATGATGCATTGGTAAAATAAAATCAAATAAGAGAACTCAAACGATATAAAACAGATTTAATCACATGGAAAGTAATATTATAGAATAAGAAAATATTTTTAAGAAACTTGTTTTATCGCATAACTATTAACTAGATGAGTATTTGATTCTATAAATACATAATAAAAAAAGAAGCATATTGGAATTGATAACTTTAGCTTTTAAAGTTAAATATATGTATGGATCATCTCCAGTATTATTAGAGCTTGAATGTGCCAACTACTAAAAAGAGGAGGCGTATTGAATGTTTCAACGACAGATTTTGAATCAATAGAAAGAAAATGGCTTGAAGCAAAGGATAATTGGTTAGAGTTTATAGAGACGATGATGAAGCTATTAAGAAAACTCATTGGTTTGGTACTTATTATTATGGTATCAAAAATAGATGGGGGTATTTAGCAGCCTCGATCAAAGAACCTCAAAATTCTATAGGACAGTTTCATAAGAATTATTATACAAAAGCAAAATTAAGAGCAACTTATAATCACCTAGGTAATTCAAAGGTTATTATTAAAAAAAATTTATGCAAGGGTGATATAGATCAGATAATAAGAGTAATTGGTATAAAAGATTAACAACATTAAACCCTTATTTTTTCTTAAATTTCTTATAAAAAATATATTAATATTGTTGGCAAATACTCAACTATTGGTGAATCGATATATCATTACTTAAAGTCTAGTAGTGCTTGTGAAATTTATAATTACTCTCATAAAGAACTAAGCTTGATACCTAAGAACATTAATACTCTTATTTATTATCTTGGAACAAGTGGTAGTAAGTTCAGAGATGATTTAAAGGTCTGTTTTGATTCTCATTCTGCATCATTTATTGGTCTTTTTGAAAACTGTAAAATCAAGAAAATCATATATTTATCAATTATTCATCTATATATGAGATGTTATTCTAACAATATTATGGATATTTCAAAAGTAGAATATAATATTTCACCCTAAAAAAAGAGAATTATTATTATCTTTGGAAGCTTCTTTCGGAAGCATTCCTTCAGTCATCTAAAATCTGGCCACTTGTAGGATAGATTTTCCTGCTTTTTCTAATACCTTATTTGTCTCATCTATTTTTGCATTTAATTCTTTCTCTAAGCTTTTAGTTAATCCATAGCCTCCTTTCACTAAGCTTGAATGATCAAATTCGCTCAAAACCATAAAAGAACCTTAGCCCTACTATAATAGCTAGATAAAATAGAATAGCTAGAAACTAGATCTTGTTTTTTGGACAATTCGTCCAGAATTCATCTTTGGCTTCATAAATCTTTGGGTCTTCATGGTCATTATCATTTTATTATGTTAATTTAGTTTCTATATTCAAATTGATTACATATAAAAAATAATATGAGTGTTGATTATAAAAAATTAATATGTAATAGAAAAGGAGATTCTCACTTACATACAAATTGGACAGATGGTAATGATTCTATTGATCAAATGATAGAAGCGGCTTCTCTTTTAAATTTAGAGTGGATAATTTTTTCTGAGCATAATAGGAAAGATAGTTTTTATTCTTATAAAGAATTTATAAATAATATTGAAGGTACTAAAGTAAATAAAAATAATTTAGTTCTTATTAAAGGAGCTGAATGCAAGATCAAAAATTATAAAGGAGATTTAGATATAAGTTCTGAAGCGGAATTATATGCCGACATTATTACAGGTGTGGTTCATCGTTTCCCAGGAGAGCAGGGGAATATATTAAAAAAAAATCCATCTAAATTTTCCTTAAATGATAAAGATGATGCACTTTTAACAGAACTAGAACTTTCTATAGCCGGAATAAAATCTAAAAGTTTTTCAGTATTAGGTCATCCATTTGGAATGACTATAAGAAGATTTGGCTTACTACCTTCATTAGAAAAATTTGAAGAATTGATAATAGAATGTATTGAAAATGATATTATCTTTGAGATAAATCTTAGATATCATATTAAGATAATCAATGATTTAATTTTTCTACTAGATAAACTTGGAGCTAAATGGACAATAGGAAGTAATTCTCATTCCAAAGTTGAATTAAAAAATACTTGGAATGATTTTAAATTTAGTAATAATATAGTAAAGATTTAATGCCTTTTAGAATCGCCATATCAGGAATTGGAACTAGTGTAGGGCTAGGAATAATAAAATCAATAAGAAGTGATTCCTTGGATCATTTTATTTTAGGTATAGATAACCAATTAACTGCACATAGCTACATGGTGGACAAATTTGAATATATAGAAAAAGTAGAAAATTTAAAAAATAATGAGAGAATAGTAAAGCTTTTAAATGAATTTAAAATAAATGTCTTATTAATTGCGAGTGAATATGAAATTGAATGGTTTGCATTAAATAAAATTGATATTGAAAGAAAATCTAATGCAAAAATATGTATAGCTTTAATTGAATGGATAAAATTAGGAAATAATAAACTTAAAACTTATAAATTCTTAAATAAAATAGGTGTTTCAGTGGCTGCTTTTTTTGAATATCAATTTACAGAAGACAACTGGATTTCATGCCTAAATGATGAACCTTTAATAGATAATGATTTCCCATTATTTTTAAAACCTAATCATGGAACATCTAACAAAGGGATTATAAAATTTGATGATCTAGATGAATTTAGTAAATTTAATTTCCCCTTGCAAAAGTCACAGTATGTATTACAAAAATCATTGTGCGGAAAAAATTCATTTGAAGTTACAAGTTCTATTATTATTTCAAAATCTGGTGAGGTAGAATTTGAACCATTTCATGCCCAACGAAAATTAAATAAGGGTATCTCTTGGGAGGTTCAAAAAATAAATTCTCCTAAATTAGATGAAATAGTTTTATTAATAAGCAAAAATATGAAAGATTATTTAGGTAGTTTAAATATTCAATTTATGGGTTCTGAAGATATTGGATTTTATCCTCTGGAAGTAAATACAAGATTTAGTGGAACGACATCATATCGTCTAGCTTGTAGGAGAAATGAGGTTATGTATTTAGTCAATGATCTAATGGATGAAAATAAGTCAAAATATATCGGTTTAAAGTTGGATAAATATCCAATTATGCATAGATATGTTGAGGATTACTTAGCTTACTAATATGAAAAATATTTTAATAACAGGTTCCAATGGAGTCCTTGGAAAGGAAATGATATCTTTATTAAAGAAAAACGATACAATTTTTCATAAATTCAAATGTAGATTTGAAACACTAAGCTCTGATTTATCTAAATTAGACTTAATATGTCCATCAATAATATTTCATTTTGGTGCTCAAAAGCCATCTTATAATCTTGAATTACATCCAAATAATTACTTTGAAAGCAATGTTTTAATAACTTTTGAATTATCTGAATATGCAAAAAAAAATAAAATACCATTTATATATATTTCAACAGCAGATCTTTTTAATAGAAATGAATCCCCAAAATCTGAATTTGATAAAGTTACTCAAAATAGATCTTCAATTACTGGAAAAGAATATGGTTGGTCAAAATATTTAGCTGAAAAAATGATTCTTAAAAAAAATTCATCTGTAATAATCTTTAGGATATCGACTATTTATACAATAAATGATCCAGAAAAATTTTCTTGTGCTAAATTTTTAACTAGTAAAGAAATTTGTGAAAACTTTAAAATTAATAATCAACAGTATTTAATGAATTTTATTCGCGCCGACAATTTATGTAGAGCAATTTTAGAAATATCTCAAAAGGATTTAAAAAGTGAAATATATCATTTCACTTCATCTTTATGGATAAGTAATTTTGATATTCTAGATTTATTTTGCCGAAAATTTGATATTAAATTCAATTATCAAAGAAAAGCTTTTTCTTTGCCTAAGAGATTTAATGCATCAAATCAGAAAATAAAAAATACATTAAAAGAGAAATTTAAAGACTCTAATTATTTGAATGATTTGGGAATGGCTATTAATTAAATATAATATAGTATAATATAGTAAATCAAAGCTATTTAATTATTTTGTTCATAATCGCTGAAGCTGGAGTTAATCATAATGCAGATATATCTATTGCTGAAAAACTTATTATAGAAGCAGCTAATGCAGGAGCAGATGCTATTAAATTTCAAGCAGCAATACCTTCATTAGTGTGTATTAAAAATAGTCCACTTGCTGAGTATCAGAAAAATAATAATTCTGAAGATCAACTTAAATTATTATCTGAATTACACCTACCTTTAGAAAAATATAAGTATCTTAGAGATTTTTCCTTAGAAAAAGGTATTGAATTTATGTGTTCAGCATTTGATTGTGAAAGTTTAGATTATATAAATAATCTTGGGGTTAGAGTTCATAAGATTGCATCTGGCGAGATAACTCACTATCCATTTTTACAAAAAGTTGCCTCTTACAATAAACCAACAATTGTTTCTACTGGTATGGCGACATTAAATGAAGTTGAGAATTGTTATAACCTTTTGCTTAGGAATGGCCTTGATTCTTCTAATATCATCCTTATGCATTGCACGACAAATTATCCTACTGATTTTGAAGATGTAAATTTGTTAGCTATAAGGACAATGTCTAAAAAATTTAATTGTCCTATTGGTTATTCAGATCATACCATTGGTAATGAGATAAGCATTGCAGCACTAGCTTTAGGATGTAGTTATTTTGAAAAACACTTTACTCTTGATAAAAATATGGAAGGTCCAGACCATAAGGCTAGTCTCTCAATAGATGAATTAAATGATTATGTGAAAAAATTACGAAAAGTGTTTTTATCTTTTGGAGATGGTATTAAGAAACCTTTTGGTAAAGAAATTAATAATAAATTGATTGTTAGACGTTCAATTTTTGCTAAGAAAGAAATTAAAAAAGGTGATATTTTTAATGAGGATAATTTAATATGCAAAAGGCCTTCTATTGGAATTGATTCTATGAAATGGAATTCTATAATTGGTCAAAAAGCAGTAAAAGATTTTAATTTAGATGAGCCAATATCTTTATAATGAGAATTATTTTCGTTACTGGAAATAGAGCTGAATATGGACTTTTAAAAAGGTTGATAAAGTTATCAGTTAATTCTGATAAATTTAAAGCTAAATTAGTAGTTACAGGAGATCATCTTTCTAACAAAATTGGTACAATTTCTGAAATAAATAAAGATGGAATAGAAATTTCAGGAAAAATATCGTGTGAACCAAAAATTGATTCTCCATTGGGAATTTTGGATGCTATGGGCAGTGCATTAAGTGATTATGCACAATTTTTTTGTAAAAATAAACCTGATGTAATAGTTATTTTAGGAGATAGATATGAAATGCTTGTTGTAGCAATTGCATGCCATATTTATAAAATACCTTTAATACATATTAGTGGAGGCGAAGTTACCCTTGGTTCTCTAGATGATACTATTCGTCATGCAATAACAAAATTCGCTGATTACCATTTTGTAGCTATTGAAGAATTCAAAAAACGTATAATTCAAATGGGAGAAAGCTCATCTAGAATTCATGTTGTAGGAGGAATGGGTGTAGATGCTATACATAATTTAAGACTTTTTAATTTTGATCAAACTTTAGAAAAACTTCATATTAAAAATAAATGTGTACCAATAGTCTTATGTACATATCATTCTGTTACTGCTGAAGATCAAACATTGGATGAATGCATAGAAATGATTAAAGCTTTAAAAAGAATTGATAATGTAAATATTATTATTACTTACCCTAACCCAGATCATGAAAGAGACAAAATATTAGATTGTATAAATCAATTAATTATTTCAAAAGAAAATGTTTACTTATATGAATCTCTGGGCCAATTACTTTATTTATCTGTATTAAAATATTCTAAATGTGTTATTGGAAATTCATCAAGTGGCATATCAGAAGCCCCTTATTTTGGAGTGACAACAATTAACATAGGATCTAGACAAACAGGAAGACCAAGATGTCCCTCCATAGTAGATGTTCCAGGGGATGCAAAAAAAATTTATAATGAGATTAATAATACTCTCAAATTAGATAATAAATCTACTAAGTACGAAACATATGGATCACCTGGCGCTAGTGAAAAGATTTTACATTTCATAGAGAATAATATAGGAACATTTTCTAAGAAACAAGGCTTTTTAGATATAGATTTTTAAAAAGAACAAAATTTTATCTTTATTTATTTTCTATCAACTAATCATAAGACATCGATAACTATCAACCTATATCAGTCTAATCATTAGATTTATAAAAATCGCACTAATCTATTGGTAAAACTAGAAAAATCAAGTTTTGCCAGGGATTTAAATCTCTGGCCCCCTGTATTCTATGGCAAAGGTTATTTAGTGAGAAATTATTTTATTTGCCTTACCAAGATCTATAAATAATTCTTCCTATAAGTTCTCTTAAAGCATATGAACTTCTATGAAGACTCCCAGAATTAGGTATCCACTGATAAGGGCTTTGCCATCGTGAAACTCGGGAGGTTTTGAAGTCTACTGGAAAAGGATGAACAAGAAATCCTTGACGCTCAAATAACTTTATAGCTCGTTTCATGTGCAAAGCACTAGTCACAAGAAGTATCTCTGATGAGGAATTTATTTCATTTAAATTTCTTCTTATTGCAATAGCTTCTTCTGCTGTATTAACAACTTTGCTAGTTGTAGATATTGCAGAGGGAGGGATTCCAAGGCTTATCGCATGTTCTTTATACAAAGTTCCTTCATCCTTTGATTCCTTCCCATAGGGAGTCGTTCCGCCTGTAAAAAATAATTTTGGAGCTTTTCCCTTTTGAAATAGACTTATTCCTGCAAAGTATCTATCTGGGTCATCCCATTCATAAATATTAGATTTTCCAGGAGCTTGAGGTCTTCCTCCACCACTTAATACGATGATTGCATCCGCCGTTGGCGCATCATTTTCATCTATACGTTGCCATGGAAATTCTGCAAATTTGCATAGTAAATCTGCTACAAAACCAATACTGAAAGTCCATAGGAAGAAAATTATCATAAAAATATTTTTCTTCTCTAGTTTCTTGTAAACAAGAAGTAAATAAAATATGCTAAATCCCAAAGGGAGGATTAATAGCGGTAATAGCTTGCTTAGGAAGTACGTTTTAAAAAAAGATAGTTGTTAATTGTTTATAGCTTAAAAGAATTAATTATTTATAAATGCAATAACTTTTGAACTAACTTTATTTGAGACGAGATTTAAGACCTTTGAGAATGAACTTCTAACCCCTTTTATTCCAATGCATTCAATAATGGAGCCAATCGGTCGCGAACCGCTGACCCCCTGCATACCATTCAGGAAATCAGTTTCAGAGATCCCTTACATATAAATAAAATAGCCTAGAATTACAAAGGAGTTAGAGTTTTACGGTTCAACTTGCCATAGCATGCTGGGGTTAATAATGCTAA
>QCIZ01000007.1 GCA_003216375.1 Prochlorococcus sp. AG-402-O21 | reverse complement strand
AAGAGGATATAAGAAAGAGTCTGGAGGGTAGACATCCAGAGCAGCATAAGAAAAATACTTCAACCTATTCAAAGACAATCAAGCTAACGTCTTATTCCTCATGGAGAACATCTGACTTCAAAATGTCAGTGTTGGATGCAGCGACTCGAGAGAAAGATTGGATGGTGTCCAGAGGCGGCTTGATCAAATGACTAAAGACCAGCTTGCTCTCAAGATCGCCAGAGAGATCTATAAAGGGAAAGGAAAGCTAGAAAGCTTTCATGCTTTTCAATGTATTCGCAGTTATTTCTATGATCTTTCTATGGATGATTTAGAAGGTATAGCAGGACAGTACGGAATTAATATTTAGCTTGATTGTCTTTGATTAGGTTGAAGTATTTTTCTTTTGCTGATCTGGATGTCTACCCTCCAGTCTCTTTCTTATATCCTCTTTTTTGCACCATGCAGCTATCTTTTCCCATTCTTCCGGTGTGCCATCACTTTTAAAACGGTTAGCACGGTAACTAACAAAGTGAACATTTCCTTTTACGTAACCTAATTCTGGATAAAATTTATCTAAAGAGGGTGAATTATCTTTTGGGTGGCCTGACGTATTTTTATCTCTAGGAACCAATGGAATACCTAGTACAGGACACGTTTTAGGAATATTTGCAAAATCTGACGGATCCAAGTTAAAAGGTATCCCTTGTTCTGCTGCATCAGATTTCTTTTCATGAAAATATTTCACAGCAAAACTGCCATACTTCTCTCGATCTTCCTTGTAGGGATCAGTATTGCATCCGCATCCCATTACCCCTGTTTTATTTATATTCACACCTCTGACTATTGAACTTAAATGAGAAGCTCTAATCCAGCGTTCATTTTTATTGCAAAGAGTACATTTGCAGAACCACTCCACAAGCGTTTCGGACTTCACTGAAGACATTGTGTTCTCTACTTTCCTCCATTTAATGATTTTCCATGCAGACACTTTCCCGTTGTATGGCTCTTCTAGATAGTTAATTGTACCCTCACCAAGATCACACCACCAACAACCTCTAAATACTTGTCCTGTTTTAAGCTTGTTTTTTAGCTGCTCTAATCCATTCCAAGTATTATATCTCTTTCTATTGCATGAAATGCATGTACATTCATAAATATCTTGATCAGTACGAATAGAGTTTTTACGATCTGAACGTTTCTTTAGTCTGTTTGAATCAAACCTCTTTTTCCATTCATCTGGAAGATCTATCCATTGAATAATTTTATCTATATGAAGTAGTCCTATTGTTTGATTGGTTCTATCTATTTTTTTATATCTTTCTTTTAATTTATTACTTCCAGTGATAAACCACCCCCTTACAGTTTGTTTATTTGAAATTTTGAGCTTCTTTGCTATCTGAGCAAAACTATTTCCTTGTATACGTAATTTAAGAGCTTGATTTAAAGTGTCTGCATCATATCTATTTCTTTTTCGAGGCTTTCTAATTACTTCTCCATTCTCTTTTATACATCCACAGCTCTTGTTGAAACTTTGCTTTAATCCCATTGCTGAAACTAAAACACACATTTTTTTACAAGAGCATTCACACCACCACCAAGCTCCTGTTCCTTGAACTTCCTTTGGTTTAATTCCAAGTTTTTTAACAGTTAGTTTCGTAAAAACTTGATCCTTAAGGTTATCAATTGTTCCACCTTCATCAATTGGTGGAGTAATCCCTTTTAGCCATCTATGTACCGTAGCATCTGAAACATTCCCAATTTTCTTAGATATTGCACGAGCAGAAAGACCTTGAGCATGTAATTCAAATGCCTTATCTCTTACAGCTTGAGAATGTCGATTACCAGGCATTTCTATCTCCTCTTCCCAGTCCAGTTATACAACAACCAAATTACAAACCCAGCCATAAACAAAGGCATAAAACTATCTAGGAATAAATAGGCTGCATAGACGATTAGTGGAAAGAAGATGACACGTTTGATATTGAGACGTCTACCTCTAGATAGTCTTTTAAATGGATTTAGCCGTAAGCGGTTCATCTTTTAATCTATATCCATAGGTGATGTAATTGTTGATTCAGATTCTTTGCATTGAGGATGGTTAGGACTCCATGTACCGTTTCTGCATGCAAGAGGTTTCTTCTTTGTCTTTGATACTTGTATTTTATCTAAATCAGCCTGAGTGACACATGATGAGTTTGTCCCAATAATTGGCTCACGGTCTGGACATTTAGGATCTACAACTGCTTTAACACTGTCAGCAGACCAATCAAGAAGTCCTGATAAATAGCAGCGTTGCCATCCTTTATCTCTTAAATCAGGATGATGAGTCCACAATCGTCTTACCCCACAAATAACTCGGTTGCAGTATCCCGCTCCTGAATAAGCATATTCTTTTGGACAACTATTTCCAGTTAATTCAGTCTTTCCTTGAATAACTCTAAGACTTGGAATATTTTTTGAATTAGTTGTTTGAGCTTTTACGCAACCCATATAATCCTTTGCTTGCAGACACATCTTGTGGACTTTTGAATCCACTTCTGCCTTGCTAGCTACAGGAGATAACAGCCCAGTAGTTAGGACAAGTAGTAAGAAGCGTTTCATTTAATCAATAACAGTTAAAGCTATTGGTATTCCCAAAGCGACTACAATTTTGGACTCCACCAGGGGAATTATTGTTATAGAGACGAATCTGACTTGGTTGTTTAGGTGCAAATGGCGAGGAATAATTTGTAGTAGGAGGGTTGTAATCGAATTGAAGGGGTGCACTTCTGATTGGTTGAGGCGTTGGAGCTGGGTTATTGATGATGACTGGGCGACTATCAATTCCCATTCTGTAATTTCGCATATATTCCTCGTGCTCACGTCTATTCATGCAACCAAGTTCTTCAACTCTTCCACCTATGCCAAAGAAACTCGGATAAGTCATCCATTGCATCCACCTTCCCTCTCCACATGGTCTACTTGCTGTGTATGTTTTCCCTTTATGTTCAAAAGTATCAAGTCTTCTAGGCATCTTGGAGTAATCAAAATAGCAGGATCCAGTTGAGCTATTAAAAGTAAACTCATTCCCCTTATCTTCACAATTTTCTTTTGCTGCTAGTTTCATTACATTTTCAAATTCTGCAGGGGGTCTCCAATCACTTTCCTCCGTTACACAAATTAGATAAGAAGCAAGATCAATCCCTTGATCACAACGAATGTGATCGTACTCGCTTATTTCGAGAGCAGATGGTCCTATCTGAGCAAGGTTTTCCTTACAGTCCTCAACCATTTCTATTACACCAATAAGTTCATTTTTAATTCCACTTTCATTCCCCAATACGCATCTCTTGTGTAATTCTTTTTTGTTTATTTTTCTGCTTGTTGTTTTCTTAAAAAAGTTCTTTTTAAAGCTACCTTTTTGAGATTCAACACATCCTTTGTAATCAGTTGCGCTTAAGCACATCTGATGAATCTTCTGATCTATCTCAGGTTGTGTACATGACGTGAGAACAAATATTAATGGTGCAAGTGGTAGACGTTTCATTAATTTTCTTCTTTAATTTCAGCTTTATCTCGAACCACAAATCGAACGTCATCCCCACTCATACAAGCAGTTCTAAATTTCTCTCTACTTCCTTTTGCAACCTTATAGTTACTAAATTTTTTAGCAGCTTTCAGACATTCATCCATCGATGACATGGGAACCTTTTCTATCCCTGCTGACTTAGCCTCGTTCCATGCAGGTGGATCAATAAATGTAAGTATTAACCATACTCTTCCTGTCTTGCTTCCTGCAGAAGATCTGATTGATTGTAGTGCTTCTTTTTTGGCGGATTTAAGCTCAACTAGAGAATCTTTTCTATCTTCTTTCAACTCTCTCAACACATCGGATCTAAATGATTTCACCTCAGCCAAAGCATCCTTTCTTGACTTCTTAAGTTCAACCATTGTTTTAGCTAATTGATCTTCAGCGTTATTACCTTTCTTTAGTGCTGTTATTACCTGAATTCCAGCGATAGCAACAATTGCAGCAGTACTTACAGCCGCTAAAGCTTTATAGAAAAGGTTGTTGCTCATTGAGCTTGATTCTTCATAGATTCCAATTCTGATTAAATTTGTCGACCCGACACTAGATTGTCTAGTTTTCTACAAACCTTGAAAGATTCAAAGAATCCCAGAGACAACCAGCATCTGCCTGATCACCACGCCAACAACACAGAAAAGTATTAATCGGCTTAAGACATAAAAGGGAAGATTATTCATTCAACTTCTAAATCAATCACCAAATCGATAATGCTTTCGGACTGCTTTATGAACATCCCATCTACAGTCCATACCAGCTGGAAAAACGACTAAGTCCCCTGCACCAAATTTCACAGGTTCTCCTCCTTCAGGAGTCACTGTGACTTCACCCTCAAGCAATAAGCAAGTCTCTTGATCGTCATATGTCCAATCAAAAGAGCTTTCTTCGCAACTCCAGATTGGCCAGTTTTTAATTCCTAGTTCCTCAATAGTGGTCTCAGGACAAGAAGAAGTTACTGATATAGACAAGAGGTGAAAATGTAGTGAACTTGTTTTTAGCTTCTTGTGGAAACAGTTGTCTATGGCTGATTAAATTTTTAACAAAAATGTTTGAAGCCTTATTACGTATAAGGCGTGGACATCACATCCCCCATACGGGGGGAGTGGAGACAATAGAGAGTCTTTTATTTCTTTTCTGCTATTACTAACTAGTTACGTCTCTAAATTTTAAAGCTCTTTCCATAGAACTTTCGAGCATGGACTCTGTGCTCCACTGAGCATAGGTGGAGTTATGAACTGGGACGCTATGGCCCATGAAAGCTGCAACTTCCGTATCACTCAATTTATAAATTTGATGTGCGCGCTTGCTATAGGAATGACGGAATGAATATGGCACTACGCCTTGTTGAGTCTTGAGTCGTTTCCAAACATCGTTAAATCTCAAATAATTCTTAAACGCATCTCCAGCTCCAGCTTTCATCCTTGGTAGTGGATCTTTTTGTTTAATTCTCTCTAGTAAATTCCATTGCTTTTCCCACTCAGGATGTAGAGGCCATAATCTCCTTGGTTTCGTTGTCCCTCCTCCTGCTTTTTTGCAGTAACTACACCAAATATATTCATTTTTGTTTTTTCTAATTTCTAAGTATTCATGGCTTACTTCATTTGGTCTTAATCCATAAACTATGGAGAGTTTTATTGCTAGATCCCATTCCATAGCTCTATCTCTAAGACGATGTTTCTTTTGACTCTTATCAACGTCTATGGGTAGGGAGTTAATCAATTCAAGGAGCTCCTTATCTTCTATGGCAACAGTTGGAGCTGATGACTTTTTCTGCTTTTCTGCCGACTTTCTCCCTACGTATTCACCTAATGCATTCTTTGGTGGTGGATTCCAGTTCTCTTCTGGTAAGAGAAACCCTGATTGCTTAGAAGTCGCCCATCGCAAGAATGCAGCAATATGTTGAACTCTGATTTGTCTTCCTCTTGTTCCATGTTCAAATTTCTCACCAATTCTTAGAAGCAATTCATTTGCATTATCAGCTTTGATTTCTCTAAGCCTTAAATAGGTCTTCCCCTGAGGTTTGTTTCGTGGTGGCAGGATTCCATGATTAGGCTTTCCTCCGTATTCTTGGTTCCAAGTTGCTTGAGTGACATCTCCGATGACGTTAACTTTGTGGTTCTCATATTTTTCCCATGCATTCAGAAGAAGTTTTGGATTAGGAGTTGCAGCAAGATTCAAAGCTTTATTACGTGTTTTCCTTAAACGTTCAACGGCTTCGTCAAGTGGAACTTTTTTCTTGATGGTTAAGTGATGTATTTCTTGTACCGTTTTTAGAATTTTTGGTGCTTCTGCTCTGGACCAATCAATCCCTAGCATTTTTTCAACTCTGGTTCCATCATCAAAACGGATTCTTATTTTGGTCTTGCCTTTATTGGGCTTTATCTGCCAGTTAGTTCCAAGAGAATCTCTGATAATGGTTCTAAGGCTCTGTACCCAGTTGTCTGACTCTGAACGTGCCTGCATATGGAAAGAATAAGCGGGTCCCTCATAGGTCCCTAGGACATAAAATCAAGCTAAAACATGCATGTATATTGATCAACCCTTTGTCTTGAGATATCCTCCAGTAACTAGTCTGCTGCAAGTCTTTTCTAGACTTTTACGCACTCTATTAATTTTACAACCTTGTGCTTTGGGAGCACTAGGTCGCAGGTTCGAATCCTGTCGCCCCGATCAGTACAGGACTGCTTTCCCAGGCGGTCCTTTTTTAATGGTAAATAATAGTGTGGGCAAAACGTGGGCAAAAGAACTTTTTGACTTGGTCAAGAAGCTAGATGTGGCCTACAGATCGGGCAATGCTCAAGTAAGTGATAAGCAATTTGATCAATTAGAAAATAGGCTTAGGGAAATAGATCCTCGGAACTCATATTTCCAGCAGAAAATGAAGTTGCTCAGTTTGGATAATTATTGTTTTTCTGAATGGTGGGCTAAGTCTGCCAGAGATGAAACGATGATTGTTCAACCTAAATTTGATGGTTGTGCTTTGGGACTTCGATACCAATCTGGAACTCTTGTTGCAGCCTTCACTAGAAGTGGAAAAGATGTTACCGAGGCAGCTAGAACTATTTGCAATTTGCCTGTAGAACTTCCAGAAGATGGAATTGCAGTTTCAGAAGAACCACTTGAGATCCGTGGTGAACTTTATGCACCAAATCTTTCTAGGACTAGATCTCAAGCATTAGCCGCTGGACATTTAAGAAAGAAAGTTCCTACTGGTCATGGACTTAGTTTTGTTGCTTATGAAATTCTTGGAAGTACTGCAGATGAAATTGAAGATATTAAACGCCTAGAAAGTTGGTTTTTCGAAATTCCACCAACGAATAGAACTGCTGATCCAAAGCAAGTGAAGCGATGGCATAAGGAATGGTTGGCTGGTGAATTATTTGAGAATCTTCCAACTGATGGGATAGTTGTAAAAGTTGCGTCTGGAGTAAAGAAACAAAGACTTGGTGTTACTTCAAAATGTCCTAATTGGGCGATTGCTTTAAAAGGGTAAATGCATCAAAGACATTTCCTTTGCCGTTTAAAGCATGGATTCATTATGAGGAATTTGGAACTAAGAATTATTCAAAAATACATTTTTATCATGCAAGATTTATTCATTGCAGATTGGGAATTTAAAGACCTTAGGAAAATAACAGAAAAATGAGGCGAAGCACTCAAAACTCACCTCAGAAGGAAAAGTGTATGGAATGTTCTATATAAGGAGAAAGAAATGATAGGCGAGGTGTTAGTCCTTTATACATTTAGGCATCGTTATGCGAAGGCTTCACATGCTGCTGGTATTCCACTAATTAATATCACCGCTGCTATCGGTCACACTTCAGAAGTGCATCATCAAAGTTATGCAAGATTCATTCCAGGCGGTACGGCTGATCTGTATGCCAAACGAAATGCGAAGGTCCCCTAAATATGGAAAAGAGACTCAACTCGCTCAAATACTTTGCTCCTCTAGTTCAGATAGCCCTGTGCCCTGTAACTATTCTGTTTTTATGGACTGTGTTTACAGGTCCTCAAGCAATCCCTGTCGTTAATGAAGAATTAGTTCGTAAAGAATAGACAAAGGTCTAATGTTTACATCTCATCAAAGTTGACATGATAGACGTATGAAAAGTTTTTTTAGTTATGCCATAGCATTTCTTTTTATCTTTATCGCACTTTCATCACAAGTTCATGGTTTTCAAAATGAATCGATCCTAGATAAATCTCAAATAATAATTGCAAATAAATACGCAGAGAGATTTTGCAGTGCTAAAGCCGATCATTTTTTTGAGGGGTTAGACAATGAGAAGACTCTTAAATATTCTTACTTTCAATATATAGGTTTGCTAAGTAAAGAGATGTATTCAAAGGATATGTACAAGCCGTTAATCAATGAAATAAAAGAAAAGTGCCTTATTAGCAATGATGAAGAAAGAGAACTAAATGAATTATTCACTAAGAAACCGTAGTCAAGACAAATTAATTAAATACTTCTGAGCCAAAAATTATATATTTTAGTATTTAAGTATATCTTCTAAGAAATCCTTAATCTATTGACTTAATCGAAACTGCTAATTTCAAGCCATCAATACTTCTAAGCACATCTAAAACCCTAATTACATAACCATAGGAAATATTTTTATCAGCATTTAGAACTACTAAATTCTTACTTTCATCAACCAAATCAACTACCTTATCTTTCAAATTCTGATATGCTATACTTTTCTTATTTATAAATAAATTACCAGATTTATCAATAGATATATTTACAAATTTATTATTCTGCTTGATCGAATTACTTGCCTTAGGTAAATCAACAGTTATGGTATCAATACGCGTTAAATAAAGACTAGAAATAATAAGAAAAGCTAAAATAGAAAAGATAATATCTATCATAGGCAAAATATCAATTTTATTCTTTTTATTAACATCTTCTTTGAAATAGATCATTATTATAATTTATTTGTTCTATATAGCATTTCAAATCTACCACAATATTGATTTAGAATAGAATTTTGTTTCCTCCATAAACTATTAAAATAGTTAGAAAAGATAAGTGTGATAATAGCAATAATTAAACCAGTTGCTGTGGAAATTAAAGCCTCACTTATGCCACCAGTAACTTCTTGGGCATTAACACCAGATTCACCTAGTTTTATAAATGAAAAAGAATTCATAAGCCCCAAGACTGTTCCTAAGAGTCCAAGTAAAGGAGATACAGTAATAATGGTAGAGAATAAGTTACTAAACTTTCCAAATTCAGATTGAATTGATTGAATTGATATTTCTAATGCTAATTTCAGATCAATAGTATTTTTATCAGTTAGAAGACTTCTATCTAGAATTTCCAAGGAATCTAACAATACTTTTTCTAATGGAATTGAACAAATCTCATTTTGTTTTTTTAAATCCACAGAAGAAATAGTTGAATACTTTTCAACTGTAATCATTAGTTTACTATCATTTTTTTTTATTACATCTTTCCAGTATGCAATTCTTTCAAATATGCATGCTAATGAAGTAATTGAAATGAACATTAATGGCCACATAACTATGCCACCTGATTTGAAAAGATCAAACAAGAAGACTTATAATGAATATAACAATCACAATCCTAATAAAAGAAAGCTAATTGAATTAATATTTTCCTACAAAAATGAATAAGATAAAAACAATTAGAATCAATTATTACATACTCTTGTCAGTATTGATTCACCTTTCCTTATTTTTATTTGTAGAAAAAGATAAAGATGTAAGTTTAGGCAAGAAAATTATTCCAATAGAGCTGATTGATAATTTCCAAGAACCAGGGCTTGGGGAAGCCACTAAAAGAAGTAAGAAATTAATTAAAAGACCTTTAATAAAAGAAGAATTGAAAAATGAAATTAATAATAAAAATCCTTTAGATCAAGAGAAATTATTTGAGGATAACAAAAATAAAAAAAAGATAAATGAGAAAAAATTTGAACAGAAGAAAGATAAAAGTAATTCAATAAATCAACCTATTTTAAAAGAGGAAAAACGTAGCGGATCTAGAGAAGGTATAAAAAATAATGAGCCAGAGAAGGGGGCTTTAACAGGGAAGGGAAAAATAAAAATTACCTGCTTAAAATGTGTTCGACCTATATACCCTCCAATTGCCCTAAGAAGAGGAGCAGAGGGAGCACCAAAAGTTAAAGTATGGATTAACAAAAAAGGGAAAGTTATTAAAGCAGAGTTAATAAGTATCAGTGGGATTGAATCAATTGATAGAGCGGCAAAAAAAGCAGCAATTAATTCTACTTTTTACCCCTTAGAAGAGGAAACCTCAATAAATATTGAATACGATTTAAAAATAAGATAAGGAGTTAAAATATTTTTCTAAGTTTTAAACATGCACTATTAATACTATCTAAGCTGCCTGCATTTATTAGCCCATAATAATTAAAACGATACACCTTATCAGATTTAACTGCTTTCAAATTAGAAAATGGCTTAGATTTTTCAAAGTCAACGTATTGATCAGTCCTTGTTTGGATAATAATTAAGTTATCAGGATCTTCTTTAACTAACCACTCTGGAGATAAATTTACGTAACCACGAAACTCACTCTTTGCATCTAGATCCTTAGTTAGACTATTTATACCTAATCTTTGTAGAAGATTTCCAGCCCAACTTTTTGAGTTAGGAGAGAGAATAGGTTTTATACTTGCAAGAACAACTACATTAGGCTTTTTATTTTGTTCATTTGTATCCACACATTCTTTCAAATTAGTATTAATTATTTTATTAGATTTTTCCAAATCATTTATAACTAATTTTGTAGAAATTAGATTAATAGTGTTTTCGAGACTATTCCAATCACTTAATTCATAGTAAATCGTTTGAATATTAATATCTTTAAGTTTGCCTAATATTTTGTCATGAAAACCCTTGCTCCCAATAACCAAATCTGGTTTCAAAGAAACAATTTTCTCTAAATCAGGAGGAGTTCTGCCCTGACTTATTCTTGGAATATCATCAAACATCGTAACATCCTTAAATAAAGAGCTACCTGGAATTGCAACAAGTTTGTCAGGACTGATATTTGCAACAATATCTGTACTCAATGAAGTAAGAGTAACTATTTTATTTATTTTTCTATTTTTAATATAGTTATTTGATTCTAATCTATTTTGGTTCTTCTCCTTGAATTCAATACCATTATTGGAACAAGAAGTTAATACGCTGCCAATAAGAATTGATAATATTAGATTATAATATTTTAAATTCATTAGATAAACATTTAGTATTTAAAATTTGAAAATTATCTATATACTTTATTTTAGAAAATAAACTTAAAACCTGCTTTAACATTTCTTCCTGGTTCAGACCATTTATTAATATCAGAATCACTAGAACTCTTACTCTTAACAGTAGAGTAATTAAAATACCTAGTATCGTTTAGATTATAAAGTCCTAAATCAACAGATAATCTCTCGGTTACATTTAAATTACCGAAGAGATCTAAAACAGAATAGGCTTCAGAAGGATTATTTGCCAATGCTTTAGTTGTTCTTGCGTCACCCACATAGGTATTTGTTAATTCAGCACTCCATTTATTTGCCAAACCTGTATATTTTAAACCAAGAATTGCTTTAAATGGCTCAATAGATGTTAATGCTTCTGCATCTGAAGATGTTGTATCATCTCCATATGAATAGGCCATTGATGTTAATACACTAAAACCTTCTTTATTCTGATTAAAATTATATTCTGATGAAAATTCTATACCCCAAATTTCCGCCTCATCCTTATTAACTGCCTGACTTATATCACAGGGAGATCTATAGAAAGAGATGCTTACACACTCAGGATCCTCTCCAACCTTATCAACTTCAATTAAATCTTGATAATTATTTAAAAAACCAACTATAGAGAAGTCAAATTTAGAATAATTACCTTTAAGCCCCAACTCATAATTATCACTAGTTTCAGGTTCTAGATCAGGATTACTTAAATAATAATATCCATGTTGTCTATTGCCCCAGGCAACATTTAGCTCATGATAAGTAGGAGATCTAAAAGCTGTTGAATATTTAGTATAAGCTGAAAGTTCTGGAGTTAATTTGTATATAAGAGCTAATGAAGGGTTAATACTGCGGTTGTTTAAATCTTTTGGTGGATTTTTTGCTCCTACCCCATCATTTTGCAATTGATAAGCAGCATCATTATGACTGTCTATATCATTACTATCGTATCTCAATCCAGCAATCAACTCTAGCTTAGGTGCTTGATCAAAGCTTATTTCATCTTGTAGATAGACACCATACTGAGATGTATCAGCATCAGGTGTATCTTTTATGGTGGTTGAGGTTACAGTTCCAGATTGTGTTGTTGTTTTCTTTCTTGGCCTAGAATTAAAGACAGTTGAATAATCAACTCCATAAGTTAACTTATGATTTATATTATTTGTAGATTTAGCAGTCCTAAATTGAATATTAAAACCTTTACTTTCATCATCTAATCCATAATCATTAACTACAGTTTTACCAGGTGTTAATGCTCCTGTATAACGACTAACAGCTGTTGGATATTCAATTATTGCATCATCACTATAAGATGCATCTTGAACATATATATTCACTTTTGCATAATTAAATATGCCTTCATTACCTGGATTGTCATACTCATATCCGATACTTCCCATCCATCTATCTATCTCTATGTCATCTATAATACTTGAATAAGATGAACTAAGTGTTGCAGGTGCTTTTGTTGTATTCTTCTCTGTTGATACGGTTTCGTATATAAAATTTAATCTTGAATTATCATCAATGTTCTTCACAATATTTGTATAAAGATTCTTCTTACTAACATCAGTATCATCTATATATTTTTTATCTGCTTTAACTTGTACTTCTTCTCCCTCTGATATTGTTGTAACAACAACAGCTTCTATACCACTATCATCATCTCTAAATCCTATACGTGTAGAACCTGCTATTTTTTCACTGCTACCATCATAATTAACTGGTAACTCAATATTAAATGTCTCTCCCACATCTAAAATATCTTCTGGATATAGTGATCTATAATTGACTACTCCTCCAAAAGCATCACTACCATATAAAGATGATGCAGGTCCTTTAAGAATTTCAACTGATTTAAGTGCATTCAGATCAACATAATCTGCTCTCCCAAGGCTATAAGAGAAGTCATACCTTTTAGGTAAATTAATACCATCTTTTTGAAGCAATACTCTATTGTCCTCCATACCTCTAATATTTATACTATTTTGACCGAAATCACTCCAGTAATTCCGACTACTACTTTTTATAGATACACCAGGTTCATATCTAAATAATTCTCTTAAATCTGAAATACCCCTGTTATCAATTTCATTTTTATCAATTACCGTTACAGAAGCGGGAACATTCTTAGTTTCTCTAGGGGACCTGGTTCCGGTTACTGAGATTTTTAATGTATCTGCCTCTTCGTTTTCAGTAGCAACTTGTGCAATAAGATTTTTATCTTTATTAATTTGCTCTTGATCACCACCAGCTTTCACTGATTCTTTTGCAAATCCATTTAAATTTGGTGCCATAAAAATGGCTGCTGTTGCTGGAGCTACCAACAACTTTTGAAAAAATTTCACTCTTGCCTCACACAACAAGATATATACCTACTTTTTATAAAGCAATAACCGAATTTAAACTTTCCTATATAGTAGCTAATTATACAAACCAACCTGTAAAAGTACTCACTAACACCGTGCTTGGGCATAGACGTATCAATTAATTGGTTTATTTGAAATAAAATATACTAAAATCATGCCCGCGCTAAGGCTCCAATCTTATTGGTCAGATTTAATTGTGCAGATTTGCAGACCTACAGGAGTCTCTATTTGGCATGTCTCAACTCGGAATGCTTTTTTCATTAATTGGTTATTTAGCACTTGCCTAGGTGAGCCAATAGCTAATAATTCACCCTCTTTTAATACTGCAATCCGGTCGCAGTATCTTGCAGCTAGATTCAAGTCATGAATAACAGTAATAATTGAAATTTCTTGTTCATGGTTTATTTTCTTAAGTAGTTCTAAGAATTGAAGTTGATAGCGAAGATCTAAAAAAGTTGTTGGCTCATCCAATAAAAGTGTTTTTGCATCTTGAGCAAGAGCTAAAGAAAGGAAAGCCCTTTGCCTTTGCCCTCCAGATAATCTATCAACAGGTTTATCCTTAAAAGCTGTCATATCAGTTAATTTGATGGATCTCTCTACTTTTATATGATCATTTTCATTAAGGTCGAGTTCCCACCATTTTTTATGAGGAGACCTTCCAAGACATACCAATTCATAGACGGTAAGAGTTAAATTAGACCTCTGATGCTGAGGTAATACAGAAATCTTTTTTGCTATTTCCTTAGTAGAAGAAAGATGAATATCCTGCTCATCCAAATAGGCATTACCTGTATGTGCGTCAAGTATGCGGCTTATACCTTTTAAGAAAGTGGATTTACCTGATCCATTCGCTCCAACAATTCCTAACCACTCAGATTTCTCTAATGAGAGACTTATTGATTTAATGATTTTATTTTCTTCATAACCGGTAGAGAAATCTTTTGTTATTAGTGTCATTACGTCTATCTCATACTAGTTAAGGATTTTTGTCTTTTATACAATAAGACTATAAAAATTGGAGCACCTAATAATGATGTGATAATTCCAACAGGCAATTCAATAGACCCCGATCTTGCAATCAAATCGGCCGAACTAAGTGTAAAGGCACCTAATAAAGCAGAGAATGGAAGAACAACTTTATAGTCTGTCCCAAATAAAAATCGTACGGCATGGGGGACAATCAAACCTACAAATCCAATCAAGCCACCAACGCTAACTGAGCTTGCAGCCAACAGAGTTGCAGAGGCACCAATCAAGCATCTTGAACGAAATAAAGAATTTCCTAAACCTACAGATAATTCATCTCCCAAACCTAATAAATTCAATTGTCTTGAGAGTAATAATCCCACAACTAAAGCAAAGATGATTGGTGGACCAGCTAACTTGATTTCAGTCCACCCTCTGGAATTAAGACTACCTATTAACCAAGTCAAAGCAGCTTGAACTCTTCCATCTTCTGTTTGCAGAAGAAGCATTGACTGAATAGACCCAAAAAGACTACTTAAAGCAACCCCTGCAAGAATCAATCTTTCAACTGATATGGAAGTCCCCGATTTTGCTAAACAATAGACAATTAACGTCGTGATAATTGCTCCTATCCATGCAGCAATCGGGATCCAAGAGAGCCATAAACCCATGCTTATTAACAGAACAATTACTAACCCCGAGCCTGCAGAGATACCGAGCAAGTAAGGACTTGCCAACCCATTTCTTAGCATTCCTTGTAGGAGAGCTCCAGACATACCTAAAGCAGAGCCAACAAGTAAAGAAGCAATTAATCTAGGGAGCCTGAGCTCCCAAAAAATAATTTGATTAGTTAAATCACCTTCTCTCAAGAATGCTTTGATTAATTCATGACTACTTAATTCGACAGAGCCATTACTTAAAGACAAAAATATGACTAAAGCAATAAATACTAATAGAACTGCTGCATTCAATCTATTCTTTTCTCTAAACAATTTTAAAAACTTTTGAAAGGACACCTGAAAGAAATTATTTCAACTTTACGATAGTTATTCTAATATTTATGCCATGTACAAATATTACATACGTGATTACTAAAGCTGGATGGCTTTTACAAAAGGAAGCCTACGAAAAAAATTAAAATCTAATTAAATCTAAACCTCTAAATTACTTCTATATCATATCGAAGATTTATTCAACCATTCTTCAACTTTATTTTTAGAACCATACCAATCCTTACCAAAAGCTTTTCCGTGTGCTGTCTCTTTCATCACTACCTGTTTTGAGCCAATTAGTAATGCTGAATCTCTAGGAACTAGTCCATCTCCAATAACATCTCCATTCCCATTTAATGCTCTATAAGATGACCTGCTTAACCTCAGTGAGGTTTTTGTCGCAATAGGTCCGTTCAAGTCTAATTCACCAGCAACAGATATATAACTAACATCTGCGCTATAGAAACTACCTGGCAATTTAGAGCTTACAAAATTACGTAGATATGTGGCTCTTTTTGCTTGATTGGGACTTCCTAAGGTAATTAAGCAATTGGCATAATCCTTACCATTGTATATCTTCCGACTAAATAAAAGATCTGATAAATACAATCTGAGGATCATGCCTCCAGAGCTATGACCTATCAAAGTGACTTTATTTGTAGACGATTCGTTCGATAATTCATTCACTATTTTATCAACTTTATCAAGAATGATCTTCCAACCAAATGACCAATTAGTACATAGCCACTCTATTTTATTTACTGGAACTATTACTACTTTGTTTTTTGTTCTACTTTTAATATATTCTGTCATTTCCTTATATGCACTACCGTCAATCAAGAAACCACCAAGTATAACAATTGGCTGATCAAAATATTTATTCATGCTTTAGTACAAGACCTCAAACGAATTAACTCTCAGAGGCATTGTAATCATTAACTTGTTGAAATTTTTAAAATGCTTTATTTTAATAAACTTACTATTTTACATAAAAGCTTTTTGAAGATTCCCTGATAGTAATAGCGACTACATATCGATGTATGCAATGACATTCTCTAAAGTTCTCTCTAAAAAAGCATTTAAAGTAAAAAAGAAATCAAGAAAAGTAGATGAAGGATGTTGCGATACAATTTTTTTACGGTGTCGACGAAAAAGTTATTCCAGAAATAAGGCTTACAAAAAGCAAAGATGGTCAAGCAGGACAAGCTTTTTTCAGATTTAATAGTCCTGACGCATTATTGTCAGATAATTTTAAAGAAATACAGGGGATGTATTTAATTGACGAAGAAGGGAAAATAACTACTAGAGAAATAAATATCGCTGTTTCAAAAAAAAATGGGAAATATACTGCTATAGAGGCTGTTTACTGTTGGAAGTCACAAAGAGATTTTAATAGATTCATGCGTTTCGCAAATCGATATGCTAAACAAAATGGTCTTGCTTATGAAGCGACTAATGACAAGTAATTAAAATCAAAGACAATAATCTTTATCTTTAGTTTTCTAATCGCCATTGATACTTCTTTCTCTCATAAACATAAAAGCACCAAATGAGAAGGCTAATGAAATGAGAAAAGTGATAGGGAAGTAAACACCCCATAATTTCATTTGCAGTCTTTTCCCCTCGGCAGCATAGAAAGCAAATATTCCGATTAATAGAACTGCTGTATCAGCAGAAACGAAACCAGATGTTGGTGTTGCCCAAGCTCCATCAATAAATGAATTAGCTATTTCGATAATTGAGCTTCCGACAGAACCACTTTGAACCTGACCGACAAATTTGGCTATAAAATAAAAAGGCCAAATCAATCCAGCTAGTGCCGTTACGCCATAAATAGAAAGGCGAATGTTAGACCACATTGGTTTAAATAAAAATCATTTATAGCTAAAAAGGATGATCCATTGATGTATAAAAAATCAACAAAATACATATGTCCCTGTTTTCTAAAAGTTAGGGAAAGGTATAGGAGGTAAAAAGTTAAGTTGAAAACCAATCAATCTTGTTATTAATATCAGCCCTTAGGTAGTTAGGGACTGAAATAACTAGACAATTATTGATCAGCCAAGGTTGTTATAAAAATGATCAGTATATTTAGTAATTATTTTCCCCTCTTTATTAGAGTGGATTAAATCCAAGCAAGTTGCTACTACTAAGAACCAGTTAGCCCCTTCTTCCAAATCAATCTCCCGACAAATCCATGCTGGGGCAGAAACTATTCCACTTACAACGCCTCTCATATCATCTTTTAGATTTTGATAATGTTGTTCTTTTAGAATTTCAATCTTTTCTTGTGAAATGGTTCTGCTTGGATAGCAATAAATCCACTCTTCAATAATTTGCTCAATAATTCTTAGCTTTGACGGTTGAAGCACGATGGGAACCGGACTTATCAAAAGATAATGCTAACGAAGTACATATAAAAGGATTAGCCAATAACGCACAAAAACCAGTAAAAATTAGAACTAACTTTAGTTTTTTAACTGTCAAGAATCATTGAAACTTACATCATAAAATTGAGCAATTTTTATCCAACACCACTTATTACTCTGGTTTGTATAAATAATCAGCCATTAAAGCGAATCGCTCTTTATGCTCTTACGAACAAAAAAATTCTCTTTTTAAAAGTGACTGAAATTAATTCTCAAGTGTTAACTCAATTAGAAAAACCCGTGGACTTAAATCCCACCAAAACAAAAGAAGGTTTTTTATCTAAAATATTTTCTCTTATGAATAAGAACCCAAACTACAAAATGTTGGGAGCACTTGGAATGATGCTAGTAAATTTTTCTGTTTGCGTAACAATCACTAATTGGCTAAAACATTCAAGTCTGGTCTCCTAAGTGGCAAACGGGTTAGTCATAATGAGACCATGGCACTAAATCAACTAAAGGCCTTTCTTACAGAGCTTCAAAAGAATAAAGAATTACTCAATGCCATAAGAGTTGCTGCTACCGCGAATGAAATTGCAGAAATAGCATCGGGATTTGGTTATCAATTTTCAGGTGATGACTTAAAAGCGGCCTCAAAAGAAAATATTGCTGGTGTAAAAATTAAGAAACAAGACACATCTCCCTCTTATAGCTTTGGTGAGAGTGGAATAGACCCAAATGAAAAAAATTATAAAAGTGGGTACTAATGGGAATTGCCGTTAGTTATGCCATCGCAAATCTTGCAGTACTCGGATTGTTCTTTTATGTCACTTATCGAATGACAAGAAAATAAAAAATGAAAGAATTATTCCTGTCTACTAGAAAAAGCTAATGAATCAATTAAAAGCTGTTTTCCCAATCGGGATGATGAAAGCAAGAATGAGATTCATTTAAACATTTTTCATTTAAAGAGATAAAGAGTTATCCACAGAAGATCTGAAAAACTATTGCTTAAATTTAGCCATTGCAGCAATTTTCAATAAAAAAGACCCTAGGTATGGTGTCCTACGGCCTGGGTGATGGGGATACTATTTTTAGCCCCATTTCTTTAAAGAAGCAACCCCCGCTACATGTGGCGTCTAATGGTGAAGTTTTGTTATGTGAATCTTTATATGGTGTTATGGGATCTTGAAAATATCTGAGTCCTTACTAAGGTTTCTATGACTGGGTGATGGGTCTCAGTTTTTTGGTTCATAAAGTCCAAGCATCGTTAGCACAACCTGAGGCTTGACCTTTACTTCTTTCTAATTAATTCTATGAATCTTGGATTGCTTTTTCTTAAATCAATTTCTACTGGAGTGATTACTTCAGATGAAATGAATTGGCTGACATCAAATCAGTCTCATTTTTCACGAGTTGAAGAGGCGACAGCTTTGAAGCTTGGTCGACTATTAGATCGAGGCTTAATTCAACTTGGTTGTCGTATTGGTCACAATTAAGTATTCATTCGACTACCAAAAACAGAATTAAATCTAGTAAAGCGTTGGATTAGCCCTAATTGCTTGACTGAATTAATTACACTGACTATTGTTTTTATCATCACTGGGTGATGGGGATCAATCAGATGATGTTACGAGCTCTTTGTATAAGGGCTTTTTTTATTGAAAATTTTGTATGGCAGGAGGCAAGCAATCGATAAAAAGAGAGGCTATTTGCCCCTCTTCTGATTATTCCTTTTAATCCTGCAAAGATCGCAGTTTTCCTTTTTAGGGATGGTGAATGGAGTGAATAGTCTCATAAGACCTCCTCTCTTACTCCCTTGTCCTAATCCTTCTTTTGGGTTGTAGGGAGTAGGAAAGCACTACTTTAATTGTCGTAAAAAAGGAACTTATTAGGCATTGGCCACCAACTGATGAAGATGCTATACAGGTCTTCCAGTGATCACACTATGAAAAGCAGGATTGAATTTATATAAAAGGAACACAACTAGAAAAAGAACATTTAATCCAGTAAAGACACCAAATTGAATCCACAAAAATGTCCGACTTACATCAGGGTTATCAAATCCTGCATCAACACGAAATGCCTTTGCCATGTTAGATAAAGTATTTATTTAGGTATAGACCACCTTCTAACTGTTGTCGGGGAGACATTATAAATAGTTGTAATCTTTCTCCAGCTACACCCATAATTTCTATACCTGTTAATTCTTGTTCTTTATTTTCTAACGCCCAGATAAAGAGCATCAGGGGTAACAACACTGCGACACAAAGCCATACCATTACGCATGTAAAGGAGGTCATTTTAGTTTTTAAAATTCTTGGTTAATGTCGAGTGAGAACCAACAAGTTCTGCGACTTCGACAAAAAACTTTATTTCATGGATTTAAAAAAAGCACTAAATCTCAACAGTTATGAATGGTGGAGAAACCATAGAAGAGTCGTTACTTTTGGTGGATTCTTAGTTCTATTTGGATGCTGGGTCAATCCTGTCATTCAAGAATCAAGGAATAAAAATTCGTGTGTTCGTACATATTCAGAGCTTTATACCGTCCCTGAAGTTCTTGAAAAATTTAATGCGAAACAATTAGAAGAGTTTGGACTTGATACAAATGACTTTGCTAAAGCTTTGGCCTATCAAACCTGTACCAGTCAAAAAGCTATTGGTAAATAAATGAAAATAAAAACAATCCTAAAAACTGTTGGATCTCTTCATTTGGTATTGGGGGTACTGCTAATAAGCATGTTGATTTTTTCTGTTGATACCATTGCCCCATCAGTCTCAGCAGAGACATTGTTATTTATTAGAGGAACAGCAGATGTTGTTGCAGCAACAAATATAGGTATTGGCTTCTTATTGATAATTTCTAGTTCCATCAGAGATCACGAAGCTGCCAAGAAAGTTTTACTAGGTGAATTGGCATTAATGTCTTGCCTCTTAATAGTTGCAGTATTCAACACTCTTAATGCAGGAGTCATTGTTGATGCTGGTCCACCACCACCGTTTTGGATTGTTCTAATTGCAAACCCAGTTTTGTGTACATATGGATTACTAAAAGGGAAATAATGAACCGCTTGACTAATAAGAAGACACTAAAAGAAATTCTTGCAGCCTATGACAGGCAGATGAGAAAAGATATGGGCTTTTGGATAAAGTATCGACCATCTCGTTGGGGAGATTTGCTACCTAAAAAATTTATAAGACCTTTACTGACATTTATTAAGACGAAAGGTGGTAAGAAATTTGTATTGATAGTGGTTTTTCTTTTAAGCTTGATATTTGTTGGAGTTATACCAACTTTAAATTTTATCTGGTCAAATATTTTCAGGATTTGGTGGATTCTCCTTGTTATTCCATTGTTTTATTGGACATTAGCAATTACTTCCGTCTATTCAAGGGTGCTCGTTCAGGGGTTCTTTGAATTTTCACGAGCTATTTTAAGAGAATTAAAATGAAACGCTTTTTACTGCTCGCCCTAACCGCCGGCTTCTCATCTTTGATCTAGTCAGGTAGATTTTCTTTCTCTATTTCCTTTAATTTTAGGTTGATATCATTCAATCTATTCTCAGCCATTGAAATATATTCTTCCGCACCGTATCTACCTTCAAAGGTTTTAGACTCTCCTTTAAGAAAATCTTTGTACATTTTTATATCACTTTTCCATTGATCTCTCGCTTCAATTAAAGATTTATATTGACTACTCATTTTAGATATTCATAAATTAGTTGGCTTAACCTTAGACATAATTAAACTTGAAATAAAAGAAATTATATTTGCACTCAAACGCCCCATAGGAGTGGAGATTGATAAAGATCTTTCAAGGTTCCTAACCAAATCTAATCTTGACTGCTTGATAGTCTTTTCACCTCTAGCATTTAAAATGTTTTCAATTATTTCATGCATTTGGTTATGCATAGGGTGTGAGTTGTTTATACTCCAATATTTATCTAAGGAATGAAGCTTACTATTACTAAAACATTCTGCTCGACTCTTAAAGAAAATAGAATCAGCAGATGACATGAACATATACTGTCTCAGACTTGGAAAATATGTATTTCATTTTCGCTCCTATACCTAAAGACAGTCTAGAAGAAATGAAACACAATCTTGTTTCTTATTTACATCAAGGTATCTCAAGTAATTACTACAAGGATTAATTTAAGCCATGAAACCATTAAAAAGTATTGGATTTAATTTACAAAATAAATGTCTATCGTTTCATGAAATCACTTGAGATCGATAGTCCAACGGCGTTTACCCATGCGATCTGATTCGGAATAACAATTAGCAATCAAATCTCCATTTTTTTTTCTGACTGAGCACTCAATACCATCCTTAGTTCGATAGAAACTAGATGTCGCAGCTGAAGCTTCAGTTGATAATTTAGAGGTCAAATTATTTAAAATCAATGACCAAATAACTTCTTCACTTGAATCTACATTAGTTGTGAACTGCATTTTCAGTTGAATCTTTTGTGATTTGCACCTTGCCTGACTCTAAGATATCAGTTCCAGGAATGCCTTTTGCTACTGACCCGATCAGAGTCGTATGAGCCTCAGGATCTTTCTTTAAAGTTGTCACTCCGAGATCATTTTTTGAAATTAATATGAAAATAATTATCCCGACAAATGTCAAGATAATTGCTAGAGCCAATGAAGATTCCATAACTAATGTTTCTTAGTCCTTCTAAATTAAGATAAAAATTAAAATCCATATACAAAAAGGAACTAACTAACATCACTATTTATTCAAAGAAATTAATAAATTTTTACTTTTTTGAAGTAAAAAAATCACATGGAGGTTTGAAGTATAAAAGGAACTTTAATCTCGTAAAATAAATCGAAATGCAATACAAAAAATAATAGATAATTCGAAAACCTTTAACTCCAATAAATGCCTGAAGATAGTTTAAATGAAAGCAACCCTGAGATAGCAAATCATCATTGGTTTCCCTTCCTAAGATTTAAGAAAGAATGCGAAGCGGCAGGTAAGGAAGTCAGTGTGAATGAATGGATGATAGCAACAGGACAACTAGAGGAAAAGATAGCTCATGAAGAATCAGTTGCATTAGCAGCAAAAATAGCTTCTGAAAAAGAAGCAGATGCAAAAAAAGAAATCGAAAAAGAAGCTCTAAAGAAAAAGAAAGAAATACAAAGTGAACTCAATACAAAACCATAAATCAGAATAATGAAAACTAAATCAAAAATAGAGAATAATTGCTACAAACTTTTACAAGAAAAAAATTTAAAAAGAATATAGTTAAGAATAAATAAACTTCGACTTCAAATCCAATGTTTTTTGCATTATCATCTTCTCAACTAGGAGTGAGTTCGTTGACTATCAATCTAATACTTATTACTTCAGTAACAGTTCTATTAGCATTGCCTACTTTATTTCTTCTTAGATCAGGTAAAGGCAAATCAGCATTTTAGAATGCCCGAAAACTATTCAAGAAGGATGAAATTTCTTATATAATTGATTTTCTGATAATTCAATTCCAAAGCATACAATATTATCAAAGTCGCCATTCTTATGCATTATTGTCATATTATCTTTAATTTCTTGACTATCAAATATTAATCCAAAATCACTACAATATTTAAACAATATATTCATCGCATCCTCATGATTAGTAAGAAATTTCTCACAAAGTTCTGATAAATTTTCATCATTTAGATCTTTTATCATTTTTTGAAAATCGTTAAAATTACTCATTTGATTTTCTATAAGTCGAAGTTATTTATTCATAACTTTTTTCTATAGTTCTCGTCATAACGAATATTGCTTTTAGATGTAGCAAAATACTCACCAGGGCGTAACCTCTTCAAAAAGCATAGTAACCAAAACAATTTTCATCTCTACTTTAAATTTCAATTTCAGATTTAATACTTTTAATTTGTATGGAAAATTAAATGACGTTAATTTTTTTTTCGTTAACGTATAAATCAAGACTTAGTAATGTATTAATTAATAGCATTCTTTTATAAAAAACTAAAGTAAAATCAATAATGAATAAAGAAAACTATTTCTCAATATGAATAAAGATCCAAGTCAAATGACAATTGATAAAGATATAAACCAATCTGATTATCCAACACTGTTCAAAGGAATATGGACAGGTGTTTTAATTTCCTTAATTGTGCATCAGTTTATTAATCATTAACTTTGTTGTTCCTTTGGGAGCACTAGGTCGCGATTTCGAATCCTGTCGCACCGATCGGTCAGAGACAGGTTTCCCAGCCTGTCTTTTTATTGCCTATTTATAAGGTACCCAAAAAGTGCCCATAATTTATTTATTACAAGTAAGTACGCCATGCAGACAGGGTTTTAGTTGGTGGAGTGATTGGAATATTACTTTCTTATTATTTTTCGGTGTAGAGCTTTAAATTATTTATGAGGTTCTAATAGTGATCAGCTATTGGAAGTAATGGGGAAAAGTGGTGCGAATCCGCTGCTGTCCCGCAACTGTGATGTATCGAGCTTCTTCGATACCAGTCAGAATGCCCGCCTTCTCTACAACTCGACGAGGATCGACCTATGAGGTTTCACTTTTTGGTGCGCAAGTTTTCTCTTGCAGTTTTAACTCCATTATTTTTATTACTTACCTTTTTTTCTAGCACAGTTTTAGCTCATCATCCTTTTGGAATGGGAGAGAGTACTGATCTTTCAGGTTGGCAGGCTCTCCTTAGTGGTATTGGTCATCCATTGCTTGGACCTGATCATTTGCTTTTTATGTTAGGAATCGCACTGGTGGGATTAAAGAGATCTATTAAATGGATTTTCCCTCTTTTAGCTCTTGGATTAGCTGGAAGTGCATTAGTTCAACTGCAGCCGTTGCCTGATTTAGTAGCTCCTTGGGCAGAAGGACTTGTCTCTCTAACTTTGGCTGTAGAGGGCTTAATTGTTCTGAATCTTGTTAGCACTAAATGGCTTTTGCCAATGTTTTCATTACATGGCTACTTACTTGGAAGCACCATCGTTGGTGCAGAACCCACACCGTTGATTGGTTACTTTTTAGGACTTCTTCTTGCACAACTATTCTTACTTTTACTGGTCACACAATCTACTCAATCAGTTATTGATAAATTTGGATTGAATGGTCGCAATTTATTTGCAGGGATTTGGATAGGAATAGGACTTGCTTTCTCTTGGGTTGCTGTAATCCCTTAAGTCTTGGAGATGATTGTTGCTTGTAAACTAAAAGCTCGTTTGACAGTCGATTTTTTAGGGGGCTAACTGCCCCCTTTTATTTATAGTTTTCCTTCTGTTAGTCGGAAATTCCAATTGGTATGAGGTGCTCGTATTGCTTTTAGCCTTTGATATTCATCAGATTCGTAGCATTTAATTACTGCATCCTTACCCTTTGGATGTCTTGCAATAACAGTTAGAGGACCACCATCTCCTCTCTTATTTCCTTCTCGTATATCTGTATTTCTATCTAATACCAAGGTTGTAAAACCACATTCTTTAGTGAATTGATTAACGTTTTGAAAATACTCTTTAGCTGCTTCTCTATCTTTTGTGGTTCCTGTAATTACGGCATATCCCGCAGTACCAGATTTAGGAAGTTGAGAACCTACAGCAAGCCCTATGGCCGCTGCAACAACACCTACAATCGCAGTTTTCTTCATTTGAATTTTTAAAGATCATTGGCAGAATATCGGCTTATTACTGAACTGACCACCTCCTAACAGCAGTAGGACGTACACCACATATGTCAGGGGCAATTTGGTTACAGCAAGAAGATGAGATGAACTAGATTTGCTAGAAAGGTTTTATGAAACTCTTATCGCTTCAATCATATTTTTACAAAAACTCCATAAACTCAAAAACTTCCAAACAAGAGGATAATATTTTTTGGGATTATTCTTGAAATTTGATTTATCCAAAGACATTACAACTTGAATCTGGAAGTGATCTTCTGAATAGTCTTCAAGCTCTGGCGATGAAAGAGAATAAATTTGGATATGTTTTGAGTGTGGTAGGTAATTTATCTATAGCTAAATTTCAATGTCCGGGGAAAGGACAAGTTACTACAGTTGAGAATCATCTAGAAATAATAGCCTTAAATGGAACAATATCACCAAACAAATGTCATCTTCATATAAGCCTTTCAGATGGAGAATGCAAGGTATGGGCCGGTCACCTAGAGGAGGGAACGATAATACTTAAAGGCGCTGACTTATTAATAGGATTTCTTGAAGAAACTATAAATAAAAAAGAAGTTAATACTAATCAACCAACAGTTGAAATATTTATACTTCCAGATTGTCCATGGTCCTCGAGAGCTCTTCGGATGCTGAGAACATTACAAATACCACATGAAATAAAAGTGATCGAAAATGATGATGATTTTAATTCTCTTCATAAAAGAAGTAATTATTCGAGCTTTCCTCAAATTTTTATAGATGAAGAATTTATTGGTGGTTACTCAGAATTAGCTGAACTGCACGCTTCTGGCAAATTAAGCAGTTAGTGAGTATTAAACTTCAACTTCCAACTGTCGTAGGACTTACTCCATAGATTTGTGCAATCTTTCTCCAACTCCAGCTGTAACCTATATCTGTTAAATCTTTTTTCATCAATCTGATTGAGGAACTCTTATTATTTTGGTTTCATTCAAATAATCGATGGGAGAAGCAAAGAGAAGAAAAGAACTTGGATTACCTCCAAAAGCTTCAAAACAGAAAAAGGTAAGTAGAGAAGAAAGGCTTTTCTCTTGGTCACCTTGGCCTACCAAATACCAAATGAGTCGATATCCTTATGCTCCAATTGTGACTATGGCTTTAGGCTTGATTTTTCTAATATGGGGTTTCGAACTAAATAGTTGACTTGGCTAGAAAATAAAAAAGGACTGACCTAAGTCAGCCCAATTCATTTTTGAAGTATTAAAAAATACTCCTCAGATAAATTATTTGCTTAATACTGAATTAGCCCATAGCTGCTATTTCTTCAGCAACTTGCTTATTCCTTTTGATAACTTCTTCATCATTAAAAACTGGCTTAACGTCCCACTCAACACCAAATTTTGCTCTCCAAATAGCAAAATGTTCGGCCACCTTTAAATGGTTCTCAGCCTTGCAGGTAACAAATACTTCCCCTGTTTGTGGAGCATGAACTCTACTGATTAGTTCAAAGCCATCGAAGTTATCTTTTGGTGCTCCATTGGCAATATATTGCTCAAATAATTGATAACCCTCTGATTGAGCAAGCGTGTCAGGAATTAAACCGTGGACGTGGTAGTAAGCCATCAAATTTAGAAAACTGAAATTAAAGGATTACATACTCCTTCCAATTTCGATGTATCAAATGGAATCAACGTGTGGGACTAAACATCTTGTCAGCTCTATTGAATAAAAAGGGCTGACCTAAGTCAGCCCTCTGTTTCCGATAACGATCGGCTGTTAAGGATTCAATCCTTGATCAAGAAACTTTCGCTGCGACCTCATTACGAGCTTGATTTTGTCTTTCTTCAAAAACTGAAGGTTTGTAAGAAGTAAATACTCCCTTCTTAAATGTTGTAAGTTGAGCAGCGTGAAGCCGCTCTAACTTTTTGATGCGCTTTTTCGTTAGAACTAGGTTGTTCATGGCTTTTTTAAATTACTGGAAATCCCGTTCCCTACTTCCATTTGATGCACCCCACAAAGATGGAGCGAACGTATAATCAACCTAACAAGTTAATGAGAACAACTGAAATGATCTTCAAGTACGGTTTCTTAGATAGTCATCAGTAAAACTCCCTTTTAACGCCCGATCTGGTTAGCCCTACCTAAACCGAACAACGGTAGTAGAAAGATGATTTTTATCTTAGAACAACGGCGATTGGAATTTTTAATCCTTGTTTAGCCGAAAACCTTCACCCTTTACCGCCATGACTTCAATCAATAATTCTTCAGCAGCTAAATTTCTAGCTCTTTTTTGTATCCCTGCGCTAATCCTTGCATCAGGGTCCATTGATGTTGCTACTTCTGTAATAGTTTAATTTGCATAATGCCTAAAAATTTTTCACCTGATTTTTACGAATCCATTCTTGAAGCTTCAGACAAGGGAGAACTTTGGGGAATAGAAAATAGTGATTTAACCCCGCTAGAAATTCAGTTGCTTCTTTCTCATGACTTCAACTGATAAACCAGCATTTGACAAAGCAGCATTCGAAAAGAAGGCTTTTAAGTTCGTTCCATATCTAATTTTTGGAAAAATTATTTTTGCCGCTTGGTTTGTTTCCTACTTGGTGAAACTCTAATTTTTAAGCCACTGACCACTCCTGGCAGTAGTAGCAGAAACACCCCAGAAACATTCGCTTTTTACTACATCACTGCTATATCTCAACTGATTAGATTTTTATAAGTATAGGTTTTAGAAAATGTTTACTGCATATCACGCAATCATGTTCGCAGTTTTATTGATAGGTGGAGCTGGAGTTATTTTTCAAGCCTCCTCAGGAGATGATTCTTTAGCAAATAATCCAATTCCAGTTAAGGCTACTGAATCAAAATTCGACTTAAATACTTACTAGGTCGACAGTCGATTTACTTGGGGGCATTGGCCCCCATTTTTATTTGGCAAGAAAGTTTTACGACTTGATCTCGTTGTGAACCTCTAGAAACTCACTATCTGTAAGTACTGGAATCACTTCAATATCAACTCCAAATCCAGCACACCAAGGATGACAAGATTTCCAAACGGCTTTGTGATCTGAGGCTTTAACGATTTCCCATCCGTTCGCACCCTCAGGATTTACAACTCTAAGAACGACCTCAAAACCTTCAAATTTGTCATACTCAGCACCACCTTCAAGATATTCAGCAAATGCATCACAGCCTTTTATATGTGCTTCTTGATTAGGAAACTGCCAATGAACTACGTAAGTTTGCATCAATTAAAATTAGAAAAATTTATTACACCACAGTTTTTAAAATAAGGTTGTTCTTTAAAGAGGAAGATGTTGAGAAGGCCATGAACTAAAGAAAAGGTTGGATAGCCCTACCTAAACCGAACATCAGGACTCAATAAATCACTTTTAAACTAAATTCATATTGATGGCGTGATACAGAAGCATCATCAAGCTAGAGCGGGGGACGGTCGTCGAAATCCCAGTCCTCCCTTCGCTAATTCATTAAAAGTTCATTAGGGCTGTACTTTTTTTGTAATCAAAACCATTAGTTAACCCTCCAACGTGGGGGTTTTCTTCTTCAGTAATCGTTTAGGACTAAAAAAATGGACATGAATCCTTTCAAGCCGTTACTCCAACATTGCGAAGAGTTCTACGGAAAAATACTTTCCATAAAGGAGCCATTAAACAATTTTTATTTAAAACTACGACTAAACAAAGCTAACGCCAACGCTTGAAAATTATGTACGGAATCAACGAAGCAACAATTATTGCAAGCTTGGCCATACCTGCTGGATTGTTTATTGGCTTTTCAACAATCCTTGTTAATAGACTTCGCCAATGTATGTAATGACCACATCTACTCAAGCACAAACAAAGAAGAAGTCATGGTTCGGACTAGGTGAGTTTATTGGTGGGATTCTGTTTGATCTTTACGCTCGTTACTAATCAATAGACCAACGCCAAGTTGTAGTAGTAGGACTCACTCCATAAATCCCACAATTTTTAACTCCAGCCGTAATTTCTATATATGTTATTTCTTGTTTTTCCAGCCAAACATCTTAGCCATTTTCCCAGTTAAAGCAAAATATCCAATCGCTCCAAGAAACAAGCTAAAAGCAATAAGGTTCGGAACGATTCCACCAATAATTTGAGCTTCTCCAAAAGTCAGAAACGTAATCACAACAAAAACCCTTGCCCAGTTATCAGCGAAACTCATTTATCCATCATGGCAAAGGACTGAGGAATATGAACGTCTACTTGTATTTTTAAATCCTGTTTAGACCTTTCTAGTCTTTTGATTGGATGAATTCCTATTTGAAGGATGAAACCTAAGCTGATCTCTAAAATCCTCATCCCCCCAATAATAATCTTCGTAAAATGAAAAAGCTGACATAGCGACTCCAGCTGTAAGGAGCGCCCCTACGATCAAAACAATGTAAAGAAGGGAATGAGAAGGAACCCAATTACCAGTTCCAGAAATAAGCGCGAAAGGCATAGTTGGGAGAAAGATTAGATTTCGACATAACTAGATTCGCTAAAGACATTGATTTTTACTACCTGAAAGAAATACCCAATTTATAAAAAACTTAAAAATTTTAAATAAGTTTTTACTTCTGTTGTGACTAATCTTTTTAGAGAAAAAGAATTATTCCCCTTCTAATAAGGAGTGATTTTCCAAAAACTCGTCTAATCAACTCTAACCAAATAGAAACCAAAGACACTTAGATCTCACCGCATATGTACTGTTTATTTCATAAGCAATTAATCCATTAAAGAACCACTTGACAACACCTCCTTAATTTTGCTAGTACAGGTGTACTGCTACAGACATATGGCTCCAACGTCCTCACCCTATGCCGTTTTTCGTGCATCAGATTGGAATTCAGTGGTAGCAGAACCTATTGGATTAAGGCAATGTCTCCGTATCGCACCCAAAAAGTTCTACCCCAGAAGCGTTACAACCCAGCAGAGGAGTGGGACTATCTCGAAGAAGACAGTCTTAAACACACACGTTCAGCTAGCGTTTGCATGACATGTCAACATTTCAATTATTCCTGCGACAGGCATTGCAGAACCATTCTTACCTGTCATCTACATCAACGTCTTATTCCTCATGGAGAACACCTGACTTCAAAGTGTCAGTGTTGGATGCAGCGACTCGAGAATAAGATTGGATGGTGTCCCGAGGCGGCATAGACCTCTGACATGTAAGAGCTTTTAAGTACCTGTGAGTGCTTTTAAGATTATTTATGAGTAATAACGATCAGCCATCTCTTTGAGCATTTTTCTGATGTGCTCATCTTTGGCATTGGTTTCTTCTTTTAATTTCTCGCATGCACCTTTAACCTGCATCCAAACTGCTTCCATTACTTCCCGTTCTTTTTTAGTCGGTTTCCAGGTAGATGATTTCATACAAGAGATAATAAAGGAAATTGAATTCTTAAAACTCAATGAAATGCAGACCTGAAATATTAGATGAGATTATGTTCTACATATTTGAGAGAGCCAGGTGCGAAGAAGACCCTGACAAGTACCTTGAGCATGTTATCGACTACTGCAAGAAGGATTATCAACAGGCTTATAAGAAGCTGAATGGATTTGAACTAACTATGGATGAGATCAAACAAAAGTTTGAAAACGAAAGAAAAAATAATTAATCATCTCGAACTTTCTTCAACCAATAGGGAATAAAAGTCTTTTCCTTTTTTGCTGAATCATATAAATAATCAGACGTACTCTCTAATAAAGCTGCAAGGGTTATTCGAACACTTGGGAATGTAAGACTACAAAGAATAGCAAACAAAAAGATTATCTTCATTATATGAGTCCCTATGTACTTGGTTGTTTCATTACCAAAATCGCCGTTTACCAGTCCAGCTATATAGTAACCAAACTATAAACCCAACCATAAAAACAGGCATAAAGCTATCAATGAAAATATACGCTGAATAAACGATTACGGGAAATAAGATGACACGCTTAATATTGAGACGTCTGCCTCTTGATGTTCTTCTCCATAGTCTTAAAAGAGGCATATATGCTATTCCTTTTTAGGAAATAATTTATCGATTTTAGCTTGTTGAATTTTTAGTTTTTCTCTTTCTGTTTTAGCAGCTCCATAAGTACTCCTAACGCTGTAAGTTATAAAAATTGCGTTAATAGCTCCAACTAAAATAATTCCAACAATAATTGTATTAATCCCCTCAGGTGAACTCAAATATTCCAAAAGAGCGTCTTGATTAAACATCTAGTGAACAATCAATCTTTCTAGTACTAGAGCTAAAAAAACTCCTTTAAAAAAGACAAGCCAAAGTAATCCATAATCAGTCAGACCAAGCTTCTTTTGATACCAAGCAATTAGCTGCTTATGCCTATCTATAAGTTTCATTCTTCTACCTCAATAATTTCATAATAGGGACGGTCCCCATAATCAGCATCAGAACAACAAACATCGGAATATATTTCTTCTAATAGATCGTATGCCTCGTCATAGCTGCTAAATGATTGGTCAGTAATATCATCAGATTCTTTATCATGCCTAACGATTTTATAAATCATGACGAGATTGATTAACTTGCTAAAAGAGTCCCGAATAAACCTGCAAAAGCAGAAAGGATAAAGATCGCAACAATTCCTATTGCAATAACTTTAGACATGTGTTTTATCAAATTTGAAAGTGGTTACCTAGTTTAATCACCAAATCGATAATACTTGCGTACCGCTTTATGAACATTCCATCTACAGTCCATTCCTGCGGGGAAGAGAACTAAATCACCAGTACCAAACTTGACAGGATCTCCTCCCACAGGCGTGTCCGTTACTTCAACCTCAAGCAATAAACAAGTCTCTTTTTTGTTCAGTAAATTCTGTCCGCATCGAAAGCGGATAAAATGCGTACAAACGTAATCTCATTAAGCTAAAAAAGAGGGAATATATGATTAGTCAAATGTTTTTGAAGAGTTTTCGAGTAATCCATTTAATTCTAATAGTTCTTCTTTGGTGAATTCGCGATATTTTCCTGTTGGTACGTCTAACTTAATATTCATAATTCTTACACGCTTTAATGATTGTACTCTGTAGCCTAATGACTCACACATTCTCCTAATCTGACGGTTAAGTCCTTGAGTTAGTATAATTTTAAATTTTTTTGCCCCCAATTGTTGTACGAAACAATCCTTAGTTATTGTTTCTAATATTTCAACTCCATTACTCATACTTTGAATAAAGTCTCTATTAATCGGACGATTAACGCTTACAATGTATTCTTTTTCATGATTATTTCTTGCTCTGAGTATTTTATTTACGATATCTCCATCGTTAGTTAAAAAAATCAATCCCTCACTGGGCTTATCCAATCTTCCAATAGGAAAAATTCTTGTAGGATATTTAATGAAATCTATAATGTTGTCCTGTTCTACTCTTCTATCGGTTGTGCAAACAATCCCAACAGGCTTATTAAAGGCTAAGTATATTTTTTGTTTCGTAGATTTTTTTATTCTTTGACCGTCAACTTTTACTTGATCACCTTCCTTAACCTTGGCACCCATTTCTGGAATTTTACCATTAATGGCTACTTTCCCTTCTTCAATTAGTCTATCTGCGACTCTTCTAGAGCAGTAACCAACTTCACTTAAATATTTATTTATTCTGGTAGCCATTTTGTCAGAGTTACCTTTTATTTATTTTAAATATGCGGACAAATTGCGGTCAAATAAAGCAATATTAAGCAAAAAATAACTATAGCTTAAAAAACATTGAAATCTTTTACATGTGTAGTTTTTGATTACTTCTCTTAAGTTTCCAAGAGTTATATAAGGATCTTCTATTTTTCTCTTCTCTAAGAATTAAACTATCTGCTGCAATCATTGGATTATCATTTGGTTTGAAAGGGGCTCTTATAGAAATACCTAGTCCTTTAGCTTCAATATGAATACCACCTTCCATGTGAACTATTTGAAAAGTCCAGTTTTTTTTCCAATACAGTTTGAAAGGATTGCTTATATGAACATCACTACTTTTAAAGAACATGACTTATTGAATATCTAATTAATAGCTAGCAAAAACAACTAAACGTAAATGGATTAACCGCTACTTTTTTGTCATTGGACCTAGAAAAAGATCTTCTTTATTTACTGCGTAAGTCCTCTCATTTGTTGGAGGTGCTAGGGATCCATTAGCCCCGACTCTTTCCCAAGTCGCAAATGTAGATACTGGCGAAATTAAATTTGTGCATGGTGAAGAGGTTAAAGAGATAGTTTGCACCTTCGAGGCAGAAGTATAGAAAAGACTTGAATCTCCTACTGAAGGGCACTAAGTAACTTCCTTCCAATGGTTGAAAACCATGAGAAAAAAATTGGCAAAAAGAAATTGAGCAGGAATTAAAATAACCAACAAGAAACCCCTCTAGAAATTCCAATAACTAAAGGGGTTATTAATCGACTCGTACTATATGAAGTCAATTATGTCTTGATGAGGTTTGGCCTCAATAACATATATAGGCGAAAATCAACCCAAAGAACAAGCAAAGTTTGGAAAGCCCTACCCGAACCGAACATCAGGACTAAATAAGTTCTTATTAAATTAATGAAGAGCTGATGGCGTAATACGGATACATCATCAAGCCAGATCGGGGGACGGTCGTCGAAATCCTGTCCTCTCTTCGCTAATCCAATAAAAGTTCATTAGGTATGCACTTTTTATTGAGAACCCGAGGGGTGGAATGTTCAGTTTTTTTTCTTCAAAAAACTTCCTCACACAGTTTTAGTTAACCCTCCATCGTGGGGGTTTTCTTTTGCCTAGTCCTCAAGCCATTGACTTTCTCCTAACTGTTGTATGACTAACGCCGTAATATCACCGATCTTTTTCTAATTCAGACCGTATTTTCTATAGCTGTTAATTCTGATTTTTATTGATATCTAACTCCCTGACAAAAAGAAATAGAGGAATCATGAGCTTGGCACAAAGCTATTCGAAAACGAATGTAATAGATGTCATTTCTTTGAAAAATGCTTTAATGCCGAGAGAGAAACAACGATTTCTACGACTTCGACTCGTTAATTTATGCGCCGCCTTTTATTTGTCGCCCTGACTGCTGGGCTTTTTTCACCTACCGCCGCGATTGCAGACACCTATGATGCACTCTGCAATAACAATGATTGTCAAATAACTATTAATGAAACTGGTTTGGCTGGTCCTCAAGGCTTCATAGCAAAAGAAAAAATTACTCAATGGTATAGAGGTGGAGATGAATACAACCTTGTTTCAGGTGCTACTGGAGGTGCGGCTGGAGGTACGGTTGGATTGGCTGTTGGTACTGCAGCTTGTATGACTGGAGTATTTTGTCCAGTGGCATTGGCGGTTGGTGTGTTTGGAGGAGGGAAAACAGGTGCAAGATTAGGTAATGGGAAAAATGTCTTTTTTACAGTTATGGGACAACAAGATGATGGTTTAAATTACGTTCAGAGTTTTAGATTTTTAAATAAGAGAACAGCAAAAAAACTTCAAAAAGAATTAATTAAATTAACTGGTTTGCAAATGGGACAAGTTAAATCTTCTGGATAACTATCTGTATGAGAATGAAACGCCTACTACTTGTACCGTTAATATTTGGAATTGCTGTACCTGTTAATGCTGGAATCTATTACTACCCCTCTTATCAGGATGGAATAGAAGTTCGTTGCAAAGATGGCAAGCCTAAGCACCTTGTAGAAATCGCTAAGTTTGGTAGAGGACTGAAATTAGATGGACATGGTGAAGATCAATATTCCTGGCCAATAACTTATTTATTTCCAGAAGCTCCAGATGAAAAATATAAATACTTCCCTTCTACTGCTGGTACTCAATGCAGTTATCGAGAACTCGATCTAGAAGAGAAGCACTCACTAATTCTCAAAGCCTTTAAGACCTGTATTAGCAGCGAAGGTGATACGGAAACTAAGTTAAAGATAAGAAAAAAATATTGTTTTGGCTGGAATTAGAGGCAACGCTGTCTACTTGAACCTTTACTAAAGAAAAAACATAAGGCTTAAGGAATCCGCCCATGAGCCTGAAGCTCATCCGTAAATCCAAATGCTAGTGGACTGGTAAGACGGTCAGGGAAAAGCACACCATCCAAGTGATCGTTCTCATGCTGAACGACTCGGGCATGGAAATCTTGCATTTCTTCTGTATGGGAAGCCCCTTCTCGGTCTTGCCATTTTAGCTGAATACGTTGCCACCGCTCCACCTCACCGCGCAAGCCAGGCACGCTTAGGCAACCCTCCCAACCAGATATCAATTCCTTCCCAATTGATTTGAGAACAGGATTGATCAATACAAGTTCAGGTAAAGGAGGAGCATCGGGGTATCGAGGATTGTGGTCCATACCAACTACAAGAACCCTCCAAGGTTCATCGATCTGCGGTGCAGCTAGCCCTGCTCCAGAACAAGCCAATTTAGTATCGAACAGATCGTCTATTAGTTCCTGTAGACGTTGACTGCCAAACCAGTCATCAGGGACTTCTTCCGCGCGTCTGCGCAATGCCGGATGACCAATTCGTAGAACATTCCGAATCCCCATATACCAATCATGCCGTCAGCAATAGCTTACCTCGATCAAGTACATGTGAATGAGATTAGTTTTGAAAAATACTTTTGTCAGTAGAGCCTAAAAGGATGTCCTCCCGTCTAGAAAATCCAGAAGATATATGCGATGCTCTGTTGACTTATAATTATTTTGGATGGCTCAGGAGACTACAGTATTTACTTTCAAGATTTCTGTTCCGTTTGCAGATTGGGCTAAGGGATTTGATAGCCCGGAGGTTGTTGCAATGCACGAGGCTAACTCAATAAAACCTTTATACAGAGGTGTTAGTAAAGATGATCCTGAATTAGTTGTAGTGATCCATCAAGCAGAAGAGGGTATTGCAAAAGCTTTTTTTGAAGCAAGTAGAGAAGCTGTTGAAGCTACAGGTCATATATATGATTCAACCGTTATTACGAGTTACTTAGCAGGTTAAGAGAAATGGAAAAACTATTTATTGTATGTACTTTTGACTGCTCCTTTGAGTACTACGAAGAAACTATTGAAAAGTTTGTCAAAGAATATGGAGATGGAGTTGTTATTGACTACAAGCTAAACAAAATCAATAATCATAAATCACATTCTTTCTATAACGTCACAAGCTTAGAAGCTTTTGCAAAAATACTCGATAATCCCTTCGCTAGAGAATGGGACAAAATTAATAACTGCAAAGATATTGTTTATAAGCTTGAAGGACCTGTGTAGATTCTTGTTATTGGATAACCTAAGAATAAATTCTACTTTTTTAAATGCTTTATGAGAGTTTCTAATTCTTTGATCCTCTCTTCAGCGGCTTTTATTTTTTCTTGTCTTGTCATGATTTAAGCCCTCATCATATAAATAAGAAGTACAAAAAAGATTGATAATTTTGTAGCTATGCCGTATACAATCACTTTACCGAATCTTCTGTTATTTCTAGTAGTGTTCGTTGAAGTCATTTGCTTTTAGATAGTAGTCATGTAAGCAAGGAAACCAACAGGAACGAAGAGTAAGGCTGCAATCGTAAAGCGAACAAATTTGCCTGTTCCTGAATCTCTCGAATAATCAGTGAAATGCTTTGTGCTGTTCCACTCGGACCAATTCTTTGGGCTGTTATCAGATGATGTCATTGTTAGTTAAGCAAATACGGTTGTACCAATTTCATAAGCACCAGCTAATAAAAGAAGTGCAGGAAGATTCCAGAGAACGATTAGTTTTGCAGCAGTAGTTTTGTTAATTGCAAGCATGACTAAAAGTTTGGTCTAGGTGGTTTAAAAAAGATGAGTGAAATATAAATAGAAGCTCTCAATAGGGGTAGGACGGTTGAAGTAGGGCTAACCAGTTCGGGCTATTTATACTTATGAGGGTTATCAATAGATCTAATCATTGGATCAATATCTCTCTAATGAGTTGATGTAGTTGGTATTTGAGGTTGAAAGCTGTTCAGGATTAGAAGAAGCCGTACCCGACCGTATCTTCCGTTTAGAAAATTCATACTTTACATTCATTCACATCAACGCAATTCCAGTAATGACAAGTTCATCTTCTTCTCAGGTAATCACTGAGTACGGCAAGCAAAACATCTTTGGCCGTGAAACACAGCCTCAGCTTGTAGAGGACTACACCAGCTATCCAGAGGAAGCAGAAAAGACTAATGGTCGTTGGGCAATGATCGGCATGATCAGTCTTTTAGTTTCATACTTCTCAACAGGTCAAATCATTCCTGGAATTTTCTAAGCCAATAACTACTAATAAGTAACTACTAAAAACAATGCAACCATCTAACAAAACAATTCTAGAAAGAAGCATCGGCAGACCAGCCATGATGGCATTCGTTCTGCTAACAGGTATCTACCTAACAACCGGTCAACTTATCCCAGGTGTCGTTTAATGAAAAACCAAACCACAGAAACTCCAAGAGTAGAAGAAGGCAAAGTCATTGCTGAACGACTCAATGGTCTCGCTGCATCTGTTGGCTGCTTAGCTCTTATTGGCGCATACCTAACAACCGGCCAAATCATTCCAGGTTTCGTGTAATGAACAAAGAAACTAACTATTGGAAAACTGCCGAGCAAATGAACGGCCGCCTAGCGATGATGGGCTTCTTTGCAGCTGTAATTAACTACGGAATAACAGGCTGGATCATCCCAGGTATTGTATAGACCTAACTTTTAAATCTAATAAAAAAAGGCCTCTTCTCTGTCATTACGGGAGAGGCTTTTTTTAATGGTTTTTTGTTTGATTAGCGCGTGATTAACGCAATGTAATTAATTCAGTAATATTGATGATTGTCAACTGGATGTAGTTATTACTATTTGATTCTTGTATCTAGGATCAATATATCTTCTACTTTGCAACTACCATTAAGCCATTCTCTAAACTCTTGAGCAATTGCTAGTCTTTCCCTTTTAGGTAGCTTTTGGGCTCTAATTAAGAGCAATGTCATTGAATCTGCAATCAGCTCTTCAACATCTGGCTTTTCTTGCATTTACGACTATTAACTGTTTCTCTTTTAAATTATCTATCTTGTTCAATGATTACTTCAGACGTAAGGATATAAATAGAATTTACGAATACTTAACCATTAAGAAGGAAATATAAATTAGTCGTTCCACAAAGTCATATCTGACTGGCCTGAAGATCTTTGCATCCACGCTACTTTCCATTTCTCATCAATCTTTTTAAAAATAGAAGTTACTGTAGGGAGGTCATCATTTTGAGTCCCTTTATAAGTAAATTTTGAACCTAGGGTGAAAACGCACATTGCAGCATTTGAACCTAAGAGTTCAAATTTGTGCACCTTTGTGACTTCTGCGCTTTGTAATACAAGATCTCCTGAGGACCACATCTCTTGAAAACCTTTCGCGTCAATGGGATTTCCGCTTGGTCTTATAAATAAAAAGTCTGGGGTTGCATTGTATAAAAAAAATGATCCCATTCTCTCTGTTGAGGCAAAGGCTTCTAGGATGGACAGGATTTCTTCTTTAGAAGACATTGATCAATTAAAAACAATAAACTAGGATTACAGATCTGCTCAATATTGGATGTTTTCTTTGCCATCTTTTCTTGTTGTTCTGACATTATGATCCAACCTTTTCTATGGAGAAATACTAAAATAATTGATTTTAACAAGAAAATTTAGGCAGCTTGTTCAGATAAGTCATTTGCGAAAAGAGATATAATTTCACCTTTTGGTGTTTTATAAACTCTCTCTACAATTTCGCCTTCAGTAACGATTACTTTAGTATTCATTGAACCTGAGGGCAATGTCTTAATAGCTGGTACTAGAGCTTCTTTTAAATCTGGGAACTGATCCAAATCCTTGAAGTCTTTAATTTTCTTCTTGGCAACCATTCCAATAAATAAGTCGAAGTTATTACTTTCTTTTAACTAACTTTTCTCTACTCGTAAAGAGCTTGTATAGCTAATCAGCTATTTATAGGACTAACGTGAAAAATTGGATATGCTTTTTGGATTAGGAATTGCTTTTATAAGCTTGTTTTCATTGTTTTAAAAAGGGTTCTACCTAATGTCCAAAATCAATACCATTGCAGTACTCAAAAGTAGTTATCCAAAAATTACTTGTTGTGGTGGAAATATCATTCTTCTATCTTATTGAGTCGAAAAACAATCGCGAATGATCAATTGATTTTATCCATCAACAAAAATCGCTCTGTTGTATTAAGAATAATTTTTCCCTTTCAGTGTCTCTGTTAATTTCTACTTCTTTTTTTTATTATTAATTCTGTTTAAGAGATATTATATTAATTTATATTTTTGACCTATAGATATGATTATGAACGTTTTTCCAAAGAAAATATTGCTTTTAGGTAGCGGAGAATTAGGGAAAGAGGTGGCAATTGCAGCAAAAAGATTAGGTTGTTATGTTATTGCATGTGACAGATATAATGATGCGCCAGCCATGCAGATAGCTGATCAAGTTGAAGTATTAAATATGAATAATGGTAGTGAATTAAAAGAAGTGATATATAAATGTAATCCTGATATAATTATTCCTGAAATTGAGGCTCTTGCAGTTGATGTATTAAAGGAAATCGAACAAAAAATAACAGTAATACCAAATGCTAGAGCTACTGCGATAACTATGAATAGAGATAAAATCAGAGATTTAGCTGCTAACGAATTAAATATAAGAACTGCAAAATTTAGTTATGCGATGAATCAATCCGAACTTAATTTTTGTGCAGATGCGATTGGTTATCCTTTATTAATTAAGCCAGTTATGAGTTCTTCAGGTAAAGGACAAAGCTTAGTTAATAATAAAAATGATTTAGTCCAGGCTTGGGATTTGGCTATTGAAAAATCAAGAGGTAAATCAAATAAAATTATATTAGAGGAATTTATTGATTTTGATTTAGAAATTACTTTATTAACTATTAGACAATTTAATGGTAAAACATTATTTTGTGAACCGATAGGACATGAGCAAAAGAATGGAGATTATCAATGTAGTTGGCAACCAGCTACTTTAACTGAAAGTGTTTTAGATAAGGCTCAAAAGATAGCCAAATGTGTCACTGATAATCTTGGTGGAGTTGGTTTGTTTGGCGTTGAATTTTTTATTAGGGGTGAGGAGGTGATTTTTTCAGAGCTGTCACCAAGACCACATGACACAGGCTTAGTAACTTTGATTAGCCAAAATTTAAATGAGTTTGAATTACACCTTAGAGCTGTTTTAGGTATCCCAATTCCAGAAATAGTTTGTCATGAAGCTTCTGCGAGCAGAGTGATTTTGGCTTCCAAGAAAACTACAAACATAGCTTTTACGGGACTTGAAGATGCCTTAAGTCAACCGAATACAGGTGTATTTATATTTGGCAAGCCGAGCTCTACTGAAGGTCGTCGAATGGGAGTAGCTGTAGCAAATGCAGAAACCATCGATGAGGCAAAAATCAAAGCTGACAAAGCAGCTCAATCAGTCCAATTTATAAATGAATAATTTTAATTCAGATTGTTTATCTGATTTCATTAAGTGCAAGTCGATTTGGTTTCTATTTTTGACTGAGTTGAATTGGAATCCAAGTGCAATTAACCCTCTTGAGTTGGTCCCTGAATCTTTTTGGCCTGAAGTTACGGATCTCTTAATTGAAGCTAGATATATTGGTCAAAGCAGGAATTATTACCTCAAAGAATCTGATAAATATATGGATTATTTAAGTAAAGGTGGTAGGCCTTTTAAAGCGGATTGAAAATCATACATACTCTATTAACTCCTTACCAACTTCCTGTAGCCCCATAATTGTTAACATCTTTGTAAATGGCCTTGCCTAACAAAAACTTAATTACAATAGATTTATGGGGATAGAGGATCCAAAACTTCGTTTATTCATGCTTCTTTTGATCAATTTAATAGTGATAGTAGTTTTTAGAAACTGGGTATTAAATAACGAGGCTTTTGTGTGGTTACTGAATGGTTTACCTTCTTGAAGTGTTATGGAAGCATTTGATTCAATTTTTCTAAATATTGCTTCATCTGGTTTTAAGCCGTTAATTACTTTGACAATCTTTGCCATTTTGGATCCTTTTTTTGTGCTTTAATGACTTTTGTAAGAGGAGGGGAAAGGGGAAGGTTGGTTTAGTTTAAGAAAGAAAAAGAAGAGGATAAATAATTAACTTTTTTAGTGATTTAAAGGTGTTTTTTAGTAAGAAATGCAACTATTTCGGTTAACACTACTTAATTCACTGCTTTATGTATCACGAGGAACATCGTTTAAAGATAATTTCTGTTATTTTTGATACACGTTCAGCTAAATTTTAAGCTGCAGTAAGACTCGAGACATGGAACGGGGTCTTGAGCACTACGAGAAAGAGCAATGACTGTTCTTACTTACAGAGGCAAAGAGTACCTTCAACATAAAGAAGCTACTCCAAAAAAAGTTGTAGAACTTAGTTACAGAAGTAACGTCTACACATCTAGGCAGGCAGAAGCTAAAAAGCAGATGCAAGCATCCTTAACTTACAGAGGTAATACATACCAAAAGTAATTCAAAGGTGATCTAAAAGGGGCATAAATTGCCCCTTTTTTTTATGCTTATTGGCTCCACATATATCTAGCTGAGTAATAGTTTTGGTTCTATGTATTTTTGCCTGAGTTTTATTACTCTGGCTTTATAGGTGGCATCCGATGTAGAAATAATAATGACTCCGAAATAATCACAATGATTACTCAACAGTCATGGCCTAGTTGCAAGCTACCTAAAACTCAAAAGGCACTTGAAGCTATTTATACAATGCTCTGGAAACGACCAAAGGTGTTTAGATGGTATTACAGGTCAAACTAATAGCTTTATTCAAGGGAAACCGAACACGCAAATCACCTAAAAGTTGTTGAGAATAATAATTAAATCCTTTATTTATTAATGCAAAGATTACTTAAACCTAACAGTAGTATGTTGGCATTGTTCATGTTTTTACCTATTACACCAAGTATTGCAGCTATTACAGTTTTTACACAGTCAGTTTTAAATGACAGAAGTACTGAGGTAACGTCTATTTCTCATCATGAACAGCGAGTGATTGATGCTACTAGATATTAATGACTATTTTTCACTTTTAGCTACCAGTAAAACTTATTATATGAATTTATTCATTGCTCATTAAAGCTTTATTTAAAGTCTTATTAAGTTTATCCCTATCTTAGTTTAAATACTCTTTACGTCATGAGATCAGTAGGTTACAAGTCATAAGTAACAGCTTTCTCAAAGTATGGTTTTAACGAAAAAGTTTAAGGCCTTTGATGACGCAATCTTAGATCTACATCCTGAGTTAAAAGAGGTTCTTAAACCTAATGATCACTATCCAGAGCTAGAAATTCTTCTAAAAAAAAGATCTGTAAATCTACCTTCTGGTTCCTTGAATACGAGGGTAATTATCAATAATGGAGAAATTGTCGAACGCGTATTCAAGACACCCATGGGCCAAGTCGTCTCGTTATTTTCAAAACCATCAAATGTAATTCTTGACAAAGTTGCTTAATAAGTGATTTTCAACTAATCATTTTTTTTTAGATGTGAGATTCAAGCTGGAGATGATTTAAACACTTTTATTTATACAGGTCTTTAAACTAAACTTTTTGTAAAATTTTCACTAAAGCTAATAGTGTAGTTAATAACGTCAAGAAAAAATCATGGAAATAGCTGAAGCAATTAAAAAACGAAGGACCATTCATATCTTTTCCAAAAAAAGTGTTCCTAGCGAAGTAATTCAAAAATCAATAGATGCAGCTAATCAGGCACCCTGTCACAGAAGGACTTTCCCATGGCGTTTTACCAACATTGGGATAAAAAAAAGGGAACTTCTATATCAATTACAGCTGACTCTGAAATTCGGTAATAAGTCAATAGATGAATCTAGTTTAAAAAAAATAAAGGAAAAAATGCTTAACCCTTCCCATTTGCTTATTGCCACTCAAGTATGTACTGATAATCAAGCTCAAAAACTCGAAGATTATGCTGCTTGTGCTTGCGCGATTCAAAACCTGTCGCTTTCACTTGTCGCCGATTATGTTGGTTGCAAGTGGTCAACAGGAAAAATCACTAAAGACCCTAATACCTATAAAATCGCACAAATAAATTCAAGTGAGGAGGAAATTATTGGTTTTATTTGGATTGGATATGGAAATGAGCCGCCTTTAATCAATAGACCTTTAATTAGTACTATCTATAGAGAGAGGGATTAACCTGTATCAACTCATAGAAGAGAGATAATGAAACTGATAAGGAAGTGTTGAGGCCACACTGAAAACAATCATTATCATCCCTGTTTTATCTAATCGTGTCATGCTCAAAAATTGTTTTTATAAATTTAATCGAAGGATAGTTTTTGCACGGGCATTTTAGGTAGGGAGAACTAGACATCACTTAGTAATAAATTTCTGAAAAACAAGACCAATCGGGGGATAAACTTTTCTCATGATCAATATGTGAATTCATAGAAAATATGCCAGATCCTAAATCAGGTCTTAGTCCCTGTTTAAATCCGTTTAATTGCGTTTTTTTTCAAAAAGAATTTGAAGATGTTGACAAGACCTTTGAGCAACTTATTAGGATTGCCCAGGAAATTCCTAGAACTAAAGTTTTAGAGGTTAATGATAAATATTGGAAAGGGGTTTGTCGTAGTTTGATTTTCAGATTTCCAGACGACTTGGAGATTTTAAAAATCGATAAGAAGATTCAAATCAAATCCGCATCAAGATATGGTGGTGGCGATCTTGGAGTTAATGGAACTAGAGTTGGAAGATTGTTAACTGCTTTAGAAAAATCAAATATTTAGCCACCAAAACTCTCATAAAACAATCAATATGTTGTCGTTGGTAAAAATGCTAGTTATTTTTAAATAACTGTATAAATAAGATGAACAGAGCACAAAAATATTTTTTACATCTTCCAAAGGGGACTCATTTTGAAAAAATCATTGATACAGAATATGGGAAAGAGAATATATATGTAAGCCCAGACGGCAAAAAACATTCAATACCTATGATTCCAGATACAATTACTTGACGAACTTCAACACGTAAAAATTAGCAATTAGGACAATTGTTTATCCATCTTGTGATTTTGGTTTCTTCATAAATATGACCAGAAGCCTCAACAATAGGCTTTGTTTCCGGACTGATAAAAATGTTATATAAAACATTCTCTGGTCCTTCAAACATAACAGTTGCTCTTTTAGAGTCTCCTATACATTCACCGATATAAAAAATTTTAACACCCATTTCTTTAAACATCGCCTGCTGCTCTGGGGCATTCATATGAGTGCAATACTCTGAAAAAGTATTACTAAGCTTGAAGTCTAAAACAGTGATTTCAGTTGCCATGGAAAGGGTTAGTGAATATTAGAGGATGTATATGTTTACCATTTTACTTTTGTCCCTACAGACATTGTTGTTTTCGCTTTCATCAGCTGGGATGATGTTAGTTAGTTTTTTTATTTATACCGTTAGCGTTTTCGATGTCTTGTAAAAGCCCTTTTGTGGCTTGGTGAAAACCATTTTTCACTAAAAACAATTGTGCTTCATCAAATTTCTGTTGTATTTTTTTTATGTACGGAGTCATCTCATTTGGAGATAAAGACATTTTTTTTTTTTAACTCTTTTTAAATTTTGCTTTTTATACAAAATGATATGAAGTGGCAACTGCTACTAAAAAGTAATATTAGTAATAACTACTTACTCAATTAATAGAGAAGGCTAGTAGTTTTGCGTATTGCATCTACAGCTTCTAACGATATAACTAACTCAAGTTGCATTGTGACATTGTCTATCTTTAAGCGCCTAAGCAACAGGTTTTCAGTAAAAAAGTATGACTACAGCAAATGTTATTCAAGATGCGAAATGCAACCTTTACCTAATGAGATTTATCAAGACATTGTTGATTTTCAATCCGATGTGAATAGACCTATAGACATTTCTATTTATCGGGAATTTAAAAAAGAAGCTGCATGATTTCTTCCTAACTAGATTGTTTTGGTTCTTATTTTCTTTGATTCCACTTATCTATTAATAAGGTGTAAATTTTCTAACTTTACAATTTTGTTGAATAAGGCTATTAATTTTTTTTCCTTGAGTTATCGAATGACTGTAGAGTAGAAAGAAAGAAGTAATTAAATTTTTATTGATGGATAGCTTGAAAGCCAAGTCTTTGGCTAATGAATTAAATGAATTAGCATGTAAAGGATGCACTGAAGGATGGCTAGAGAAACACGATGGACTATCAGATCCAATTCAAGATATTAATGAGTGCGGATCTCTTGGATTTATTACCCCTGAAAGACAAGAGCGGTTAATTAATGAAGTTAAAGAGATTAAAGCTAAAAATTAAATAATATGGATAAAAAAAAAGAAAGTAGCCCGAGTAAATTTTCTGTTCCTCCTTTCGCTTCAGATGATGAAATATGGATTAAAATACTTGAAGTTTTGACACCATCTGAACAGCTAGAGGCTAGCCGTTCAAAATCAGAGTTCAATGATCCATATATGGGTGGTAAAGAGATTATTGTTAAACGCTCTGATCAGTCCGACATAGCTGTTGCTTTGCTTTCTGAAGTTAATGCTGATGGTGATGAATGGGCAATATATAGAGAACTTTGAAATGGATACTTTTTCATTAATTGCATTGGGGACCATTGTATTATCTCTTTTTAGTTTGGTGTTGCTTTCTCAATTATTTAGAAATTTAATTAGAAAGCAAATAGATGATCAAATGAAAGATATGATTCCGATAAAAGCTATTCGAGAAAGAATAGGAATAAGAATAAAATTGAGAAAGTAGTATAAAAATTATTTTAATTTTGAGTTAGTTGCATACAGCTTTTCTTTTATTACCCGATTTTTTTAATATAACTATTAATTTGAGCTATTAAAACGAAGATTAATCCCTATTTCGCCATTACTTTTTAGTTGAAATATGATTCATATATCAGCTTTTCTTATGCGTATAAGTTAGTAAGTAATACCGATAGAAAAAAATAAAAAGAAAGGATAGATTAACTCTAATTGTAGGAGACTTTTATGAATACCATTGATGCTAAGAAAATGTCTCAAGGCCAAGTTGATCCAATTGAAGATTATCTTGAGTGTGTAACATACTGTTCAATATCTAGCAGTGCGGAAGAGAACGATTGCCAAACTATATGTATGGAAAGGCATTTGAAAAGCTCATATTTCTAGCTTGTTCACCAAAAATTATAACTATAGAAAATAACAGCTCTTTAATAATGCAATTAACTTTTGGAATCTCAATCTCAAATTAGAGACCTAAATACACTCTCTTATCTAGCGAGCAATAATGGTCGAAAAGTCTATCAATAATCCAGTATGAATAACTATACATTCGCTTGATTTATACCAAATATTTTCATGTTTAATAAATGACTTGAGCAGTTCTACCTAGTCCTGCTTAGCTGTTGATGTGGTGAAAAGAGCAATAGTCTTGAGTAATCTTTTTTGAAAATCTAATTTTGATGTTGGGGTAATAACAAAAGGTTTAAATACTTATGAAAAAAACGGACATAATTGCCATCTTAGAATTAGATGATATATAAAAATTTTGGCTCATCCCATATCTTGGTATTGGCTTGTTGGCTTTTTTTTATGGATGGTTCACAACGTTTTGGTTCTTAATCGTAAAGTTAATATTGACAAAGAACGACAAATATCAAAGCGATTTAATGCAATTTCAAGGCTCTATCCAGAAGGTACCTACATTTCACATAGATAATAATCATTAGTTGATTTTAATTATAATCAGCCCTTTCTTGGTGCCTTAATAATGGGGTGGCTTAGAGGTTTCTTCAGGGAAATATTCTTCAGTTTCATTTTCATATGCGTCACCTTTCTTTTTGAAGTATTCCTCTGATGGATCGTAACCATCGTTGTCTGGATTGGTTTTTCCTTTCATAATTTAATATTTTTTCTTTGGCGAGATCAGTTGATCTGTCAAAGTATGTTATCCAGCTATCCCATTACAAATAATTCCTGCTTTGGCCATTGAAATTAAAACAAAATGATGAAAGCTAGGAACGGCTTTGTCTAATGCTATGAGAAATATAAGCAATGACATTGATGTCATTGAAAGATATTGCATCCAATGAATACCTGCTTTATCCAGTCCATTTTTGTCAAAACTTGTACTAGTCATTTTATTAAAGCTTTGGTTGGTGACCTTAACCCAAAAAATTATTTTTTGCTAGTTATTTCTTTTCCTTGATTGATGCCTTTGCAAAATTGATTAACTGCTCTGTGCTGTAATTTCAAAGTTTCTAATCACCTCTTCACCCTTTCTGAAGATTGTTTTAGCATATTCAGTCCATTTTCCCTGTCCCCAATAACGGAAGCAGCTTGTTTCTAATAGCAAAAGGTATAGGAGAGCTTCTTGATAGTCATGGGTTTTTGTTAACGATGGATTTTGAACTAATAAATGGTCAAATGTTTCGTGAAAATAGGAACTAAGTTTTGAAATTGGTTCTAAAACATTTATATATCCATCTTCCCAACTCAAATCGTTAGTCCAGCTGGCTCCACTCAGAGAAAAAGATTGATCTTCCTCTTTTAATTCATTAATTGCTTTTTTAACCAAAGTAGGAGTTATTGGCCCTGAGATTTTTTCCCATATTCTGTCTTGACCGACTGCTTGTATCAATGGATAATTATTTTCATCAATATTTAAAGTCTCCAGGAAGTCGAGGTATTCAGATCCGTTCATAGCTATTGTGGGACTTATGTCGGTTTTTGGACCAATTCTTTTATAAGCCTGAATAAAAGCTTGAGGAAATTCATTCATCATTACTCCGCCATTTTCTCCGTCAGCTATTTGGGAAACAAGAGTGGGAATAATCTGTTGCCCTAACTTCTGTTTAGATAACTCCAGTGCCTGGTAATAAGGTTGCATTTGCCCAACAAGCTTTGTATCTGATCCTTGAGTTTTTACTAATGAAAGAATAGAGATGGTCTCTCCATTACTACTCTGAGCTTTGAGCATATTGGGAATATATTTTTGCTCGTCTCTTAGATTAGAGCCATCTCTATTTTGAACACTATGTTCTTGAACCATTACCCAACGATATCCACATTCCTTAAGAGCTTTGATTAACTGAAATAGAACATCCGGATGGTTTGGAAGATGCATCTCAGGAAGAGAGAACCCATTTACTCGACGCAATGCATCTTCTCCAAATAATGACGAGAAGTGGTGTTGCCAGGCTGTTATCTGCAATTTAAAGTCAGAAGGTGGAGTCGAAGAGGCTACAGCATGACTCCAAAAGGTTCCTAGCCATTCAACATGTGGTTGAACTGTCTGATCACACGCTAGGAGTTTTAACGATTTGAGGATATCCTCGCGACCCATTTGTTCGATTCCCCAAAGAAGATTGCCGGAGTAATCAAGCATTATTTTGGGATCATATCCTTCATCTATCAGGCTTGGAATGATTTGAGCCAATCGTTTATAGCATTGAGCAAATGGTTCGGCATTGTGATTATCTCCTTCTGAAGTGTGCTCAAACATATATTGCAAATGTGAAATGAGCTTTCCATTCTCACCTGCTGGAATTGTCGGTTGATGCATATGGAGGGCACATGCAAATCCTGAATTCACATTATCTAACCTTGACTTTTCTTCGAATTGTCTACTATCTCTTTCCTTATTTACTAACTTATTAATTTCAAATTCAAAACCACATATCGGTGCTAAGTCTTTGTTATTCATGTTATTGAGGTTATATATTTAAAGCAATCCCATTGAAGGGATTTTTTCTGAATTAATTGAAGTATTTGAAGTATATACAATAAAAAATGTTTTTTATAGATTTAATTTGTTTTAAGGTCAATCTTTTGAGAAATACTTTTAATATTCATTGTATTTTTATTACCTATCAAATCACAACAATATACATATATTGTTTTTCTAATTGTGCTAATAGACACTAATCGATTGTAAAACAAAATTTATTTTGCCAGGCTTAAAGCCAGGATTCAATTCTCCTGGTTTACCAAATTTGGAATGTAGTAATTGAAATTGGGTTATAGATTCTGATTTAAAAATAATTGGTAAAGAAATTTTTTTTGCTAGAACAGTTGGTTCAAGGCTTTCAAAAGGTACTTTTATTGTTGTTGTCCCAAATCTTTTTGTTTCTATTTCTGCTACCCATCTGAGCCCACCAGGTGATTTGTCTAAGAAAAATCCTCTTAATCCAAAAATTCCATATTTACATGACACTCAAAATTTTAAAGTTCGACCTTTACCTTCAATTTTTAATTCAAAACCTTGATAGTTGGATAAATTTAGAACAGGTGAAAATATTGGAGATTTGCAACTAACAAAACCTCCTTTTTCCTCAACTACAACACCTTCCAGGGAGAGGCCTTTTGAGGAAGATCTACAAACTGCCTTACTTGAACCTCCCATAACAGTGTCGTTCAAAGAAAACCAATCATCAAAGTCACTGGATGACACGACTTTTGATGGCTCCGTCATTTTTTATCTACAATTTTTTTTACTCTATAAAATTTTTTTGTGAATCATGAGTTTAAAAATGCAGATTTTACCAGTTAATGAAAAATACCTTTGCGTCCCATTAAGTGATTCTTTTTGTTTTTGAGTTAATTTTTAATCACTAATAAGGCTATTAGAATAGCTTTTGATCTGAGTTGATTTGCTAGCTGGCTTAAAGTTTTACCGATTGAAGGTCAATTATTAAAGAGAAGACAAGCCGGAGATGATGGATTTATAGAGCATTCAGCATCCCAAAACCCTTCAACTTCGATACCTTCCCAATGATTAATCATTGTTTCTAATTCCTTGATTCTTTCTTTAGCGACATCAATTTTTTCAAGGAGATTTGATGAAGTTTCTTTCTTCATGATTTTTCCTCGTTACTATCCTTATTTAACTACTAAATTGATATTAAATCTATCGATATAATTACGGATGTATTTGTTCCTATTAAAAATTAAATAAATGTATTCAGAAAACTTTTCTATATTCTTATTTAAAATCTATCTTTGGTTGAAATAGAACGAATTACAAAAGTTACCAACATTATTTGTCTCAGCTTTAAGACCTGTTTTCTTTGCAATAACTTTGATCTTTGTGTGTTTTTCTTTTAGTGAGTAGTCATTCTGATTAAGGTACATTGTGTAGTATTCCCTGCATAAATTTGATAGCTCTTTTTCTCTTGAAAATGGGATACGACCTACAGCTATCAGAATCAGGGCTAGAGCGATTACTCCTGTAAAAGCTTTATTGAGTGAGTTGCTCATTTGATTTGTGTTTTCATGTTATCAATCAACAATAGGTGTTTTCTTATATGTCTAGCTTTTTGATTAGATCTCTTTGAAATTTGGAACCAAGAATTGTAGTGGCGGCCATAGCGCCACTGGCTGCGACTGGTGGAATACCGATCCCTGGGAATGTACTTGAACCGCACATTAAAAGATTTTTAATTGGAGTTTTATTCCCTGGGAAAAGCCCTTCTGCAGCTGATAATGCTGGACCGTAACTTCCATGTTTAGTATTTAGAAATCTTTGATGAGTAAGTGGTGTCCCTAGCATTTTTATTTCGATTCTTTCTTCTATATCTGGCACCAATTTTTTAATTGGTTTCCAGAAGACTGAGCACCGCTCTTCTTTTGTCCTTTCATATTCTTCTGTACCAATTTTAAGATTTTTCCATATTTCCCAAGGCTCATTAGCAGGTGTATATCCGTGAAGAATATGTTTGTTGGGGGGTGACATTGTTGGATCCAAAGCCGATGGTATAGAGAGAACTACTACATTTCTTTCGGTAGTAATACCTTTAGACCAATCATCAACCCATATTGAGTGGAGTGGAATATTTTCTAGACCTTCTGCATTAAACCCAAGATGTACATGAAGAAATGACTTGCATTTTGGAGTTGTGGACCTTTCCTCTCTCCATTTTTGAGATATTTCTTTTGGTATTAAATCAAGGGTGTTCCAAATATCGGCATTGCTAACAATATGATCTGCAAAGATTTTCTCACCATTTTTTAGCACAATTCCGATTGCTTTATTCCTCTTTATAATTATCTGACTAACTTTTGAATTAAGTTGAAGCTTGCCTCCAAATGAGTAAATTCCACTTAATAGAGCCTTAACGATAGATTCACTGCCTCCCTTTGGATATTCCAGGTAGGCATCTGGTTTAAACCAATCATCAAAGAGGGTTGCCATCGCAGCTGCATTCGTTTCGTCTTTGGATAAACCGCTTATTAGAAAGCAAAGTAAATCAACCCAATTTCGTAAAAATGGATCTTTAAGATGTTCATCAACTAAATTTCCAAAAGCACCTCCAAGGTATTTAAAAGATTTCAAGTGATTGAAGAGTGTTTTACTACGTCTTAAGAGCTGAAAAATAGTTTCCTTGTTTTGATTTAGCGCTATTAGGGGAATTGCATTGGCTGCTGCACCAATTGGTTTAATTACTTGAATAAAATGTTCCCATTCTTTAATGGCATCATTTCCGCTAATTGAATTGATCTGATCAAGGAATCTTTTATCTCCAACTCCAATCGTGTAGTCACCTTCTGGAATTTGAGCATTCCAATCCTGATATTTAATTAATTCAACTTTTTGGTTAAGAGCTTTTAGGACTTGACCTAAAGGATTTGTCGTAGGCCAAGTACCTATTCCGCTCCAAAGAGATGGTCCAGATTCAAATGTATATCCATCTTTCTGAAAACCATGAGCGGCTCCTCCTGGTTTTGAGTGAGCCTCAAGAATTAGGACTTTTTTACCAGCTTTTGCTAGCAGTCCTGCGCAACATAATCCTCCTATACCACTTCCAATTACTATTACTTCTGGATTTTTCATTTATTCTTTTTAAAGGAATTTTTCTTCTTTAGAGTTTCTACTACAAATACATCGGAATTGCTTCAGTGAATTCAGTATTTGAGAAGGGAATTTGCTTATATTTTTTATTGGTCTAGAAGAGGAATAGATGGTCGTATGTAAACAAACATTGCTCCGTGCATATCTCTAATGATTCTTAAATCTTCGTCTACATAGATCACGTTAATCTCACAATTTGGATTTTCTTTATTCCATGGAAGAAGTTTCCATACGGTTTTAACTGGATACCATCTTTCCATGAGAATGGAATTTACAAATGGAATTTTTCCCAGACCATCAACCTCTGACACCTTAGTCTTCTCTAACTCCATAGAAAGTATGTTGTCTTTTAGTTGAAGCCCCTTAGCGAGAGTTATGACGCGACCACCAAAGGTAGGCAGAAGTTTGAACCACCCAAGGATTGGGATAGTTGTAAGTCCAAAGATTGTGGTATCAAAGGTGGAGATCATTTCTCCTTTATTAAAATTGAGATATTGACCGACTCTTCCAATAGTTGACAGACCAAATGAACCAACTTGTAAAAGATGAAGCTTGAAAAATAAATCGCTTTTTGATTTGTCGTTTAAAGCCTTTTCAATGGCTAAAAAAAATGGAGAGCTTCTAAATAATTCAACTGATGAGTAAATAAGCTCCCATTCACCTTCAATAGAACTCTGAGTTATTTCATCTGATAGGGGCAGTAGATCTTCAACTAATTTATTCATCTCTACTAATTTATTTTGATACATGGGAGCAATCATCGCGTTCATTCTTTGACCTCTATCTGTTGCTGCAGCTACCTGGTAAATAAGGGCTTTGAGATCCTTCCTATCTTGCATTTTATTGAATTGGTTAATTCCTACTTAACACCTTGACTTTAACTAAAATTTTCTAAAGACATTGAGTTTATATATAGGTTTAACAAGTAATATTTGAGCGGTTCTAGCTGATTTGGCTTATAACATTCATATGATTACAACTAAAACCTTACTACTGACAATATTTGTTCCCTTGGCGTGTCTTAAACTTTTTGGCTTTTATAAAAAAATTCTCAAGGTCTCAGAACCGTCTTTAAAGCAAATAAAAGCAAAATTAGAAAGAACATTTTCAATAGATAGCTAGGTTGTTGCTCGAATTTTTTGTTTTTTGTGTTTTATAGAGATTTTTGCTTACTTTTTAGAAAATCAATAAAACTTTAATTCCTTCTTGATAGTCATTTTCTCCTTAAGTGAGACTTTATCGATCTATTTTCTAAACAAGCCTATAACTCAATTTTTGTGTTCCTTTTGTCTTTAAATGAATAGTTTTTTATGTAAATTTATAAGATGCAAATACTATTTACATCTACATGTAAATAGATTGTTCGGTTTGGATACCCACAATGTGCTAGATGTTGTATATAGGTAATTCTTAATTCAATGTCTCAATTAAGTATCAAAGTTAGCGCTAAAGGCGAAGCCATGATCGCTACCCTTCAAAAGGAAATTTTTAACCGAAGAAGAAAAAAAGTAACAGCATCACAAGTTGTTGAAACTCTTGTAGAGAGCGGTGCTAAGTCACAATCTGATAAGCGTTATGCTGCTTCTTGGAAAAACTTAATAAAGGATATTGAGAAAGCTGCAAAAGTTTCTGAGATCCATGGTAATAAGCCTGCAAATGTTAGTGCTGATGAGTGGGCTTTGATTCTCTCTCACCGTACTCGTAAGACTACGAGTGCTAAAAAAGTTTCAGCAAAACCCTCAGCCAAAAAGGCTGCTGTCAAGAAAACTGTTGCTAAAAAGGCCACTGTCAAAAAAACTGCTGCTAAAAAAGTAATTGCAAAGAAAGCAGTAGCTAAAGCTGCTCCAGCCAAGAGCGCTGCAAAAGCAAAAGTTAAGACTTCTAAAGTTAAAACAGCAGTTAAGAAAGTAGCTTCTGCTCAAGCTAAAAAAGCAACTTCAAGCGCAAACTCAGTTTCAAAGAGAGCATCTAAGGCTGTAGCAGGAAGGCCTGCGAAGCGTGCAAGAAAAGCTAGTCTTAAAGCTGTAAAAGCTTAGTCAAAAAGCCAGATCCGTTAAAGCGGCCTGAAAAGTGCAATGCTTTTCTCTGGCTATTTTAGTAAAGATGTCATTAGTATCCCAATCCTACATTGCCTTTTGTGTAGCCTTGGCAGTAGTACTTGGCATGGTAGTAGTGATTAGTAATATCAGCTTTCTCTCCTTCTAGTCCATCGATTCTTTTCTTTCCTAATTTCAATTCTCTTGCAGCTTTTTCTCCTGTAATTAAATCAGCGCTTAGACGTCCGCAAATATCATTCACTTTGAAGTCTTTCGCTGAAGGACCTCTGACATAGCCTGCAAAAATTGCAAGAAATAATCCAAGGGTTACAAACCTTCGGTGGTTTCTCCACCATTCATAACTATTGAGATTTAGTCTCTTTTTTACATCAATTTTCATTTATATCAATAATAGATTTGTTCACCTTAGGCCTTAGTCCTTTTCTTTATGGTGATGTTCTTGATAGGTAAATATTTTAGCTTATTCACATAGTTAAAGAATTAGCCCTATTCGTTTTTCAATAGATCATATTCACGAAGTACGATTGGATTATTGGTAAATCTATTTACGAATGCTTGAGAAGATTTCAAAAGAAGATTGGCAATATTTTGTCCCCTTTTTGGCTTGCACTATTTGCTTCTTTGCAACAGATTTATTTGGAATAATTGATAAGGCTTCCATTGCTTATTGGTCTGGACGTTTGTTTTATGAGCCATACAGGATTATTACATCCCATTTTTTTCATGGTGATGTTAATCATTTATTGGCAAATATCTCTGGAATCATCGTAGCTAGATATTTTCTTAAATCTTTAAGCCTTCAAAGTGACTATTTCTTTCTGGCTTTTATTGTATTGATAATGCCTCTCCAAGCTTTCATTTGTTGGTGCGTAGATATTTTAATTTATAGAAATCCTATGTCTCTAGCCATTGGCTTTAGTGGTGTTTTATTTGGTATCGACGCGTTTATTCTAATGACTACAATTTATGGAAAGAAAAGATTTTTGTTCACAGGATGTCACCTAAAGAAAGATCCAAGATTATTTAAATCTATTTCTGTGCTTACAGGTATAGGAATTATTTGGTCATTCTTACCTGGAATTAGTTTGTTAGGGCATATGTCTGGACTTTTGGCAGGGTTTTTATTGTTTTGGCTCTAAACAAACTATTGATTTGATGTTATTGGTTCTTGCGAAAAACGTTATCTTCTGAATAGTAAAAAGCCTCAACTCAACTTTAATTGAGTTGCCTTCACTTCACTTGATAAACTTTTGACCTTCCATTGCACTTACGCACCGCCCATTCGATTGGAGATTTTAAACTTTCTTGTTCAACACAAATAGTCTGATAATTAGCCCATTTAGCTATTGGCCCTAGCCTTATTGCAATTAGTGCAAGGCTAAACGCACATAAAAATGCACACAACATCAATGCAATTCCAGTAAATAGATCATTAAACTTGAACTTCATTTCTGTCAGATTGAAGTTCTTATTTTTCTTTGTCTCACTCATAGAACTAATGGCGTGGAATAAAATACCTCAATATTTAAAGTCTCATATACTGTTACCTCTTTTATGGTGGCATAGAGAATAAAAGCTGAATGAATTTTATAGATCTATTTATTGATAGTTAACAGTTGGAAATTTTCTTAGGTTTCTTCATTTGGCTTTTCCCCATTAAACATCCTTTTCTCCCCGATCACGATGGTTAACCATCCAAGTGCTAGAAGCCCTCCAGCTTGATAGTCTCCTTTTAGAAAATCAAATAGAGCGAGGGTGCTTGCAGAAATAGCAAGAGTACGAACAGCAAACCTTGCAAAGGTAATTTTCTTTTTTTTAATAGGTTTATTCATATGACCATTTTGCAGGGACTAACTTCGTAAAACAAATTTTGGTTGGATGAGTTATTGAAATTTATTCTTTTGAAAACATCTTGTTAATAGAATTAAATCTATCATTTCTTCTTTGTCGTAAGAAGATTGATCCTTTCCCCTCACACCGCTTCCCTCTGTTAAACCTTGCATTTCTAGTTTCTTTCTAATCAATATTTTTCTTTCTGCACTTGAGAGATTTTTAAAATGTTTTTTCCTTTCTTCACGACTTTCACTATTGCTCATTGGATTTGTTTAATAATAATTTATCTATTAATTATGAATTGTTAATTGTTTTTTCTATTTTAATTCATTAAATAATTGTTATCTAGAAGTGCATCAATGACTTTTGCTCCTCTTGATTTATTCCCAAAAGAAAGGGGATTGGTCTTATCTAGTATTGAAGCAAAGCAGGTGATCCAACTACTGCCTTCGCAAACTTGAGCTGCCTCGCAAATGTGCTTTGGTGCTTTTTCTGTACAACCTTGAGTGCGAGAAAATTTAATAGATTCTAGTTGAGAATCAAGTTCTAATTCTAGTAATGATATTTCGTCTTTATTAATACATTCACCAGCAGCGTAGCTTTCAAGCAAAATTTGATAGTTCATTATTTAAAGAGTTTTAGTAGTATTGAGAACTAAGATCGAAAAAGTTTTTCTAAATCTTGCTTCACTTTCTCCAATTCATTTAGTTTTTTTGGGTTTGTTTTTTGCCCCCATTTATCTACTTCTCCAGTTCGACCATTTTTAATTGTCATCCTTATCCACCAAAATTGAAGACTCAAGAAAATCAGAGCAAAAAAGATTAGTTCAAGAGTTCCTTGTTTCATCCCAAACTATTCTAATAAATCGAACCTTTTATTATCGTTGTACTCATTTTTTATGTATTGATTACTCATTAGGATCAACTTCAGTGATTTTTAGATTTAAGCCAACGTAAAGAAGAATACCTCCAATAAGAGGGGTCCAAAGCCCCAATTGGTTTAAATCATGTGATTGCAGAAATTCCATTTATTCTTCATCTCTTCTAATGATGATTTGGTTTGTTTTATATTCAGATACTACCCTATTAGCTATTTCAACAATAAATGAATTTGGACACCTTAAAGCCTCTTGTAACTCAGCTAATTCATCAGAAATAAACTCTATACTCCTTGCAATAACTGCTTGATGTTCTTCTTTTGGTTCCCATTCTTTAGCCATTAATTTTCTTGATAATGATCTGCTATTTCGTTAAGCATATTTGAAATATATTTTTCTTTGCAGTTGTTTACTCTTTTATTTTTTCGAATGCGACCTTGACTTGCATCCATGCACCCTCTATCACTTCAAGTTCTTCATTTGTAGAATGCCATCCTTCAGGCATATTAAATATGAGTCAAACCAAGCATGATCCCTTTTGAGATTGCCCATCCAATACCTAGACATATAACAATTGTAAAAAGTGTTTTTAAAAGGTCCATATTCTTTTAGTCCCTTCCAAATGCAGTTCTTAACGAACTTGAAAAATCGAATTGAACCCCATCATTAGATGAACCTAGGTTTTGAATTAGCTTTGAACTTGCAAATCTTGATTGGGTTGATGAATAAATTGATTGAGATTTTACTGCTGATGATTTTACTGCCGCTGTTTTCTTTGCTGTCGCTTTTGTTGCTGTAGCTGAGGTCATTAAAAAAATTGTATTTCTTACAACTTAGACAAACTGAGTTAAAAGGCGATAGTTGTTAACTTTTTACAATCTTAAAATCATCAACCAAGCAGGGATTGAGATGAGCGCGATGATCGTACTTATGACAACAAGCGATGTGGCTTCCTCTTCATCTCTTGACGCTGCTTGGGATATTAGTAAGACAGATATTGCTGTTGGCGCAGCTGATTGAAGTACTAAAGCCTCTTGCATGACGTTGGGTAATCTGATCGCTGAGGAAATGATCAACATAATGACTGGCAATCCAACCAGTTTCATGATTAAAGCATTTTTTATGGATGTTATTTGGATTTTTATTCTTGAGAGATTTGCTTTTCTCAGCCAACTTAGACGCATTCCAACTATTACAAGTGCTAAAACAATTACAACCCTTGAAGGTATCCATAGTAAGGCTGTTATTTGTACATTCCATGGTGATGAATGAACAATTAATGCGCCAATCAGCCCTTTTACAGCAGGGCTTCTAAAGATTGCTTTTATGAAATTCTGCCAATATCTATTAGAACTTAAAACATTTGAAGGATCTGTTAGCAGTATTGGACCGATACTCCAAATGACCAATGTCGCACCAAGGTCAAAACCTATGCTGTAAATCAAAGCATGATTTGGAAGCAGTGCTAGTGAAACTGGTATTCCGAAATACCCAGTATTTCCGAATGCACTACCTAATTGAAGAGATCTGTTTGGTATTAAGTTTTTTATACCAGGAAGGCAATTTAATAGAGTCATTAAAAAGCCAATAGCTACCAGTGCTAAAGCCGCAGATTGTATCAAAGGGAATTCAAGGCCAGACTTAAGTAATATCCCCATCAAGCTGATAGGAATTCCATAGCTCATTAAAGGACGGGATATCGTTAGGGATAAATCTTTTTTAAATCGTCCTAGTAAATAGCCTATTAAAAGACATGGTATTAATTCAGCTAAAAGAAAGATTATTTCCAACTGAGAAAAGCGAATATCATTTTTTTATGTTCAGTGATCAAGAGTAATATTTGATTAATTCGTTATCTTAACTTGAGTTTATCTTTGCAAGTACTTTTCAGGTTATGGATATCTGGTTCTCTTCACTGATTGAGAAAGTTTTAATTCGTAGTTAGCTTAGTTCTCCTTGTAAATACTTTTTTCTGAACAACCTAATTTTTCTCCAAAAAGAATATCTGTGCACATGGCATTACATAAAAGATAAACGACCCAACTGGTAACAGGGACTCCAATTAAATAACTTAATGGGTGCTTTACTTTTATGAACCCAACAATGGCAACGATTAGAACAACAATTAAGTTGATGACTCGTTTTAGGGTTTTTCTTGGTATCTGCATCAGCTATTTCTAGCAGAAAGTTTTCTTATTTATCTAGTTTTTACAACAACTGTTAGTCAGTTTTGTTTTGTTTGGGTATCGTTTGCCATATTAAAGATTTTAGATGTCTTCTACTGTCACCTCAGTTTTTACTTTTAAGGTTGAAAGCACCTTTGATGAGTGGGCTGCAATCTTCGACAGCAAAGAAGCTTCCAGAAGGCATAGAGAGTTTAATATTCAGCCTTTGTACAGAGGCTGTAGTGATGATGACCCTCAAAAAATAATTGTTATACATCAGCACCCAGAGGGGAATATTGAGAAATTTATAGAAGCCAATGGAGACTGGATGGCGAGCCACAGAGTTGATCTATCTACAATGGAGAAGTCTGCTTGGACATGGACCGACAACAGTGTTCAGTTTAAAGCTGCTTAATCAAACACGGGTCGTGTACTTATCGAATCGCCAAAGATCAAATACCAGATTTTACTATTTCTAGCCATTTAAGCTGTTTAAAACTAGTGCTTATCTAGATTTTAAGGCTTACATTTATCGATTAATTATGTCACTACAAAAAAAAATTTTTGTGTATAGATCTGAGTTGTTAAAAAATTGAAATTGAATCAGATAATTCCATGGGTATTGAGATTATTCCTATAAATAAAATTAGGATTGGTAGATTCCATAATATAATGAGTTGAATAAACTTAAATTTGGTGAATTTAAACATAGTTAGTAATCAGTTCGTTTGAGTCCCCATAAATTCCCTTGCTCGGAGGCTTTAACAATCGCTTTGTAAATATCTAAAGTCATAACTTTAATTAATTGAATAATTTTTTCAAAGTTACCCTTTTACTTAATGTTTGTATGTAGGGAGAAATACCAAATCTATAAAGTATAAATTATTAATGTAATTAGATTTTCTAATAATTGAATATTTAGGTGCTTTGTAATTTTCAAGCCTTTTAAAATTTATACAAATTTAAAAATGCAATTTAGCTAAAATACGTTGCGACGATCCTCATCAAGAATTTAGTTCAGATATTATTTGGCATCTAATTGTTCAAAAGCATTATGTCTTTTTTTATTCGGTTTCCTATCCCAAATTGTTCGGTAGATTTCTTTCAGAACTATTTCATTGTTTTTAGGATGTAGATAGTTGATATTTAAAAAATTGTCTTCAAGACCGATTACATCCTGCAAAAGATACGCTGTTAGCTACCGAGATTTAGCTAACAAAAGACATGAATTAGGGTTTTATGCCATTGATGCTTTTGAAGCTAGACAGTTAGCTATTGAGTTCAATAAATTTGTACGAGAGCATCCAAATTCTATTGATAGGATTTCTCTAAGAAATAAAGTTATCGCTTAATGTCATTACGTCTAAGTAACATTTTGTTTTTAAATTTTTTACCGAGACTTGTTTATTAAAAAATATTCTTAGAAGAATTTCCTGAAAAAAACATCTAAGGTTATTTCAAAGCTGATTGCTTATTTATCTTTTACCCATAGGGCAAGTCCTCCGCCTTTTCCCCTTGCAGACAACCACTTACCATTTTTGTCGATAGCTATTAATGCAAAAAACGGCCTCTTCTTTTGATCCGGTGCCGGTAGAGATCTCTTTAGAATAGTTAATGAAGCTAGTTTTATTTGAATGCAATCAAAAGAAAAGGGTAATAATGGCTGCTTCCTTTCTAAATTTGCGTAGCCACTGAATCTCAGGGTTAGTAATCCAAATTTAATTGCGTTGGCGATAGTAAATTTCTCTTCTTCTGGATTCTGTGTATCTTTCTTCAACTCTAGACTGGCTGAAAGAACCTGTAGCAAAGTGCTTGAAATCGTGTCTTCTGTATCTGATCCCTGCTTCCAAACTGAATTAAATTTCCATAGTCCTAATAGTGAGTCAAATTCAATGCCACTCCCATCTACTCTTGCGCTTTTTTCTAATTCTTTAAGCTTGTCTAGAGAAGGAAGATCCATTTTATTTCTGTCCATCACAATTAATTTTGTTTGGCTAATTTTAATCAGATATCTGATGTCTAGTGGTTTTAGGCTTTATTAATTTTTCAGCCATGAGTAGTTTTGAGTTAATCATTGGCTTGATTGTACATTTATTTATTTATGGGCTTTCTTTCAATATCTAATTTTAGTTATGTATCTTATGAGACTTTTAAATATTTAGGTCATAATTAGAAATCAATAAGAGAGTGAGTCCCTAGTTTTGGCTAATGAAGTTAAACCAAGTACATCACTCTTAACAGTAGGACTAAATTTATTTATGCTTATTTTTTTGCTTTTAGCTATTTAGTTCATAATATTCAAGCTATGGACGGTGCTTATTCTTTTTGTTTGAATGGAGTGTTAATTAACTTCCCAAATGACTACCTTTAGAGAAAGAATTAATTCACATCTCCCGATAGTGCTTCAGTTGTTAAGCACTGCATCCTTGGTTGTTATCGCTCTGTCTGCTATTTGTGGATCTCAATCATTGAAGAAATTGTCTTCTGCCCATGAAATGCCTAGCTCGGCAGAAGTGCATCACGATCATTGAAGTCATGATCTTATAAAATGTATAAAAGGGCTTGTATAAGCCTTTTTTTTGTCTTGATTTTATAGGAAGGATAATTGGTCGGCATTAGGTTTGTTTATTGGCTCGGCTGTCCATTCTTCTGGGTCCCATTTAGTCATTAGCGGTTTTAAAGCTTTAAGGTCTTGAGAATTTTTAACTGAAGAGATCCATTCTTCTTCTAGCCCATTTGGAATAATAACGGGCATACGATTATGAAATTGTTTGACTAAATCATTTGGTTCGGTCGTTAACACACAACAGCTCTCTAGTTCACATCCTTCTTTAGACATCCAACGATTCCAAAGTCCTCCTAACCAGAAAGTTTGAGAATCTTTTCTACCTATTAGGTGACCTTTTTCTAGAAAACCACTGGCTGGTATCAAACATCTCTTATGCCTCCAGCTTGCACGAAAAAGTTTCTTCTCTTCAACACTTTCTGATCTCGCGTTAAATGGCTTTGGCCTTGTGTTGTCAAAAGGGTCTTTACTCCACTCAGATATAAACCCCCATAGCATTATGGATGTTTGTGTCTTACCTTCATTCTTAAGAACAAGAATTGGAGAACCTGGTTTGATTAATATTTGTGGTTCATAATTTTGACTCAATCCCCTTGGCACATCTTTTTTTAAAAGATCTGGTAAATTTATAAATTTTGTTAATAGCTGATATCTTCCGCACATCCCATTAATCCTTCAGACGCTTTTTGATCAGAATCATCTTTAAAACTATTAGCGTTCTTAAAATAATGGCAAAGTTCCTTGTGTAATTTCTTTTTTACTTGAATTTCCTGAAAATAGTATTTTCGAATATTGATCCGCATAGGCGCAGTTCTTGCATGAAGGATTTGATTCTGGAATCTCTGATTGATTCATTAGTGTGACCATTTCATCTAGTCGGCTCTCTATCCAATCATTCCTCCATTTGTAGGGAACAAGATATTCATCAAAACGCATGGTCTTATTAAATTCATCTTCATCCCTTTTTGCATTACAAACTAGAAAATAAGATATTGGATGAACACTAAAACCCATCCCCGAGAGTAAGTAAGCATAAAAGTCCATTTGAATTTTATAGGCCTCATGAAAAGGATCCTCTAAATAATCTTTCTTATCAACTCGTCCGTTTTTTGCTTGTGATTTGTAATCCACAATTATTAGTTGTCTTGTAATAGTGTCTTGCCAAATATCGTCTACACCTCCAGTCAAAATTATTCCGGTATCCTTGTAACGATGCATTAGTCCTCGATGAAGAGAGTTTCTCCAGTTATCTATTTCAGGATGATCAAATGGAACAACATGAGATAGTCCATTAGATGCAAATATTCTGTGTGGAACCTGCTTTTGTCTGCAATCGTCAAATTCTTTTTTTAGTAATAGGTCAGTGGTTTCATTGAGAGTCCAACCTGGTGTCCCAGGAGGATCAAGGCCTTTTACCCTATCGAGATAAAAACACCTTTGACACGTCAGAAAATTTGAGAAACGACCTCTACTAATTTTGAAATCTTCTTGTTGATTTGGCTTATAGAGAGAAGACTTACGACTTCGAAGGCCTGTGGCTTCAATTGGTTCTTTTTTGCTATTTCTTTTGAGATCAATCATTTTGTGTAATCACATAAAGATTTCAACTGGATTTATTCGATAGATTTAATTTCTTTATCCCAATTGTCTTTTTCCTATCAATTAAAAGATTTAGAACCTTTTTACTTAATTGAGAAGGATTTTTCAATTAATCGTTTTTAAACCTTTATAAGCTACTTTTCGAAGATTTAGGTAAGGACATATTTTTATGGCTCGCAAATTCATTCAAATAACAAAAGTTTTCCACAGCTTCTATATGCTTAATATTGACGAAATCCCTCTATAAAAGGTTTTCCAATAAAAAAGACCCTAGGTATGGTGTCCTACGGGTCTGGGTGATGGGGATACTATTTCTAACCCTATTTCCCGTATAAATCAACCCCCCCCCCTATAGATAGTGTTCATTTAAGCCCGAGATAAAACATATGGTGCTTTAATGTTGCCTAATCTGATTGATTTGATTATTATTTTTAAAAAGCTGGGTGATGGGGATCCTTCAGCAGTTTATTTTGCCCTCATGAGATGAGGGCTTTTTTTATTGCTTTTTTGTTTTGTGGTGGACCTATCCGTTTAATTATTTTTAATTAGCCTTTATATCCTTGAAATATTCATCGTGTTTGAGCATCATGTTTGTTCGATTGTTGGTATTGCATGCGACATATTTTAGATGCTTTGAAATATATGACTTGACATTACCTATTGATTCTTGCTAGTACATGTGTACTGCTAAAGGTAAATGACTTTATCTGCGTCTCCGTATGCTGTCTTTAAGGCTGAAGAATGGGTATCTGCCGTAGCCCAACCTATTGGAATTGGTCAATGTCTACGACTCACCCCAAAGAAACTTGCTCCGATCAGATCTTCGGTCAAGAAGAAGAGTGGTAATTCTTTGAGAAAGCGATTCTCAAAAAAACATGTTCAGCTTGCGTTTGCGTGACATGTCAATATCTCAATTATTCCAGCGACAAGCATTGCAGAACAATTCTTTCGTGTCATGTTCATCGTCGTCTTATTCCTCATGGAGACCATTTGATTTCACGTTGTCTTCTTTATATGCGGCAACAAGTGAAAGAGATTGGTTGGTGTCCAGAGGTGGCCTGACACTTTGAATAGATCAATTCGCTTATTAGTGTTCCCATGCGATCTTTGATCAGCATATGAGGTCTATTAGCTTTATTGACTTCATTGTTTTTATATTCGTTTTTTGCTTTTGTCTCGCCCACTTGATATGGCTTTATAGTCAAGATCCATTTATTTGAAGGTGTCACTTTAATCGATATTGATAGATATATGAAAATTTAGTAGTCGATTAACCATTGACTATTGAATTTAATACCCTATATGTGATAGATGTATTAAGAAAGTAATTATTGAGTTATGTCTCAGTTATCCATCAAAGTTAGTGCTAAAGGTGATGCCTTGATTGCTACCTTGCAAAAGGAGATCTTTAACAGACGTCGTAAGAAGGTTACTGCTTCTCAAGTCGTTGAAACCCTTGTTGAAAGCGGTGCTAAATCTCAGTCTGATAAACGTTACGCAGCTTCTTGGAAAAACCTAATTAAAGATATCGAAAAGGCAGCTAAAGTTTCTGAGGTTCATGGAAATAAGCCGGCAAATATTAGCGCTGATGAATGGGCTTTAATTCTTTCTCATCGCACACGTAAAGGCTCTGCTCCCAAAGCTGCTGCTGCAAAAAAAACCACCGCTAAAAAAGCAGTAGCTAAAAAGCCTGTAGCTAAAAAGGCAACAGCAAAGAAAGCAGTAGCTAAAAAGCCTGTAGCTAAAAAGGCTGCAGCCAAAGCTAAGGCTGAGGTTTCTGCAGTTGTTAAGCCAAGTGCTGGTAGACCTGCTAGACGTGCACGCAAAGCCAGAAAAGCACCTGAAGCTGCTAAATAAAGCTTCCCCAGACCGTCAGGCGGCATGAGAGGTTCAATGCCTCTCACTGGTGTTTTTGTAGATATCTTGCTTATATTTATTTGGATCTGTTTGCTCAGGTAGGTCTCTTTCTTTAATCAGTAACTATTAAACCTGCATTGCATAGAGCGTTGAATACCTTTTTTTTGCGCTCCATTTTTTTTTCTGTTGGCCGAAGCATATCAAGTATGGACGCAATACAACTTATTTCATAGGAACCCTGGGAAATGAGAGCTGCATCACATATTTCATTATTAGCAATTACAGGTTCGATACCCGTGAATTTCAATTTCTGAATTGATGCTTTTAAAACTTGCTCGAGATATTCTAGTTGTTCGTTATTCAATGTCTTTCTGTCTACATAATCCATCAGAACTAATGAGGGCGTCACTACTTAATCTATAAAAAACTAATTTAACTACTTATTAGAAATATTTTGGTCTCTTTGGATTTTCTATCTTTTAGTTGTCTTTTTTATTCATATCAGCTTTATATGCATTGAGAGCCTCTTTAATTCTTCCTTGAGCAAAAGGATTTTTACCTTTCGCCTCTTTCTTTGCTTCTTGCCATGCATTGTCGATTTCTTTCTTTGCTATCGGATCGTTATTGAAATTTGTGTATAGCTTCATCAGATACCAAGTGCTTAAAACTAATAGTCCAAGACCTAATAAATACATGAGACTGTCTCGATAATTACGACAATCTAACCAATTGAATGGAAATTGTGCCTATAAATAAAAAAAATACGTATGCGCTATGCCACTTATAGTAGATCCTTCTAAAGATACGAGTAATGGAGTTGGGAAGATTTTTAGAACAATCAATATCACACTTGCCATCGCTCTACCCTTGTCAGCAATTTTGGTGACTATCTTTTGGGGCTTAAAACATGGTTTCAGTAGTTTTATTTAATTTCAATAGCGAAATTAGTTTTTATCCAAATAAAGTTTTAATGAGTTCAACAAATAATTTGATACTCCAAAATAAGATGCCTCCATAAATAAACCCTGCCAGACCAGAAGCCCAGTCATTGTAAATTTTCCACGAAATGATTATCACGAGGATTCCAAGAAAGAGTGAATATGTAGCCATTAGTTTGTATCTCTTTCAAGAGACGCTTTGTGAAAAATTTTAGAGGTCGGTATACCTAACTTTTCAGTAGTAGCAACCGAAGTGAGTTGTATTTACCGAATCAGTTTCTACGGTATGCCTCATCCCTAACTAAATTAATTTAGGACAGAGTAGTTGTGTACTCCGAAAGAAAAGTTATGTACACTTCACTCTTCGACACTTTTTTCTCTGATTCTTTAATTGCGCCTACTAGAACTGTTTATGTGGTTTCTGATAGTCAGCTTGAAGAGCTTAAGCGTAATCAACGTCAAGAGGAACTCGACGACATCGAGGACTCCAGAAAAAGACTAGAAGAAAGCTATCAAGCTCGTATTAAAGTTCTTGATGAACGTCAAAATGAGATAAAAGAGGAACTTAAGGCTTTGTCTCCCACAAAGGTTAAGGGTGCCCTTAATAAGAAGTAACTCTAAGTTGGTCTGAAGAATGTGTTTCTTAGTACCTCCACTATTTAAGTGGAGGTGCTTTTTTTACTAGATTTTCAAATGTTTTTCTCAATGCATTGCTTTGTACTTAAATCTATGAAAGTGTTAATTGTCTAGATTCTCTTTTTGGCTTTCTTCAAGTGCCTTGTTACCCTCTTTGAGGGTTGTTCTGACCCACCAAGCTGAAATTCCTGTAATAGCGATGCCTAATGTCATTATTGAAATTATTGTTGAAGTCACTTGTTATAACCCTTAATTGCTTGGGTTGATTTTGCTTTTTTTAAGCAGCTCATCAGATGTCAAAAATTGAGTTTCCCAGATTAAAAATATTTTAATTGATGAGTCTAAAATAATTTAAGAGAAAGATGAGGATAAATTCACTTGCCATAGGCCTTCTTGATGGTTTATACCGAGATTAATTGAAGAGGAAAACTATGAAACTTCAAACTTCATTTAGTGTCCCCAGAGAAAATATGGGTGACATAGGTAGAAAACACGAGGCGGTCAAAAGAGGAATGACAGCGATCGCTTCATACTGGGAGAGAGAGTGTGCTTTAAATCCTTCCTCACCTGCATGTCTGATTTTTGAGGACTAGTAGTTGAAAGAAAAATAAGGAAATATACTTTCCTTGAGCAAATATTTAATCTTTTACTTCTCAATGAAAAGTGTTATAAAAACTTGTTTTGGATTATTTCTTTCCCTATTTTTAGTAGTTAGTTTTTGCTTCCAGTCAGTTGAAGCACAGCCGGTGTTAATGACAACGGATGTTGATATTAAAAATGATCAAGGCTCAATGGATGCCAAAAGTATTGATGATCTTTTAGGGCCAGATACAAATTTCCCATTTGATCCAGCGAATCATAGAGATGGATCTAATCCGATTAAAAGGATTGGCAAAATAAGCGACGATAATTTGTAAATACGTACCTTTTTATTTTTTAAGCAAAAGTTCTAAACGTTTTTTTTGTTCTTCAAGAGATTCGATCTTTTCATTTCTTTTTGCCTCCATTCTATTTTTTATTGACTCATCTGCTTGTCTTGCGATACTTGCCTTCCTAAAGAACACAAGGATTGATATTACAGCAAATAAAAGTGCAAGTGAACCCAATGGAACTATTGTTGCGCTCATTTCTTCCATTAGTAATTACAGGCGTTATATAAACGATTAGCTTTCTGCTGATCCTCACATTTTTTTAGTTTTGTCTCTAATTCTTCCATCTCCTTTTGTGCCTGATTGATTAATTCCAATGACCATTGCCAGTTTCGCTCATTGCAATGTTGTTTTGCAGAATCCCAGTCCATGGTTGGATTACTTTGATAATGGATGATTTAGTCGAGCAGAACTCTTTATGACTCCTAGAGAATAACAAGCTTATTAACTAATTATTGTGTTTTTATCTTCTTTTTGAAAATTTTATTTGAACGAACTTTTAGGCTTATCAGGTGAAACCCAACCTTTAATCCTCATTTTGACTCTGCCTCACTTAGGCTCGAAATATCATTTTTTATTCCATGGAAACAGCTTTTGCTTGGAGCCTTTGCCTATCTGTCGTTGTTGTTTTGCTTTCAATTGGGCCGCTAACCTATGGCCGAGTCAAAGCTGGATATTCTGCTGAGAATATGAGTGCTCCAAGGGCTTTGTTTGACGAGCTCCCCGATTTTGGTAAAAGAGCTGTTTGGTGTCATCAAAATTGCTGGGAGAGCATAACTCTTCACGCTCCTGCATGTCTGCTATGTCTTATTGCTGGTGTTGTCTCTCCTGTGGCCGTAATAGCTGCGTGGGTTCACCCAATTGTGAGGTTTATCTATATCAGTGCTTATGTTGGGGATTTTCCTCCTGCTAGAGGACTTTGTTGGGCATCGGGTCTTTTATGTTCAACTCTTTTGTATAAAGAGGGCTTAACTGCTTTGCTTTCTTCTTAATTGATCAACGATTAAACTTCTTGGCTTGCCAGTCTTAACAGGATTTAATCGATCAAGTACAACTGCTACTGCTGTAAACCAAGAACTTCCCTCTGGAATATTGGTTTGATTACAAATATGTTTTGGAGCTAGTTCAAGGGAGAGATTCGTATCGATTTCTTTGATTACCTGTTGATAATGTTTTTCTAAAAGCTCAATATCCTCTTCCTCGAGAATGTTGCCTGAACAATACCAATCTAGTGATGTTTTCCAATCCATTATCAGATGATACTTTTATTGTTTGATAATGTCCCATGCTTCTGAAGCACTATCGGCGTATTGAAAGAGATTCATGTGCTCATCTGAGATAAGTCCATGGTCTGAAATAAATTGAAAGTTGATCACTTTCGACCAATAATCTCGACCAAATAGAATAATTGGGATTTGTGTTTTCATTCCTGTTTGACGAAGAGTTAGTAATTCAAAGAGTTCATCAAATGTTCCAAATCCCCCAGGGAAAAAGACAGCTGCAACTGATCGCATCACAAAATGAAATTTTCGTAAGGCGAAATAATTAAATTTGAAGCAAAGCCCAGGAGTGATATAAGCATTGGGATGTTGTTCGTTTGGGAGACTTATATTTAAACCTATGGATTTACAGTCGGCATCAAAAGCGCCTCTGTTGGCAGCCTCCATAATCCCTGGGCCGCCACCAGTGACAATTACATGTGAATTGCAGTGTTCTTTTTGGTTTTGTCTGGAGACAATCTTTGCGAATTCTCTGGCCGAATCGTAGTAATGAGATATCGATTGTAAATTCTTTAGACGTGTTATTTCTCTCTGTAAATCAGATGAGCTCGGATCTTTGGTGAGAGAGTTCTTCGCTAGTTCAAGTCTGTTATTTATAGAGCTTTTATCGGTAAGGCTCGCTCCTCCAAAGACGATGATTGTTGATAAAATATTTTGTTCTTCTAGGATTTTTTCTGGTTTATTAATTTCTAGAAGCATTCGCACTCCTCTCATTTCATCACTATTGAGTAACTCTCTATCTTCATGGGCTAATTGGTAATTGTTCGAACTAATAATTAATTCAAGGTTTTTCCTGACTAGTTCTGGATCGTCACTTCTATTTTGAGTACTCATCAAAATATGCCTCCTTGAGTTTTAATGCGGTAAGGAATTAGTTCAATTCATCCATCCATGTGAAATGAATGGTGAAGTGGCTGATGCCATTATCTACATTCCCATTGCTCTTCTAAGTTTTGTAGCCTCGTCCATTCCCTCCATGATTGTGAAAGTAGAATTAACTGTCGCGGCTGTACGTAGCTTTGATAGCTCTTGATATTCACTGGATTCATAAGCTTCTACTGCTATTCGCATTGATGGGAATTCACAAATGACGGCTAGGTTTGAATCTTCAGTTTTTTCTTTTCCTATTGGGTCTGTATCTTTCGCAAATACCTCTCCACCATTTTCTTTGAGCCATGGTCCAACTTTTTCGACATATTCATTAAATAATTCTTGATTAATAACCTTTGCAGTTGAGATCCAGTACCCTTTGGCTCCTTTCTTATCCATTACCTTTTAATCAATTATGAATTTAGGATAGATCAGACTAAGCTCAAAAAATAATTTTAAAATCTATGCCCTATAAGTCTCAATAATTTATTTCCATAGACTTCTTTTTTTTAAAAGATCTTCGATGTTAGGCCATGCTGCAATTAGTTCCTTGAGGGCTTGTCTATTGGGAGTGTATAACACACATGAGAAGGCACTGATGACATAAAAGATAAACCACAATTTATTGATTGAGTAAACAGAGACAAAGGAGAAGATAAAACTACCAATGAATACAAAAAATAGTGATCGATTTATCACTTCAAGTGGAGATCTTCTTAATCGTCTAAGCAATCTTTTTGTAGATTTTGTCTTTGAAAATCTTTGTGCCTCTATTTCTTCTTCTTTGATTAGTCTTTCATTTTCTTGATCGAAGATTTCGTTTGATCTAACAATATCCTCTATCTCTTGACTGGATAAGTTATCTAGAGGCTCTGAATCTTTTTTTATTGCTGCCATTAGTTCAACAAACTTAAAAGTTAGATAGTTATCTGCATCTACCTTACTAAAGCGAATGTTTGCCTTTTGATTAATTGCCTAGACCAGGTGGAAAAGGAAAAACTTGTTCATCCCCAAAAATATCCTCCATACTCAACTCTTCACTTTGTGAATCCATTCCTACAGCTTCTTCTTCGGATTCCATTCCCATTTCATATGAGTCACCTTCTCCATAATCCTCTGGTGGAACCCAGCCTTGTATTACAGCCTCAGCACTATTCAATCCAGAGAAAACAATGAATACGAATAAAGCTAATTTGGTCAGAAAATTTTTCATATACCCATGCTCTCATTACTTAGGCTAATGCTTGATCAGATGGTTGATTAGCTTTAGGACTTGTAAAAATACTCTTGGAATGTCTTCTTCAAATCGAGGCTTTTCCCTTTCTAATTAGCAACTGATTTTAATCTGCATTTTGTCTGACAGGTCTCATCATTCCGCCTCCATCATCATCGTCATCCCCAAAACCAAAAAATAGCCAGGTAATAGCAAATACAGCTAATGCCCCTGATAGCGTCAATGCTTGTAACTCGTTCAAAGCTTTTCGGCTAATTTTTCACGACCTTAGCCCTTATTTCGTTTTTTTGTTGAAGAGGAGTGCTTTCTTTCTGGTTATATTGTCGAAACTTAATTTGATTACTAATGGAAGAATTAGCCAAAAGAGTGGAAGAACTTGAGCGTCGAGTCCAGCATTTAGAAGCAGTGCTGCAATACCAAGCAAGAAAAAACAAATAATCTCTGTTGCCATCTAACCAATACCTGGAATGTCAAAAGGGAGTTTGTCCTCCAGTACTACTAAGTATTTTTGGACTGCAGGAATACGAAGAAGAGCTAATGGAACAACAATATTCAGAACAATCCATGCTCCTCCAACTAATGGAGCCCATTTACCAGCTTTTTTAATAAAGCTCATTCCCTTCTCTTTCTCTGGAGTCTGATTCATGTTTTTGATTTATTGATTAGATCTTAGCTAGACCCCAAACTTACTATTTTTGACCAGGTTAAGTGGAAATGCAATGGGCATTAAGGCTGATTGCGTTGAGGTGCGAATAGAGCCAAGATACGTTTGTTGAGCTCAGAGGCACCATTGATGGTCGACACTCCACCTGAGTATTTAAGAGAAGCGAACTGAATTCTGGTTCCTGCTCCAACATTCTCAATGAATAAGTAGGCTATTCGTCTGATGCGACAAGGATCAATGATATAGGTGCGTCAATTCAGTCGAAACTCCTCTGCATCGTTTAGGTGCCCTAACGGAGTACAAAAGCCTTTCTACTAGACACTTGGCCCCAGGCCACCAATATCCAGAAGCTTCCAAAGAATCGGTAAAGAAAAAAGGGCCCCCTCGGGCCCTTTTTAAATGTCTAATTAAATGAGTTTTGATATTTCTACGGTTTCCCTACCTAAGACGTACGGTCCTACAGAACCATTGAAGAAAAGGAAATTTTAGGATTGATATACGTCAGACAATCAATTACCAAGGGCGATAATTGATTGGCTTCTGGGGGGGGAGCACTGACGTTTCTTATTCAAAGAAACAACCTTCTAAAGCTCAGTATAAAAAGAAGGTTGTCCTGAGAAGTTCAAAAAATATAAGAACAAACCACTGCCAGCCGTGTAGGAATAATTACTTAAAATGACTATTTTTTATTATCTTTAAAGATTAGTTGCCATCGCAATCTTCATCTTTTGGCAACTGAAGCCATCCACTCGTCCATTTTGAGTATGTTTTTAATTCCGACCATGGAACTCTTATAAGAATTTCGTTGTTATTAACTGGAAATAGTTCTACCCACCGTTCATCTTTTTTGCCTCCATAGCTTTTAACTTCAAAATGTCGATAACCTTCTCTTTTTACGGCTGAGGTCCAAGCTGCATTCGGTGGCCATCTCATTTAGTTTCCTCTTTTCTTCAAGCCTTCACTCTTTATCTATTTTAGTCTAAATTTATGCCCTTAAACCTTATTTATGTTTTATATTTTTGTAAACATTACATTTTAATCTAGAAAGATTCCTTTAACAGATAAATCTTTTCTCTCACTAGGATCTGGATATGTGTTTTTGTATTGCCTAATAGATATAGATGTGCCGATTATTAAGACTAGGATTATTAGAAGATATTTTACTTTGTTTTTCAACTTATTATTAAATGCTTGATTGTTCTATTGGTTGATTTTCAACCAAGCATCAATCCTATTATGGCTTGTGAATCTACCGCTTCGCTCCATAAAAATATATTTTTATTTTGAACTAGTTTTTGCCGCAAGCTCTATATCAAGCTATATTGATTATATCAATTAATATTGATTAATGTCAGTACCTTCGCGTTCTATGCTTCCATTGCTTTTACGTCGCAGACCTTTGATGAGCTTTGCTAAGAAGAGTATTATTCTTTCCTCTTTAATTATTCTTGGCTCAGGAGGAAGTGCCCTTGCGGGTGATCGACTCAGCGGAGCTGGAGCCTCTTTTCCCGCTAAAATCTACACTCGATGGTTTTCTGACTTAGCTAAAGAGCGTGGACCTCGTGTTAACTATCAGGCTGTTGGTTCAGGTTCTGGCCGCAAAGCTTTCATTGATGAAACCGTTAATTTTGGTGCGTCTGATGATCCGATGAAAGCAACAGATATTGCAAAAGTGACGCGTGGATTAGTTCAAATCCCAATGGTTGGTGGCACTATTGCCTTTGGTTATAACTACGATTGCGATCTTAAACTTACTCAAGAGCAAGCAGTTCGTGTTGCTATGGGTAAAATTACAAACTGGAAAGAGGTTGGTTGCCCTGAAGGAAAACTAACTTGGGCGCATCGTTCTGATGGCTCGGGTACTACGAAGGCTTTTACAAATTCCATGCAAGCTTTCTCAAAGACCTGGACTTTAGGTTCAGGTAAATCTGTCGCCTGGCCTGCTGGTGTTGGTGGTAAAGGTAATGCTGGTGTCGCTGGCGTTATTCGAAACACTCCTGGTGCAATTGGTTATGTAAACCAGTCATATATAAGAGGTGAAATCAAAGCAGCCGCTCTCCAGAATTTATCAGGAGAGTTCTTACAGCCAACTACTGAGTCTGGTGCGATTGCTCTTAATGAAATACAACTAGATAAAAATCTAGCCGGAAAAAATCCCAACCCTAAGGCCAAGGGTGCATACCCAATCGCAACCCTTACATGGATTCTTGCTTACGAAACTGGTAATGGTAAAAACACTGATGCCATTAAAGATTCACTTAACTACTTGCTTAGTGATAAAGCCCAGGCTAAGGCTCCCTCTCTTGGTTTTGTACCTCTTAAAGGTGATATTCTTGCTAAGTCTCGTGCAGCTGTTAAGCGTATTGGTAAATAAATTAATCCTCATGCTCATATAAAGGAGGCATTAGCCTCCTTTTTTATTGTCTTTTTTGCTTGCTAGTAACTTCTTAACTTAAGCTTAAAAAAAGCTCTTTAATATGAAAAAAAAAGAATCAATGAATAATTGGAAGGAAATAGTTGGATCACCCATCTGGTGGATTCCAGTTTCTCTACTAGTTTTATTTATTTCGATTGAGGGATTACATCTAGCCGAGCATGGTAAAAACTGTAAAACGAAAGCAGCTTGGATGAATGAAGTTGGACTTGAATATGACCGAGAATCAGAGGTTCAGTAGTATTTCTTTCGCATGATATTTAATTAATTTTTAATTGATATGGGATCTTAGGATTTGCCAATAGCTATAGCACTTGAAACTGGTGGTAGTCGTAAACTAGTCAACAATGAGAGAAATACAAATAGGCTTGAACACCATAAACATAGTTGCATTCCTATAGAGGCATTAGCTCCAAGCATGAATAAAACTCCTGATAGGAGAGTACCAATCAGTCTCCCTGCCGCATTTGCCATGTAATAGAAGCCGACGTTTAGACTCACGTTTTCCTTGTCCGTATAAGCAAGAACCATATAAGAATGTATTGATGAGTTCATTGCAAAAATGAACCCAAATAATATCAATCCAGCTGTAATTGCTATTTCTGGATTGCTTTGTCGCCATAGTGCTATTGCTATTAGCGCTGGTATTGCAGTTAAGGCAGCGCTCCAGAATTGAACAGAAGAAACTCCTGGGCTTATTTTATTTCCCAATAAATTTCTTAAAGACGGCGCAAACGCTTGAATAAAACCATAACCAATAACCCACAATCCTAGAAAAGCTCCAATCTCATAAAAATTCCAATTAAGATACGTTTCAAGAAAAACAGGAAGTGCTACGACGAACCATACGTCTCTTGCCCCAAAGAGAAAAAATCGTGCAAAAGAGAGGACATTGATCCCTTGAGATTTAGACAATAAGTCTTTGAAGATTGGTTTGTTTTTCATCTTTCCAATATCTCCAGGCAAAATTAATGTCATTAAAAATGACAGACCTAAACCGATTGCCATTAATTCAACTGCTTTATTAAATCCAAAACTTGTAAGCAAAAGGCCACCAAGAAAGAAGCCAACTCCTTTGAGTGCATTTTTTGAACCAGTTAAGATGGCTACCCATTTAAATAATTGATTATTTCCACCATCTTCTTCTGAGGAGTCTGGAACGACAGTTTTGATGGCACTTTTAGCACTCATCTTATTGAGATCTTTTGCTATACCACTAATCGCTTGAGCAACCATGACATAAATGACACTCGAAAGTTTCGACCAACCACTCGAAACTGGTATCAACATCAATAAGGCACCGATTTGTAAAAGAGTCCCGACCCATAGTGTTAGACGTAATCCATATCTTGCTCCAATCCATCCACCATAGAGATTAGTGATAACGCCAAAGAACTCGTAAAAAAGGAATAAGAATGCGATTTCTAAGGTTGTATATCCAAGGCTATGAAAGTGAAAAATCACTAGCATCCTTAGAGCACCATCTGTCAGTGTGAATGCCCAATAGTTGGTCGTTACGATTCCATATTGCTGTAATGACGATAATTTCATGCTTTATTTTTATTCTTTTTCTAGCTTTATTACATGTGATACGAGATCTGCCATTCGACAGCTATACCCCCATTCATTGTCATACCAAATATAGACTTTCAGTTGAGTTTTGTTGATCACCATGGTTGAGGGCGCATCGATGATTGAACTCCTTGAGTCATTGACATAATCAATTGAGACAAGTGGTTTTTCTTCGTAACCAAGTATTCCTTTTAGCTCTCCTTCAGAGGCTTCTTTGAACACATGATTGACTTCTTCTTGCGTAACCTCTTTCTCTAATTCAAATACAGCATCAGTTAAAGATCCATTGAGGAGAGGAACTCGAACTGCATGACCATTTAATTTTCCTTGTAATTCAGGGAATATCATCCCTATCGCTTTTGCTGATCCTGTCGTTGTTGGAATTAAGCTTTGTGATCCGCTTCTGGCTCTTCTTAAATCTGGCTTAAATGAATCAACGATTACCTGAGTATTTGTTAGGTCATGGAGTGTAGTGATGCTTCCATGCTTAATGCCAAAGCTTTGATTAACGACCTTCACGACTGGAGCTAAGCAATTAGTTGTGCAGGATGCTGCTGTTACTAAGCGATGTTTATTGGGCTCATATAAATCATGATTAATACCGTAGACGATATTTAGAGCATCCTGTCCCTGTATTTCACCTTTAACAGGACATGCAACGACAACTCTTTTCATTCCAAGAGTATCGAAATATGGATTTAATGTTTGAGGGGTTTTGAATTTTCCTGAACATTCGAGAATTAGTTCTATTCCTTTTTCCTTCCATGGGACTTTTATAAAATCGCTTTCCTTTGAAAAAGATATTGGTTGATCTTCAATACTCAGGTTGTTTTGGTCGTTGCTTATTGCTTTGTTCCAACGACCATGCACTGAATCAAATTCAAGTAAATGCGCAGCTCCCTTTGCATCACCTAATGGATCGTTGATATGTGTAATCTCGATATTTTCTCTACCCCAGAGCGCTCTTAGAACAAGTCGTCCTATTCGACCGAAACCATTAATACCGATTCGCATAACCTGTAATTGAGTTAATTGAGTGAATCAATATAAGGATAAGATTCCTCATATCAATTTATATTGATGTATAGAGGTTTGTGGATGCAAGCCTTTTCTGAAGTTTGTTTTATCATGTGATTATATTTTTCCTTCGGTGATGGCCACAGCGATAAAGAGCGAAGTAGTTCTTGAAAATGCAATGGCCAGGAAATTGCTAAAAGCTTTATCTGATCCATTGCGATTGCAAATCATTGAGTCTCTTTCAGGAGGAGAGCGATGTGTTTGTGATTTGATTAATGAAATTGGATTGGCGCAATCGAAAATATCTTTTCATTTAAAAGTTTTAAAAGACGCAGGTTTGATTACCGATAGGCAAACTGGTAGATGGGTTTATTACCAATTGAATATTGACTCATTAAATTCTTTGCAAGATTGGATTGAACTGTTAAAAGAAAGCTCCCAACAACCATCGCAAGTTTGTAAATAAACAATTAATTTTAATCTAGTTTCCAATTGATTTAGCTCTATTCAGAATTGTTCTAATAATTTTTAGGTAATTATTTCTACTAGGTATCAATGGATACTCTTTTATGCTTGTATAGTTATCATATTCTTATTACATCAAGATTTTTTGATATGAGCAAGAAAATCTCTAAGAAAGCTAGTGCTATTAGAACAATTTCTCTAGCGGTTGGTTCTCTAAGTCTTCTCGTTATTGCTGTTTCTCAAGTTACAGGCAATGAGGCCTGCACAAGCAATGCTTATTCGATTGAAAATCAAATACGACTTTCTTGATTTTATTTTCAATCTGAATATTTATAGTGCTTGATTTTTTTAGGTGAATTTTTCAAGAGATATTTTTATTACTAGTTTGATCATTGTGGGATCCTCTTCGATTGTTGGTTATTTTTACCAACTTCAAATTGCTGTTGGATATGCATTGTTTAACCTGTTGGTACTGCTTATTTGGTCAAAACTCGCATCTCGCTAAACCTTCATTCATCCCGACTTATACATAAATTATTCTTGGTCTTGTGAAAAATCTGCTAGATCCATTATTTTTTTAAATTCGTCCATCTCCTCGTCTGAAACTCCTGTCTTCTCCTGAAGTTCTTTTAATAAAGAATCTATTTTTCTTTGGATATTTTCTTCGCTCAAAATTTTTAATTAATTACATAAGTAATTATATATTCAATTCACGCTTAAACCTGTTTAGGGATGACAAGTTTTTGTAGTTAAAGAGTAAATATTATTTAGGTAGTCAATTCAGGCCTGTGCTCCATCTGCTACACGCATCGTCATTCCTCCATCCATGTCATCATCATCGTTGTTGTCTAATATTGCTTTTCCAACCTCATAAAGGAGATAAGTCCCAACAATAATTAGAACGAAAAGGAGATTAAAATCTCCTGAGCTTGATGCGTATGTCTGAATTTCACCCATAATTATCCTCTATTAAATAAACCTCTTCTTTTTTGTTGTGGCTTAGCTGCTCTAGTTCCACGTGCCTGCTGCATTTCAGCCTTTGTAATTGGCTTACGATTTTGGAAAGTGTCCCACCCAAGTAAAGCCACAGTTCCAATGGCTCCAAAGAAAAGAACAACACCCGGTATTAAATCCATCTAGTTGAATTAAGTCCAACAAAGTTAGTTGAATTGTTATTTAGACCGTGGATAACAAATATTGCTTCAGCTAATAACCCTGATAACTTTTGCTGTGTACGGGTGCCCCCTTTACATTCCTTTACTTTTCCTTTACATTCATGCGCATTATTTGAGATTAATCTCGTGACTCCAGAAGCAGAAAAGTTTAATGGTTGGATGGCAATGATCGGCTTTATTGCTGCTTTCGGTGCTTACGCAACAACAGGTCAAATCATTCCTGGCATTTTTTAGGTTAATAAATGACTTCTAGTAACCCAGTTTCTGATCAATCAATTGATCCAACTGATAATCAATCAGATGGTCAATCAGTTGATCCAACAGGAATCCCAGCTTACAGTTCTGCTTCTAACCAGATTATTACTGAATACGGTAAGCAAAACATGTTTGCGACCCAGGTACAAACCCAATTAGTTGAAAACTATTCCAACTATCCTGAAGAAGCAGAAAAGACCAATGGCCGTTGGGCAATGATTGGAATGATTGCTTTACTTGGCGCTTATATCACTACTGGTCAAATAATCCCTGGCATATTTTAAATAGCTCTAAATTAAATTAATATTCATATAAATCTAGAGATTTTTCTCTAGATTTTTTTGTTTCACCCAAGCAATTAATCCATCTTACAGTTTTTTTAAATAAGAAACTTACTAGCAAAATTGTTAAAAGTAATCATGTTAGGAATAATTCCTTCAATCATCTCAGCTTGTCCAAGCAAAGTCATTCTTAGGAAATACGCTCACTGAGCATCCTTATCAATGGTGCGATTGACCCAATGGCAAGCACTGCAAACATAATAAATATGATTATTTTTGATTCCCATTTTTCCATGAAAATGGTTTAGCTAATTAGCACTTATATCTGTGGATTTTTTCTAGCCTTCGAAAAAAATAGTAATTTATTATCAATCAATACTTTCAACAAAAAGATAATTAGTCTTTACCGGAATTTTTACCAAAACCTGGAATAAAAGGAAATGCTTGATCATCTCCAAGGTCTGGGGCAGCACTAGTTTTCGAACCATCCAAGGCATCACTCGACTCTTCGATCACAATACCCATAGAGTTATCTTCATTCATATCAGAACCCATTTGCGCTGCCACTACAGGGTTAATTCCTGAAAAGAGAGTTGATAAAGCTAAAAAAATAGACAAAGCTAAAAAACTAGCAGCCCTAAATATCTTTTTGAGCATGAATGTAAAACAGTTATATCCAATCTAACGTCGGTATTCCCCCGAACGTGTTAGGTCTGATTACTCAATTAATGAGATTCAGTTAGATAATAGGTGTTGTAGCGATTGTTGAAACCTCTGAGAAGATAGCAACAGCCATGAATATGTAAGGAACTAATTTCATTGTTTTTGTGAATATGTATTAAGTATATTTGCCCATCATCTAATCAGTGGTAGCTGATTGTACGGTTCTCGCCCCAACTACCATAAGTAAATTTGTTTGTGGCTATAAAAATATCTGATAAGCAATATCAATTGCTATCACTGTTTTGTTGGATCGCTTTTTTAGCAAGATTCTCTAGTTGATCAGGTGAAACTGGTGTCGTTTTATTTTTTCCTTCTTTTAATCCTCTTAGTAAAGAAGTAATTATTGCCAGTCCTAAAAATGCTCCTAACCCCAACCAAAAAATTCTCTCTACTAAGAGTGCGGTGGGATTGCCAATTGCATCAGTTAATTGTTCCATCTTTTCGATTTGCGAAAAAAATAAGCATCACAACAGTTTTTTACTAATTTTGCCTTAATCCATCATAGAAATTACGTGCAGAAATTCATGGCATAAAAAAACCCTCAAATTTGAGGGAGAAGATACTGAGAGATCCCCATCACCCAGTAATTCAAAAATACTACTCGCTTTGTAAATATTACGCAAGCTAATAATTCCAGATATGGGTCTTTTTTCCTGTTTTTTTAATCTTTCTAACACCAGATATGGTAGGGGTTGCAATTTAGATGAAAAACAGTTAAAAATAAGATCCCCATCACCCAGGCCCGTAGGACACCATACCTAGGGTCTTTTTTATTGGAATTGCTTTTTATTTAGAACTTGGAGTTGTTTAAGCACTCTGAGACTGTGGAAAACTTAGACAACATGAAATGTTTTTTACACAAGTATCGATTAGATAAACATTCACTTCGTGCTAACCGTAACACTAAATATTTTTAGATCAGTTAGGTTTGTCCAAACAATTTTCTGATACATGTCTGAGCTTCAGCTAGTTGACTCATTTCCCATCTGGAAAGCTGTTTTATGGTGCTTCTATCCTATTGCTGCTCTAGTTCTCGTAGAACTAATTTCAAGAGCGCTTCCAGATGATGATGACGATTTCGGTGGAGGAAAGATGATTCCTGCTTACCAGCCTGTCCGAGCAAGATAGATTTAATCATTGGCCTGCTTCCATATTCAGCTCCGGTTTCTATCTATAGTTAAATAAATAAGTTATAACTCATATTCGTTTGTTACGTATTTATACTTATACAGTGCGTTAATGAATTATGAAAGATTTTAATTCTTTTGTTTTAGATTTTAGTGTAAGTATTCTTGATCGAATCTACGAAGGTAGACCGATACAACGTTTTTGGGTTCTTGAGGTAATTGCTAGAGCACCTTATTTTGCATTCTTATCAGTTTTGCATTTACAAGAATCGCTTGGTCTAAAGACCCCTTTAAGCAACAAGCTTATGAAGGCTCATTTCTACCAAGCAATCAATGAGACGGAGCATTTAGAGGAGATGGAATCAAGAAGCGGCAATAGATATTGGGTTGATCGATTTCTCGCTAGGCATTTAGTGCTCTTCTATTACTGGGTAATGGTTTTTTATTATTTGCTATCTCCATCAAATGCATACGATATCAATATAAAAATTGAAGAACATGCGTATGAAACTTATGCAAAGTATCTAACAGTTAATCCAAACGATCAGAGGATACGTGAAATTGCTCAGGATGAGATCAATCATGCGAACGAATTAAAAGAAGCAATTGCTTTGATAAGTTAAGACGCCAACTTTTTGTTGATGATAATAATGATAATTTTTCCTTGAGGCTGTTAAATTATCTAAAGCAAGCATCTCCAACAATTCTGAGCTTCTCGATACGAGTAAGGTTCTCTCTCTTTAACAATGTTCTAGGGGAAACAGCCAAGCCTAATTTGATTCTGTTTGGCAATGATTCAATTAATGATTCCATATCTGTTAGATCTTCATTAGAAGATGCAATAACATCTTTTGTGCATTCCCAACCTTTGGTCGTAATGATTTGAGGCCATATAAACCAAAGACCGCTAAATGCTCCGAGGAGTAAGAAAAACAGATTTCTAATCATTGTTGAGATTTAATTGAGACTAATCTTTAGATTTGATTCTTTATTTATACCTAAGCAGTGTGGATCCTCAAGACCAGAGAATAGGTTCTGGAGTATTCATAACTGCACCATTTTTTTTCAAATATTTCTATGTTCTCATGTATATTTTTCCCTAGGACACCCTTTAAAGCTTGAACTATAACTATCGCTTTTTCAGGATTGTCTTTGTTGACACCTCTGAAAATCACCTTTATTCCTTTGCTGATCTGGCTTGAGCCTCGTCCTTGTCAAACTTTCTGACCTATTCATCGTAAGGTACATTCACATCAAATGTACATACAGTTGTTTCAATCATTAGGTGAGAAATAAAGTTATTTCTTCAATTTAAAAGCTCATTTCTTGCTTGCAATAACGCATTATATTTATGGTCCATAACCAAAAAATATATTATTGGATCTCTTTAAATAGTCTTTGATAGATCAATTCTCCGTATGCCACAACAGCAAATTATCGTGTTCCTTTACTAAGGGGAGTGTATTAGTAAATTGCAAAACTACCTTGAATCGAGGAAGTATTTTGAATATGAATCGCCATTTAAGATGCAAAAATCGAATAAAAATATCTTAAAGTTTTCTGGGTATTTCTTCCAGGTCAGACTTTTTAACTCTTCAAGCTCCGTTTCACTAAGTTTTTTCATATTTTCGTATACGTAAAACCCGTCGTCTAAGTCTTTTGGGATATCTTCATTAACCGAGCTTGTTGATTCATTTGAATCAGTGAAAAATGCTTCCTTAGATGAATCGAAAAATTCAATTTTTTGAGGATCAGTTCTACACCCTTTAGCTATCTCTCCGTAAATGCTTGTTTGATCTTGTTTACTTGTTTGTTGTCTCGACATATTGAAGTTTTGATTTGAGATGAAATTCTTAGACCCCCAAACTTACTATTTTTGACCAGGTTAAGTGGAAATGCAATGGGCATTAAGGCTGATTGCGTTGAGGTGCGAATAGAGCAAAGATACTTTTGTTGAGCTCAGAGGCACCATTGATGGTCGACACTCCACCTGAGTATTTAAGAGAAGCGAACTGAATTCTGGTTCCTGCTCCAACATTCTCAATGAATAAGTAGGCTATTCGTCTGATGCGACAAGGATCAATGATATAGGTGCGTCAATTCAGTCGAAACTCCTCTGCATCGTTTAGGTGCCCTAACGGAGTACAAAAGCCTTTCTACTAGACACTTGGCCCCAGGCCACCAATATCCAGAAGCTTCCAAAGAATCGGTAAAGAAAAAAGGGCCCCCTCGGGCCCTTTTTAAATGTCTAATTAAATGAGTTTTGATATTTCTACGGTTTCCCTACCTAAGACGTACGGTCCTACAGAACCATTGAAGAAAAGGAAATTTTAGGATTGATATACGTCAGACAATCAATTACCAAGGGCGATAATTGATTGGCTTCTGGGGGGGGAGCACTGACGTTTCTTATTCAAAGAAACAACCTTCTAAAGCTCAGTATAAAAAGAAGGTTGTCCTGAGAAGTTCAAAAAATATAAGAACAAACCACTGCCAGGCGTGTAGGAATAATTACTTAACATCTATTTTTCATAGATATTGTTATTTTGTTAGTGGTAATGATTAGGAATTTTTATATAGCCTTGCTTATTATTATCATTATTCTTTCTATTGAAGTATGCCGAAAGGCAATTACCCCTATCGGTCTTTACGGTCTCTGAGCTGATTGGGAGTTGTTAAATTTGCATCTGATTTTGTATTTTCGATGTCTAAAGAAACTTACCAAGAAATTAAAAGAATCAGTGGAGAAGAATTAAAAGAGTTGTTATCTAATTTGGATAATGTTTTTGATCTAGGTACTGGTACCTTGTTGGGTGAAAGTCATTTGGCTTCAAGAGATTATTAAGTTACTGTTTATTGCTTTTGTGCTGTTGAATTTCTCTTTTGATTTTTTTCCTCTACATTTGAAAAAATCAAGTTTCCAATGGGTCATTTTTTGGCAACCTATATAGATTTTGTTCAAAGTGTTGGCTTTATTTTTTTAGCGACCATTGCAGTTTTTATCACTAGAAAACTATATTCAGACAATAAAAAAGATAATTACATTGAAGCTGTGAAAATTGAAGTTGACGAGTGAATTTTTTGCTAGAACTTAAAAAAACAGGAAAATGCCAAAAGCTTTTGAGGAATTTAAATTCTCTGATGATCAAAAAATAGGAGCAGTATCATTATTTTGGGAGAATGTTCATCTTGCCGCTAAAGCCTTAAAGGAGGATACCAATTGCCCCAACGAGATTATTGCTAGTGGTTTAAGAGCCGTTGCGGCTGAATGGGATTGATTCTGTGGCTATCTAAATAAGTAGGATTTATTAGCATCTAATTTTGGTTGGGCTCGTCATTTGATTCTGGATTATCTTTTTTTTCTTCTTCTTCCTTAAATTGCTTCATGGCTTTACTGCCTATTGCATCTTCGATTAATTCAAAAAACCAAGTTTTAATAGGGTTAGCCATTCTTAACGAATTAGATAATTTGTGAATAACCAGATAGCAACGATAAACATAGCGACTCTTCCGTGAATAACTTCTGATCTACTTAGACGAGCAAAGATAGTCATTAATTACCGTGCTGGTATTTCTTTTATATCAGTAGAGTTCTGGATATGCATGGGTAATTGTTGGGATCTTTCTTTTGTTTTAGGGTTTTAAACCTTTTCTTAATGCTTTAAATCCTTTTGCTATGAGCCTCTTATGCTTTCCACTTTTTCTTTAAATAATTGCTTCTTATCTGTACGTGTATTTACTTTTAATGTTGTGTAAATACGTGGAGCACCTTTGCTATGAACTGCCTCATGGCATTTCTTTACACATTCAAAAACTTGATCCCACTCCCCCTCAATTGCTGTTCCATTTGGACCTAGTTCATATTCGAGCTTGTGTTCCTCAATAATTGATAAGCACGACTTTATGTATGGAGATAATGAGACACCGACCCCTATTGGTACTAAGCAAAGATCTATGCTTACCCACATATCAACTTAAGATTGAAAGGATTTTTTATTCTAGCTACTAATTTATATACTTTAAGTCTTCTTAAACAATAGCTTTGTACCAAAAAAATAATGGTAGGTCGGTTATTACTAATGTTTTTGCTTACTTGTTCGTCTCGTCTCTTCTGTGATTTTATTACGGTATAGAAAAATGATATTTATGGATAACAATCAAATTCAGGTTTTACCTTTTTTCATTATTACCTTCGCCATACTGATCAGCAGCGTTACTGTTGTCTTTACTTAAAGTGTTGTATTGATACTTCCTGTTAGATTAAGAGAACATATGAAATCAATATTTCTTTAATGAATCTCGCCACGATTAGTATCATTACGATTATTTCTACTGTATTTTTTTACGTGATTTTTTTAGTGCTTGGGGTAGGAGGTATTGCCAAAAACCGCAGAGCCCAAGGACTTGATCAAAGTAAAAGAAGTGATAACTAATCAATTTAGAAAATAATTGAAGATGTCTTTTAAAGTTTTTAAATCAATCTTTTTAGCCTCTTCCTTTTTGACAAGTGCCTATCAAAGTTCTATTCCTTTGAGGAGATTCAACTGAGTATGTTCCATGATTTCCATTTATTTTGTAGATATTCTTAACGCTGTTTCTATTATCTCTGTGCGTAACTGTGTAAAAATTACGCCTAATCAATGTCCTTCCTTCTTTTTTTATTCCTTTATCTTCAACAGTAGATATTAATCCATCTAGATTAATTGTTAGATAACTTGTTTCCCAATCTGGTTTAATTAGGGCACCTCTATTTATTTCATATGTACCAACACATTTAAGAAAAATTTCTTCAGATCTAGTTTGTTGCAATTGTACTAAGAGTAACCCTGATAGCAATACCAAATTCAAATGAAATCGCCTGGTTTGTTTAGACTTAATTAAGTATTTCATATTAGTAATTAAAATTTTAATATCTTTATTCATATTTTTCTTGTATTTAAGTTTGTTTTTACGAGTTTAATCTATATCCCTATTTTATAGTTGTTTGTTTGGTTACTTTCAATTTTTTTTTGATAAAGACTTCAGTGAAAATAACTTAATCTTTCTTTCCTCTTAAAATCATTATTAGTGGAACACCTACTGTAAATAGTATTCCTATGGTTAGGATGGTTAATCCCATTGGGGAAAGGATATCTACTCCTCCCATGACTTGTGATGCTTTTTGCATCGTAACAACAATCATTAATTTACTTCGTATGCCCAAGGTGTTGATATGTTATTTCCTCCAAGATACTTTTGCAATTTTCTTGAATTAATTTTCAAAACTAGTCCATCAGTTGGATAGCTTGTAAATAACTTACCCTCTCTCCAGCATTGAAGATAGATTTCGATATCTGTAATGAAGTTTGTAAATTGAGTTTGTGGGATTTCAAAATTTAGATGTTTTAACTCTTGAAGTGATTGATAATGATTAATATTGCAATGACATATTTGAAAAGCGCAGAATTTTACTCTTTTAGACTGTGATTTATTATTTTGTATTTCTACAAATTCAGTTTGATTTTTTTTATTTAATGTTGTTTTATAGTCGTATAGAACTCCTTGTATTTCTATTCTGTTTTTAATCGGTAGGCTTTTAGGAATAATTTTTATAGAGCTTATACTTTCTGTAATGTCTTGACTATTTTTATTTATTACCTTGTTTAATTCTCCATTGATATATTGAATACCAATGATTGATCCAATGATTTTTGGTTCTATAATTATTCTTGTATTTGGAAGAAATGTTCCCAACCATTCACGAATATTTCCTTGTCCTAATGATACAAAGGCTTTGCTTCCAGATTTGTAATTAAAGATAGAATTTTCTGGAGATATTCTATCAAGATTCCTTATAAGATGATTTGATACCTCATTCTCTTCTCTCATCTTTCAATCCTACATTTAATCAAATTAGTTTGCTTTTTATAATGGTAGGCATATTTAATATAGATAAATTTTTTTTGTTAGATCAGAAATGAGCCGATATTATTGCCCTTTCTGCTCTTCTCGTTATCAGTTTCATAAAACTAGTAGTGATGGTATTTTAATTTGTGGCCTCTGCGGTGACCCATTAGTTAAAAAGTCATTATTAAATTCAAGACGAATTATTGGAGCAATTGCCGCATCCGCATTTTTAGCTCCTTTAGTAATAATGATTATTTTTGTTATTAAAGATTTTTCTAAGGAAAAACTTCCAAACAATTCAGATTCGTTAGTCCTATTAACTATTGATAAATGATGGACAATATAAATCCCGACTATCGCCTAAATTTTCCTGCTACGATTAGGAACCGTGAGTCCATCGCCGCAGTTTTAAGCAATTATATTTCTCCTAATAGTTTGCTTTTAGAAATAGCGAGTGGTAGTGGAGAACACGGAGTATTCTTTCAAAAAAAATTCCCATCAATTACCTGGCAAACTAGTGATCCCGAATTAGTACATAGAAAAAGTATTAATTCATGGATTATGCATGAGGGCCTTTATTCAAAAATGCCTGAACCACTTAATCTTGATGTAGAAATTCGTCCATGGTCAATCACCAATCGACTTGGGGCTTTAATTAAAGGAATTGTGTGCATAAATATGATTCATATCTCACCATGGAGTTGTACAAGATCTTTGTTTGAAGAATCAAAGAAATATCTAGATCAATGTAATTTTTTGATGCTCTATGGACCTTTTTTAAGAAAAGAGAAGCAAACTTCAGAAAGTAATTTGAATTTTGATCAATCCCTAAAAATGCAAAACCCGCTCTGGGGGGTTCGCAACTTAGAAAACGTTAACGATATTGCATTTAAAAATGGATTTAAACTTGATAACGTTATCGATATGCCAGCAAATAATCTTTCAGTTATTTATCGCTTAAAGTAAAATTTCACACAACGTTTCTTCTTTCTACTAAGAATTCCAGAAATCGGTAGATGCGATAGGAGAATAAGTCCATTACGCTTTTTTCTTGTGGAGTTTTCTGGACCAGATGCAATTGATAACGCTATTCAAGCTGGATTAGATCTAGATGGAAGTCCTATTCCTTCAGAAATGCTTTCTCTTTATGGGGAAGTCATGGATAAAGAAAATGCACGTAAAAGAAGTGGAGTTAAGAAATCAATGCGAAACCGTATTGTTAAAACTGGATCCAAGCATTTTGACCAAGACACTCTAAATACACGATTAATCAATGCTGGTTGGGATGGATTAAAAGCTAAAGAAATTGACTTTTTTTATAACTGAGATCTAAAAAAAATAATTTAACTTAATTTTATACACACAGGTGTCACACTATTTTAGAGCTTTTTGATTTGTTTGAAAATTTTATTTTTTTTGAAATTTCAAAACTAGTGTAGTCAAAGCTACTGTAATTACTGACTTTTTTGTAGCCTTTTTAACTGAATATCATTCTTAGGAGGCAAGCCGTACTTTCAATGCTTTACGTATGTTAACAATTAGTTTACATTTATTCACATACACATCTTGGTATTCTTCATGACTCCAGAAGCAGAAAAGTTTAACGGTT
>QCIZ01000006.1 GCA_003216375.1 Prochlorococcus sp. AG-402-O21 | reverse complement strand
TAACTCCTTTAATTTCTTTCTTTAGGTATCATCCTCGTCAGTGAAACCTATTTGAGGCGAGGCGTGGTTCCCGAACAGTCTCTTAAACATTTCACATCAACTTCCTCACTAAATGATTGCTATCACTGGAAAAACTAATCTAGTAGGACTTCTTGGACAACCAGTAAATCATTCCCTTTCCCCAGTTATGCATAATGCCGCATATGAAGAAATGGGACTTGACTGGTGTTACTTGGCAATTCCTTGCGATAGAGAAAATATAGAGAAAGTAACAACAGCATTAAGAACTGTAGATTGCAAGGGATTAAATGTAACTATTCCTCACAAGCAAGAAGTTCTTAAAGCTTGCAATAAATTAACTGAAACTGCAAATAAAATAAAAGCAGTTAATACATTAGTGCCTGAAAAAAATAACCAATGGATAGGAGCAAATACTGATGTAGAAGGATTCTTAATGCCATTAAAAAGTCATAATTTAATTAATAAAAGTGTAATTGTAATAGGGTGCGGAGGCAGCGCAAGAGCAGTAATAATGGGATTAAATAGTTTAAATATAAAAAAAATAACAATAATTGGTCGAAATAAAAATTCATTAAATATTTTTATAACCAGCATGAAAAAATTATTAGCTAAGAATCAAATATCAATTGAAGGTATTGATAATAAAGAATTAGATATTGCTTCATATATTGAAGAAGCAGATTTGATAATTAATACAACTCCAATAGGGATGAATGACCAAAACAATGTAAAAAATAATATCCCTCTCGGTAATGAAATATGGAACTGCCTCTCTAATAAAACTATTCTGTATGATTTGATTTACACACCAAGGCCAACAAGCTGGTTAAAGCTAGGGCAGAAAAAGAATTGTTTCGTAATTGATGGTCTGGATATGCTTGTAGGACAAGGTGCCTTATCAATTAAACTATGGAGTGGTTTTAATGACGTTCCTATTCAAATAATGAAATCATCTGCAAAAAAACATTTAATGGTTTAATCTTAAAAAAATAGAATTGCTATGCCTTCAATTGGAGCAAAAATATTGGGAGTTCTTCTCTATATGATTCCATGGGCAGATTGTCTTACTTTTGGTAATCATTTATATATAAAATATCCTTTTACTCAAATTATTCAAATACCTGCTATTCCAATTATTTTAATTGAAAGATCAATACCTTTTGGAAATTTATTATTATTTTTAGCTATATTTATTGGATTAGTAAGGAATACACAAATATCTTATTTTTTACGTTTTAATGCACTTCAATCATTACTAATAAATATTGGGATAATAATAGTTAATTTTATATTCGAAATTATTTTTAGTCCTTTTTTAAACTCATTAATTATAAGAACCTTCTCAAGCACTTTATTATTTAGTCTTTTTGCAGTTATTGTTTATTGTGTTTGGTCTTGCACACAAGGGAATGAACCTGATCTACCCATAATAAGCGAAGCAACAAAAATGCAATTGTAAAAAGTTACCACCTCGTTATAAGATAAAAATTCCGTCGCTCTTTATGAGCCTTAAAGTCCTAGTCGGAAATTCTATCCATGTCCGAAAAACCTTATTACGAAACTATGTACATTCTTCGTCCGGACATACCGGAAGAAGAAGTTGACAACCATCTAAAAAAATATACTGAAATCCTTGAGAAATCAGGCACTGAAGTCTTAGATAGTCAAATGAGAGGAAAAAGAAGACTTGCTTATCCCATTGCGAAACATAAAGAGGGTATATATGTGCAACTAAGTCACACAGGCGATGGACAGCAAGTCGCAATCCTAGAAAAAGCCATGAGGTTAAGTGAAGACGTTATTCGTTACCTCACAGTTAAACAAAATGGTCCTTTACCGACTCCAAAATCAACCTCTAAGGAGGAGGATGAGCCCAAGAAATCTGAAACAGAAGAAGCAATAAAAACCACTGAAGATAAAACCGAATCACCTTCAAAAGACGAGAAGAAAGAAGACAAAAAAGAATAAAAAACTAACTATAATTTAAAAATTTCTTTATTTTACTTGTTAATCCAAGACCAAATTCGACTTGGTAATCCCCATACATAAATAAATCCCTCAGCTGAATTATGGTTGAATTTATCCTCTCTTCCATAAGTAGACATATCTGAAATATATAAACTGTTGTTTTCAGACTTTCTACCAATTACATCTGCATTACCTTTAAAAAGCCTAATCCTCACAGTTCCATTAACTTGCTTTTGAGAATGATTAATAAATCCATCCAAAGCTTCTTTTAAAGGACTAAACCAAAAACCTTGATAAACCAAGTCAGCCCATTGCCTTTCCAATCTGAATTTAGTATTTAGCAAGTCAGCGGGTAAAGTTAAACTCTCCATTTCTTGATGAGCTTTAATTAATAAAAGTAATCCTGGTGTTTCATAAATTTCTCGACTTTTAATTCCTACTACTCTGTCTTCAATAATATCTAAACGCCCAAAACCATGTTTTCCTGCAAGGCTATTGGCCTTTTGAATTAGAGACACTGGCTCCATCAGTTCTCCATTAATTGCAATTGGATATCCATTTTCAAACTTAATGTCTGCTATTTCAGGCTCATTAGGTGAATCAGCAATTGAAGAGGTAATACCAAAGACTTCATCTGATGGCATCTCAAATGGATCTTCAAGAGGACCTGCTTCAATGCTTCTCCCCAGAAGATTCAAATCAATCGAATAAGGATTTTTTTTGCTAACAGGAGGGACTATTCCATATTTTTCACCATACGCAATCGTTTCTTCACGACTCATTCCCCACTCCCTCGCTGGTGTAAGCAATTGCAAATCAGGAGCTAAAGCTGCAATGGTCACATCAAAACGAACTTGATCATTACCTTTACCCGTACACCCATGAGCGACTCCATCAGCATTTAATTCCCTTGCAATTTCAACAAGTTTTTTTGCAATTAGTGGTCTAGCTAGAGCAGTTGAGAGAGGATATTTACCTTGATATAAAGCATTAGACCGAATTGCTGGAAAAGCAAAATCTTCAATAAAAGGCTTTACTAAATTGCCAATTAGTGAATGCGAGGCTCCGGCTGAAATAGCCTTTTTTTTAATTTCATTAAGCTCATCGCCCTGCCCAAGATCTGCCGCAAAGGCAATCACATGCTCAACTCCATACTCCTTTTTCAAATAAGGAATACAAACACTAGTATCGACTCCTCCTGAATAAGCCAAAACAACTTTTTTAGCTCTTCCCATATGGTTCACTCCTTTAAGGAAATTCGATTCTTCTTAGTAAATATATAGAACTATTGGACAATATTTCTGATTTAGATTTTCAATGCAGATTTAAATGTTTTCAATGTCTGAAAAATTTCAGAAAGGATACAAAATTCATTCCCATGGCTGCTTAACAGATTTTCCTGATTGGCCTTCCATCACAAACCCTATCAGCCATACTGAAACAAAAGCCAGAGAAGTTAACCCGAAAAAAATAAGTACATAAATTAACCAAGAATCAATGTCATGACCAAAAATCAATAAGTCTTGAACATCATTATTTGTAGTAAAAATAAAAAAATGATGTGAGAAAATTAAAGTCACTTGAAAATTTAAATTAAATTGATGAATTCAATGAAAAAGATCTCCTAACCCAAAAATAAAGTAAGAAAGCAAAAGAAGGGCCAAAAAGCAAAACCCATACTAAAAAATGATTTATGGAAAAAGGTTGAGGATGAATAATGCCAGCTACGCGAAGAGAAATACTTACTAACAAAGCCATTACCCAAGTAAAAAGCATCAGTGTCAGCTTTGAAGTCAGCATAAAGATTAGAAAATTAATCCATAATGCATTATGTTAATCCATCGAACATAAACTTTATATGAGCGATCTAGAAAAAATCAATTTATCTGATTTAGACGGTATTAACCCCGCACTAACTCGATATGGAAGGCAAGAGCCTGCTCCTGTCCTACCTCTCAGAGAAGAACCCGATTTATTATCATGGCTAGAAACTAGTGGAAGATTAGTTTCTGACGAAGATTCGAATGATCAAGAAATAAGTACAGTTGAAGAAGAAGAGCTTTCAGCTCTAATGGGAGAAAAAGAAGACTATAAAGCCGAAGAAGATACAACAGATGAAGAGTGGGAAGATTAATTTACTAGCCTTAGTTTTGAAAAAATATAACAAGCTTTTAAATAAACAAAAAATATTAGTTTTTAATAATATCAATTACCAAATAATTATTTTATTTGGAATAATAATAGGTATTTCAATATTTTCTGATTTATATTTTCAAAATAATTATTTAACTATTACTTTTATAATTACAACTCTTTTATCATCACTTATCACTTTTATAAGCATTCCTTTATTAAAAAAAATAAAAATAAAGCAGATAATTAGAGAAGAAGGACCAAAAAAACATTATCTCAAACAAGGGACTCCTACCATGGGTGGAGTTTTTTTTATCCCAATAGGAATTATAATAAGCAATATTTTATATTTTAATAATCAAGATTACAAAATTATTTTGACTTTGAGCTTACTAATTATATCTTTTATGTTAATAGGCTTAATTGATGACTTAATAAGTTTGAAAAAAAAATTTAATACTGGTCTAACTTCGAATCAAAAATTAGTTTTACAATTTGTTATCAGTCTTATTTTTATTATTTTTTGTGCTTCAAACGATTTTATATCTAATAATCTTCAAATAACAAATAAAATTATTAATATAGGTAATTTTATTTATCCACTAGGAATCTTTGTATTACTAGCAGAAAGTAATTCAACTAATTTGACTGATGGCTTAGATGGATTATTAAGTGGCTGTAGCGCATTAATATTCACAGGTTTAGCTATAACGATTTTAATAGAGAATCAAACCTACGCTGAAATCCTAGCGCCTCTTTGCATAGTAATGGCTGGATGTTCTATGGGATTTCTATTTCTGAATAAATATCCTGCGAAATTGTTTATGGGAGATTCAGGGTCTTTAGCTATAGGAGCATCTCTTGGTGGCATAGCTTTGATATCAAATAATCTTTGGTCTCTTTTTATTATGGGCGGTGTACTTGCAGCAGAATCAATTTCAGTAATAATTCAAGTAAGTATTTTTAAAATTTCTAAACAAATAAAAGGAGAAGGGCATAAATTATTTTTAATGACTCCGATACATCACCATTTTGAACTTCAAGGTAACAAAGAGACTCAAATTGTAAGTAGTTTCTGGTTCATTACATTATTATTAGTAATATTCAATCTAATATTTATTACTAAACCCTAAATCTTCTAATTGAACTGATGACGTATTTTACTTGGAAAGAAGAAGGGTTAACTAACGACTGTGAAACTCTAGATTCTATGGCCGCTAGGTTTGAAGAATCTGCAAGACTAATGAGAAAAATGTCAGCAGAAGGCTTTAAAGTAGAAAAAAGAAATAAAAGACAAATAATCACTCATACAGATTCAAAAATTTTTAATGATTGGGGCTTCGTTAGTGAAGAACCACCATATCAACAACTTAAATTAATCCTTGAAAAGTAAATAATATAAAATCAATCTATTTATGTTTAAAAAATAAATACTAATAAAATATAAAAACATTAATAACTTTTAAAAAATCGAAAATGTTTTAAACCATCTAAAACATCGTCTTTATCATCAGAAAAGAAAACTCTTTGTTGGGATCTCAATCCATCTAATGAAGAATCATGATCAAACGGAATAACATTAGTGGTCAATCCCCTTATTAACTCATCATCACCTTGTTGATTTGCTATTACTAGAACGTTGTCTAAAGATAACCCCCAACGTAAACTCAAAAATCTAATCGCTTCTGCTCGTGATGCTCGCAAAGGAACAACATCTAAGTACCAATGACATTTAAGGTGAGGAGAAGCAGCCAATCCAGACTGCCTAAGTCTTTTTCGTACCAAAGGTAAAATTGCATGACTAGGTTCTTTTAATAAATAACTAACCTTCAAAGGACCTTGGAATTCAGTTGATTGAAGCTCTAAATAATCTTTTAAATCGAACAAAACCTTCTCTACGTCCTTACGACTCCAATCAACAGATATTGAGTCTTGCCAAAAAATATCTGATTTTTTTTCATCAGCATAATAAATCTCAGTGCCTGCTTGGCATATCCAAACTGCAGGCTTGGGTAGATGTATTTCTGCATATCGATAACGAGCAGCTTTGATTGATCTACCAGTTAAAATTCCTAATTGAATATTTTGATTCAATGAATGATCTTTTATTTTTTTTCTCAATATTGATAAGCCTTTAGATTCTTCAAGGTAGTTATCTAAATCAAGAAATAATAATTTTTGACCTATAGGGCTGGTTTCTTCAGTGTTTGCAAACGTCCAATGACGAGGTGCAAGAAATTTCAGACGCTTCTGCATCAATGCAATGTAATTACAAACATGAGCATCCCAACTGAAATGCCTACTAACTCCCTCTACTCCATTGTTACTCCAAGTTTTCCATAAAGATGGGTTTGATCCAGCAGTCTCTAAACCATCTCGAAACGCTTCTAAATCAGTTACATCTACAAGTAGACCATTATCACAACGAGACAGAATATCTCTTGGGCCGCCATCATCAGTAGTCACCATTGGCAATCCACACGAGGCAGCCTCCAATAATGTCAAGCCAAATGGCTCTGTTAAGGCAGGATTAACAAATAATCCATTTCTATTTGCAGCCCAACGATAAATTGAGGGAATTTGCTCTCTTTTATGTTGTTTTGGGTAAGCAACTTTTCCATATAAATTATATTTATCAACCAAGTCAAAAACTTGCTGAAATACTTCTCTTTGCTGTTTATCAAGCTGACGTGAATCTTCCCGACAGCCTAAAATTAAAATGAGATTATGTCTTTGCTGCAATATCGACGAACGTCCATAAGTCTCAATCAACGCAGGAATATTTTTTCGCCTTACTGCTCTAGATATAGCTAAGAGAGGTGGAAGATTTATATCTCTCAAAAAAGGCTTGAAAAGTTTATTTAATACTTTTTCATCTTTATTTAAAGAATAAGCTGTTGGATGAAAACGATTTAGATCAACACCAGGTGGAATTATTTCTACGTTTTTAGAGCTAAATCGGCCATAACGAGCGTACTGAACATCAGATTCTTGTTTGGTACTTGTTATGAGTAGGTTTGCATGCGCTAAAGCCAATTCCTCTGCATCAATTCTTTTACTAATTGAATAGGTTTGTTCTATTTGATCATGATCTATTCCAGCAGCCAATAATCTTCTAAGTTTTTCACGACCTAGTGAATGGCCAGTAAAAACCAATGGCAAACCTAACCTTCTGCTGACTAATGCTCCAACGTAACCAGCATCGGCATAGTGAGCATGAATCCAATCAGGCAAATTATTTTTTTTTTTCTGTAATCTTTGCACTATTTGATCAGCTAAATCATCTAAATAAGGCCACAACAATTCTTTCCTGACATAACGTTTAGGACCGAAAGGTAATCTAATAATTTCAGCACAATTTGATATCTTTTCAACCGGCTTTGAGTAGTCAGAGGATACTTTTCTATCAACAATTAATCTAGTAATAAGTTCAACTTTTTCAACTTCGGGTCTTGCAGCAAGTCCTTTTACTAATTCTAAAACATATAAAGTTTGGCCTCCAGTATCCGAATCTCTTCCCAATTCAAGATCATGAGAACGGATTAAACCATGCAAATTTAGATGTAAAAGTTTTAATCCCAAACAGAGCCTTTACGAAAGGTTGAAGGATACATAATTGATTTTGTGTGCACTAAACGTAAAGAAAAGATAAAAATTTTTCAAGTAAAAATCAAATTTTTAAACTTCTTTCTATAACTTACTTTTTTTAATCTTCATAAAACAAAAGCAGCCAAATCAATCATAAAGATTAAGAAATATATATATAATTTCAGACTTTTATTGGAGGATGTAATTCCAGCACTTTTTTTAAATAATTACCAGTGTGACTATTTGAATCTTGTCCTACTTCTTCAGGAGTACCCATGGCAATAATCTCTCCTCCCCTGTTACCCCCTTCCGGACCCATATCAATAATCCAATCTGAGCATCTAATTACATCCAAATTATGCTCAATAACAATAATTGAATTTCCTTTATCTACCAATCTCTGCATAACATCCATTAATTTATGAACATCATAAAAACTTAAACCAGTTGTAGGTTCATCAATTAGGTAAAGAGTTTTACCAGTGGCTCTTCTAGATAACTCAGTAGCGAGTTTTACTCTTTGAGCTTCTCCCCCAGATAATGTTGGAGCAGGTTGACCAAGCTTAATGTATCCAAGACCAACATCTAAAAGTGTTCTTAATCTATCTGCAGCTTGAGGTATTGCTGAAAAAACGTCAACTGCTTGTTCAACTGTCATTTCTAATACATCAGAAATAGAATGATTTTTATATTTAACCTGTAATGTCTCTCTATTAAATCGAGCCCCTTTGCATACATCACATTGAACATAGACATCAGGAAGAAAATTCATCTCAATTACATTCACACCCTGACCACGACAAGCTTCACATCTTCCGCCTTTCACATTAAAACTAAATTGCCCGGCTTGATATCCTCGAGCTTTTGCTTCAACAGAAGTAGCAAAAAGTTGACGTATAGGGTCAAATGCACCTGTATAAGTAGCTGTATTAGATCGTGGGGTTCTACCAATTGGGGATTGATCAATAACAATAACTTTATCTATTGATTTAATACCCTTCAACTCTTTTAATCCTTTTGGAAAAGGAACTTTTAACCCTAAAGAGTGATTTAAAGCAGGATGGAGTAATTCATTTATTAAAGTACTTTTACCGCTTCCACTAACACCAGTAACAGCAACTAATCTACCTAATGGAAAATCTACTGAAACATTTTTTAGATTATTTTTATTACAATCAATCAGTCGTAATTTTCTTTGAACTGAATCTCTTCTAGTAGCAGGAGTAGGTATGGATGAACGCCCGCTCAGATAAGCACCAGTCAATGATTTTTTTGCAGCCAACAAGCTATCTATAGACCCTTCAGCAATAATTTCTCCTCCATGTACACCAGCACCAGGGCCTATATCGACTAAATGATCAGCTGCTCTGATAGTATCTTCATCATGTTCAACAACAACCAAAGTGTTGCCTAGATCACGCAGTTTTTTTAATGTAGCTAATAATCGATCATTATCTCTTTGATGTAGTCCAATACTAGGTTCATCTAAAACATAAAGAACACCTGTTAAACCTGCACCTATTTGCGTAGCTAGTCGTATTCTTTGAGCTTCTCCCCCCGACAAAGTCATAGCTGGCCTATCTAAAGTTAAATAATCCAGTCCAACATCCAAGAGAAATTGAAGACGTAATCGGATCTCTTTTAAAACTAATTCCCCAATTTTTTTTTGTTTATTAGAAAGCAATTGCTTTGAATTTTTAGTTGTCTCAAGACCCATTAGTTCCTCAACATTCTCAAGTGTGGTAGAAACACTTGATGAAGTGAGATCCGTTATTGCAAAAGGTCCAAGTTTTACAGCAAGAGCCTCAGGACGTAATCTCTTGCCATGACAGCTTGCACAAGGGACTAATTCAAGATATTTTTCTAACTTTTGGCGAACGGCTTCACCATTTGCATCCTGTAACTGTCTTTCTAAAATAGGTAAAATACCCTCAAAAGGTCTTTTAAATCCAGAATCTTGTTTATATCTACTATCTACCTTTATTAAAATTGGTTCTTTACTGCCATTTAACAAAATATTTTGTTGCTCTTCTTTTAAATCTTTCCAAGGAGTTTTTATTTCAAAGCCAAATGCCTCACCAACTGAAAATAATAATGAAAAATAATATGAATTATCTTTATCGCTCCATGGTGCAACAGCAGCGTAGACAGGTAGTGATGGATCAGGTACAACTCTCTCGCAAGTGAATTTTTTCAAGTGACCAAGACCATGACAATCTGGACATGCCCCATATGGACTATTAAATGAGAATAATCTTGGAGATAATTCTTCAATCACCGCCCCGTGAACTGGGCAAGCAAAATTCTCAGAAAATAATCTTTCTCTATCAATACCTTTAGGAAGTTCTTCATTCTTTTTAGGTACTACTTCAACTATTGCTAAGCCATCTCCCCTTTTCAACGTAGTAGTTAATGAATCAGTTAATCTCTCTTCGATACCCTCTCTCGCTATCAATCTATCAACTACTACCTCAATAGAATGAACTTGATTTTTATCTAATTCAATATTGTCTGCCAATTCTCTAACTTCTTTATTAATCCTTACTCGAACAAACCCCTCTGCAGCAAGTCCAGATAAAAGTTTTGAGTGTGTTCCTTTTTTACCTCTAACTACTGGTGCAAGTAATTGATATCGAGTCCCTTCTGGAAGAGTCTTAATTTGATCAACCATCTCATCAATACTTTGGGGCTTAATTGGTCTCGAGCACTCAGGACAATGAGGTTCTCCCGCTCTTCCAAAAAGCAAACGAAAATAGTCTTGTATTTCCGTAACCGTTCCAACTGTTGAGCGAGGATTATGACTAGTTGATTTTTGATCAATAGAAATTGCTGGGGATAAACCTTCAATTGAATCAACGTCTGGTTTATCAACCTGACCTAAAAATTGTCTTGCATAAGCAGACAAACTCTCAACATATCGTCTTTGTCCTTCGGCAAAAATAGTATCAAAAGCTAAAGAACTTTTACCACTTCCACTAACACCTGTAAAAACCACCAATTTATTTCTTGGAATCGATAAGTCAACATTTTTTAAATTATGCTGCCTTGCACCACGAATAGTGATGACTTCTTCACTCGAAGAACCAATATTTGATGTCTTTTTTGTGGAATTAGGTTTTAGACTTCCCATTAGGGAAAATTATTAATAGCTAATTGTATAGAAAAACATGCTCATCATGCAGCTTTGTGTTCCAGCAAGCTCGCCGCATAAGCATTGGCTTCTACCATTTCACCCCCAGCCAAAAGAGCCAATTCTCTCTGCCTATCTGTGATTTCCTTTAAATTGATCACAGTAGACTTTGTCTTATCAGCGATAACAGCCTTTTTTAAAGAAAAATGATTATCAGCAAATGCTGCAATTAACGGTTGATGTGTCACGCAAAATACTTGCCGATGCTTTGACAAATCAGAAAGCAAAGTAGCTACGTAACTACTAACTGATCCACTAACACCTGAATCAATTTCATCAAAAATCAATAAATTAGCTTGATCAAAAGCAGAGAAAATTGCCTTTATTGCAAGAAGAACTCGAGATTTCTCTCCTCCCGAGGCTGTTTCTGCAAGAGGCGCTAGAGGCAGACCTGGATTTGCTGAAAACATAAAATTAACTTTATCGATACCATTAATTGTTGGTTCACATTCTTCAAAAACAACTTTAAAACGAACATTCGGAATACCTAATTTTTTTAAAGTCATAATCAATTTATCCTCAAGTTGCAAAGCAATAATTTTTCTTATAGTCGATAAATCTTTATTAGACTTGTCCCTAATAATTTTCTTTTTCTGTTCTAAAGAAGAAAGTTGATTTATATTATTAGAACTATCCGAAGAGGATAAGCTATTAATTATTTCATTTTTATAGCTAATAAGATCTTCTATATTTCTATGATATTTTTTTTGATAAAATTTTAGAGTAGACAATCTAACTTGTAAGTCATTTAAAAAAGATGGATCAATATCTAATGTTTTTTCATAATCACTAATCTGATAAATCAAGTCATTAAGATTATTAGTTATTATATAAAAATTATCAAAAATTGGTTGTAATGATGAATCAATTTGAGACAATATTTTTAATTCGTTAATACAAAAATTAGTATGATCTAAAATCGATGGATATTCATCTAAGCTTTCATTTAAACGAGTCAATAAAGATTTAACTCCTTCTTTTAATCTTAAAAGATTTGATAACCGATTCTGTTTATCTTCTAACTTGATTTGCTCATCTGGATCTTTTAACTCTAATTGATCTAAATCTTCGTATATGTACTGCATTTCCTCAAACTCTTTTTTTGAAGCAGATATTTTATCTCGTACATTCTCTAGTCTTAAATTAGCGTCATGCCAAGTTTTCCAATCTTGCTTTACTTTAGTAATAGATTCTTGAATTTTCTTTAAACCTAATGAATCTAATAAGCTTAATTGATAAAAAGAGTTATTCAAAATATAAGTATCTCCCTGTAGGGTAAAATCAAATAAAAGCGATCTCAATTCTGATATTTGATCTCTATTAACTAATACACCATTAATTCTAAACCTAGATTTATATTTATTTTCTTTCAGCCGCCACTCCCTAGTCACAATCAATTCTTCCTCAACATCAAATTCTTGATTAATTAACCAGTCTTTTGTCTTTTGGAATATTGAAAAAACACCCTCAATTGATGAAAAAGCAGATCCTTTAGCTACTAATCGATTATCTAGAGAAGTTTTTTTATCCGCCAACAAAGCACTCAATGTATCAATAAATATTGATTTACCTGAACCAGTTTGCCCTGTAAAAACAGTAAACCCCTTGTCAAAGTCGATCTCTAAGTTCCCAAATAGAGCTATATTTTGAAAATGAAGGTTTTTTAGCATAACTCAAAGGAATCAAAAAGACGCAAGCTAGGGGTAAAATGGACTAGAAGGGATGTAGAACATCGCCATACCAGAATGGCCGAAGAACTAAGCGATTTTATTGAAGCCTCAGGTCTGCTTGAGTATGACCCGATAGCTATTGACTCAATCTACAAAAAAAATCCAATTCGTCTAGTTCGAAGACTTTGGCAGACACTTTTACCAATTGGATTTTTCTTACTTGGTGTTGGATGGGAAAAATTAATTGGTTCCTTAGAAAAAAATGAAAGAAAAACTTTTAGAGCTAAAGAATTTACACAACTTCTCGTAGATTTAGGACCAGCATTTATAAAAGCTGGACAAGCACTTTCTACCAGACCAGATATTGTTCCTCCAACAGTTTTAGAAGAACTAGCTCAGCTTCAAGATCAACTTCCTGGTTTTGAAAGTAAACTCGCCATGGCGTGCATTGAACAAGATTTAGAAGATACGATAGAAAACATTTTTTTTGAAATAGATAAAGAACCAATTTCAGCAGCATCTTTAGGTCAAGTACATAAAGCAACACTGAAAAGTGGAGAAAAAGTTGCTGTTAAGATTCAAAGACCTGGATTAAGAGAACAAATCACTTTAGATTTATACATAGTGAGAAATATAGCTATATGGTTTAAAAATAATATTGGAATTATTAGAAGTGATTTAGTCGCATTAATAGATGAGCTAGGCAAAAGAATATTTGAAGAAATGGATTACATAAATGAAGCTAATAATGCTGAAAAATTTAAAAAACTTCATAGTGATAATAAGAAAATTGCAGTACCAAAAATTTATAGGAAAGTAACAAGTAGAAGAGTACTCACAATGGAATGGATAGATGGTACAAAATTAACAAATATAGACGCTGTCAAAAATTTAGGAATTGATCCAAATAAAATGGTAGAAATCGGCGTGAGTTGCAGTCTTCAACAACTAATTGAGCATGGCTTTTTTCACGCCGATCCTCACCCCGGGAATATCTTAGCGATGGAAGATGGTCGTTTATGTTATCTAGATTTTGGCATGATGAGTGATATTACACAGCAATCTAGAGTAGGCTTAATTAGAGCAGTTGTGCACCTTGTAAATAAAAGATTTGATAAACTTTCCAATGATTTTGTTCAACTAGGGTTTCTCTCTGAAGAAGTTGATTTAAGACCTATTGCACCAGCATTTGAAAGTGTTTTCACTAGCGCTTTAGAGATAGGAGTAAATAAAATGGACTTCAAAGCAGTAACAGATGATATGTCTGGAATAATGTATAAATTTCCTTTTAAATTACCACCTTATTACGCCTTGATAATTAGATCTTTAATTACTTTAGAAGGAATAGCACTGAGTGTTGATCCAAATTTTAAAATATTAGGAGCAGCATATCCTTATTTCGCAAGAAGACTTATGGAAGATGAAAACCCAGAACTAAGAAATAGTTTAAAAGAAATGCTATTTGATGACAATAATCTAAAATTAGAAAGATTAGATGATCTTTTAACAAGCGCTACTAAAGAAAAACAGTTAGATAGTGAGAAAATTTTGGATCAAACAATTGATTTTTTATTTTCTAAAAAGGGACTTGTCCTTAGAAATGAATTGGTAAACATTTTAGCTTCAAAAATTGACTCTATTGGATGGAAAACAATAATTAAATTAAATAAAAAGCTTCCATTAAAAATACGTTCAAAGACAATAGAAAAATCATCAACAAATAATACTAAAAAAGTATTTAATCTATCTTCAATTAAAAAAATGTTTAATACATCAAAGATTAAACCAGGATTCAAAAGAAAAATAATATTTAAAAAATTACCAAAAATTTTAGTAACTAAAGATACTTATAAAATGGGATATGGTTTGATGAAGAAAACATCTGAAAAAGGATTAATTAGATTAGTTAAAGTTGCTGCTGGTGTATCTCAATAAATGAATTTAAATTATAAAAATATAGTAGTATTACTATTTTTATTTTTTTATCCGAGTGCAAAAAGTGCTGAAAATATCTTTCTTTATAAAGGAACTTTTAGTAGAACAATTGAAATAGAAGAATTAAATAAATTCAATGAAAAAGGAAAACCCAGCAATAAATTAAAAAGCTTAATGAAAATCCTAAATCTAAATGATAAAGATCTTCAAAATTTTTTATCTTATAAAATAGAAGTACCATTAAAAACAAGTAGTAGATTAATGAATAGTAAAATAGGTGAAGTATTTTTAAGTAGACTATCTAAAATTATTTATCCTAATAAAATATCAAATACAAAAACAAGTATAAAAGCGATTAGATCTGGTGTTATATTAAGCTCTTATAAAAATAATGAAAGCATTAATCTCATAGATTTTTTTAAAGAATATCCAAACAAAAATATTGCTATAGATCTAAACGCATTGAATAAAGCCTTTAAAAAAGCAGAATCATTAAAAGAATTAATAGACTTCTATTCAAATTCCCCTTTTAAAAAACTAAAAGATGGAAGGTCTAGCACTTAGATTGTTTAATATTACTTGTTAAATAAGTGGCAATTTCTAAAAAGCTTAAGCAACTATTCTCTTCTAGCCCTAAAAAAAACAATTGGAATGGGCTTATAGAGGCATACAAAGCTTGGCTACCAGTAACAAATAAAACTCCCATCATTACTCTAAAAGAAGGCGCAACACCTCTTATAGAAGTAAAATCAATAGCTAGCCGAATTGGAAAAGGAGTAAAAGTATATGTGAAATATGACGGTCTTAATCCAACAGGTTCATTTAAAGATAGGGGCATGACAATGGCTATAAGTAAAGCTAAGGAAGAAGGTTGTGAAGCTGTAATTTGCGCAAGCACAGGTAACACTTCAGCATCTGCAGCTGCCTATGCGAGCAAGGGAGGGATGAAGTCTTTTGTTGTTATTCCAGATGGATACGTAGCTCAAGGAAAACTAGCTCAAGCCTTAGTTTATGGAGCAGAAGTGTTAGCTATTAAAGGAAATTTTGATAAAGCATTAGATATTGTTAGAGACTTATCGGAAAAATATCCAATAACATTAGTTAATTCTGTAAATCCTTATAGGTTGCAAGGTCAAAAAACAGCAGCTTTTGAAATAATAGAAAATCTTGGCAATGCTCCTGATTGGTTATGTATTCCAATGGGAAATGCAGGGAATATAACTGCCTATTGGATGGGATTTCAAGAATTTTTCCATGCTAATAAATCGAAAAAGCTTCCTCGTATGATGGGCTTTCAAGCAAGCGGTTCTGCTCCTTTAGTTGAGGGTAACCGTGTTATCAATCCCGAAACAATTGCAACTGCAATTAGAATTGGCAATCCTGTTAATAAAGAAAAAGCTCTCTTAGCAAGAGAGTCTAGCAATGGTAAATTTTCATCAGTTACAGATTCAGAAATAATAGATGCATATAAAATTCTTGGGAAAGAAGAAGGAATTTTTTGCGAACCTGCTAGCGCAGCCTCTGTAGCAGGTTTGTTAAAAATTAGAACTGATGTACCAAAAAATTCAACTATTGTATGTGTTTTAACTGGTAATGGTCTAAAAGACCCTGATTGCGCGATTAAGAACAATGATTCAATTTTTCATACTGGTGTTGAAGCCGAAATGAATTCAATAGCAAAAAAGATGGGGTTTTGAAGACATATAAATATCCAAAAAAAAAACTGTCTGTTAATTTCGTATCTATTTGATTATTTATATTGTGGAAAAAAACATGAAAACCTATAGATAAATATTTTAATTTTTTCCACAGATCATATAAAAAGTAGAAAAGTATATTTTTGTCCACAGACAAAAACTTTTTTCCACAAGCCTAAAATTGGAAATCCCTGTTTATATCTATGTTTTTTTTAATAACCACAAAAACCACAGGGCCTACTACTTCTAATTCATTTTCATATAAAGAATGATAAGAATAGAATAGAAGTAAAAATTTTGTTTTTTTTAACGGTATTGCTTTTTAGAAATAGCTATGAAATTCTTATATCAATGGATTTTTTTGAAATAACGGAATGAAGTTAAATTGCTCGCAAGCTGAATTGAATACTGCTCTTCAGTTAGTTAGTAGAGCCGTTTCGAATCGACCGACACATCCTGTCTTAGCAAATGTTTTATTAGCAGCTGATGAGGTTACAGGAAAGCTTCGCTTAACTGGTTTTGATTTAAGTTTAGGAATACAAACTTCGATATCAGCTTCTATAGAAGATAGTGGTGCTATTACTTTACCAGCTAAATTATTTGGTGAAATTGTTTCTAAATTATCAAATGATTCTCCATTAGTTTTAACTTCTGATGAAACTAGTCAACAAGTCCAATTAACAAGTAAAAGTGGTACATATCAAGTAAGAGGAATGCTCGCGGATGATTTTCCTGATTTACCTTTGGTAGAAAGTGGAACTTCATTGAGATTAAATCCTTTATTGTTATCTAATGCAATTAAATCTACTTTATTTGCAAGTAGTGCCGATGACGCTAAGCAATTACTTACAGGTATTAATCTTACTTTTGATGGCTATGGTATTGAATCAGCAGCTACAGATGGTCATCGATTAGCAGTTTTAAATTTAAATAATATTTTATCTGAATCAGAAAATGAAAATAAGCCTTTAGATTTTGATAAGTTTTCTATTACATTGCCTTCTAAATCTTTAAGAGAATTTGAAAAGTTTTTAAGTGCTTGCGATATTAGTAAACCTATTAATTTTTTTATTGATAAAGGTCAAGTAGTTTTTATATCTGTTGATGAAATTATAACTATTAGGGCTTTAGAAGGTTCTTATCCAAACTATTCTCAATTATTACCAGAAAGTTTTTCTAATGTATTGGAGTTTGATAGAAAAGAATTTATTGCATCCTTGGAAAGAGTTGCTGTTTTAGCTGATCAACATAATAATGTTATTAAAATAACTACTGATAGTTCAGCTAAATTAATTAAAATAAGTACCGATGCGCAAGATATAGGAACTGCGTTTGAGTCTTTGCCAGTTTCTTTTACAGGTGAATCTTTTCAAATAGCATTTAATGTTAGATATTTACTAGATGGACTTAAAGTTATAGATTCAACTCTTATTAAGTTAAGTTGTAATGCGCCTACAACGCCCGCAGTTTTTACACCTATCAATAGTGATGTAAAATTTACTTACTTAGTAATGCCAATACAAATAAGAAATTAATTTTGCCTATTCCAACTAAATTATTATTCAGTAATTTATTAAAACATAATGTTCGCTGCGAAAATGGAATTGACCATGGTCCAGTAGTTAATCCATGGATGCATCCTCCTGTTCATCGGATCTTGGGATTAATAAGTCGTCCCTCTAATTTGAGATTAGAAAGACAAGTCTGGAGGTTAGATCAATTAAAAGGATTAAATGAGCAAGAAATATTCGTAAAAGGAGTTTGTTCAATTTCTGACGGTCAAACTATTGCACGTCTTCCTACTCTAATTAACGCTAATGTTTTTAATAGAAGTGGTCAAAAATTAGGTCTAATAGCTGATTTTCTTTTTGAACTTAAAAATGGAAAAATACAATATTATTTAGTGAGTAGAACAAACCCACTCATTCCAGGAACAAGTCGTTGGCGTTTATCAATATCTCAAATTATTGATAAACAACCAGGTTCGATATCTTGTGATATCGATACTTTTGAAGATTTACCTATACAGAAAGCAAGTTTAAAAGAAGAATTTCTTAGTAAGAGTAGAAAATGGAAAACGCAATTTGAAGATTTGACTTATAACGCTTCTGATAGACTTGAGGGATGGATTGATGATCAAATTAGTGAGAACACTAACGAATCTATTGATGATTCTTATAAAACTCAGAATGATCAGAATTCATATGACGATTGGATAGATAATTTAGATATAGATAGTTCAGAAGAATTTAATACAATGAATAAACCAGAGAGAGAAAAAGGTTTAACTAATGAAAGAGATCTTGATCCTTGGATTTAATTAATGACATTTTTTACAGAAAAAAATGATTTTCTACGATTAATCAATTCATCAAATTTTTTTGTTGAATACGATGTTTTATCTTCTCTAATTCAAGAGGGATTAAAACAATCTGATTATGTAGAAATTTGTAGAAGACTCAAGCGACCACCCAATAGAAACGAATTAGGAATGTTTGGCGTCATGTGGTCTGAGCATTGTTGTTATAGAAATTCTCGTTCGTTATTAAAAAACTTTCCAACAACAGGTCCTCGAATTCTTGTAGGTCCAGGAGAAAATGCAGGTGTCGTAGATATTGGTTATGGCCAAAAATTAGTTTTTAAAATAGAGAGTCATAATCATCCATCTGCTGTGGAGCCTTTCCAAGGTGCAGCAACAGGTGTAGGCGGAATTTTGAGAGATATTTTTACTATGGGAGCTAGGCCAATAGCTTTACTAAATGCTTTAAGATTTGGCCCTATTGAAGATGAAAAAAATATTAGTTTATTAGAAGGTGTTGTGGCAGGAATTTCACATTATGGGAATTGTGTAGGTGTTCCCACTGTTGGAGGAGAAGTTGGATTTGATAGTAGTTATTCGGGTAATCCTTTAGTAAATGCAATGGCCTTGGGTTTGATGGAGACAGATGAAATAGTTTGTTCAGGAGCAAGTGGAATAGATTTTCCAGTTCTTTATGTCGGAAATACAACTGGTAGAGATGGAATGGGAGGAGCAAGTTTTGCTAGTTCCGAACTTTCAAAAACTTCAATAGATGATCGACCTGCTGTGCAAGTTGGTGATCCTTTTCTTGAAAAAGGATTGATAGAAGCTTGCTTAGAGGCATTTAAAACTGGATATGTAATTGCTGCTCAGGATATGGGAGCTGCAGGTCTTACTTGTAGTTGTTCTGAAATGGCTTCAAAAGGTGAGGTGGGAATTGAATTGAATCTTGATCTTGTGCCAGCTAGAGAAAAGGGAATGACTGCTTATGAATTCTTGTTATCTGAATCACAAGAACGAATGTTATTCGTTGTTAAACCTGGTTCAGAAAAAAAACTGAAACAGTTATTTATGAGGTGGGGATTATATGTTGAAGTCGTTGGAAAAGTTTTAAAAGAAAAAGTTGTAAGAGTATTATATAAAGGAGATATTGTAGCAGATTTACCAGCATCTGCACTTGCTGATGACACACCTATAGAGAAACATAAATTAATAAATTCAACGCCAGAATACTTAAAAGATCATTGGAAATGGACTGAAGATTTATTACCTAAAAATTTAAAAGATGGAATTATTAATATAAATGATAATTTATTTATTAGCTGGAATAATGTTCTATTAAATCTATTAAGTAATCCTTCAATAGCATCAAAAAATTGGATATATAAACAATACGATTATCAAGTTCAATCTAATACAGTTATCGGTCCTGGAGAAGCTGATGCAGCTGTTATAAGAATTCGTCCTCAAAATGATTTCAAAACCATATCAAATCAAAATAGAGGAATAGCATCAGTAGTTGATTGTAATGATAGATGGGTTTATTTAGATCCTGAACGTGGAAGTATGTCTGCTGTTGCAGAAGCAGCTAGAAATTTAAGTTGTGTTGGAGCTGAACCTATAGCTATTACTAATAATTTAAATTTTTCTTCTCCTGAAAAACCAGTAGGATTTTGGCAATTATCAATGTCTTGCCAAGGAATAAGTAATGCTTGTAAAGTATTAAATACGCCTGTTACAGGTGGAAATGTTTCCTTATATAATGATACAAAAAAATCAAACAATACAGTTATACCAATACATCCAACACCTGTAATTGGCATGGTTGGATTAATAGAAGATATCAATAAAGTTTGTAAAAAATCTTGGGTTAAAGAAGGTCATCAAATATGGCTGTTGGGATTACCTTTAGAAATTAATAATAATAAAGATAGTAGAATTTCATTATCTGCTTCATCTTTTTTAGAGTACATTCATGGTTTAAAAACAGGAAGACCGCCAGAATTAGATTTAGAATTAGAGAAACAAGTTCATTTTTTCCTAAGAAATATAATTAAAAAATGTATGATTAATTCAGCTCATGATTTAGGAGATGGAGGTTTAGCAGTTGCTCTAGCTGAATGTTGTATTTCTTCTGGGTTAGGTGCAAATATCGTTATCCCTTCAAGTAAATCAAGATTAGATCGTTTGCTTTTTGCTGAAGGAGGAGGAAGAGTTTTAGTTAGTTGTTCAGATGATCAAAGCTTAGAATTAAAAAAATATTATAAAAAGATATCGTTAGAAAAATCTAATAGTTTTTCAATATGTAATTTAGGAACTGTAAATCATCAAAACAAGTTATCAATATATCAATCTAGTAATTTGATTATAGATATTGATATTCTTGATTTGGAAGATTCATATAAAAATACTATATTTAAAAAAATAACTAAATAAATTCTTTATGAATTATAATTTTCAAATTAAATTCATTTTATTTAACCAAGGAATATAATTATGTGTGGAATTGTAGGAGTTGTTTCAACAGATCAATGCAATCAACAAATTTACGATAGTTTATTGTTGCTACAGCATAGAGGTCAAGATTCTACTGGCATAGCAACAATGGACGGCAGTGTTTTTCATATTAATAAATCCAAAGGTCAAGTAAGAGAAGCTTACAGAACTCGAGACATGAGAGGGTTGATTGGAAAGGTTGGGTTAGGACATGTTCGATATGCTACGAAAGGCGCTGCTCATCGAGAAGAGGAGGCGCAACCCTTTTATGTGAATGCTCCTTATGGGATAATTCTTGTCCACAATGGAAATTTAACGAATACAAGAGAGTTAGAAAAAGAACTTTTTAAAGTTGATAGAAGGCATACAAATACCTCGAGTGATACCGAAATGTTATTAAATGTTTTGGCAACAGAGTTAAATAGTTCAATAAATGGAAAAGATATAAATCCAGATGATCTTTTTACTGCTGTAAATAGACTTCATGGAAGAGTTCAGGGATCATATGCTTCTATTGCTTTAATTGCAGGTCATGGTCTTTTAGCTTTTAGAGATCCTTTTGGAATACGTCCTTTAGTAATCGGTAAAAGAGTAAAAGAAAATAATAAACTGGAGTGGGTAATTGCTAGTGAATCACTAGTTATTGAAAATAATGATTACGAAATTGTTAGAGATGTTGAACCAGGAGAAGCGATTTTTATTACTTCTGAAGGGGAGTTTTTTTCTAAGCAATGTGCAAATAATCCTCAATTATTCCCTTGCTCATTCGAATATGTTTATTTAGCTAGACCTGACTCAATAATGAATGGTATTTCTGTCTATGAGTCAAGATTAAGAATGGGAGATTTGTTAGCAGAAACTATCAAAAAACAAATTTTGCTAGGTGATATAGATGTAGTAATGCCAATACCTGACTCCTCTAGACCTGCTGCTATGCAAGTAGCAAGGCAGTTAGGAATTGAATATAGGGAGGGCTTTTTTAAGAATCGTTATGTTGGTAGAACTTTTATCATGCCAGGTCAATCACTAAGAAAACGTTCTGTTCGTCAAAAGTTAAATGCAATGAGCACTGAATTTAAAAATAAAAATGTTTTGATAGTCGATGATTCAGTTGTAAGAGGAACAACATCTCAGCAAATAGTTCAAATGGCAAGAAGTGCAGGTGCTAATAAAGTTACTTTTACATCTGCTGCTCCACCAATTAGATATCCACATGTTTATGGAATTAATATGCCAAGTAGGAATGAATTGATTGCGTACAATAGAAATATAAATGAAATAGAAGATAATTTATTTATTGATAAAATGATCTATCAAGAAGTTGAAGATCTTACTAAGGCTATTACTAATAATTCTAATATTAAAGAGTTAGATTTATCTTGTTTTACAGGAAAATATGTTACTGGAACTGTTACTGAGGAATATTTAAATTGGGTTGAAAAAACTTCTCTATCTTAGATTCTTTCAGGTATTATTATTGAAAAAATAGATTGTATAAGTTCATTATTATTTAATTCTATATTTAATTTTTTTTCTTTTTTATATGGACTAGTATCAATTTGATTTTTATCTAATTTTTTATATCTATTTTGATCCGTTTTGATATAAACGTATTCATTATTTAAAAAACAATTAATTACTCTATCCTTGATATTTTTATTATCGTTAAAATTGATCCCAATTCTTCCTAACTCTCCTTTTTGAGATATTTTTATTTTTTTAGTATTATGTTTGATAAAAGATCCTTTTTTAGTAACTAAAATTAGATCTTTAATATGTTGTTCTTGAATATTGATAGCTTCAATGATATTTTCGCCTGGGAATAGTTTCATTATATTTGTTCCTTGAGCTAATTTACCCATAGATGGGAAGGTTTTTTCTGTTATCTTGATTTTAAGAATTCTACCTATATCACTTATTATATAAAGATAGCTATTCTCTTCACAAAGTAGGCAGCATTTAAGCCGAATATTATCTTTTAATTTTAAAACTGTTGTTGATCTATTAGAAATTTCGGTGATTTCATTAAATGAAACTCTTTTAAATTTTCCATCAGTACTTATTAATCCTAAACTTATATCTTTTTTTTCTGGTAAAGGAATAAGATTGATTATTTCATCATTTTCTAAACCTGCTGGTAAAAAGCGTTCTAACCTGCCAGGTTTTTGTCCTGCAAATTCCCATTTAAGAAGACCTATTTTGCCTAGTTGACTAACAGCTAGAATTTTTGGTTCATTTTTAATAGGCCATATTAGTTTTGAAGGTAAAATATCGTTTCTTTCTTGATTAATTTCTTTTAATTTTAATTTTTTTATGGTTATTGATGGGATTATTTTTATTTCATTATTTGATTGAATAATAATTTCAGAATCTGCTGGTAATTGTTTTAGGGCATTTATTCTTTGAAGCTCTTTATTTGGTCTTTGATTTGCAAGTCTTTCTGCTATTAGTGCATCTCCGCCTTCTATTAATTTTGTTCTTCTTTTACTACCAAATCTTTTTTTCAGTTCTTTTAGTTCTTTGACCATTAATTTTAATAATTTTTCTCTATTGTTAATAATTGATTCAAGATCAGCTCTTTTATTCTTTAAATCTTCTATCTCTTTTTTTAATGAATTCTTTTCAAGACTTGTGATTTTTTTTAAAGGCATACTTAAAATCCCATCAGCTTGTCTTTCATTTATCTTTAAGCTATTAATTAAATTATTTTTAGCTTCAGTTGTATCTTTAGAGTTTTCTATTAGATTTATTATACTTCTGAGATTATTTATAGCTTGAATTAGTGCCTCAACTATTTCTTGTCTATTTTTAATATTTTTTAATAGATAATTACTTCTAAGTAAAATAGTATTTTCTCTAAAGTCTAGGAAATTTTCTAATAATCTTCGTAACGTCAGTTGTACTGGCTGTCCATTAACTAATGCAAGTAAAATAGCGCCAAAATTACTTTGCAAAGAAGTTTTTTGATATAAAAAATCTAAAATTTTGTTTGGATCAGAATCTCTTTTTATTTCTACAAGAATCCTCATTCCATCTCTATCACTTTCATCTCTAATATCAGCTATTCCAGTAATTTTTCCATTATTTACTAGGTCAGCCAGTTTTTCAATCCAACTAGCTTTGTTTAGTTGATATGGCAATTCAGTAATAATAATGCCACTTCTTTTGTGCTTACCTTTTCCTGGATTAATTTCTTCAATATGAGCTATCCCTCTCATCGTTATACTTCCCCTTCCTTTTGTGTAAGTGTCTTTTATTCCATTACTTATTAAGATTTCTCCGCCTGTGGGAAAGTCTGGTCCAGGGATTAGTTCTAATAATTTTTCTTCGCTTAAAGAGGGCTTTTTTATAATTGCTATTAGAGCCTCTACTACTTCGTTCAAGTTATGAGGAGGAATACTAGTTGCCATGCCAACAGCAATGCCAGCACTTCCATTTAAAAGCAGAAAAGGTAGTTGAGCCGGTAAGACATCTGGTTCTTGTTGTGATCCATCAAAGTTTGGGGAGAAATCAACAGTTTCTTGATCTATTTCACTTAAAATTGCGTCGTTAGATATTGCGGCTAGTCGAGTTTCTGTATATCTCATTGCAGCTGGCGGGTCGTCATCAATCGATCCAAAGTTTCCGTGACCATCAAGAATTGGGTATCTTGAACTAAAAACCTGTACTTGTCTTACAAGTGCGTCGTAAACTGCTTGGTCTCCATGTGGATGATATTTACCAAGAACATCTCCCACGACACGAGCACATTTTCGATAAGGCCTATCTGGTGTAAGTCCTAATTCGTGCATCGCAAAAAGGATCCTTCTTTGGACTGGCTTTAATCCATCTCTTGCGTCTGGCAATGCTCTTCCAACGATTACGCTCATTGCGTATTCGAGATAAGAACGCTGCATTTCTTGATGCAACGATATAGGTTTCAGGCGTTCCTTGGCCATCTCTGAGTTTGTAAGAGGCCTAAATTTCTTTATTTAGGCTACTTACTAATCTGTTAAAAACCAATTTTTTGTTAAACATTAATTCATTGACTTTTTGCTTTGGCTTCTTTAACTACTTTTTTCATTTCTTGAACTTTAAATAAATCCTGTGCTGATTTTTGTAATTTCTTTCCCCATAATTGCTCAGCTTGATAGTTTTTTGAAACATATTGAGGATTAGATTTTAAAGCTTTTTTTGCTAAGTTAAATGATTCAATAGATTGATTATCTGAGGAAAACAATGCTATTGCTAAAGCTAACATTGGCTCTGCATTATTACTGATTTTTAGTGCTGATTTAAACTTTAAAATAGCCTCTTTTGCATTGTTTAATTCATATAAAACAAGACCTTCATTATTAATAGACTGCCAAAAATTTGAATTAATTTTTGAAGATATTCTAAAAGCATTTAGAGCTGATTTGTAATTATTTAACATAATTTCAGCATTACCTAGTTGAAAATATCCTTTCTCATTATTTTTATTTATTGATAATCCTTTTTTTATTGAAAATTTGGCTTCTTGTGGATCATTCAAATCCATATATATAGAAGCTTTTCTGAAATATACACTTTGTTCTGTTGGCTTTAATTTTATTGCTTTATTTAATGATGATAATGCTTGATATTTTTTATTTTCTCTTATTTGAGCTTCTGCAAGACTTTTCCAAAGCTCTTTTTCTTTAGGATTTAATTGAACTGCTAGTTCTAGAAGTTTAATTGCTTCATTATTTTGTCCAAATTGAATTAGTTGTATAGCTGTCTTTCCGATTTGAATAGATGTAGATTTTAATTCTTGTTCATTTGGCTCATTAACTTTAGGAAAAAATGCATTAGATGGTTTATTTATAGTAGAAGATTCAAATAAAAATAGAACTAGTAGAAATTGATAGAATTTTAGAATGTTTGTTTTCATTTTATATATTGTTTTAGATAGAATTTAGATTTCTACGCCACATCCAAGGTTTAATTCGTTTTAATGCTGAGTTGTTTAAATTTTCCTTCCATTCAGAGTCACTCCAAGATAAAGCATCTTTTCTGTTTATGTTTAATATCCATTCAGATGGCTGAAGATCGGGTTCAGATGTGTTTGGAATATTGTTTTCATTCCATGGGCATACTTCTTGACAAATATCACAACCAGCAATCCAATTACCCATTTTATTAACTATATTTTTTGGTAATTCTTTATCTCTATTTTCTAACGTGTGATATGCCAAACATTTATTTGCGTTAACTACAAATGGTTCTTCTATTGCTTTCGTTGGGCATGCCTCAATACATTTTTCACATTCACCGCATATTGGTTTTGATGGTTCGTCAGCTTCCAACGCTTCAGTAGATAAAAGATGACCTACAAACATCCATGAGCCTATTTTAGGATTAATTATATTGCTATGTTTTCCAATCCACCCAATTCCAGCCTCTTCGGCCCAAACCTTATCTAAAAATGCGCTTGTGTCGACACATATTTTCCATTTAGAGTTGGGTCTTTCTTGGTCTAAAAATAGACCAATTCTTTTTAATTTTTTTTCAATAATCTTGTGGTAATCCTTTCCCCATCCATATCTAGCAATTGATATATCTTTAGGTGGTCTGTCAGTATCTACATAGTAATTGAGTCCAACCGCAAGGATACTTTTTACGCCTTCAAGTATGTTTTCAATATTTTTTCTTTTTGGGTTCTTCATCCATTCCATCTTTGCTTGATGTCCAGCTTGCAGCCATCTATCCAAGGCAGCGGTTCGAAGATTTATTCGTGAAGATCCAGGAATTCTTGCAATCCCTACTGCATCAAAGCCTTCTTTAAAAGCTTCTTCTTTAATTTTTTTTGTTAAATCAATCGATTTCTTTAAGTTCACAGTTAGCGCTTCATGAATAATTTTTTTACCTTTACTAAAAAGGTTTTTCAGTCATTTGCCACTTTATTTGGGCCTTCAAACGCTTTCTTTTAATGTTTTATTTCTATTAATAGCTTAAATTATTTAATTAATGCACTTAATTTGGTTAGATTGTATATATATACATTTTTCGGACTCTCTTTATTTGGTGCAGTCCTCTCCTAAAGAAGATCTGACTCTTGGCTCAAGGCTTCAGCAGGATCTTAAAAATGACCTTATAGCAGGTCTGTTGGTGGTTATTCCTTTAGCTACCACTATTTGGCTGTCTACAATCGTCAGCCGTTTTGTTCTGGCAATATTAACCTCTATTCCAAAACAATTAAATCCTTTTATTACTCTTAATCCTTTATTACAAGACCTGATTAATCTTGCGTTGGGTTTAACAGTCCCTCTCTTAGGTATTTTGTTAATAGGCCTTATGGCCAGAAATTTTGTAGGGAGATGGCTGCTTGAGTTTGGGGAAGGAACGCTTTCTCGCATACCTCTTGCGGGATCTGTTTATAAAACCCTTAAACAACTTTTAGAAACTTTTCTTAGAGATAATTCAACAAGATTTCGTAGAGTTGTGTTAGTTGAATATCCTCGTGAAGGCTTATTCAGCGTTGGTTTTGTGACTGGCATTGTTGGACCATCTCTTCAAACTGAACCAGATCAACCTTTATTGAGTGTTTTTATACCTACAGCACCTAATCCCACAACTGGTTGGTACACCCTTGTCCCAGAAGGCTCTGTTAAGGATTTAGATATATCTGTAGAAGATGCATTTAGAACAATTATTTCTGCTGGAATTGTAAATCCTGATGATAGAAATAATTCTACAAATACTTCTTTTTCTAGTTTATTTTCTCAGCTAAGAGCTTCATCTTCGTAAAGCATTTTGACTTAATAGTTATGCAATTAAAATCAATTTCTAGAGAACTAGCTCTTTTACTTTTAGGACAAATTAAAAAAAAAGATATTAATAAAGTCACTATTGAAAGTTTACTTAGTAAAGCGATTGAATCTTTAACGCAACATTGGCGAGAACAATTAGATTCATGTGCATCAAAATTAGAAAAAGCTAATCAGGAATTATTGGATAGTGAATTGCAAGAAGATGCTGGGTCTCTAAAAAAATCTCGTAACCATTTAAAAACTTGTTTAATTGACTCAGAGAATATACTTAATTCCTTATCTGAGAGCCTCGAATTACCAAGATTAATAGCTTTAGTGGATCAAAAGGAAATACGTGAGCTAGCTCTTAAGCGTGTTCATAAAGTCATTGAAAAGCAAGATGAGATTGATAAGAGTCTTGATACTGTTATGGAAGGCTGGCGTTTAAAAAGATTACCTAGAATTGATAGAGATATTTTGAGATTGGCATTTGTAGATTTGAACGATTTTAATACTCCTACTGCTGTTACATGTAATGAAGCTGTAAATTTGGCTAATAGGTATAGCGATGAACAAGGACGCAGAATGATTAATGGGGTTTTAAGGAATCTTCAAAGTGCTAACTTAATACTTAATCTGAAATGAAAGACGATTTTTCTCAGGATGAAAAAATTCCTACCAATAGTAATCAAACAGGTAATTCTTCATCTGCAGATGATGATAATTCTTTAGATTGGGCAAAACAAGCTTATTTGCAACTTAAACAAAAGCAACGAGAGGAGAAAGAATTACGTCAAAAAGAAATCAATGAAAAAGATTTAATTGATAGTAAAAAAAATATAAAAGATGATATTAAATTAAATCTTTCAGTTCAAAATAAATCTCAAGTTGGTAAAGATTCAAAAGAAGAAGATGAGCCTAAGCTTGGTGATTTTGACGATACTTTTACATGGTCAGCTGAAGTTTTAGCTGCACAAGGAAAAAAAATTGATCAATTTTCATTAGATGAAATTGATTGGCTCAGTAGGTTAAAACAAGGATTAGAAAAAACTCGTAAAGGGTTTGTTACGGATTTATTAGATAAATTAGGCGATGATCCTCTTACACCTGAAGTTCTTGATGATTTAGAAACTCTTTTACTTAGATCAGATGCGGGGGTTTCTGCTACTGATCAAATTTTAAATTCGTTAAGATCAAAGTTAAACGAGGAAGTGGTCGAAGCTTCTGAAGGTTTGCGTTTTTTAAAAGAACAATTAGTTAACGTTCTTGAAAAGCCAATAAAAGATAGCGGTGTTGATTTGCTTTCTCCAAAAAAAGGTTCTTTAAATATTTGGATGTTAGTAGGTGTTAATGGAGTTGGTAAAACAACAACTCTTGGTAAATTGGCAAGTGTTGCAAAAAGAAGTGGTTTTTCTGCAATGATTGCTGCTGCAGATACTTTTAGAGCTGCAGCGGTTCAACAAGTAAAGGTATGGGGCGATAGAACAGGGGTGGAAGTTATTGCAAATGAATCGAAAAATGCTGATCCGGCATCCATAGTATTTGATGCGATTGGTGCAAGTAAATCAAAAAATATTGACTTATTATTGGTAGATACTGCAGGAAGATTACAAACGAAAAATAATTTAATGGAAGAATTAAAGAAAATCAGAAAAATTATTACCAAACTTGCTCCTACATCAAACGTTGAATCTTTACTGGTACTTGATTCTAGTCAAGGTCAAAATGGACTTAAACAGGCTTTAGCGTTTGCTGAGTCAGCAGAATTAACAGGAGTAATACTTACAAAACTCGATGGATCTTCTAGAGGAGGGGTTGCAATGGCTGTTGCATCAGAAGCCAAACTACCTGTTAGATTTATAGGGGCTGGGGAGAAAATTAGGGATTTACGGCCATTTAACAGCTTTGAATTTATTGAGGCACTTTTAACTACTCGATGAGTTTTATAAATTTTTGGTATATGTTGCTAAATTTTAATTTCTTTATTGCTGGAGAATGGTGAAAGAAAATTCTCCGATATCAGAACAACAATATTTAAATTCAACTAATTCCTTATCAAGTGCTGCGTCCAAGTCTTTAAAAGACTTGATTAATAGTCTTTCTCAAGAGCAGATTTTTAACCAAGATTTATTGCTTTCATTAAGCTTTGCTTTGCGTAGTTTTACTAATTTACAGCGCTTTCTTGAACTTATTCCACTTCTTTTGACTCAATTAGTTGGTGTTAAAGGAGCATTGTTAATTCCTTTTCAAGATAACGGGAGTCTTTGGTGCGATCAATTACAAATGGTTCCCAGTGATGAAGAGAAGGAATTGTTCAGAAAATTATTTCTTTTAAAAGAAGGAAAGAAAGTAGGTTTTGGGATGCAGGAAAAAAATATTGCAATGTTGGATGGCTTGGTTCAAAGACATTTCGACTCTTCTAATTTAATTGCTATATCAATAGTTGCTCGAGGAAGACAGAGAGGAAGATTGTATGCATTTGATAAAAAAGAGATTGTTTTTGATAGTAATATTCGTCGAAAATATATTCAAATAGTTGCTGATTTGACTGGAGTCGCGATAGAAAATGATGTCATATTCCAGGTCATTAGGAATCATGAAAAAGTTGATAGACAAATAAGCATTGGCGCTGAAATTCAATCACAATTATTACCTGATCAATGTCCAATAATTGATGGAGTTGAATTAGCTGCTTGTTGTAGGCCTGCTTTTCAAGTTGGTGGTGATTATTTCGATTTTATGCCTACTCGTTCAGACTTGACTGCAACTGCAAAATCAAGTGGACGTTGGGCTTTTGTGATTGGTGATGTTATGGGTAAAGGCGTTCCTGCAGGATTGTTAATGACTATGTTGCGAGGAATGCTTCGAGCAGAAGTTTTAACAGGATTACCTCCTGATTCTATTTTGCATGACTTAAATCAATTAGCTCTTGAAGATTTGACTCAATCACATCGGTTTGTAACTTTATTTTATTCTGATTATGACGCGGAATCAAGAAAATTACGTTTTTCTAATGCAGCACATAATCCTCCTTTGCTATGGAGCGCTAAGTCAAAATCAATTAATAGATTAGATGCTCCTGGTTTATTGATAGGACTTCAACCTGAGGCTGAATATGGATGTGGAGAGATTGTGCTTCAGCCTGGTGATGTTCTTCTTTACTACACCGATGGAGTGACAGAGGCACCTGGTATATCAGGTGAACGTTTTGATGAAACTCGTTTGATAACTTTTTTAGATAAATTTGCGAGGGAAGGATTAGGAGCTAAACAAATATTAAATAAACTTTTTGAGAGATTAGATGGTTTTGTTGGCGTCAGTGATCATCACCTTGAAGATGATGCATCAATGGTTGTTTTAAAAGTCAATGAAGATCAACCGTTCCTTAATTAACTTAGTAAACCTCCTGACAATTGCTAAGTCTCTTGCTTTATTTGTATTAGTAATTTGGAAAATGCATTGAGCAAAACTTGGAGCGATAGATTTGATAAAGGACTCAATCCGTTTATAGAAAAATTTAATGCTTCAATTGTGTTTGATATTTGTTTATTAGAAGAAGATTTGGATGGATCAATTGCTCATGCACGCATGCTTGGAATTCAAGGGATTATTACTAGGGAAGAGGCTATTGAGTTGGAAAATGGTCTGGAACAAATCAGGAAAGAGGCCTCTAATGGTTTATTTCAACCAGTCATTTCAGATGAAGATGTGCATTTTGCAGTAGAAAAAAAATTAATAGATTTGATAGGTCCGGTAGGGAAAAAACTTCATACTGGCCGTAGTCGTAATGATCAAGTTGGTACAGATCTTAGATTATGGCTTAGAAAGCGTATGGATGAAATTGATATTGATTTGGAGCGTCTTCAGAAAGCTCTTTTTTTATTAGCAGAGCAAAATCTTCATACGCTTATTCCTGGTTATACGCATTTACAAAGAGCGCAACCTTTATCTTTAGCGCATCACCTATTGGCATACGTTGAGATGGCACAAAGAGATAGAAATCGATTAAAAGATGTAAGAAAACGAGTTAATATTTCTCCTCTCGGAGCAGCAGCTTTGGCTGGTACGTCTATATCTATTAATAGAAAAATAACTTCTTCAGAATTACAATTTCAAGAGATTTACTCTAATAGTTTAGATGCTGTCAGTGATAGAGATTTTGTCGTGGAATTTTTAGGAGCCTCAGCTTTGATTATGGCTCATTTAAGTAGATTATCTGAGGAAGTTATTTTATGGGCATCTGAAGAATTTGCATTTGTTCAATTAACAGATAGATGTGCTACTGGAAGTAGTCTTATGCCTCAAAAAAAGAATCCTGATGTTCCGGAATTAGTTAGAGGTAAGTCAGGGAGAGTCTTTGGGCATTTACAAGCAATGCTTACCATGATCAAAGGATTACCTTTGGCTTACAATAAAGACTTTCAAGAAGATAAAGAAGCTATCTTTGATAGCGTGAAAACGGTTAAGAATTCCTTGGTTGCCATATCAATATTGTTCGAAGAAGGTTTGATTTTTAGAAAAGAAAGACTCAATCAAGCGGTTTCCTCGGACTTTTCAAATGCCACTGACGTTGCCGATTATTTAGTGGCGAAGAACGTACCCTTCAGAGAGGCCTATCAATTAGTTGGTCGAATCGTTAAGACTTCTTTGGAGGAGGGCGTTTTATTAAAAGATATTCCTTTGGAAACATGGAAAACATTTCATAAATTTTTTGAAAAAGATATTTATGAAAAGCTTTTACCTTCAAGTGTTGTTGCGTCTCGTTTGAGTGTTGGTGGAACTGGATTCGAGAGAGTTCAGGAGCAACTTGTTCTTTGGCGTGAAAAATTATTTAAGTAAAAAAATTGTTGTAAATCAATTTTAGGGCGTTCGGTATTAAACTAATAAAGATAACTCATTTTTGAGTTATTAATCTTGGCTATTCATAGCCTAATTAGTTACATTTTATTTTCAGTCCAATTTTCAAGTGAGTATTTTTGTAGGCAACTTACCCTTCCGCGCTGAGCAGGAAGATGTCATGGAATTGTTTTCTCCTTTTGGGGAGGTAGCAAATTGTTCTTTACCTTTAGAACGAGATACAGGACGCAAAAGAGGTTTTGCTTTTGTTGAGATGGCTGATGAAGCAGTTGAAGCTTCAGCAATTGAATCTCTTCAAGGCGCTGAGCTTATGGGTCGTCCTTTAAGAATTAATAAAGCCGAACCACGAGGCAGTGCTCCCAGAAGAGGCGGCGGTGGCGGCTATGGCGGTGGCGGCCAAGGCGGCGGCTACGGCGGTGGCGGTTATGGCGGTGGCGGCCAAGGCGGCGACCAATCAGCTCAAGACAGACCTTCTGGAGCTACTGGTTGGGAAGATCGTAGTCATGGCAACGCTTCACAAGATGCTAATGGCTTTGATCAAGGTCGTAGCAGAAGAAGAAGAGGCGCTGCTCCTGAAGGGGGAAATGACACTACTTCAGAATATGGTGGTGCAGAATCTTAAAGATTTTGTTGTTTGTTCTGCTTGTTCTTAATGCCCAGCATCTTCAAGTTGCTGGGCAATTTTTTTTAAAATAGAAACGTCAGATTTGCTATTTTGACATTTTTCGCTTAGTTCTTGTCTTAATATTTTTGCATTGGGTATGGTTTCTATCAGATTTAAAATGTGTTTAGCGATATTCCAAAGTCTTCCATCATTGTCTAAATGTTTTTGAGCAAAAGGAATTACTTTTTTAATTATTTTTGATCTAGAGAGATATTCTTCTTTTTGTCCATAAATCATCGAATCTATTTTTGTCCAAAGAAAGGGATGTGAGTACGCAGCTCTTCCTACCATTGCTCCATCAAATATTTTTAGAGTTTTAATACATTCATTTATTGTATTTATTCCACCATTAAGTTCAATAATTAAATCAGGTCTGTTTTTTTTTAATTTTTCAACTCTTTCATATTGAAGGGGTGGAATTGTTCGATTTTCTTTTGGATTTAATCCATTTAGCCAAGCTTTTCTTGCATGAATGATAAATCTTTCTGCTCCTGCAATTGAACAATTATCAACAAATTGCATAAGGTAATCATCGCTATCGAGATTATCAATACCAAGTCTGTGTTTCACTGTTATTGGGATATTGCATGATTTTTTCATTTCTTCTATACAACTGGCCACTATCTTTGGTTTTCCCATTAGACAAGCTCCAAAGTTGCCAGATTTTACTTTTGGACTTGGGCACCCAATATTTAAATTAATTTCATCATATCCCCAATCTTCAGCCATTTGAGCTGCTTCAGCTAAGAGTTTCGGATTGTCTCCTCCTAGTTGTATGGAGATCGGATGCTCGATTTCATCAAAATCTAATAATTTATTCCTGTTTTTGCTGTAATGAAGTGCTTGGGCCACAATCATTTCTGTGTATAAAAGCGATTTTTTTGTGATTTGGCGCATAAGGACACGAAAATGCCTATCTGTGCAATCCATCATTGGAGCAATACTTAAACTGTAGTTAGCTATTTCATTTGTTTTTAAAGAATTGGAAATCATTTTTTATGAATTAATTTTTTTCAACTTTTAGGGAGGAAATTTTATTAAGATTTATCGAATTGAGAAATTTCTTTGAAGCGTAGATTTTTTATGATTGGACTCTTAAATACTTTTTTTGGTTTTACTATTAAACCAAAAAGTGCTTTTGCTGCTCCTAAACCAATGGATAACTATAAAACTTTAACGGATCAAGAATGGGAAAATCGTTTACCCAAAGACGCTTTTTACGTTTTACGTAGGGAAGGAACAGAGAGACCGTTTTCAAGTCCTTTCAATGATGAAAAAAGGAAAGGAGTTTTTCGTTGTGCAGGATGCGGTCTTGCTTTATTTTCTTCAACAACAAAGTTTGACAGTGGAACAGGCTGGCCAAGTTTTTTCGATCATTTACCAGATGCAATAGAGACAAAAACAGACTTCAAATTAATTGTCCCAAGAACTGAATATCACTGCCGGCGTTGTGGTGGGCATCAAGGGCATGTTTTTAATGATGGTCCAAGGCCAACTGGTAAACGATATTGCAATAATGGTGTCGCGCTTACGTTTGAAGTTGATTCTTAAATGATTTTCTTTCTATTTCATAGGTGTGGGCTTCCGTAGCTTGTACAAAAAACCCTTTGCAATCAACATGGTTTAATAGCTGTTCAAATTATATGCATTCAGACGTTTCCTCCTCGGAACATGAATCACCTCAGGATGGTTCATCACAAGATGATTCCAATGAAAATTCTGTAAGTTCTCAAACAAGTAATGAATCACTTAATAAAGTTGAGCTTTCTGAAAATCAGAAAGTAGAACCTCAATTGAATAATGATTCAGTAGACATAGCAAACGAACAACCTTCAACTAGCTCTGATTCGAATATTAAAGGTCCAGATACTGAAGCAAGATTACAGCAATTAGAAAAAGAACATGAAACTCTGAACAGCCAATATATGAGAATAGCTGCTGATTTTGACAATTTCCGGAAGCGTCAGACGCGTGATCAAGATGATTTAAAAATTCAACTTACTTGCACTACGCTTAGCGAAATCCTTCCTGTTGTAGATAATTTTGAAAGAGCAAGACAGCAATTAAATCCTGAGGGTGAAGAAGCTCAAGCATTACATCGAAGTTACCAAGGACTTTATAAGCAATTAGTTGAAGTTCTTAAGCAACTTGGTGTTGCTCCAATGCGTGTTGTTGATCAGGCTTTTGATCCTTCTTTACATGAAGCTGTTATGAGAGAGCCCAGTGATGAAAGGCTGAGGATATTGTGATTGAAGAATTACAAAGGGGCTATCACTTGAATGGTCGTGTTTTAAGGCATGCTTTAGTCAAAGTTTCTATGGGACCTGGACCTAAAACGTCTAATGAAGATATTCCTGATCAGAGTGCTGCTAATCCAGGACAAACTGAATCTTCAGACGTTTCAACTAAAGATGAGAATTAACTACATGATGATCGAAAAGGTATTGAATTTGTTTAAATGGACTAATGGCTGATTTTTACGATCTATTGGGTGTCAGCAGAGATGCTGATGCAGACACTTTAAAAAGAGCTTATAGACAGCAAGCTCGGAAATATCACCCTGACGTGAATAAGGAAGCAGGTGCAGAGGATAAGTTTAAAGAAATAGGTAAAGCATATGAAGTCTTAAGCGATTCTCAAAAGCGAGCTCGTTACGACCAATTTGGAGAAGCTGGAGTAGGTGGGGCTGCTGGTATGCCGGATATGGGAGATATGGGCGGTTTTGCAGATTTGTTTGATACTTTTTTTAATGGCTTTGGTGGTTCTGGTTCTCCAGGAGGTTCTCGCTCTCAAAGACGTGGACCTCAACAGGGAGACGATTTACGTTACGACTTAACGATTGATTTTGATAAAGCTATTTTTGGTCAAGAAAAAGAGATCACGGTTCCTCATTTAGAAACTTGTGATGTTTGCAGAGGGACTGGTGCTAAGAAAGGCACTGGCCCTGTTACTTGTCCTACATGTAGTGGTGCAGGTCAGGTAAGAAGAGCTACTCGTACACCTTTTGGAAGTTTTACCCAAGTCGCTGAATGTCCAACTTGTGGTGGTACTGGACAAGTGATTAAAGATCCTTGTGGTGCTTGTGGAGGAAAAGGCGTTAAACAAGTAAGAAAAAAATTAAAAATTAATATTCCTGCTGGAGTTGATAGTGGAACAAGATTAAGAGTTTCAGGTGAGGGTAATGCTGGATTAAAGGGCGGTCCATCTGGAGATCTATATGTTTTCTTAAAAGTTAAAAATCATCCTAATTTAAAGAGAGATGGATTGACAATTTTGTCTGAGGTCAATATTAGTTACCTTCAGGCAATTTTAGGAGATACTATTGAAATAGATACTGTAGATGGCCCTACTAAGTTACAAATTCCAGTAGGAACTCAACCTAACTCTATTTTGAATTTAGAAAATAAAGGAGTGCCGAAACTAGGCAATCCTGTTGCTAGAGGCAATCATCAAGTCTCAGTAAAGGTTAAATTACCTACAAAATTATCAGATTCTGAAAGAAATTTATTAGAAGAATTAGCTGGACATTACTCTGCACGCGGACCTCAACATCATTATCATAAAAGTGGCTTATTTAGTAAATTATTTGGCAAATAATAGTGGAGAAAAACATCTTTATTGATCATTATTTAGATTTGTGTGGCCTTTCTTGTCCAGTCAATTTTGTTAAATGCTGCTTGGTTTTGGAAAATTTATCTTCCAATCAAGTTTTAAAAGTAGACTTGGATTTAGGGGAATCTGAAACTAGTGTTATCGATGGTTTAAAAGAGAAGGGTTATAAAGTAAAAATATTGAATAAAGACTCTAAAAAGGTAACTTTGATAATATCGAGTGAATAAAAATAAATCTAATAAATTTAAAGGTATTGTTGTTGCACTTAAGGCAAATTTTTTAATCGTAGAGATTGACTATAAAGATGATTTTTTGGATCAATCTTATGAAAAAATTAGACTTTTATGTACACGAAGAAGTAAGTTAGATTATCAAGGTTTATTTATAGATGTAGGAGATATGGTTTGCGTTGAGTCTATAGATTATAAAAACAAAAAAGCTGTAATTTCAGAAGTGGAGCCGCGAAAAAGTTTTTTAAAACGCCCAGCTGTGGCAAACGTTACATTAGTGGCTATTTGTATCTCAGTTGATGAGCCTTTATTTGATATGGAGCAAACAAGTCGTTTTTTATTAACAGCTGAATGCGCAAATATAAAACCTTTGATAATTTTAACTAAAACAGATTTAATTAAAAAAAATGATTTGATTTTATATATTAATAAATTTAAGTCTTGGGGTTATGATTGTATACCAATTTCTATACAGAATTCTCAGGCTATTGATTCATTAATAGAACGATTTAGAAAAACAAAATTAACTGTACTGGCTGGACCCTCCGGCGTAGGAAAGACAACTTTAATTAATCATTTAATTCCAACTGTTTCACTCCCTACATCATCTGTTTCAAAAAAATTAAAGAGAGGTATTCACACGACAAGACACGTCGAACTTTTTGCGATTGGCAATGGATCACTTCTTGCTGATACTCCAGGTTTTAATCGTCCAGAAATAATATGCGAGCCATCTGATTTTGCTTATTTATTTCCTGAGTTTCAAGCTCAATTAAGTAGGTCACAATGCAAGTTTCGAGATTGTTTACATAGAGATGAGCCTGGTTGTGTAATTAATAAAGATCTTGAAAGATATTCTTTTTATCGTGAGAGTCTTGAGGAAATGATTAATTCTCATCTCCCATACCAGGAAGGTTAAGCTTGAATCCACCGGTTAGATCTTCCATGCGTTCTTTCATAGTCGATGTTGAAACTTCGTGGGCGGATTTCATAGCATCTAATATTGCTTCTTCTACTATTGTTTTTTCTTCAGAAAGAAGAGATGGGTCAATTTCTACCCGTAAAGGTTTTTGATTTCCTGACATCCATATTTTTGCTCGATTGTCATTATTTGCTCCTTCTATTTCCATAACTTCAAGCTCTTCTTGAAGTTTTTGAGCATTCTGCTGAATTTGTTGTGCTTTTTTAAAAGCTTCAGTGAGTTGTCCAAAATTTGGTAGTCCGAATCCAGCCATGAGAATTTCCTATTGTTACTGATCTTAGGGTTTAAAATTAAAAGCCACATTGTTTGACTTCTGTTTCTAACAAGATTCCATAAGAATTAAAAACTTGTTTTTGAATATATTTAATCAACTCCCTGACGTCACTAGAAGAAGCTTTATTTGCGTTAATTATAAAATTTGAATGTATTTTTGATATTTCAGCTCCACCATAACGAAATCCTTTTAAACCAAGTTCTTCAATTAATTTTGCGGCTTTTAAGGGTTCTGGATTTCGAAAAACACTTCCGCAGGTTTGGGCTTTATATGGTTGAGTTTTTAATCGGTGATTTAGGTTTTCATTTGTGACTTGTCGTATTTTTTCTGCCTGACCTGACACCAGCTTGAGGCGAGCAGATAAGACAATTAATTTCTCATTTTGAAGCAGACTCTGTCGGTATCCAAAATTGAGATCTTTTCCTTTGATCATTTTGCATTCACCTGACAAAGATAGCGTTGTAATACTCTCGATATAGCTAGCTATGGAATGTTCTTGCGCTCCTGCATTCATAACTACAGCTCCCCCAATTGTTCCAGGTATTCCTACAGCCCATTCGAGTCCATGAAGTCCATTTGCAGCAGCTTTTCTGGCCAAAGTTGGAAGCATTTCACCGCTAAGTACTTCGAGAACTCCACTGTTTTTATCAACTTGAATTCCTTTGAAATTTCGCATACAAAGGCTTAATCCTTTAATTCCTTTGTCATTGATTAAAAGATTTGATCCAGCACCAATAATATTGCAGGGAATTTTTTTCATATCTATCCAATTAATTAAATATTGAATTTCTTTAATATTTTTTGGCTGAGCAATCCATTCTGCAGGTCCACCTATTCTCCAAGTAGTAAAATTTGATAAGGAAATATTTTTTTCTAATTGAATGGAATCCATTTATTAAGCAGCTAAATCATTGTTGATTGATTTATTATTTATGAATTCTAAGAATATATTTTCACATATTAAATTAATATCTCCTGCACCTAGAATTAAAATCAAGTCTTTTTCAAGAGTATGTTCTTTTATTAGTTTTATTAAATTTTGATTATTGTTTGGTGTATATATTTTTAAATTAGGTTTTAATTTTTCTAACTCATATCCAATAGACTTATTATCTATTCCTTCAATTTCATCTTCTCCAGCAGAGTAAATTGGAGTTATTAATACTAAATCAGATTTACTTAGACTTTTTGCAAATTCTTTTTGAAATTTTTTAGTCCTACTATACCGATGCGGTTGAAATATGGTTACTAATCTTTTAGGTGATATTTTTGAAATGTTATTTTTTGTCTTAATGATAGTAGAAGCAATTGATATTGCAGCATCAATTTCACTAGGATGATGCGCATAATCTTCAATTATTAATCTATTTTTCCATAATCCTTTATATTCAAATCTTCTTGAAGGTAGCTTTAAATTATTAATTCCTTTTTTAATATCTTTAAAAAGAATTCCAGTTGTTCTGCATGCTGCTATAGCGGCTATTGTATTGCTTAAATTGTGTATTCCTGGAATAGGTATTTTTATAATATCAATAAACTTTTCTTTTTCATAATACTCAGCAATAATTTCACATCCATTAGATTCTTTTGGAATTAGTGCGAAATCTATATTATTAATTTTTTTAGTCGAAAATAATTTAGAATTCTTTATATTATTCTTAAGATTTTCACAGTCAAAATTGGTAATTAAGCATTCACACTTTTGAGCAAATTGTTTCATGGTATTTATTAAATCTTCTAGATCTAGATAATGATCAACATGTTCAAGCTCTAAATTAGTTATTACGCCAATACTTGGGTTAAATTTTACTAATGATCCATCCGATTCATCTGCTTCTGCAATTAATAAATCACTATCACTAACATTGTAGTTTCTTTTATAGAGAGGTATAATTCCACCTATGATAGCTGTTGGATTCTTGTTTGCGTAGGCAAATAATGTTGTAATGTAGGTACTTGTTGTTGTTTTACCATGAGATCCTGAGACGATTATTGATTTCTTTTGTTCAATTAAAAAGGCTAATATTTCAGAACGATGATTGATTGTTAGATTATATTTTTTTGCTTTACATAATTCTAAATTATTTTCACGTATTGCCGAACTTCTAACAACTAATATATTTTTTCCATAAACTTTTATAATTTGGTCAATATTTGACTCTTCTTGACTTTTAAATATATGGACTTGATTGTCAGCTAATTTTTTTAAGGTCAGGCTTTTTTTTTGGTCAGAGCCAGATATCGAATATCCATTTTTAGAGAGAATCATTGCCAGAGCAGACATGCCAATACCTCCGATTCCTATAAAGTGAATATGAGGTGGTAATTCTTGTTTCTTCTTCAATTGCTCTTCAGTGTCGAGTGAAAGATAACTCTTCATCGATCTAAAGGCACATTTTTTAAAGAATTAGAGAGTTTTTGTACTTTTTATTTCCTTAACGCTTCAATTATTTTTCAAAATGCGCAGAAAATGATCATCGTTCTGTATGATCAGCGGCCAGTAGCTTATGCGGTTTTACCGTTTTTGAAATGACTTTGCGTGTAGCGATTAATGGATTCGGAAGAATTGGACGCAATTTTATGCGTTGTTGGCTCAGTAGGGGTGCAAATACAAATATTGAGGTGGTCGGTATTAACGTCACTTCTGATCCAAAAACTTGTGCCCACTTGCTCAAGTACGATTCAATTTTAGGTGCTATAAGCGACGCCGAAATTTCACATACTGACGATACATTTCAAATTAATGGCAAAACTATAAAATGCTATTCAGATAGAAATCCATTAAATCTTCCTTGGAAAGAGTGGGGAGTTGATTTGGTAATCGAGTCAACAGGTGTATTCAATACAGATGTTGGTGCTAGTAAGCATTTACAAGTTGGTGCGAAGAAGGTAATTCTCACAGCACCTGGTAAAGGTGATGGTGTAGGAACTTATGTAGTTGGTGTTAATGCCGATACTTATTCTCATGAAGATTTTGATATCCTCAGCAATGCGAGTTGCACCACCAACTGCTTAGCTCCAATTGTAAAAGTTTTAGATCAAAAGTTGGGGATTAATAAAGGTCTAATGACCACGATTCATAGTTATACGGGAGATCAAAGAATCCTAGATAATGCTCATCGTGATTTACGTCGTGCAAGAGCGGCAGCAATGAATTTGGTCCCTACTTCAACTGGAGCGGCAAAAGCTGTTGCTCTTGTTTATCCAGAAATGAAAGGGAAATTAACTGGTATTGCGATGCGAGTACCTACTCCCAATGTTTCTGCAGTTGATTTAGTTTTTGAATCAAGTCGTAAAACTAGTGCTGAAGAGGTCAATTCACTATTGAAGACTGCTTCACAGGGCGAAATGAAAGGAATTATCAAATATGGTGACCTTCCTCTTGTTTCTACTGATTATGCGGGAACTAATGAATCAACCATTGTTGATGAAGCGTTAACGATGTGTATTGATGACAATTTGGTGAAAGTTTTAGCTTGGTATGACAACGAGTGGGGTTACAGCCAAAGAGTTGTTGACTTGGCTGAAATTGTTGCTCAAAAATGGAAATAAAATTCAAGTTTTATTTTTTAAAAATGTTGAAAAAGACTTGATTGCTCAATATTAATTGGCTGTAAGTTATCCCACGAAATATTTGGTTTACCTTTTTTTATAAACCCAATAATTTGGGCAGATTTTAAGTTTTTTGATAGAGCTTCTGCCCATTCTTTAGGAAGAGTAAGTATTAATTTATAGTCTTCTCCTCCATTTAGGATCCATTCATCCCAAATCGAATCTTCAGGCCAGTCAGGATCTTTAAGAATAGAAGTTTTTGATAAAACTGCTTGGCAATCACTGCTTTCGCAAATTCCTCTGATTGATTCAATAAGTCCATCACTGCTATCGGTTCCTGCAGCTCTCCAACTCATTGAGTCAGGCTTGCATTCTTTTAACGCTTTAAGTGCCTCAAGGGCTGGATAAGGACGCTTATGTGCGTGTATAGCTCTATTTGTAAGCTTAGGACTTATTTGGACTTCACTAGGTAGGTGCTCGGATCTTAAAAGCGCTAAACCTAATCTACTCAATCCATGGAATCCGGTGCTAACAATATAGTCACCAGGTACAGCATTTCCTCTATGCAGTCTGAGCTGGTTCATTTCGCCAATTGCCGTAATTGAAATCATTTTTGTTTCTCCACAAGAGCAATCTCCACCAATTATTTCTCCTCCAAACTCTTGCATCGCTTCCCGCATCCCTTCATATAAGTTTTCTACCCATTTCCAATGTGTGTTTGGTGGTAAAACAAGTCCAACAGTAAAGGAAATTATATTTTCTGACCCACTGCAAATCAGATCAGAAATATTTGTGGTAATACATTTCCAGCCAATATCTTTAGCATTAGATATTTCTTCAGAAAAATGAATTTTCTCTACAAGTAAATCAGTATTGATCAATAAACTTTTATTAATTGTATTTATTTCTGCAACATCATCATCTATCTGCCCAAATCGCATAAATCTTTTTAGACGATTCAGCAATTCTATTTCACCTAAATCTTTAATTGTAGTGCTCACTTTATTTGTAATTTAAGCTGTGAGATTCAGATTCTCTGACCCATTTAATACTTTAATTGAGATTATTTTATCATCTACTCCAAGTTTATTTAATATTTCAGAACCTTCTATTACGTAACCAAAAGCTGCGTTTCTTCCATCAATAAGATTACGACCAGCAGGATTTAACTCAGCTTCATATAAGAAGAAGAAAAACTGAGAAGAACCATCATTTAAATCTGAATCAGAATGAGCCCAGCCAAGTGTTCCTAAAGTTGCAAATGGCAGGATTGGCGTTTCAGTATAAAGACCAACATCTTCAAAAGTTTCGCCATAAAGTGTATCTTCGAAACTGCGTGTTCTTATTTCTAAAGGAACTTTTCTTAACTCATTAGTATCAGGGTTTAAGTATCCTATCTCTTCTCCTTTAGGATCTCCAGTCTGAAGAATAAAAAATTCTTCAGCTCTATTAATTGGTAAACCATCGTAAAAACCTTTCAATGAAAGATCTATAAATGCACCAGCTGTTAGAGGAGCATTGTAACCATCAATAATTGCACTCATATTGCCTTTTGATGTTTTTATTTCTACATTCGCTCTACCTAAAAGTCTTGGTAAGTTGTCATATTCACTGGGTATTTTATATGGAAACTTATTTGTAATTAAAAGAGATTCTATATCATCAATTGTTTTTAAACCTTGACGTCTGAGGTTGAGAAATGAGACTTTATTTTTTTCGTTTGCTATTTGCCCTAATTCATCAAGTTCTTCTTTCAGATTAGATAGCAGATTAACAGCTTTTTCTTTGTTTTCCTCTGGTATGGAGTCAAGAATTTGATTTTTTTTGTTACTTACTAAGAATTGACTTCTTGAAGTTGCTTTGCTGACAGCTGACCATCTACTTCCTCGAAGATCATCGCTGGTTTCCTCTAGTTTGTTTTGTAATTCACGTAATTCTTTTTGGTCAATCGGTAAAGAATTTCTTAATATTGCATATGGATCTTTTAGTCGATTACCATTTGGAAGGCTTGCAACAGCTGGTTCAATCCATGGAGAGCTCAGAGAAAACAGGATTGTTATCAGGGCAAGAATGCAAATCTTTTTTGCCATGTTAATTCTATGTTTTGCATGACTTTGGCACAGACTTATGATCGATTGGTATCTTTTGTGTGAATGATTTCAAGTAACGACTTTCGCACTGGCACGACGATCGAGTTAGACGGTGCAGTTTGGCGTGTTATTGAATTTCTACATGTCAAGCCTGGTAAAGGTTCTGCGTTTGTCAGAACTAAATTAAAAGCTGTTGTGAGCGGTAGTGTTGTTGAAAAGACTTTTAGAGCTGGGGAAATGGTTCCACAAGCTCTTTTGGAGAAATCGAAGTTGCAACATACATACATGGACGGAGATGATTTTGTCTTTATGGATATGACTTCTTATGAAGAAACACGCCTAACAGCTAAACAAATTGGTGAAAGTAGGAAATATCTAAAGGAAGGTATGGAGGTTAATGTAGTGTCTTGGAATGAAAAACCTCTTGAAGTTGAATTGCCCAACTCAGTTGTTTTAGAAATAAAAGAAACTGATCCTGGGGTCAAAGGTGACACTGCGTCGGGAGGTACAAAGCCTGCAATCTTGGAAACAGGAGCCCAAGTAATGGTCCCATTATTTATTTCAATTGGTGAGAAAATTCGAGTAGATACTCGAAATGACAGTTATCTAGGCCGAGAAACACAATGACTATGAATCTTGATCATGATGAGCTTCATCGCTTATTGGCAACTTTAGCTGAGAGCGACATTAAAGAGTTTCGACTTGAGGGTGAAGACTTTTACTTAGAAGTTAAACGTAATCTCGAGACTTCTTCCGATTCAATAATTTCTCAAAAGAACCCCATACCAGAAGAGATTGATTCACCACCATCTCAACGTAAAATAGAGGCTTCTCCAGTCCCAAGCACTCCTCCTCCTTCAGTCCCAGGCTCCCGCTCTGACTTGCTCGAAGTGACTGCTCCTATGGTTGGGACCTTTTATCGCGCGCCAGGGCCAGAAGAACCACCTTTCGTGGAAATTGGATCGAGAATTAGTGTTGGGCAAGCTGTTTGTATTCTTGAGGCAATGAAATTAATGAATGAATTAGAGTCAGAAGTGAGTGGAGAAGTAATGGAAATTCTTGTTGAAAATGGTACACCAGTTGAGTTTGGTCAAGTTTTAATGAGATTAAAACCTGTCTAAAAGTTTTTATTTATCGAGAAAGAAGCCAGGCATTATTCATCGCAGCAATCATGCTCGTTGCTCTTGCTTTAAACTTACCTGCAATATCAAGGGCAGTTCCATGATCAGGGGATGTTCTTATAAAAGGCAGTCCAAGAGTTGTATTAACAGCCTCATCAAAGGCGATCAGTTTTACTGGTATTAGACCTTGATCGTGATACAAAGCAAGAATTCCATCAGGTGCGTTATTTTCAGTAGACGAGCCAATCCATGCATCTGCTGAAGATAACCAGCATGTATCTGGAGGTATAGGCCCAGTAATTTTGATACCTGGATTGTCTACTTTCCATTCGTTTAAGGTGGGAATTATTAATTTTTGCTCTTCTATTCCAATCTTTCCTTCTTCTCCTGCATGAGGATTTAAGCCGGCTATATGTATTAATGGTTTGTCTTTGAATTGACGACAGAAATGCAATAAGGCATCTAACTTATATCTAATTAACTCTTTTGTTAAATTATTATTTATTTCATTAATAGAGATATGTGTTGTAGCCAACAAAGTATTAAATCTCCAACCGTTATTCGGTGATATTGCTGTAAAAAGCATAGATGTCTTTTTGTTAGTTAATTTACCTAATAGTTCAGTTTGTCCTGCAAATTTATGGCCTGCTTGATGCCATGCAATTTTTGATATAGGTGCTGTAACTAGAGCCTTAGCTTTTCCTTCTAAAAGCATATTTGTTGAATTCAAAAGCCATTTAAAGCTTGCCGAGCCAGTGTGCTCATCAACTATTCCTGGAATAATTTTTTTTTCTAGGGGAATATCAATAATATCAAGTTTTTCCGGGTCAGGTATATTATCTATTCCATGATTAATTAGGTTTGTGTAAGTTTCATAAATGTTATTTTTGCATCCTACAATTAAAGGTTGAATATTAGTATTTAAGTGCTTAGAACCAAGCGCTTTAAGTATTATTTCAGTTCCTATTCCTGCAGGATCTCCTGATGAAATAATTAGAGTATTTTTATTTGATTCTGGTGTTTTAAATTTTTGCATGTTGAGATGTGAGTTTGACTTTTTTACTTGAATTGAATGGATTCTAATGAATCCGAGAAGTTTTTCTATGATATTGTATTTAATTAATTAGAATCTATTTGCACATAGAACTTACGTGATTTTTTGAAAAGAACAGATATTAAAAATTATCTTTATATAAAAACTATTTATTCATTTTTAATTTAGAGAAACAATCTTTTAGGCCAGATTTAAAATCAGGATAGATTAAAGAATAGCCAAGTTTTTGACACAATAGCTTGTTATCAACTTTACGATTTTCTTGCCAAAAAGATAGTGCCATTGGACTCATCTCCTTTTTTGCAATTTCAAAAGGGATTTTTAAGGGTATAGATTTTTTAGCTATTTTCGCTGCGAAAGTAATCACTTCCAGATTACTTGTTGGTAAGTCATCAGCCACATTTACTACTAATGGATTCTTCCCTTGAGAATAGAGATTAATTAAAAACAATACAGATCCAGCAATATCATCGACATGAATTCTTGAAAAAACTTGATCGGGTTTATCTACCATTTTTGTTGTTCCATTAAATAGGCTTTCAAATGCAGATCTTCCGGGTCCATAAATACCTGGCAATCTAAGTATTTGAATAGGAAGCTTTGTTTCTATCCATTGTTTTTCACATGAAAATCTACGAATACTTCTTTCTTGCTGAGGATTAGGTGAAGTATTTTCATTTACCCATCCTCCTTTCGTATCTCCATATACACCAGTTGTAGATAAGTATCCAACCCATTTTAAATTCTTAGAATTTAATAATTGATTCTTGAGTTTAAGTAGTACAGGATCTTCTCCATTCAATAAAGGAGGTATGCAACTCAATACGTGCGTTGTTCCTTCGAAAATTTCGTTAGATATTTCTTTTTCGGTGTTAAATATGAAATCAGCTCCATTGCTTTCTTTCTTTCTTCTGCTGCACAAAACTTTTACTCCTAAACCTCTTGCAAAACTTGCGATTCTTTGTCCACTAAATCCACCTCCAAATATTACTAATTTTGATTTAGGCGGCAGAGGATCAAAACGCTTGACAATGTCCTGAATCATTAGTACAAATGTATTATGTATGATTATTGAGCAATGATTGCTTCTTCCTTAAAGCCTAGTCTTAATTCCGTCAATGGTGCTAGCAAATTAAGGAACTATGAAAGATTATCTGGACAGAATAAAAATCAAAGCTTGATAAAACCTTTGATTGCCTCAATCTGCTTTCTTCTTTGTATAGCTTTTGTTCCTGACAAGTCATCTAATATAGCTTCTATATGTGAAAAGTATAATTCTTCTGATGCCTGTCAAGTTTGGTAGAACCTTAAGCTGCTTGCCAAGAATAATCTTCATTTAAAAGAGATTTTGATTTCTCAATGTTTTCAGTCCGTTTAGGTTCAGCCCATTTTAGAAGTCTCAAAGCTAGTCGTATGTCACCCTCAGTCCAAGCTCTAATAGCCATTGATCGCCTTGGGTCGTAGAAACGTTGTTTTCTATACCATTCAAAAGCATTATTGTCTGTTTTGCTTCCATTGCAAGATAGGCAGGCAGGTACACAATTCTCAGTGATACTTAATCCACCTTTGCTTCGGGGTAGCACATGGTCAATTGATTCTGAATTTTCCCCACAATATATACATCGTTTACCTGTGTATTCATGCAAAGATTTTCGCCATCTTCGGTCACGTAGCTTTGGGCAGAGATCTTCTAAGAAAACCGCATCCCTTTTGTGCATACGTATTATTTAACTAATTTAATTTTGCCCTGATAGGCACATAAGTCAATGTATCGAAAATTGCATTTTTTGATTTTATAAGATTTATTTTTGAATTGAGAAAGATTTATGCAATGCTTATGTGTTAACAAATCAAAATCTATATAATTAATAATTATAACGGTCTATATATTTCCCCTTGGGAGTTTTCTCGGTGCTGTTGACTTCTGATTCTTTATTTTCATTAATTCCAATCGAGCTTGATTCTCCTGTATATAGATCGCCTAAATAATTAATGCAATCTGCATATTTTTCAGGATCTTGAACTACTTCTTCAACAATTAACGAGGCTGCTTGTTTAGGTGAAGTTTTGAATAAACCTTGTTTTTTGCTTTTTATAAATTGATAGGCTGCCTCCCAGCTTGGTTCATGAGTATTTCCCCCGTTTCTCATAAAGCAATATATGTCTGCTCCGTTTGTTACTGCTCCATTTACTTTTAATCCTAAAGTAGTACTGCAGATTAAACAAATTATTGAAATTGGTAAGAATTTTCGATTTATCCCAATTGGCATGATTTTAAGAGAACTGTCAATTTTAAATTATCTATTTTTCTTTCTTCTGTCTAGCTTTATTTCGTATTAGTATTTCGGCTTTATTCATTAATGTTAGTGATTATTTTTTTCATTGAAAATCTTATTTGAAAACTGTTGAATTAAATTTTTTACTTTTGACATCGCTTATTTTGAGATATGACTGTGAAAACTATTTTTTGATATACTAGTACCACAAAAATTGATTGTACTTACAAATTTAATAATGAATGCAATAAAGGTAAAAAAACTAACTTTTTTGAAAGAGGCTAGTTATTTTTTTAAGAATGCATCATTTCATGCTCACGAAGGAGATTTGCAATTATCTGCTGGTTTGATTTTGAAAGCACTTGACCAAGAGAGAAGGGCTCTTCGCGTTGGACCTCAAGTGCTTCATTTAATTAAAACTAAATAATTATTTTATCGATTTCTTAGATATTATTCGTTATTTAGGATTGAAATAGTTTTTGAAATACCTCTACCAATTGGTATCTTTAGTTCTCCTATTTTATCAAGAGTGCTCTCTAAAGCTGATATGACACTAATGATATCTCTATCATTTACAAATCCTAAATGACCAATCCTAAATATTTTCCCTTTCAAATGATCTTGCCCTCCAGCAAGAAGTATGTCGAAGTCATTTTTTATTAGTTTTCTGATAGTTTCTGCATCTATATTCTCAGGCTCAACAGCAGTTATTGCTGGACTTCCAAAACTTTCTTTTGTAAATAAGTTTAAACCCATAGCTTTTATTCCTTCTTGTGTCGCCTTTTGATGACGAGCGTGCCGGGTGAATATATTATTTAACCCTTCTTTTTGCATCATTGTTAGCGATGCTTCTAAAGCAAAGTATAAATTTATTGCAGGAGTAAATGGATTACTGTTTTTGTTTGATGTCTTTAAATATTGTTTTAAATCTAAATAAAATTTAGGTAAATTTGATTGTTCATTTGCTTCCCATGCTCTTTTGCTCATTGCAACAAAACTGAGACCTGGAGGAATCATATAACCTTTTTGAGAACCCGAGGCTATTACATCAATCCCCCATTCATCCATTGGAATATTACATGCACCAAGACTTGTTACACAATCAGCAATTGTAATAGCTTTACTATTACTTTTTACTTCGTTATTTATAGTTTTTAGATCATTAATTACTCCTGTTGAAGTTTCTGAGTGAGTTAAAATTACGGCTTTAATTTTTCGATCTCTGTCCTCTTTGAGAAGTCTCTTGAATTCATTTGGGTCAAGAGGTTGCCCCCAATCGGCTTTTACGACTTTTACTTCTAGTCCATATGCTTTAGCAACTTTTACCCATCTTTCTCCAAATTTTCCATTATCACCACAGATAACTTGATCACCTTTGCTTAATGTATTGATAATTCCAGCTTCCATCGCAGCTGTTCCACTCCCTGTGATTGTTAGTACGTCTGCGGTTGTTTGGTGAAGCCATTTGAGTTGCTCAGTGGTCTTTTTTACAATTTCTTGAAAATCTCCACTTCTATGACCGATGGGGTGTTTACTCATACAACTCAAAACATTTTCTGGGACCGGGGTTGGTCCAGGAATCATTAGATTGAGCTTGTCCTGCATTTACTTATTTAAATCTTGATTATTATTATCTTAAAAAATTATTTAAGGAATTTCTTCTATCGTCAGCTCTTCCAATGATTTGAATGGATTTACTCTGCCCGTTTGGGTAGTTGCGGCCGCAAAGTCTGCAACCAATATTCTTGTTGGTAATAAATTTAATGATATCGAGAACATTTATTTGCCAAAGAAAGAAGAGTCAATTAAGGTGCCCGTTTCTTCTTCTGCATTACTTGATAATGGTGAGAAAGCGTTAGCAATCAGTCATTGTCAGTCTGGATTATCTCTTGATCTAACAAGAGGATTAGAAATTTGGGCTTATGTTCAATTAACTAAAGAAAGCTATAAATCAGGGAAGATAGTTCAGAATGGTTTCCCTGATTGGCTTGATTTTCATGCCGGTTACGGAGTAGGTAAATTTGAATCATCTGGTCTGCCATGCATATCTAATTTTGCGCGTGATTTGCTGTGTATAAACCTTTACCCCCTCCTACCCATAGGCAGTTCAATTAAAATTGAGATTGTTTTACCTCAAGGGAAAGATCGTGCTTTAAAGACGAGTAACGAAGCATTTGGAGTTGTAGATGGCTTATCTCTCATTGGGACACAGGCTGAAGCTCAAATTAGTGCTTCTCCTGATCAGTTGAACAACTGCAAAGAAATCTTGCACGATAAATGCTCTAAATCAGCCTTTGATGGATTTGTAACTTTTGTGATTGGTGAAAATGGAATGGATTTAGCACTGAAATTTGGAATTCCAGCTAATCAAATTATTAAAACGGGGAATTGGGTAGGACCTCTTCTTGTTGCTGCTGCGGAAAATGGTGTGAAGAAACTTTTATTATTTGGATATCATGGAAAATTAGTAAAACTCTCTGGTGGTGTTTTTCATACTCATCATCATCTCGCTGATGGAAGACTTGAAATTCTCACTTCACTTGCAGTTAGAGAAGCTATTTCTTTTGATTTGATTGATTTAATTAGTAAATCAACGTCAGTAGAAAATGCTTTATTAACCCTTGAAGTCAGTAATCCAGAGGCGATATCTTTGATTTGGGGTCGGATGGCTAAAGAAATAGAAATTAAAAGCCAGAGCTATGTGAATCGATATTTGTCTTCATCGATGGAAATAGGATCTGTGTTATTTGACCGTAAAAGACAAATTCGTTGGGCTGGTTTTGAAGGTTTAAAACAAATTAATTCCTTAGGGTTAATGCTTAAGTGATAGGCATATTCTCATCCTCTTAATTAGTCTATTTAATAAGAATGTTTTATAAGGATTCATCAGGTTGATATGACTTCAATGATTTCAGACGAAAAACGTAATCCAGCAATCGTAATTCTCGATTTTGGTTCTCAATATTCAGAATTAATTGCTCGAAGGATTAGAGAGACAGAGGTTTACTCATTAGTTATGAGTTACACAACTTCTGCTGATCAACTACGTTCTCTTAATCCTAAAGGAATTATTTTAAGCGGAGGACCTGGATCTGTTTATGAAGAAGGTGCTCCATATTGTGACCAAGAAATTTTCAATTTAGGTGTTCCTGTATTGGGTGTTTGTTATGGAATGCAATTAATGGTTCATCAGTTAGGAGGATCTGTAAAACCTGCTACTGGTAAAGCCGAATATGGAAAAGCACCTTTAGAAGTTGATGATCCAACTGCTTTATTAACTAATGTTATTAGTGGATCAACAATGTGGATGAGTCATGGGGATTCAGTTCAGGAATTACCTAAGGGATTTGTCAGATTAGCTCATACTTCAAATACTTTAGAAGCAGCAATTGCTTTTCACGAAAAGAGTTTTTATGGAGTGCAATTTCATCCCGAAGTTGTGCATTCTACTCAGGGAATGGTTGTACTAAGAAATTTTATATATCATATTTGTTCATGTGAGCCAGATTGGACGACAAATTTATTCATAGATGAAGCTGTTTCTCAAGTACAACAACAAGTAGGCGATAAAAAAGTTTTATTGGCTCTATCGGGTGGTGTTGATTCATCAACTCTTGCATTCTTATTAAATAAAGCAATAGGACCTCAATTGACGTGCATGTTTATTGACCAAGGTTTTATGAGAAAAGGTGAGCCCGAATTTTTAATGTCTTTTTTTGATGAGAAGTTTAAAATTAATGTTGAATATATTAATGCTCGAGAAAGATTTATTTCAAAATTAAAAGGAGTAACTGATCCTGAGCAAAAGCGTAAAATTATAGGCAGAGAATTTATTAGAGTTTTTGAAGAGGAGAGTCTTCGTTTGGGCCCTTTTGATTACTTGGCTCAAGGTACGCTTTATCCAGATGTAATAGAAAGTTCGGGAACAAATATTGATCCCAAAACCGGTGAACGAATAGCTGTTAAAATCAAAAGTCATCATAATGTAGGAGGCTTACCAAAAGATTTACAATTTAAACTGGTGGAGCCTTTGAGATGTTTATTTAAAGATGAAGTCAGAAAAGTTGGTAAATCATTAGGATTACCGGATGAAATTGTACGAAGACACCCATTCCCAGGTCCAGGATTGGCCATAAGGATTTTGGGAGAGGTTACTCATGAAAAATTAAATTGTTTAAGGGATGCAGATTTAATTGTGAGAGAGGAGGTTAATAATGCTGGTTTGTATAACGAGATCTGGCAAGCTTTTTCTGTCTTGTTGCCTGTGTACTCGGTTGGAGTAATGGGAGATCAAAGAACCTATGCATGGCCAATTGTTGTGCGTTGTGTTTCAAGCGAAGATGGAATGACGGCTGATTGGTCTCGTTTGCCGTATGATGTTTTAGAAAAAATTTCTAACCGTATTGTTAATGAAGTGGAAGGAGTTAATAGAGTTGTTTTGGATATAACAAGTAAGCCTCCAGGAACTATTGAGTGGGAATAGTTTAGGGCAGTAAAACGTAGTCAGTCACTCAAAAACGGTGTTCCCCGTGAGTTCCCCGTGAGATATAGATGACAGAGTGACAAGGGGTTTCAAGTGCTCTGTTCCCCGTATGTTCCCCGTTTCACCTTGTCACCTTCTCCGTGAAGACATCGTAGATAGTTCATTTTCTCTACACTTGGTAGTTGTATTTTTCTATGAAAGAATTTTTTGTTAATTTATGATTTCTCTACAATCAATAAACTCTATCAATTAACTGAATCCTGTCATATCGGTGAATAATCCTTTGTTTTCTGGTGATTCTGCAAACCCTAAAAGTAGTTCATATCTCGTTTCTAATCCACTATTTAAATTACCTAACCAATAATTATATCCCTCTTGGTCATAGTCTCTACCTAGAACATTTAAATAGAGAGTCTCGACGTATTTAGCGTTTGAGACATTATCGCCATAACGCTCTTTAAATTCAGCAGAGACAAGAAATGATTGTGCAACTGCTCGATCATCGTTTTCTCCAGAAGTGTATTTACCAATCCAATATTTCAATCCATCGGCATCAGGAAGACGCTTAAAGGCAGCGTTATACAGACGGAACATCTTTGCATCTTGTGTATTTAAACCAGTGACTTGATCAAATGTCCCTTTGATATCAACGATTGCGCTCACGTCACGAAAGGAACTAGTTGCTGCTTCTCCTGTAAAGGTTAATAAGGGAAGTCCTGTTATATCGTCATAACCAGAACCTGTTTTGATTTGATAGACACCATTACCTTTGTTATAGAACTTGTAGTCACTAAAATTACCGCTATAGGTTTTAACTATGTCTACTTTAGATTCTTCTACGGTTTGATCAGAGAATTGAATGCATTCAATATTTTTAAGAGTATCTGTTCCATCATTAGTACCTGTTCTTTGGTCTGTTATGACTAGAGAATTAGTTGCTCTTGTAAAAGAATAATTAGAAAAGTCTCCTAAAAGTATAAATTTGTCAGATCCCTCTCCACCATTGATTTGGTCATCACCACTTCTACCTTTAATAACATCATCTCCTCCGAATGTATTGATAATATCGTCTCCTAAACCACCAATATAGTTTTCATTCGTATTGTCTCCATCTAATACTATACCCAATCCTAAATCGCCAAAAATTGCTTGATCTAATTTGGTTATTGTCCATCTATTCTGTTCATATAATCCATACCCTCCTGGACCTCCCATGATGTCATATTCACTTGTCAACGAGTAATGCCAAGGCGCGTTTGGCGCAAGTTCGATATTTTGTCCATACATTGAAACGGCAGATTCACCTGTGAAATACCATTGTTCACTTGTACTTTTCAAAGGATCATATGGTTCACCACTATTTGTAAATAAAAGATTTTTATGTGCAGTGCCGTTATTAGTAAACCCGAAAGTATGAAGAGATTCGTGTATGAAAATACTGAAATAATCATGAGTTCCTGCAGGTATTGATGAATCAAGTTCTGCAATAGGATTAGGATCTATAAAAACTTCTGACCCATAATTGTATAATTTTTCTGCATTTGCACTTCCTTTAACCCAAGAACCTAAATCGTAATTGGTTGTGTCTTTATCAATGCCAGTAGTGATTTCAGTATGTGTCAAATCAACGTTTCCATAACCGCCAAAACCTTGTGTACCATCAGGCGCCCACCAGAATTCCTCTACAAAATTAACTACAAAGTCAAGGGTACCTTTCCACTTAAATTTACTTGATAAATATTCAATACCTTTTATAGAATTCAACTGTATTCCATCGTATATAGGAGACGTTTGATTCAGACCAACAATATTAAATGTATATTTATTTTCGTTAGATGCTATTGAGGATGCTTGAGGTGTAGAGGGTGGGGATATCAATTCATTTGTCTCGATCGCTGGAGTTTTACTGATTCCAACAATCGTTGCAATATCTGTTTCAAATCCTGATGGTTCTGTGCAAAGAAAGCACATTTTGTTGACATCATTAATAAGTGTCTACATTGTATATCTTATATACAATTGATTTTTTATTTTTTGTATAAGTTTTCTATATCAAAAAAAGTATTGAAAAAGCATTGAGTTAACAATCCTTTTACTCTATTAGTATGAATAGGTTTTGAGGGTTTGTTTTTAGAAGTTTTTTGGGTGAGAAGAACTCGTTTAAGAAATATCAGTTAAAGACTAAAAATTACTTCACCGTGGAATAGTTTTTGGTTCGAAGTGACAGAGTGACAAAGGGGGGTCTCACTCAATCAGTTCCCCGTATGTTCCCCGTGCTATATTACATTTAAGAAACCCAGTCACCCACTGCGTTTTTACACCCCATATGTGGTAGGAACTATTGAGTGGGAATAGTTCTCATAGGATAAATGCAGTCATACACTTAAAAACGCACTTCACCGTGAATAAGAAGTGACAGAGTGACAAGGGGTTTCAAGTGCACTGTTCCCCGTATGTTCCCAGTGTCACCTTGTCACCTTCTCTACAGAGAAATCGTAGATAGTTTGTTTTCTCTACAGTTGGTGCTGAATATCTAGTTTTTGTTGCTATAAACCTATGAACGACTTCTTTACATGTTCTTCTTTCCTCAGGAATTAAAAAGGCACAAAAAAACGCCCAGTTTTGTACCCCTCCTTACTTTTTCTTTATCTCTTCAATAATTGCCTTCAAGTGTTCTTCTTTTTTCTTTTGAGTAGCAAACCCAGTCCTTCTACCTTGTTCTTTTAGTCTTGCTGCCATTCCAGAAGAAGGTACACCAATGTTATTCAATGAATATTGCTTACTAGTTAGATCAATAACTTCACCATCTTTAGTCTCACACCACCAATGGAACTCCCTGTTCTGGTCTTTCACTTTCCATAAAATCACCTTGACGCCTACAAGATTTTTTAATACAACACTTGCGAAGTAGGACATACCTTCATAAGGGTTCTTAGTGCTCTTATCACCTTGTTCATAAAACTCTTTAAGAGCAGCAACTACTAATGAAGATGCTGCCTCGATTTCAGGGTCTTGAGAATAATTCATCCAAATTGCATCAACCGATTAGTTCATTTTTGCTTATCTGCTACTCAAGTACTTCAAGATCGATAGCAGTGTGATGGTAATGACTCCAAAAGTCCAAATAGCGCCACTATTGTCTGAGACCCGTTCCATCCACAAAGGCATGCCTTTGTTCTCGATGATCAGAATGTAGATCAATCCAAGAATCAGAATTGGGATTATCAGTGCATAAAAGAAACTCATTCGCAATGCTCCTGAACTAATTTCACAGCATCTTCATCACCTAGTTCTGCTCCTTTTTTCCAGTCTTCGCATGCACCTCTCATATCTCCAATTTCTTTTTTGATATTGGCACGATTAAAAAATGCATCTGAGTCTTTTGGGTTGATCTTTATGACTTGCGTATAGTCTTCAATTGCACCAGCAAAATCTCCCATTTTATATTTGGCACTACCTCTATTGAAATATCCATCTGCATATAAAGGATCAAAATCTAATGCCTTATTTTGATCAGAGATTGCTCCATCAAAATCACCTAAATTACGTTTAGCATTGCCGCGCATTGAATAGACAAGGCAAATCTCAGTAGGTGAAAGTTCTAATGCTTTGTTGTAGTCGACTATTGCCTCTTCATAATCTGCAAGTTCAAATTTATCTTGTGCTCTATTAAAAAAATATTCATAATCTCTTGCTTTTGTATTTAGATCGTTTTTGTCGCTTAAAGCAACCATCAATCCTGCACCAATAACAACAGCAGTCGATCCAACAATAAGATCCTTATTAACTTTTAGAAGAGATAAACCAGTCACAGTCGCAGCACCAATTCCTAAAGCAATCGCAGTATTTCTAAGTTTCATCTAGTCCTACTAGTTCTTTTAACTTTAAAGAGATCACCTAGTTCTTCAACGATTCAATTTTCACAAGTAATAAATCACTGATTTTGTTGAAAGATATAGATGAGTCGGATGAGTATTGGATAACCTAAAGACATTAAGAAGGGGGCAAGAGTTTGGTTGCTCCCTTTAAGTTCAGCACTTGTTTATCCGTGTGAAGAAGCCAATTCCCTTTAACTAACCTCTTCCCTGACCTACGGGAAGACAAGTGCTAAAACTCCAACCCATTTCTAATCAAACTCAATTCTTAGAACATGAGAGTAAACACCTGTTTAGTTGGGCACAAAAAAACCTGCCCTAAAGCAGGTCTTTTTGAAGATCAGTCGCAAGTGTTTCCTTGTTTCCACTGCGGAGGATCTCAACTCCTCACAAATTAAACATAATCAACGTAATGACAAGAGGAATGCTGAGTATTTGAGTTTCTCAACTGTCACATGTGCCAATTCTTTAAAACCAACCATTAAAAAAGCACCCTACTTACGCGAAGTCGAGTGCCTTTTTACAACAGAACTATTGTGTGAGGAGTTGTTCTGTTATTTCTTTTCTACTCCTGTCTGCACCTTTTGTCACTACTAAAAAGACAAACTAATGAGAATCTACAAAATAGGAAGAAGAAGAGATGAATAGATCTACAGTTCAATAGATTGTTGAAAGAAAAGGAGTGGCAGCATGACTAAAAAAAATAATTATGCAGGTGGATTATCTAATTACATTGTTTTAAAGGAAGAGAAGGAAGTCATTTTTTATTTGCATAACCCCTATCCAGACTGCTTGGAAATTCCAGCAATCATGAAGGCACGCTTCCCTGAGGATTACAAGAGCATAGTTGTCAGTTCATTGGATGAGTTTAAAAAATATGGAGGGAAAGCATGAGCATCAAATGGGATGACACCTCATGGCAAGAAGAGTTCTTAGAAATGAAGACACATAAACCTAGAGTAGTGAGACTGCTAATGGAAGGTCCAAGAGGATTCCGAGACGCCTGGCAACTGGGTGCACTTCATGAGGAATACAAAAGATTGAAGAAGACATATGAGCAACTAAAACTGCAAAAAGAACAAGAGGAAGAACAGCAATGAGAGAACAAATAGATTGGAAGGAAGAACTACTTGATTCAGCAAACTTCAATGGAAAGCAAGAGAAGATATTGAAGCATGGTCCAAAGTCTTTCACTGATAGTTGGTTATTAGGTGCGTTGTATACCCGTTGGAAAAAGATGAAAGGATATCGACAACCTCCTACTCCTAATTGTCAGAGTTCATTTCTTGAATGGGAAAAGCGACTTGCAAAAAAAGAGTTTTATGTCCTTATTGAGGACAATGTTCTCTATCCAGATTGGTAATGAGATTTCAAGTCACGATGATCGACACGGAGGAGAAGACTTTTGAAGAAACAATCGTTGCAGGAAATATGGACGAAGCAAAAAAGATTGCAAAAGAAAGTAACCCAGAAGCAAAAATAGTTTCTGCTAACTGGGTTTATAAGTGATTTGTTTTTACGGTTTATGAGTCTCCACTTTTCCTTTGGATAAACGTTCCACGTGAGTTCCACGTGGTATAGTGTGTTAAGAAACCCAGTCTATGACTGCGTTTTTACACCCCATATATGGTAGGAACTATTGAGTGGGAATAGTTCAGGGCAGTAAAACGTAGTTAGTCACTCAAAAACCCACTTCCACAGGACTTCCACTTTCACCGTCTCTACGGATTTTAAAAATTAATCAGATCCAAAAAGTATATTGCATGAAGAAGGGGGCGAGATTTTGGTCGCCCCCTTTGAGTTCAGCACTCATAATTCCAATTGAACTTTCCATCCGTACTAACCAACTTTGACCTACTGGAACGAAAGTACTAGAACTCCTGATTTCTTTTTAATTCTTCTAAGATTCAAATTCAATCGTTAGAAGTACTGATTAGGTCTTATGGCAAAAACTGAAAATGATCTTGATATTTACTATGCAGTTGGGAATACCAATACTTCTAGGCAAGAAACTGAGATCGGAGAAATTATTAAAAAACGAAATTCACTGGGGTGGAAATTAGTCTCTACCAATACTGCTGTGGTTGATACGTCTAATCAATTCTCTAATTTGTATCTCTTTTGGGAAAAATAATATGAGTAAGGGAAAAGAGAAATTCAACGTGACGGACGGTATGACTCTTTTGCTGCTAAAAAAACTTTCTTTGCCTGCAAACGTAGTTTTTCTAATGATTCTCTTTATTACTAACCCAGTAAACAAGATTGGTTCTGAGGATGAGTAGGTACAAAAAACCTGCTCTAAAGCAGGTCTTTTTGAATATCAGTTGCAAGTGTTTCCTTGTTTCCACGGCGGAGAATCTCAACTCTTCATAAGTCAAAGTTAATCAGCGTCACCATAAGAAGAATGTTGAGTATTTAGTTTTTCAACTGTCAGATGTGCTAATTCTTTAGATTTAATCATTAAAAATTTACTCTACTTCCGTGAAGTTGGGTGCTTGTTTACAACAGAACTATTTTGCGAGAATTTATCTTCTTTATCTTTTCCAAGCAAATTAACAAGTGGTTAGCATTAGTAAAAATACTACTCATGCTTTACAAAAAACTATATCTTATTTATTTATGGTCAATTGATTGTTAGATTGATGAAATTAGATTAAACAACGTCTTTTAAATGAATGGAAATCAAATCAAATAGTAGTTCATTAAAATATGTTTCTAGTAATTATTTTTCATATATATTGTTTATTCAAGATTTAGTTCGTAATAAAGAAGATTTGAAAATACTTGATTTTGGATGTGGCACCGGAATGCTTCTTCAAGCATTAAGCAAATCAGGTATTAATTGTAAACTTTATGGAGTGGATATATACTCAAATCAATCTAAGTTAGAAATAGCAAAAGAGAATGCACCATTAGCACAGATAAAAAGAATTAAACCATATGAAAGTTTTGATTTTGGTGAGAAATTTGACATTATTCTAGCAAATCAAGTTTTTGAACATATTGAAAATCTGGATTATATATATCAACATTTATATAAGACAATGAAACCTAATGGAATTATGTTTTGTGGTTTTCCAACAAAAGAAATAATTATTGAACCTCATTTGAAAATTCCGCTTATACATAGATTAGATAAAGAATCAAAAGCACTTCATTCCTATCTTAAAATCTCCTCATTTTTGAAACTTGGTCAATTCTCTAGAAGAGGTTATAATAATAGAGATTATATAGAAAATAGATTAAGTTATTGTAAAAATAATATTTTCTATCATTCATTTCATGATCACGTGAAATTCTTAAATCGACATTTTTCAACAGTTACAGATATTAACGATTTGTGGTTAAAACACGTAAGAGATTATAAAACTTATTCAAATACTATTAAATTTTTGATTCGATTAGTCCCTTTTAAAGTATTAAGATCATTTTTAATGAGAATAATTTTCGGAACATATCTAATGGTCTCTAAATAATTTTTTATTGAAGGTAATTTGATTAACGGAAGTTTTTTTGTTAGGGGATCAAAAATCAACCAGTTTATATATGGGAAAATGACTATTTAAGAAAGAAATAGGAAATTAAATCTTCTTAAGAATGTAGAATAAGAGTCAAGAATGATATTGAGTAATGTAAGATACTTATTTGAAGATGTAGATCTACCTGCTCTAGATGGAATAGCATTTATAGGTCAAAAAAATAGTCAAATTGATATTGTTCAGCAATTGTGAGGGGAAAAGATTTAGAGTTAGGCGTATAACCAATCAAGATATTTTTACCATTGTAGTAATTGGGAATTTTTCTCTCAAAATTACTTCCACATATCTTCCACACGATTATTGCGTGATAAAATAGGGAAAATATCTCAGTCACTCACTACGTTTTTCATACCTGATATAGTAGGAACTATTGAGTGGGAATAGTTCAGGGCAGTAAAACGTATTCAGTCACTCAAAAACCCACTTCACCGCTTCAAAGGTTTATAGATTAGGGAAGTTAGTCGTTTTATATACGAGGCATAAAGATTGATCTTTCAATCGAATAACGGAAAATCCTTTAGCAAAGAGGAAGCAATAGATCTAATGGTGTCATTGAGTGCAACTGACTCAAATTCCGAAAAGAAGTGGAGAGGTTTCTACAACTCTTTATCGCAGACAGAACTTCAGGATGAATGGGATGAGTATTGGGAACCTTAATTTCTTCCATTAAAGAAGGGGGCAAGATTTTGGTTGCCCCCTTTGAGTTCAGCACTCTTCTATCCATCTGAATTTTCCACCCTGACTGATCAACCACCTACTGGATCGGAAGTGCTAGAACTCCTAATTTATTTCTAACAAATTTAGATCAGGTGAACATGAGAAAAAACTCCTGTTTAACCAACGACCCAATAATCTTTGTGCTTTCTGAGGATTAGTTTGAGAAGATCGAAAATCATTGTTCTTGCCTCAATATTTCAACTGAAAGTAATAAGGAATGAGGTGTGGAAGCATTCCAAATGAGATCAAAAGGACAGAAAACCATAGGAAGATCGATGACAGAGTATTCGACCCATTAGACCTGAAACTACGTGTAGCTTGCATAATTAGACCTCCTGTTAGTTCAATTTTTTTCAGTAATCCATTGAGCAGATGCCAAACTGCAAGCACTCATTCTCGTAATCAACCTCATCAAAATCAGTTTCATAGTTAGAAACTAGACCACACCAATCGTTCCCTTGAATAGGAACTCCACAAGATTTTGAGAATGTTTCCTTGACGTCTTCGATCACATGTTTAAAAGGATTGCCGCATGACATGGTTTGACCTCCTAATAGTGCCTTGATTTATATCTACTCCTCCTAATTGGAAATATCTATAGGATAAAACCCTAAAGTATTAACTCTCATTGTCCTCATAAAGAAAAACCCCTTAAACTAATCAGGGGTTGGAGTGGTTCCGACCGTTGCAGAGACCGCACGAAAAGTGTTCTCTGTTCACACAAGGAGGTGTGAGATTCCTCCTTAGAGTCAATGCACATTTCTCCTTTTTTATTTCTCTGAGCGTGCGATGACTCTTGATTTATGTCTACTCCCCTTATTAGAAAATATCTATACAGAGAACCCAAATGTAGAAATACTTTGGTGTTCTTACCCATGGCAATTTCCATTCAGTAGTAGTAAAACAGTCTCAGGAGTCAACGCACTTCCTGAGGTCTGGAGTGATGGACTCAAAGGGGGCGACCAAAATCTCGCCTCCTTTACTACTTTGGAGGGACATCTATGACCAGAAAAAGAGACAAGATCTGGACAGCAATTATCGCAACTAAGCAATGGTTCACCAAACTTTTTACTAGTGAGGCAGATGCTTTAGTTGATGACTTCGGAAATAATCCACCCCCAGAGATAGGAACTCAACCTTACACAGGAGATACTCACGACAAAGGGGACTGATTTAACTAATTAAAAATGCCATTAAGAAAGGGACCCTGCTGCTTCAGCGACCTTGAGTCCCTCTCTTCATTTACAGAACGAATTTTGGTAAGGAGTTGTTCTGCTTTTTCTTTTCTAATCAATTCCACAAAGGGTCTGCATCGGAAAAAATCCCTAATCAGATATCGTCCTCACTATTTTCGAAGGGGTTGTATCTGATATCAAAAATCAAAACTACTGCAGTACTTAAAAGCAGTAACCCGAAAACAACTTGTGGAGGTGGAAATATCATCAAACCACTCTAGAAAAGGCACAAAAAAACCGCCCAGTTCTTTTAGGGCGGTTTCTTTGTGAGATCAGTCGCAAGTGTTTCCTTGTTTCCACTGCGGAGGATCTCAACTCCTCACAATCAAAACATAATTGAATGGGGTCAAGATGAAATCTTTTAAAGGCGGCCTTAAGGATTGGCACAGGCACTAAAAAAGCACCCCGCTCACTGAGTGGATGCTCTTTTGGTACAGAACTATGTGTGAGGAGTTGTTCTGTAGTGCCTTTCTAATGCACCTAAGACCAAGTTGGGTTAAACAGATATAATCTCTTAAATATTTGAAAATATCCGTGTTAGGGATATAAAAAGCACAATATTTTATATCTCTTCGCAAATTCTAAATATATGCTTTAAAATGGGTTTCACTTGGTAAATTAGAGGGGTGACCCCTGTTCGCCACATCATAATTTCAGGAAGTGCCATTGAGTGGAAGTAACGAAACGTCTACTTTTAAGTGGTAACTTTGATTTTATTGATTCGTTTTAAGGAGTTTATTTGCGAATCTTTACTACTAAAGATTTTGTAATTTCAAAAAAGTTTAAGTCATGATCAATATTTAAAGTGAGAAACTTTTGTTCTCTATTAAATCCTTTTTCTTTCGCTCCTTGGTCGAATTTTGTATTCCAACAAAAAATTTTAATTATGGCGAGGGTTCGAAAAATGGGTGATCATTTCAAATAAGAGATAGTTATCATCTAATGTCATTTGAAGTTACTTACAATGGGGATATTCAATATATTAAGGTTTTTTACTCAACTGAAAAAACGAGAGCTGGAAAATATTATGGCGAGTTTTATAAAAAAATGGATGCACTAGCGAGTGACTTAAAACGTCTAAAAAATGAACTTGATGAAGATAGTGAAAAGGCAGCAAAAATTGCTAAAGATGCTGCTAACAAGGCACTTTCCGAAAGATATGGTCCACTTAGATATATGATTGATGAGCGTCACTGGGACGAAGATATGGTTATCAGCAAGATTCTTGATGATAGAAAAGAAGAGATGTTAGCACTAGCACAGAAAACTTTTAATAATGAAGTACTCCTTGAGGAGGACGGTGCAGCGGAATATAAAATTCACTTAAGTGAAGGAGGAATAGAAGTTGATGGTGAGCCTGTTGAGGCATCGATAATGGAGTTATTTGATTCTGACAATTACCACGAATTGAATGAAGCAAAATTAGAAAAATTGGAAAAACTTGATTGGTTTATTATTTGGTCAAGGACAGAAGCAGGAGAGTTTAAGACAGAGGGAGGAGTTCACCAGGGAAGTTATTCATCGAAGGAATTAAATATGGCCAATTGCTTGCTTACTTATAGAGACTTACCCCTTATCATCCCCTCAAATGGTACTGATATTTTTAGTAATGAACTTGAAATTCATTTTGTAGATGAAACAAGGGTATCCCTTGAAATGAATAATACTTAACTATCACCCTCATTAATTTTATGTTCATCTAATTCGGAAGCATCGTGAATTAGTTCCCACCAATTTTCTGCTAAATCATCTAAATCCATTTGTCTTGTGTTTTAACTTTGCTGGACTTTCTCTAATAGATTAATACCAAAATTTTTTCAATTCACTTGGATAATTCAAAGGCTTATGAATCACATTGGCTTACTGGTATGCGAATTTACTTTGTTGAGTGGGACCTCCTGGGTGAGGAGAAAATTAGTAATTTAAACTATTTTGATGTTTTGGTTCGGCAAGTAATTAGAGGAAAAATCAACAAGATTTGTTTAAGTTATAGACATTCCTATTTCAGTCTGTAGGCAGTGATGAACGAATTACGTTTAAGAATCTATGAGCAGATAATAAATGACTCACCAAGTGTGAAAACTTCTTTATTTAACAAAATCTGTGGCATTACTATTTTTATTTCAATTTTTTTCGCAGTTATCATTACTGAAAACTCAATAGATTATAAATTTGGAGATCAGATAGATTTTTTGGATTGGATTATTGGTGGTTTGTTTTGCGTTGAATATTGTTGTCGTTTATGGGTCGCACCACTTGAAAAAAAATATGGGCAAGGTTGGAAAGGTGTTTTGCGTTATATGGTTTCACCGATGGCAATTATTGATGTCATTGCAATCGTCCCATCTTTTATTGGTGTTCGTGCTGAATTAAAAATTCTCAGGATTATTCGCCTCTTAAGAATACTAAAAATTGGAAGAAGTGAAAAATTTAAGCAAAGTATCTATCACTTTAATTATGCATTTCGATCAAAAAGCCAAGAATTACAAATTTCGATATTTTATACAGTCATACTTTTGCTGATCAGCAGTACTTTTATGTACCTTGCTGAATCTTCTATTCAACCAAGATTGTTAGGTTCAATTCCAAGATGTCTTTGGTGGTCAATTACAACTGTCAGCGCTGTTGGTTATGGAGATTCAATACCAGTTACAGCGGTTGGGAAAACAATTGCATCGATAACCTCTCTCATGGGTATTGCTGCAATTGCAATACCTACTGGAATACTTGCATCTGGATTTAGTGAATCAATTGGGGTACAAGATAAAAATAAAAAGGATTTGTATGAAAATGAGTTTCCAAAGAGTACTGAATAAAAATGATATTTACATCAAATCTAGGAAAATTTTTTTCAGCAAAGAAGAAGCAACATATCCTATGCTCTCATTGAGTGCAATTGATGCAAATTCAGAAAAGAAATGGAAGGGTTTTTAATTCATAACAAAGCCTGAATTAGAAGCACAGTTGGACCAGTATTGGAAAACTTGATTGAATCAAATAAAGTCTTTTAGTTGATTGGAAGAGCATGGAAATTTATGAATGAAGCTTGGTTAAAAGAACTAAATAAAAGGAATCTTGAGGTTCAAGGAGAAGATTGCTCTAAATGGGACTTTGCAACTGTTACTGTATCTTCTTCAGTTTTGGCAAAATTAAGCCAGAAGGAACAAGCGAAATTTCAAATGACCGAATTCAAACGAGCAACTAATGAAATTGAACATTGGGCAAGGGTTGAAGAAATATGTGACTTTTTTGGTGTTGCAGACCCAGATTATGCTGGAGATGTATATGTAAGAAGGTTTAAAACTTTAACTTTAGATGATGAGATTCAATGGCTAGATTTAAGAGATTTTAGTGAAGATATACCCGAGGGCTTTGGAGTGAAAGTTGATTGGAGTATGAAAAATAAGTTAATGGAGAAATAATAGACATAGTTTAAGGGAAGCTTTTTGAGTTAGAGAGAGCAAAGAAACTAAGCATTCAATATGATTTGATATAAGACTATATTTATCTCGTAAAAACTTTTGTTCTCCTCAAGTAGATTCTTTCAATTTTTCTAGCTACTAGTTATCTAGAACATAATATTAGTTAAAAAATAATATGCATGTTTAACAATTAATTTATAAAAGCACAAACTTGATCAATCACACCTAAATCAATTTATCTCCATTGGGATCTTTCCACGCTGAATCCTCATTTTTGAATTCATTAAATTCCTTTTACCTACTGCAACATCTCTGAAGGATTTTTCCGAACAGTTAACATCCATTGTATATAGATTGTCTTTTGTGATTTCAGTAGTGCTTTTAGAGTATATATTTGCTTAACACTCGTATAAATCCGTGTTGATGTTCCTCAATGCTGTTCTTATCAAATAACTGAGCTTCATATTGACTCTTTGGAACTGCTGGTATCCACTCATGAGATAAAGCATCTATTTTTGGCGAATATAAAATTATTAGAAAAGCTAAACAACCAAGACAAATACTTTTAATAGTTTTGAGGCTCATTGGATAATAAACAATATGTTTATGGATTTCGGAGAATTTATTTCATCAAGATATTCTTGCATCAATTTACTAACAGACTACTTTCAGTTAAAAGATCTAATGATATTCAAACAAATAACGAGAAATCCTTTACCAAAAAATGATGTAATAGATTTTTAATGTAATGGTTTCATTCAGGAGGCTGATGCAAATTCAGAAAAATTGAAGAGTTTTCTTTGACTCTTTATCACAGAGACAATTGCAGGATAAGTTGGAAGAAGACTGGAAAATTTAATTACCTAAAAAATGGGGCAAATATTGTCAACCCCATTCATGTTTTTGAATGATTACTGGAACAATCCTTTTGAATTATTGACTAACAACTACTTACCACCATTGCAGAAGCGAACCGCATCCGAAGCACTCTTTCCATTTGCTTGAACCTCTTCAACACATTCGTTGAAGACTTTTGATTCTTGTTTCATAGAACATAAACTAAGGGCTATTGCAGCAAGAGCAATAGCAGAAATTACACTAGAACTTAATTGAAGAATGCCATATGCAAACATTGCTTTACCTTTTCCACTGCACTTCTTTTTGTCTGCTTTATTTTCTACAGTCATTTAGTTAATAGTTACATTAATTATTCCAATTTAATTCATTCGTTGGTAAAAAAATTTTAAAAATTGTAGAGAATACCGCTCTCATTATCTTTTTAGGTTTTGCTTTTTCTAAGTCAAAATAACCACAAAAAAACCACCAAGTTATTAACAAGGTGGTTTTTTGGAGATCAGGCGCAAGTGTTTCCTTGTTTCCACTGCGGAGGATCTCAACTCCTCACATTTTTATAATTGCTCATTTTTTGTAAAACATAAAGATGAGCAGGTAAGTTAATTGACTGTCACATGTGAAAATCCAAAATATAGTCATTAAAAAACACCCTTCTTACAAAAAGTTGGGTGCTTTTTCTTAACAGAACGATTGTGTGAGGAGTTGTCCTGTTAATTCATTTTTACTCCTATGAGGAGTATTTGTCACTATTAAAAAACAAAATGACTTAGATCATGAGGCTGAATTGATTTATAACCTGCAAGATTATTTAGTCTTCTGCATTTTCAAACTGTTTTGCTAATCTAAAACCTTTTCTAAGAATTAAATATATTCCGTATAAACCAGCAATCAAAGGAAGCACGATTAGAGGGTTTGGGCTGTAGTTGCTATAATCTTTTACACCATCAACATATTCGATACCAGAACATTTTAGGAATAGAAAACTTGTGAAGACAATTCCCCAGCCAATAATTGAAAGAATTCCGCCTTTTTTGTCACCTTCATAAAATCTATCTAAACCCCATCCCCAACCAACAGCAAGGATAACTCCTCTGGTGATGGCATTTTTTTCTTGCTTGCGTAGCATTGTATTTCTTTGAATATGTTCGAGATGAACATAACTGAATAATTGTTGTTTTGCAGGAACTATTAGGGAAGGTACTTATTCCTGTAAGAATTTGTATGTTTTGTTTAATATTTAGATGCATTTAGTATGAAATAGTCTGATAAAGCTTCTCAAGTGAAATTAAAAGCATATAAAACTAGATAAAAATAAATTGTATTTGTACTTTTTGAAGTTAGCTTTAATTTGTTATGGGTATGGTGATTAATCTTATTTATGGGGGTGGTCTACTTCAAAAAAAAAAGATAACTTGGTTCAATAGCTGGTTACTTTTGACAGTTGCACAACAAACTGATTTGCAGTTAAGCCGACGGCTTCAGAAAGATAGCATTACCATCTCAGGAAAGGTTATTTTTATTAATCCTTTTCTTTATTGGCGACGCTTTGACAACAATACTGATAGATGGTTAAGAGAGCCTGGCCAGCTAGGAGAAGATCAGATCAATCTTAACAGAACTCGTTTTTATCCTGAAGTTGATTGGACTTTTTTAAAAGAAGAGGAGCGGATTATTAAAGACGCGGCGGTTGAAATGTTTTTAAAAACGCTGGAATTAATAGGTACTTTTCACCCTCAGCTTACTGCGGGACAATTGTTAGAAGTAGAGAGAAAAATGGCAGTTACTAAAAAAAAGTCTTTTGAGCGTTGGGTAGAAAAATCTTTTAGAAAGAAAATTAATCAGGCTTCAAAAGAGCGTAATAGGTTTGCTAGAGAACGTTTTGTAAGAGGTTGGCGAGAATGGTTATCTCTTGAAACAACCCATCAAGCTTTTCTTCCATTCGCAGCAATAATTGTGATGTCAATCTTTGGAGGTTGGTCCATAGGTATTTCTAATAATAGTTGTACTCCTTACTTTCCCACGTCAGAAACAGGTATTCTTAAGTAGTTTTAATTAAGCCATTATGGCTAAAGATCAAATAAGGGATTTGCATTTATTTGCAATAGAGTCTGCTTTGCCTTTTGGTATGGGCATTATTTATAATGCTAAAACTGGTGGATTTCAAAAAATAATCGATGTATTGAAATCAAAAGATCCATATTCAGAATTCCAGGTTGATGGTAAAACTTCTGCAAAGACAGTGAGGGATAAGATTGATAAATTGATTCCTGGTTTAGGCTATCCAGTCGTTTCTGTTGACGTGACTGTTGATGAAAATTATCCTGATTATCAAAGTAATGATCAAGATTCTTTAGTTTCTACTTTAAATAGAATTGATAACGACCTAGATAAATTGAGGCATTATCTCACTCATGGTACAAAAAATATAGATAATACATAACTCTTGAATTGTAGCAATGAAGAAAAGAGAAAAATTACATCTCAGTTCTAAAAAGCATGTAGGTGCTTTTAATCAACCCTTAATTTTTTTTCTGTTTACTTGTTTAATTTTTTCAGTAACAGGTGCCCGTCTTTTTTGGATACAAATAGTTAATGGCTCTTACTATAAAAAACTTTCAGAAGAAAATAGAATTAAGCTAATTGCTAATCCACCAATAAGAGGACGGTTATTAGATCGTAATGGTGTTGTTCTTGCCGACAATAAACTCATTTATTCTTTATCTATTCAACCTAGACTTTTAACTAATAGTGAATGGATTGATCTAAAAAAGACTTTATCTGACTTGTTGAATGTTTCTATAAATCAACTAGAGATTGCATACAATAGAAGTAATGCCGACACTCCTTATAAAAAAGTACTATTGAGTGATTTATCTGTAGAGCAAGTTCTCAGATTTAAAGAACAAGAGAGTAAATTGTATGGTGCTCAAATAGATATCGGCTTAGTTAGAAATTATCCTTATAAATCTTTAGCTGCACATGCGTTAGGTTATACACAATTAATCACTCAAAACGAGTTTTCTGAACTTTCAGAAAGAGGTTATAAATTTTCTGATCGAATTGGACGAAAAGGTATTGAAGCTGCTTTTGAATCTGAATTGAGAGGCCAATGGGGCGGGGAAATGCTGGAGATTGATGCAATGGGTACGGTTCAACGGAGTCTAGGATTAAAGTTGCCTAAAGCAGGTAAGGATCTTAAATTAACTCTTGATCTAGAGCTGCAACGGACTGCTGAAAAAGTTTTGTCCGATAAAGTTGGAGGAGCAATAGTGGCGATTGATCCACGGACAGGTGCAATTAGAGCAATTGCGAGTCAACCTACTTTTGATCTCAATTTTTTCTCTCAGCCATTTACCAATCAACAATATGACAATCTTTTTGTGTCATTAAAGCGTCCTCTTTTGAGTAGAGCATTTAACGCATACGATCCTGGTAGTACATGGAAGCCTGTAACTGCTATTGCAGGTATGGAAAGTGGTAAATTTCCTGCTAGACAAAAATTAAATACGGTTCCTTGTATTACATATGGTAGTCATTGTTTTCCAGAATATAATAAGAGAGGTTTTGGGTGGATTGGATATGAAGATGCCTTTAGAGTATCGAGTAATACTTTTTTTTATCAAGTTGGGGTTGGGGTTGGGTCTAAGGCTTTATATGATGCGGCAATCAAACTTGGCTTCGACAATCATACCGGCATAGAAACTTTAATTGATGAAAATAAGGGCTTAGTCGGGAATGAGGAATGGGCTGATAAAGGTCGGGGTTGGGGGACCCCCGGAGAAACCCCATGGATCGTAGAGGATATGGCTAGTGCATCTATTGGTCAATCGGTTGTTCTGGTTACTCCATTGCAATTAGCACGAGCATATGCAGTTTTTGCAAATGGTGGTTATTTGATTACTCCACATTTAGTTGATGGCAATATAAACTGGACATCAGAAAAATATTTCCAAAAAGTAGACATTCAAGATACGACACTCGAGACAATCCGTCGTGGACTTCGAAAAGTAGTAACTAGTGGTACTGGTATGGGAATAAATATAGATACCTCTATTCTTCCTCCAGTCGCCGGTAAAACTGGAACGGCTGAAGATAGTAGTGGAGGTTCTGATCATGCATGGTTTGCTGGCTTTGCACCTTATGATTCTGGTGAAATAGTTGTTGTTGCATTTGCTCAGAATACTCCTGGTGGTGGTTCAGTGCATGCTCTACCTATGGCAAAAAAAATATTGCGGACATGGTATCAGTTGAACTCTAATAACCAATCAAGTAGTGGTAAAGATGAGGAATAGATTTAATTTGTGTGATTTAGTTGTAGTAGTTGATTTAGAATGGCATTGATTGACTTGTCCTCAGCAACTTTTGATTTATTAGTAGCTAATTGACGACCTAAAACTAACGCCCCAAGGTGAGTTAATTGAATTCGCATCGAAAGTAATAACTCCATGCATCCTCCTCCTGAAAAACTTGCAATTGCAATTGGACGTTCGTTGAACAAACTTCGAAAATCTGTTCCTTGAACAGATAGCCAAGCTATTGCATTTGTAAGAATTGGAGGAATTGAGCCGTTATATTCAGGTGCACAAATGACCCAGTGTGAGTGGCTCTCCATTTGAGTATTGATCGACTTAAGATTTTCTGGTGCTTTATCTTTTGAATTATGACGTGGATTAAATATAGGTAAATCATTTTTTGATTCTGTCAAATCCAGTAATTCGCATGAGTAATTTAGTTCCTTGCCTGCAACTAGAAATCTTTTGGCTAGTTTGAGATTTTCACCATTACTAGCAGCGATAACAAGAAGCTTTTTATTAGACATTGTGAATCAAGAGGGAAGTGTAAATGGATGACGTCGTTTTTGTAATGGATTTAGTAGTTCGCTCCGGTTTTTCGATGATGAACTGCTGTTACTCCATCTTTTTTAATGACTTTTCCATGTTTAATCTCAGCATATATCAGCCAATGATCCCCACACTCCATTCGTTGACTAACTGTACCCTCCAACCAAGCTAAAGCTTCATTTAATAATGGCTGATTACTTGGACTGAATTTGATCTCAAGATCGGCAAATCTATTATCTCCAGGTTTGAATGATTGGAGAAACTGTTTAAGGAGGCTTTGGTGATTGTTTTGCTCTAAAATGTTTAAAGCAAAGTTATCTCCTGTATGAAGTAAGTTTTCTACAGCTCTTTCTTTAGCCACTGCAATCGTAATACCAGGAGGAGAAAAGCTTGCTTGACTAACCCAACTTGCAACCATAGCTCCGTTAATCAGATTCTCTTTATCTCCTTTTTGAGCGGTCAATATACATAGTGATCCGACGACCCTTCCTAGTGCATTAATTGTTGGATCATTTTTACTTGTATTTAAACCAACATTAGCCTTTCTTTGTTGACGTAATTTTGCATTAATTAATTGCTTACCAAATTGGATACCTGTTTCTTCAAGTTTTTTAATCATTAAAGGATCGGGACTAAATTTGATTTTGATAGGTTCGAATCCAAATTTAAAGCCTCCATCTTTTAATTTTTTTTCAAGTAAATCAAGAGCTTCCCCACTCCATCCATAACTTCCAAATACTCCGGCCGGCTTTCCTCTATCTCCCTCAGCCAAAAGCGAGCCAAGTGCTGAAACAATCGGGGTGGGTGCATGTCCTCCTAGTGTTGGCGATCCAATTAAATATCCATCTGCTTTACGAATTTCATTAACTAAACTGTCTGATGCGGTGAATTCACAATTAATAATCTTAACTTTTACCCCTGTTTTACTAATTCCTCTAGCAATGGCATCAGCGATAGCAGCAGTATTTCCATATGCACTAGCAAATAATAGAGCAACTCTTAAGTTGCTGTATTTTTGGCTTTCTCCCCAGCTTTGGTAGTTGTTTAATAAACTCCTCCAACTACCGCTGATTGCAGGTCCATGTCCGGGTACTATCGTATCAATCTCAAAGTCTTCAAATTTTTCGATAATACTATTGACTTGGGTAGACATTGGTGCCATTAGACAATCGTAGTAATGTCTTCTCTCTTCTTCCGTACTACTACTGTTTAATTCAGCCCATTTTTCTTCATATACATGCGCCCCAAACAATTTGTCACTCATCAATAAACCAGTTTCCTTTTCAAAAACAATTAGTCCACCAGGCCAACGTGCTGTTGGAGCGGGAATAAATGTAATCTCAAACTTACTGTCGAATGACAGAGTTTCTAATTGTTTAATGATTTGTATATTTGGAAGGATTGCAACTTTCTCCGATGATTCTTTAGGATTTATATTTTTGGACGGTTTTCGTAAATTCCAAATCTCTTTGAATAATTTTGCACCTGGATTAGAACAAATAACCGTTAAATTTTTATATTTCACATTCATTCTTTTCACAAAAGCTACTTTATTGGGATTGACATGACCCATGACTAATTTTATTGCAGACGAATCATTACTAATTAATGTCTCAAACTTTTCTAAAAATTCTTTTTCAAATGTTAAACCAGGAGGATGAATTAAAATATAGTCATGTGAATGAGAATGTTCATCTTGAGAAGACTTAAATAAAAAAGAATTAGTGCAACTGCCTTTTTCAAGAGAATATTCAACTTCAAATCTAGTTCTTTTTGGGTTTAGGCTTCTTAAGCAAATAAAGTTCTCCTCAATGGGAATCTGAATAGTTTTTTTTATCAAAATATTTAAATTTGGTGAAGAAATATTTTCTACTATCATTGTTAATAATTACTACCAACTCTTCTGTGATGAACTGCTGTTTTACTTTGAGTATTAGATAAATTACCTTTTTCAACTGATGAATAAATAATCCAATGATCTGTTGTCTCCATTCTTTGAATAACTTTACATGAAAGGAACGCTAACGCATCAGAGAGAACTGGTCCTCCAGCTGCAAGATCATTCATTAATTCAACTCCTTCAAATCGATTAGCACCTGGTGGAAAACGTTTTAAAAAGTGTCTGAAGAGGTGCAAATAGTTATTTTCTTGAAGGATATTCAAAACAAAACGATCATTGACTTGTAATAGTGATTCAATGGCTCTGTCTTTGGCTACTGCCACGGTTATTCCAGGGGGTTCAAAACTTGCTTGACTTACCCAACTGGCAACCATAGCTCCGTCTCGACTATCCTTGCCTTCACTATCTTTTGCTGTAACAACGTAGAGTCCACCGCTTAAGCAACCCAGCGCTTTATTTAAGTCTCCATCGAGGCTTTTAGTAGCAGCTAAATTTTTCTTTCTAGTAAGAATCTGACCTAAATCTGTACCAGCTTCTTCAAATTGTTGGTAAACACTTTTGTTTGGTTCGTCACGAACTCGAAGTGGTTTAAATGCTTCTTTTTGTCCAAGCTTTCTTAATTGGTTAGTAATAAAGTCAATAGGCTCCTCATTTCCGCCATAGGAGTCATAAGTAGCTACCCACTGCTTTTGTTTTAAGGATGCAAGAAGGGTTCCAATGTTGCTTTGTAATTCTGAATCAGATTTGATAGGCCATGTTGGTACAACGACTGCACTTGCGTCACTAATCAGAGCACTTAACTCCTGAGTGTCTGAAGCAATAAGATCAACTAATTGGACTTGAGCATTTGCCTTGCCTATGCCATGAGCAATTGCTTGACTGAGCCGATCACAAAAACCATATTGGTTTAGATAGCAAACCACAGCGTAATTTTCACCTGTACTTCTTTGCTTACTCCATTCTCTATAATTATTTAGCCATAACTGCGTATTAAAATTAAGGATTGGTCCATGTCCAACACCAATAGTCTTGATATTTGGCAATGCGTCAATTTTTTTTAATGCTTGAACTACGCTGCGGGCATTAGGACCCATGAGGCAGTCATAATAAAATCGAAAATCTTCATTTAATAGAATTGGATTTTCGTCGTACAATTTTTCTGAACAGTAATGCAAACCAAACGCATCACAAGTATATAAAACTTGCGTACCGTGATCAAAAGAAAAAATAGTATCTGGCCAGTGTAGATTTGGAGCACTAATAAATTCAATTTTATGCTCGATTCCGCTGATTGAATTAACTTCTAAATTTAGATCCTCGCCACTTTTGACTGCTCTTGATCGAAAAGGTTGATGTATTTGGTCTTCTAGGAATTTTATAGCTACTTTAGATGCGACGATTTCGATATTTGGGTTTAATTCAATTAAGTATTTAATGAGGCCTGAATGATCTGGCTCTGTGTGACTGACTATTAAATAATCAATTTCAGTTGGATTGATTTCTTGTCTTAGTTTTTCAAACCAAATATCTTTAAACTTTAAATGACTTGTATCTATAAGTGCAGTTTTTTTGCCTCGTATTAAAAAGCTATTGTACGTCGTTCCATTTCGAAGGCCAAATTCAATATCAAACCTGCTTCGATCCCAATCCAAGGATCTTAAAGTGTGAGTATCTTCAGCAATTTTTTCATATTGCAATGAAAGCCTAGGAGTATCATTTTTCTGATTTTCTAAAGCTGTCGATTCAGTAAAAATCATGTTCCTCAAGACATTAATTATAAGAAGCCTGAAGGTTGCAATAATTCAGGTCGCTAAGTGGAAATACCTAGTTTATTTTTTACCATAATAGGATATTGAGGTTTGTAAGTGTGATACTGCTTCCCGTAAATAGTATTTGTTTGCAATAACCAAGCTTCTCTAATGATTTTTTTGAATATTTTATCTTTCGAAGTCTCACGGGTTTCCATTTTGTTATTGTTTAGAGTGAGTTGTGCACATTTGAAGTTTTTGTGATTGTTTTCAAAAACCTTTTTAGAGATAATTTTTAGGTATGAAAGAAAATTCTTCCACCTTAATGAATCCGCCATCTCTTTCGGGAGATGAAATAAGAGAAGCATTTATAAACTTTTTTACCAAACATAATCATAAGAAACTTGCAAGTTCTTCTTTAATTCCAGATGATCCAACTGTTTTATTGACAATTGCGGGGATGTTACCTTTTAAGCCTATATTTTTAGGATTGAAAGAATCTCCTACTCCTAGAGCAACATCCAGTCAAAAATGTATTAGAACAAATGATATTGAAAATGTAGGAAGAACAGCTAGACATCATACTTTTTTTGAGATGCTCGGTAATTTTTCTTTTGGTGATTACTTTAAAAAAGAGGCAATTCAATGGGCGTGGGAATTAACTACTGATGTTTTTAGACTAAATCCAAAGAATATAGTCATTAGCGTTTTTGAAGATGACTTAGAAGCAGAGCAAATATGGAAAGAAGTTGAAGGGGTTGATGAAAAAAGAATCATCAGGATGGGTGCTTCGGATAATTTTTGGTCATCTGGATCTACAGGACCTTGTGGTCCATGTTCGGAACTGTATTTTGACTTTAAACCCGAATTAGGAAGTGATGCTATAGATCTTGAAGACGATAGTCGATTTATAGAATTTTATAATTTGGTTTTTATGCAATACAACCGAGACTTAAAGGGCACTCTTGAACCATTAGCGAATTGTCATATTGATACAGGGATGGGCTTAGAAAGAATGGCTCAAATTTTGCAAAAAAAATCTAATAACTACGAAACGGACCTTATCTTTCCTCTCATTGAGTCAGCGGCTTTATTCGCTCAAATCAATTATGAAACTACAAATAAAAAAAATCAAACATCATTAAAAATTATTGGAGATCATTGCAGAGCTGTCACTCATTTAATTTGTGATGGTGTAACTGCTAGTAATCTAGGGCGAGGCTATATCCTTCGTCGTCTCATACGGCGTATGATTAGACATGGTCGACTAGTAGGAATTAATCAGTCGTTTTTACCTCAGCTAGCTGAGGTTGCTATTGAGCTGATGAAAAATGCTTATCCTCAATTACTTGAGAAAAAGAAAATTATTCTTAATGAATTAAAAATAGAAGAATCTCGTTTCCTTGAAACTCTTGAACGGGGAGAAAAACTTTTGGCAGATATAACAGCTCATGAATGTAATCTTATCTCTGGTGCACAGGCATTTGAGCTTTATGATACTTATGGTTTTCCTTTGGAATTAACAGAAGAGATCGCGAATGAAAAAGGTATTTCTGTTGATATTAATGGTTTTGAGATCGAGATGGCAAAACAACGTAAACGTGCAAAAGATGCTTCTGTAAGTATTGATTTAACTGAAGCAGGTTCAATTGAAAGAGAAATTTCTTTATTTGATGAAACAAGATTTGAGGGCTATGAAAAATTAGAAACCACTTCAACTGTGATAGGCATTTTTATAAATAATGAATTAGTCAATCAAGCTGTTGAGGGTGATTTAGTGAAGATTGTTGTTAATAGAACGCCTTTTTATGCTGAGTCAGGTGGCCAAATTGGAGATAAAGGCTTAATAACGTCTCAAGTTCTAGAGGTGTCTATAGAAAATGTTATAAAAAAGAAGAATATTTTTATTCATTCTGGAATTGTTAATACTGGTGTTCTAAAAGTTAACTCATCTGTTCAGATGAATGTTACTCCATCTTTTCGTCAACGAACTACATCAAATCACACTGCTACACATCTATTGCAATCAGCTTTAAAGTTATCGATTGACTCAAGTGTAAGTCAAAGAGGCTCGTTAGTTTCAAATGATCGATTGAGATTTGATTTTAATGCTCCAAAACCTTTGACATTAAAAGAACTTGAAGATATGGAAGTACGAATAAATCAATGGATTACCGAAGATCATCCAATTCAAATTAAAACAATGCCAATTAAGGAGGCTATGGCTGCTGGTGCTTTGGCAATGTTTGGTGAGAAATATGGTGATGTGGTACGTGTTGTGGATGTTCCAGGTGTTTCTATGGAATTATGTGGAGGAACCCATGTGACACGCACGTCACAACTAGGTACGTTTAAGATTATTAATGAGACAGGTATTGCTTCAGGTATCAGACGAATAGAGGCCCTAGCTGGTCCATCAGTTTTAGATTATTTTAATGAACGTGATTTGGTAGTTAAGGAGTTAAGTAAATCATTCAAGGTTCAATCATATGAAATTGTTGAGAGAGTTTCATCTCTTCAACTGGAATTGAAAGATAAAACAAAAGAACTTATTAAAGTAAAGAATGAACTTGCATTAGCGAAGGCATTGGGTTTCGCGAGTTCTGCAAAATCTGTTGGTAAGAGTAAATTATTAATCAGACGTTTAGATGGAGTTGACGGATCTGGATTGCAATCTGCGGCTTCAAGTTTGATAGATAATTTAGGCAAGTACTCTGCTGTTGTCTTTGGAGGCATTCCAAATCAGGAGATCGATAATAAATTAGTTTTTGTTGCTGCATTTTCTCCTGATTTAGTCTCAGATGGTTTTCATGCAGGCAAATTTATAAGTGGGGTTGCAAAAATGTGTGGTGGTGGTGGTGGTGGTCGTCCAAATTTGGCCCAAGCTGGTGGTAGTCAACCTCAATCGTTGGATCTAGCTTTAGAAAAAGCTAATGATGATTTGACTCAACAATTGTCTTAATTTAGCTCTGTAAGTAAGTACTTTGACGGAGGCTTGCTTCTACATGTTCTATTAGTTTTTGTGCATCATGGATTTTTAGATGCCCGCTTTGAATAGCTGATTCGCTTGATTTTCGTAATCGCTCTAATAATATTTCTGGATCATGTTCTAAATATTCAAGAACATTTGATTTTGTATTCCCACGAATGACATGCTCAACTTTATATTTCCCTTTTTCTGTAAATCTTATATGGACTGCATTAGTACTCCCAAATAAATTATGTAGATTTCCCATTACTTCTTGATAGGCTCCACCTAAGAAAAGACCAATTAGATATTTTTCGTCTTGATTAAATTCATGAAGAGGTAACAAATTTTTAATTTTTCCATTATCAATAAATTGATCAAGCTTTCCATCTGAATCGCATGTTAAATCTGCAAAGTGACCAAGTTTGTTCGGTTCGTTGCTAAGCCGATGGATTGGCATAATTGGAAAAACTTGATCAATGGCCCAAGTGTCTGGAGCTGATCTAAATACGGAAAGATTTGCATAATACGTTACGGCTAAACTTTCACTTAATTTCTTTATTTCTTTGGGTAGAAGTTTATTTTTTGGCAACTGATTAACAATTGTTTTTGCACAGGCCCATGTCAATTGCTCAGCTTTTGCACGTTCAACTAAATCTATATAACCGAGACGAAAAGCCGCTAGTGCATCTGCTTTAAATTTAAGAGAATCATTCCATGCTTCTTGTAGTTTGGCTAAATCTTCTTCTTGCTTAAGCTCTAGAGAATTTATATGGACTAATGTTTCACGTAAATTTCTGACAGAGAGACATTCTTTTTCGTCTTCTTTAGGAATGTCAGCAGGTAACGAATTTATGCCTAAAATATTGAAGATTAAGATTGAAAAGTGACTGGCAATAGCTCTTCCACTCTCCGTAATCAAAGTTGGTAGTGGTATCTTTTTTGATTCACAACACTCTTTAATTGTTGCTACTACATCATTTGCATAATTTTGAAGTGAGTAGTTAGTAGATGCTATTGAGGCAGTTTGACTTCCATCGTAATCAATTCCTAAACCACCTCCAACATCTAAGTATCCCATAGGTGCCCCAAGATTAATTAATTCGGCATAAATTTGTCCTGCTTCTTGTAAGGCATCTTTTAAAACACCTATATCGTTAATTTGACTTCCTAGATGAAAATGTAAAAGCTTTAATTCATTGAGAAGATTTGCTTCTTTTAACCTTTTGATTGCTTTCAATATTTCTGGAATTGAAAGTCCAAATTTCGACTTGTCACCAATCGAGCCACTCCATCTTCCACTGCTTTGACTTGATAGTTTGGCTCTTATGCCTATCAGTGGAGATGCTCCCAGCAAAAGACTGGATTTGATTATAAGATCAACATCACTTGCTTGTTCTATAACTACTATAGGTTGACGTCCAAGCTGACGTGCTAAAATAGCTGTTTCAATATAACGTTGATCTTTATAGCCATTACATATTAGTAAAGCTTTAGGATCTTCTAGTATTGATAAAGCAATTAGTAACTCTGGTTTGCTTCCAGCTTCTAAGCCATAATTCCATTTGGAACCACATGTGATTAATTCTTCAACTACGTGACGCTGTTGATTACATTTGATTGGAAATACACCTTGGTATTTTCCTTGATATTGATAGTCATTAATTGCTTTTTCAAAAGCTTTATGTAAGTTTTTTAAGCAGTCTTCGAGTATATCGTCAAATCTTATTAACAGAGGAAATTTTAGTTTTCGACTTTCGAGTTCATCTAATAGTTCCATCAAATCATAAGATTTGTTTTTGGAACCGTTAGGACAAATACCAATATTCCCTTTTTCATTGATTGTGAAATAACCCTTTCCCCATCGATCAATCCCATAAAGGTCGTAGCTGTTTTGGATAGTCCAAGAGAGAGATTGATTAGTATTTTTCACAGCCATTTATGCGATAACAAAGATGCCAAGTTTTGATCATTCACGATTAATACAACTAAATCTAAGAACAGTTTTATTAAGTGTCATGTTTTACTTGCCAAGAGGGCAGTTTTAGGAAGACTATGGCTTCATATTATTGAATATTGCAATGACTTTGGAAAGAACTTTTGTTGCTATCAAGCCAGATGGTGTGCAAAGAGGTTTAATTTCTGAGATTCTTGGTCGTTTTGAAACCAAAGGATTCAAATTAGTAGGCCTAAAGCAACTCACACCCAGCAAAGAACTTGCTGAAAAACACTACGGTGTTCACAAAGATCGTCCTTTCTTTTCAGGTTTAGTTGATTTCATAACAAGTGGACCTGTTGTAGCGATGGTTTGGGAGGGTGAAGGTGTTATTGCAAGTGCGAGAAAATTGATTGGAGCAACAAAGCCTCTTGAGGCTGAACCTGGAACTATTAGAGGTGATTTAGCTGTGAATATTGGTCGTAATGTCATTCATGGTTCTGATGGTCCTGACACGGCAGCATTTGAAATTGATTTATGGTTCCAGAAAAATGAACTTGTTGATTGGACCCCATCAGATCAATCATGGAGAGTTGAATAAATTAGTGTTGAACTTCAAAATCTTTCGTGAGTGGTTTTTAAAATCTGTCCCATCTGAATTTGGACAAAAAACTACTTTCCTCATTACTTAAAGAGATCGAGCAAATTGATTTTCCAATTAATTCTGCAGTTATCGCCGCCAACAAAACTCCATTACGATGATGCCCAGTAGCAAGCCATAATCCATTAATTGATGACATTCCCAGTAAAGGTCCTTCATCTGGTGTGCATGGACGGAAACCCCACCATCTCTCCATATGAGGTAGTTGATTGAGTTCAGGAATAAGAGATTGAATTCCTTTTTGTAGCTCGCATTGTCCTTTTGGGGTAAGTCCTTTTTGGAAGCCTGCCTCACGCTCACTAGTTGCCCCTACGATTATTAGACCGTCATCTCTGGGCACTAAGTAAATACCAGGTCCAAAAATAATTCTTTTTAAAATCTGTTTTGGTCCCTGAATAGATAACATCTGGCCTTTAACCGGAAAAATGGGGAGTGTGTTGAATATTTGTTTGCTCCAGGCTCCGCAGCAGAGAACTGCCTCTTCGCTTTTTAAATGATTGATATTTCCATTAATGTCTTTAATTTTGACACCATTAAATTTATTTGAATCCTTCATTATTTCAATGACTTCAACTCCTTCTTGAAAGTGAACACCTAATTCAACACAAGCTTTTTCAAGCGCTCTCATTAAAAGTCTTCGATTATCTATCTGACCGTCCTGTTTAAAAAGTAAACCTAATTTCCATTTTTCTGAGAGTCCTGGAACTTCTTGAAGGAGCTCATTCCTGTTTAACTTTTCACCAAATTTATAGGTTGGGTAGTATTCACAGTCTTTGAGGTTTTCAAATGGGACAACAATCCCACAAGTTTTAAGACCACATGACATTTGGCTATTTATCTCAATACTTTCTATCCATCTCGGGTGTCTTTGAAGACTAGTTTGACCAAGACTTAAAAGATCACCTTTAAGTCCCTCAGCGTGAGGGGCTAGCATTCCAGCAGCAACAAAGCCTGCTGCTTCACTTCTGCTTCTACTTAAAATTTCTACGCGTTTGCCTTTTCGAGCAAGTTCATGGGCTATTGCAAGACCCATTAATCCTCCTCCGAGGATTAACAATGGTTTTTCATTTAAGATACCCATTGCTTGGATTTGGAAAATGTTATTTTCAATGTTTTAGATTACGTTAGCTTCCATGACTGAGCTTTTCTTTCATAAGATTCATATATCTAGGTCAAATTAATGTCAGAATCAAATGTTTCTTGGGAAGTTGTAATCGGATTAGAGACGCATGTGCAGTTAGGGACTAAGAGTAAAATATTTACAAGTGCATCAACCAATTTTGGTGACGATCCAAATACTCATATCGACCCAGTGGTATGTGGCTTACCAGGTACTTTGCCAGTCCTAAATAAAAAGGTTCTGGAATATGCAGTAAAAGCAGCGATGGCTTTGAATTTAAATATTGCCTCTCACAGTAAATTTGATAGAAAGCAATATTTTTATCCAGACTTACCAAAAAATTATCAAATATCTCAATTTGATGAACCTATTGCAGAAGATGGTTGGATAGAGGTGGAAGTAGCCGAAAAAGGAAAAGAAACTTATGTAAAAAAAATAGGTATTGAAAGATTACATATGGAGGAGGATGCTGGAAAACTTGTTCATGCAGGTAGTGATCAATTATCAGGCTCCACCCACTCTTTGGTTGATTACAACAGAGCAGGCGTAGCACTAGCTGAAATAGTTAGTAAACCTGATTTAAGAACAGGTAGAGAGGCTGCGGAGTATGCAGCTGAAATTAGAAGAATTATGCGTTATTTGGGAGTATCTGATGGGAATATGCAGGAGGGGTCTTTGCGATGTGATGTGAATATTTCAGTTCGACCAACTGTTAATGATCCATTTGGTACAAAAGTAGAAATCAAAAATATGAATTCATTTTCAGCTATTCAGAAAGCTTGTGAATATGAAATTAAGCGCCAAATTAAAGCTTATGAATCTGGAGAAGAAGTAAAACAAGAAACGAGGTTATGGGATGAAGCGAAGCAACTGACCAAAAGCATGAGATTAAAAGAAGGTAGTAGCGATTATCGTTATTTTCCTGATCCTGATTTAGGTCCCATTGAGGTAAGTTATGCTTTAAAAGAAAAATGGCGCTCAGAATTACCAGAATTGCCAGCTGCAAAAAGGAATAGATACGCAGCAGATCTTGGCCTTTCTATTTATGATGCACGAGTTTTGACTGACGAATCTTCAATGGCTAAATATTTTGAAAAAGTTGTTAATGAAGGTGGAGCACCAAAATCTTCAGCAAATTGGATAACTGGTGATATAGCAGCATTTATTAAATCTAATAGATTATCATTTGATCAATTATCTTTTAAGCCAAATGAATTAGCAGAAATGTTGAAAATGATTGATGGAGGAGAAATAAGTGGCAAAATTGCTAAAGAAATTTTGCCTGAACTATTAAGTAAAGGTGGTTCTCCAAAGCAATTAGTCAAAGAACGTGGTTTAGGTATGATTGGTGACCCAAAAGTTATTGAGGAAATTATTGATAAATTGATCCTTAATCATCCTAATGAGGTTGAATCATTTAGAGCTGGGAAGAAGAAATTGCTAGGTTTTTTTGTTGGTCAATTAATGAAGGAAACAAAAGGGAAAGCCGATCCAAAACTCGCTAATCAAATATTAAATAAAAAGTTACAAGGCTAGAAATTATATAATTTTTTTAACTGCACTTTCCACGTCTCATCATTATTAGAATTATTAATTATATGATCTGAAAATTCTTTTTTTAAAGCTTTGTTCCATTGGGCATCGATTCTTTGATTAGCTTCTTCAAGACTTAATTGATCTCTTGACTGAAGTCGTTTTAATTGCATGCTTCTAGAGCAATCTATGTAACAAATTTCACTACATATACCTGCATAGTTTTTTTCAAATAGTAGGGGAATAATCAAAATTACTATAGAATTTGATTTTAATTTTTCTAATTCTTCTTCAATTCTTTTGTTGACAAATGGATGTACAATTCCCTCAAGCCAATTTTTTTCAATATCATTTTGAAAAATTATTTTGGCTAATGCTTTGCGATTAATAGTTTGATCATTTTTACTTGAATTTTGAATTATTTTATTTCCATACCTTAATAAGACTTTTTTCGCTATTTGACTTTCAGCTCTTAATGCTTCATGAGCATATAAGTCAGCGTCTAAAATAGGCCATTGCTTGGCTTGAAATAGAAAATCTCCAATGATCGTTTTTCCACTGGCAATGCCTCCAGTGATACCTATTCTTCTTTGTTTGCCTTTCCATCTAAGACAAAGTTTGTTTGTTTGTTTTTGGTCAATCATTAATAATGATAGTAAGTGAAAAATGCTCTTCTGAAATTGAGTCTTTTGACATCTTCTGTATGGTCTCCAATCTCTGGTGGTATTACTACCCCTAATGGTTTTTTAGCAGCTGGCATTTCCGCAGGATTAAAGCCTTCTGGAAAGAAAGATCTTGCTTTGCTATATGCACCTGATGGTGCTTGTTGCAGTGGGACATTTACTCAATCAATGACTCGTGCTTATTGCGTGGATCTATGTATTAATCGAATCAAAGCATCTGAGGGAAAAATACGTGCTGTGGTTATTAACTCTGGACATGCAAATGCTTGTACAGGTGTTAGAGGTAAAATTGACAGTGAACTCATTACACATGAGCTTGCTGAACGTCTGGAATTATCTAATGAAGAAGTTTTGATATGTTCTACTGGTGTAATTGGTGAGCCAATACCTGTTGAAAGGGTTAATAGTCACTTGGATCACCTTATAAACAGTTTAGATAAGGAGGCATACCTGGATGCAGCAAATGCAATTCTGACAACAGATCTTCAGGTAAAGCAAATTGCATATCAAGCAGTTTTAGGAGGAAGACGAATATCTATTGGTGGAATGGCTAAGGGTTCGGGTATGATTCATCCTTCAATGGCAACAATGCTGAGTTTTATAACGTGTGATGTAGGCGTAGATCGTAGTCTATGGTCGGATATGATAGGTCGAGTCGCAGAATCATCTTTTAATTCCATTACAGTTGATGGAGATACGAGTACAAATGATGCTTTTTTAGCTTTTTCTTCTGGAGCAGAATTAGATCCAAAATATTTATCAACTCTTGAAGAGGGACTACATATAACAGCTCAATATTTGGCTAAAGCAATAGCAAGGGATGGAGAAGGTGCTAATTGTTTGCTAGAGATAAAGGTTGCGGGTGCTCAAAGCGACTTAGATGCTCGTGTGATATCTCGCATAATTGCTTCATCCTCTTTGGTTAAAACCGCAATTCATGGCTCCGATCCTAATTGGGGAAGAATTATTGCTGCGCTCGGTCGTGCAGGCATCTTTTTTAATATCAATGATGTTAAATTATGGATTGGACCTTATGAAATATTTTCTAATGGAATACCTTTAGGCTTTGATAGACAAATAGTAAGCAATTTTATGAAAGCCAGATTAAAAGGGAAATATTTGATCGATGATCTTATCAGTATCAGAGTAGAAGTAGGAATAGGAAATGGTACGGCTACGTCTTGGGGGTGTGACTTGTCTGATGAATATGTACGAATTAATGCCGATTATACAACGTAAGCTAAGATTGATTGATATGAAAGGAATTTAGGGCTGCTAAATTTAGATGCTCACGCTTTGCTCACATATAATCTGCACATAGTTGGATTGATACAAAGTGATAGATTTGATTCCTTTAAGCATACCGAAATTGAAGCGACGTATGGGGGTAAATGAGTGGTGGTTGCATCAATAATGAGAGTGAAGAAATTTGTGGTGGATATTTAAGTGGTTAACCAAAACCTGTCATGTCTGTAAAGAGCGCTTTGTTTTCTGTGGATTCAGAAAAACCTAAAAGAACTTCATGTCTCTGTTCAACTCCATTGTTCAAGTTTCCAACCCAGTAGTCATAACCACCTTGATCTAATTCTCGATTTAAAACGTTGAGATATAGATTTTCAACATACGTTTCATGACTAATATTATCTCCATAGCGTTCTTTAAATTCAGCAGAGGCAAGAAAAGAAGATGACACTGCTCGTTCATCATCAACACCTGAGCTAAAATTACCAATCCAATATTTCAAACCATCAGCATCAGGAAATCTTGCAAATGCAGCGTTATAGAGACGGAACATTTTGCCTGAGTCTGTATCTAATCCTGTGACTTGATCAAAAGTTCCTATGATGTCTGTTTCAACATTAATAGACTTATCAGAGAAATTTAATGTATTAATTCCTGTTATTGAGTCATATCCTTCTTCAGTTTTAATTTCATACTCGCGATCGTCCCTTTTGTAGAATTTATATTCGTCAAACTTTTTGCTATACGATTTCTCAATCGAATTCCCATAAGACGTATCGTTGATATTTATGGTGTTGCTAGAAGCGACAAGCTGCGTCTTCGCACTGTCAGAGTAAAGATTTACTTTTAGATTCTCAGTTCCTTCAGTTAACAAATCATTGGCAAGGGTATGAGAGAAGGAGAAGTCACCACTACTATCGACAGTGCCAGAACCTATTAAAGAACCAGAGGAGAAGTCAGAGCTAGTAATCCCTGTTCCAGATAGTGAGTAATAAAGAGTTGTATTAGCAGCTACGTTAGTTGTTGAGATTGATGTAGTTAGGGAAGCACCTTCATTGATTGATGTAGTCGAAGGACTAATGGTGTAGGAGGGAGTTTTTGATGTATCTGTAAGTGTGACAATAGAGGTTGTACCAACTTGAGTTGATCTAGATGAATCAGAAAAAAGTTTGATATTAAGAGTTTCATTCCCTTCTGTTGTGACGTCATTGGCAAGGGTATGAGAGAAGGAGAAGTCACCACTACTATCGACAGTGCCAGAACCTATTAAAGAACCAGAGGAGAAGTCAGAGCTAGTAATCCCTGTTCCAGATAGTGAGTAATAAAGAGTTGTATTAGCAGCTACGTTAGTTGTTGAGATTGATGTAGTTAGGGAAGCACCTTCATTGATTGATGTAGTCGAAGGACTAATTGAATATGTAGCGTTATTTGAGGTTGTAGTCGTATCAATAACTAAATCTTGATTAGCGGCTAATGAGCCAACCGCTCCAGGTGAAGGAAGAGTCAGAGTTACGTTATTGCCAGCTGCATCTTTGATAGTGCCAAAATTATAGTCATGGACTAGAGCAGATTGTATTGTAATGGCTTTCCCTTCTACTGAGATGTAATCAAGGTCAGAGGCAGTGTCACCATCTTGGACAACATAACGAAAGATGAGAGTTGAGGATCCTGATCCTGACAAATATGATGCAGTACGATTAATCGAGCCTGTCTCTAGTTCAAGAGTTGGCGAGCCATTAGTGGTATCGACAGTAACGGCATCAGAGAAAGAAACAGAAATATTGATAGAATCGCCAACTTTATAAGTGCCATTTAAGCTTGAAGAAGACACATTGGTCACATATGTAAAAGCTATTTGAAAAACACTAGTCACACCTAAGCCATCACTTTGATATGGATCATCGTGCGTGTTTGAAATGGCTACTTTATATGTATCTGCATCTTTAATGAGACTTACTGAATCTACTTTAAAAAGAGTAGTGCCGTAGCCTAATCCAGCTACAACTTTAGTCCATGTGCCATGTACATTCTTATAAATACGAAGATCACCATGCGTATATAAATCAACTGAATTGTCATCACCTGTTTCTGTCAAACCTATCGCTATGATCGAACCATCAGATCCAATACTGAGAGAGTCTCCCGATTCTTGTATATCGTTTCCTACTTGAGTCCAGTTATTATTCAAATTTTCATATATGCGAGTAACTGAACCAGTAACAGCAATAGTGTTCCCGTTCTCAGAAAGGCTTACGGCATTACCGAGGTTTTCAATAGCATTACCTACCTGAGTCCAATTATTATCAATATTTTTATAAATATAAAATTGGTTTCCAGTCCAATTCTGCGCATTCCCAATAGCAAGTGTTGTCCCATCAGACGAAATCTCCAAGACTTCGCCAAATGCCTCATTTAAGACTTCTTTTTTGATATCACTACCTAGTTGAGACCAAGAGCCATTTATATTCTTATAAACTCGTACAACTCCACAATTAATACCATTGCTATCTCCTCCTGGTTCGCCAATAGCAACTATTGTTCCATCTCCTGAAAGACTGACTGCTTCTCCAAAATAATTATTTGATGTTTGATCTCCTTCAAGGTCATTACCTAGCTGGGTCCATGTTCCATTTAAATTTTTATAAATTCGGACCCTACCATAGTTATAACCTTCTTGACTGTTACTAGAATATCTACCATTCCCAACAGCAATGATTGATCCATCAGTAGAAAGACTAATAGGTCGATGATCAAGTTTAAAAGCAGTTGATGAAAAAACCCCATTAATATCGCCTCCTATCTGCTCCCAAGTACCTGAATTGTTTTTAAAAATACGTACATAACCACTACCGTCTCCGCCAGTTTCTAATCCAGACGCTGCAATCGCAACTATATTTCCATCACCAGATAAACAAACATAGTCTCCTGAATAATCATTGTTTTCTTTCCCCAAGATATCAGCCCCTACCTGGGTCCAACCACCAAATTTTTCCCACCAGAAAGTCATATTTCCCTTATTGACATACCTTGTTAAAAGAGTGATTAGATCTTTATTTCTAGAATACTAGATTAGCTAGACTTAAGTATGGTTTTAAGCCTTAATTACTAATCAGATTTAGCTGCTTAACCAAAACATTTCACTTCAGTAAAGATAGCTGTTTTTTATATTGTTACTGGATTAGAAGTTTAGACGGAAACCACCTCTATAACTGAAGTCACTATCGCTTTCTAATCCATATTTTTCTCCTGCGGCACCTAGATCACTAAATTTAGATGAAATTCCTTCTCCAAAGATATTTAAGTTTTTTGAAATTGAATAACTTAATCCAAATTTTCCCTGGTAGCCAAATAACCAAGTACTGGCTGCTTGTATTTCTTCATTGACAACCATAATATTGTCAATATCTATTTTGCTACCTCCTATACCACCTCCAATATATGGGGTGAATTTCTCTTCTTTCCCAATAGGAAAATCTAAATAGCTATTAATAAAAATATTTGTAATTTTTAAATCTCCCGATGCAGTTGCACTCGCAGATGTTCCTTTATATGCACCTTCATTTACTTGAGCTGTAATACTTTTTATATCATTAATAGACTGAGAATATGTTAATTCTGTTCTTAATGTTCCAAAATCATACCCCATTCCACTTTCCCATCCAGAACCATCTTTAAACTGAAGATTGCCTTTGTAATCAATATTTGAAATTGTTGCTTTCCAATCTGCTTTAGTAATTGATGAAGACCCGTAGTTCCCAGTTATATAAAAACCTTTGGTTTCTTCTGCATTAACATCTTTAGAGTTTGTCCCAAGAATAGTGACTGGTAAAGTTAATATTAGAATCGATACTTTAATGATGATTTTTCTCAACTTAGTCATTACTAGAAATTTATGAGCACTTAATATATGGTCTCTTTTTTTTTCAGCATGTCTAGAGTATCTTTTCAATTTATTATTGATTGTAAGAACTAAAACTTAGAAGAATAACTATTCTCATAAGGCAAAAGTCGTTCTATTGATAAAGATAGTTGAATTAAATTTATATTTTTTTAATTCGTCTATGATTACATCTATAAGACGATGCTTATTTTTCTCGAGACTGTATTGACATTCCCAAATCAAATGCTCTCACTTCCATTAGTTGCTTCTCTACCCAATCAAGAATGTTGTGTCTTGATTTCTTCGAGGTAGTAGGTTGTTGTTTCTTTTCTTTCATTAGTAGTTCTTAGGTAAGTATCAATAGGGATGATCCAGATTGTCATTCAGGGACGATGAAGATCATCATGATTGAAGAGTTAATTGGTAGTAGGGAGAGATAAAAGAAAGTACTCACAGGATGTCCATTAAGGGGACATCAGTAGAGGTAATTGTTGTCTTTAAGTTGTCTTGTCTGTTTCTCTCTCCCTGTATACGTCAGTTATTGAAGTAAACCCATTGGTATGACGAGGTCTGCTTTTTCTTCAACTTCTCTTCTAAAAGCTTTTGTTCCTTCTCTTGCTTCGGTGTCAATGGTATCTCGCTATCACCTAGATCTAACTCAAAGACTCCTCCTGCACCAAAGTGATTGGTGTCCGATTGTGATGGGGTAATTGAGGTAAGGGAGAGAAGTGTGAGAAGTGGAAGGAGGCAGAGTTTGTTCATTTGATCAGCCTAGACCGGTCATTTCTGTAAATAGAGCTTTGTTTTCATCTGCTTCTGCAAATCCTAAAAGGAGTTCATATCTTGTTTCTTTTCCTGTGTTTAAATTACCTAGCCAATAGTTGTAACCATCTTGGTCATAGTCTCGACCAAGAACATTGACATAGAGAGTCTCTACATATTTAGCATTAGAGACGTTGGCTCCGTAGCGCTCTTTAAATTCAGTAGAAGTTAAAAAAGATTGTGCAACAACTCTATTACTATTCTCTCCAGACGCATTCTTTCCTATCCAATAATTTAATCCATCTGCATCAGGGAAACGTGCAAAAGCAGCGTTGTAAAGTCGGAACATTCTTCCTGTGACATTATCTTTACCAGTGACTTGATTGAATGTACCAATAACATCTTTCTCAATATCAA
>QCIZ01000005.1 GCA_003216375.1 Prochlorococcus sp. AG-402-O21 | reverse complement strand
AAAGTTCAATTGTTGGATCTTGAATCACTCCTTCACTGCCAAAAGTCATTAAATCGGATGAGGATAATTTAATGTTTTTCGGTATTACAATTAAGATTGGAGATTGATCCCATCTTTCTTTTAACCTAAGAATTTCTAGTTTTATTGAGTTTGAGAGTTCTATATCATCAAGGCAAAATAAAATAAGTTTAGGGAAACCATTTATATCTTTTATGTCTAGTATTATTTCTAAATTATTATCTTGAGATGATAGTTGCAATGCTAATGACTCGCCCAAAAGAGAAGGCGCTATCATTAAAATTTGCTTTGGTCTTTCTACGATCAAGTTGAATTCTAGATACTATCCTATTTAAGATAACTTGATTTAAGAATACTTCCAGCCCTATTCAATAAATCCGCTAGACCAATATTATTTCTAAATGTTAGACAAGGAATTTATCTTTATCATTAATTGAATCCTGAATATGAATATTTTTTAGTGCCAATAAGGCTTCTTTGAGATCTATTGAGCCGTCATATAGGGCTCTCCCTACGATTATTGCTTCAATACCTTCATTCTCGAAATCTGATAGTGAAATTAGATCAGCTATTGAACCTACCCCTCCCGATGCAATTACTGGATTAATGCTTATCTTAGTTATCTCTCTTAAAGCCTTGACATTTGGTCCTTTTAAAGTGCCATCAGTTGCAATGTCAGTTGATATGATAGCGGCTAATTCAAGATCGTTAAGTCGTTTGGCTAATTCTAGAGAAGATATTTCACTTTGTTTTAACCATCCTCTAGTGGCTACCATTCCTTTTTTAGCATCAATACCTACGGCGACTCTTCTTGGATACTCTTGAGAAAGAACTTTAACTAACTCTGGATTCTCTATCGCAATTGTCCCTAAAATAATTCTTTCAATTCCTATCCCTAATAATTCTTTTGCTCGATCAATAGTCCTAATACCACCACCAAGTTGAATGGGTATACTAATAGAACTTTTTATTTTTTTTATTGTTAGATCATTTATGGGTTCCCCAGTCTTGGCACCATCAAGATCTACAAGATGTAGACGTCTTGCTCCCTGGCTCTCCCAAATTTGAGCTTGCTTTACAGGATCACTATTGAATTTAGTAACTTCATTGTAATTCCCTTGATTCAGTCGAACACATTTTCCATTCAGTAGATCTATTGCAGGTATGATTTCCATCAAGAAAAAAATTATTACTATTCATCTAACATCTTTTATGTAGCTCTGGGAGATTATCTATAGGCTTTAATATAATTATTTTATTTAATGGTCTTGAAAGTTCTTTTTTACGGCGGAACAAGGTTTGTAGGGAAAGCTCTTGTCTCGAGGTTGCTAACAAAAGGACATGAAATATTTGTTTTTACACGTGGAAATTTACCAGTACCAAAAAACATAACTCATATAAGGGGAGACAGATCAAATGACGAGGATCTAAAGAAACTATCTGGTCATTCATTTGATCTTATTGTTGATAGCTCTGGCAGGAAATTGGAAGATACGCAAAGACTCCTTAAGTTTTCAGGCCTTCCTAGCTTTAGATTTATCTACATAAGTTCTGCAGGGGTATATGACAACACACAATTATTTCCAATTAGTGAAGAGAGTCCAATAGATTTTGAAAGCCGTCATATAGGTAAAGCAAATACAGAGTCTTGGCTTAAGGCAGAAGGTATACCTTTTACTAGTTTTCGACCCACATATATTTATGGTCCCGGTAACTATAACCCTATTGAAAAATGGTTTTTTGATCGCATATCTAATGGCCGAGCTATTCCAGTTCCTTTTGATGGTCAAACCATCACGCAATTAGGACATGTTTCTGATTTGGCCGAGGCCATTTCAAAATCTCTTGAAACAGATAAAGCGAATAATCAAATCTATAATTGTTCAGGAAGTAAGGCAGTAACTTTTAAAGGTTTAATAGAAACAGCAATTTTAGCTACTGGCAATAAAGTTTCAGATTTTAATCTACGTTCTTTTGATCCTTCGAGACTCGATCCTAAGGCAAGAAAACTTTTCCCTTTAAGATTAACTAATTTTTTTACTGATACTTCTAAAATAGAAAAAGATTTATCATGGGAGCCGAAATTTGATTTATTAAATGGTTTAATTGACAGCTATAAGAATGATTATCAATTAGTTAATCATGAACAAGTTGATTTTAGTTCCGATCAGATTCTTTTTGATTGAATACATATTTTATTGCAGAGCTTAAGGTAAGAAGTAATGCAATCCAGAAAAAGAAAAATCCTATTTTATTAATAATGTAAATGGTATAAGCTGTCCCCCAATTTTTTGGCCATAATAATAGAATTATACTTATAAATTGTAATGTGGTTTTATATTTACCCTGAATTGAGGCAGGACCTCCTGTAGTTTTATTAGATCTCCAACTAGTTATTAAGAGTTCTCTAGATATTATTAACCAGATTGCCCATAAGGGTATTAAATTCTCATGGACCAACCAAATCATTGGACCAAGAAGCATGATCTTATCTGCTAGGGGATCTAATTTTGCACCCAAAACAGATTGTTGGCGATATTTACGTGCTAAATAACCATCAAAAAAATCAGTAAGACTCCCTATTAAGATCAATATAATAAAAATATCATATTTCCCATAATTCAGTGAAATGATAATTGGCAATCCAAGAAATATCCTAGAAACTGTTAAGCCATTTATTACACTCTGCCAATTAAATAATCTTTTTTTATTTAAATTTTTTATTTTCATTTTAAATATTCTGTAGTGAATTTGTTTAAAAATACTTAATTATACCCTATAAAGATCCTAATATATTATACTTGCTAATAATAAAGTAAAAATCATGACTACGTTTCTTATTTTAATGTTTTTCTTATCATTGGGTGCAATGGCATTTATTGTGAGAAAACTAGATCAAGAATAATTTAAAAGGTTTAATTGCTACTTTTATTGATAGGATGGAATACCGTTTTTATAATCTTTCTAATGGCGCAGATATATAATTCTTTAAACGAATTTCATTTAGATCACAACTCTAAACGATTTTTATTAGCTAAGCTTGGGACTCTTTAAAACATGATTCAAATTCCTTTTAAATGATAAACCGGTAATTTTTGAAAAGGAATTAGAAATAATCATCTTAAGTGTTTATTTAAATTCAAAAGAGTCTCTTCTTCATATAAGTTTATTTGAATAAAATTGTAGTGTATTTGGTGGATATTTTCTTCCCGGAACTATTGTGTTAAATTATTAGATATATTGCTTGGTAATTCCTTCAAATAATAGAGAATCAGTTGTTTTCTCAATCAAAGATTAACATTGATATTGTTATTTGAATGAAATTTTTAAGTTTTATTTTTAAAATTCTATCAAGCATTCAAATGATTTACTAAATAAGTTTCTGCATTAATTTATATTATCTATACTTTAATATTCGATGTTTTTTTATGCTCATATTTATAGATATATCATTTGTTTTTATTATATTTGATATTAATAATAATGTAATTGATGGATAATCTTTTATCTATCAAACCTTTATCTGATTCTGATATTGAGTTTGTTACCGAAATATCCAGAAAAGAAGGTTTCGCTCCAGGAGTTGGTGATCTAGGAATTTATCAGAATACCGATAAACAGGGACTTTGGGTTGGTTGGTTGGATGATAATCCTATAGGCTGTATTGCAGGTGTTCGATATAATGAATATTACGGATTTCTTGGATTGTTTTTAGTAATTGAGAAGTACAGGGGTAGAGGTTTTGGCCTACAGCTTTGGAAAAAGGCTTTAAGTCATTTAAGTGATTTGCCATGTGTTGGCTTAGAGGCGGCTCCAGAGAGAATTGTTGATTACTCAAAATGGGGGTTTACGATTTCCTCGAAAACAACTAGATGGCAATGGTTAGGCGATGGTAAATTACTAGAGGATAACTATATAAATTATGGCTTAGATAATTTCAGCTTCCTTGAAGGCTCCTCTATACCTAAAAATGCAGTAGAAAAATTTGACGAAAAAAGAGAAACGACCCCTAGACCTCATTTTCTCTCGAATTGGCTCAATCATCCAGCTGGAAAGGTAATTGCAGTTATTGATCAAAAAAAAAGATGTCATGGCTTTGGTCGTATAAGACCATGTCTTTTGCAAAACGGAGAAGGATGGAGAATTGGTCCTTTGATGGCGGATACTCCAAAGCTTTTAAAAATTTTATTGAAGAAATTAATTGATAGTCATCCAGGATTGATAATTATCGACGCACCTGGTCTTAACAATTCGGCTTCTAAAGTATTTAAAGAACTAGGTTTTCAATCAGAATCTGAAACTTTCAGGATGTATAGAGGCTCACAACCACCGGTTTCTATGAATGATGTATATGGCTTGGCTTGCTTGGAGTTGGGTTAAGACTTTTTTTATCCACTAGAATTTGATTTCCCTCTATGTATCAGCTTCTCTTCGTTCAATTGAGTTTCTAATTGATCAATAAGTGTAGTAACTAGTGATTGAAATTCCGGTTGACATCCTCTGAACGCAGCTTTATGTCTAATTGACTCGTTTCTTGTTCTTAGATCAGTAAGCATTAGCTGCAACGCATCAATTTTAGCGTTGGTGTTCATGGTGATTTTAAGCTTTTATATTTAAATACTAAACGTCTTTATTGCCTTACTCATACTTGTCTTTGGATTTTCTTCGCTACTAGTAACCTCGATAATCTTTTTGATGGAATCTTTTGTTTTTAATGCTTCAATACAAGCCTTTGCAACCAGTCTTCTCGGGATTGATCCTTCTTCTTGGGTCTTTTCGCCAGAGAACAAAACATTCTGATTCTTTAGGTTGGTTTCATTCTCATTTAAACCGCCAGGACGAATTACAGTCCAATCTAAGTTGCTTTTTTGCAGGGATTTCTCACCAAATCTTTTCCAAATAAGTATGAGACCAAACAAATTTAGAGGATGAATTAATTTCCCAGCACAAAGAGAACTAACGAGTACAATTCTTTTCAACTTTTGTCTTTTACAACTTTCAATTTGTTTTTGTATGTTTAAGTAATCTACTTTTGCTGGGCCTGTTAAATCGATAGATGGCCTAGCACCTGTCGCAATGACAAGGCTGTCACAATCTTTTAGCGCGTAGTCAAGTGTGACCCCATTTGTATCTGATAATTCGTACCTTTCACAACCTTTTATAGAATCAGGAATCTTCGACTCATTTCTTGTAATCAATCTGACTTCATAGCCAGCCGATAGTGCTTCTTCTGCTACTCGAAAACCTGTTTTCCCAGAAGCTCCTGTTATCGCTAATTTCATTAGAGTGAAAATTACATTGATATGACTTCTAGCAAAAAATAGTACTTTTTGTTGAGATGATAAATTTAATTGATTAATATTAAGCCTTTAAACAAATAACCGGCTTATTTCTTGAAGGATATAGTTCTTTGCATAATCCACATATAGTTCCATTACATCCTCTGGCTGAGCAATACTCTCTTCCGTAAAAGATAATTTGTAGATGTAATTTATTCCAAAGATTAATTGGAAATAATCTCTTTAAATCTTTTTCTGTTTGGATGACATCTTTACCAGAAGTCAAACCCCATCGCTGAGATAATCTATGTATATGTGTATCGACTGGAAATGCTGGCACCCCAAACACCTGAGACATAACCACACTAGCTGTCTTATGACCAACACCAGGTAAAGTCTCAAGTTCTTCAAATGAATTTGGAATTATATTATTGAATCTTTTATAAATAATTTTTGATAAATTGTAAATATTTCTAGCTTTAGTTTTTGCAAGTCCAAGTTGCTTTATGTAATCGTATATTTTTTGCTCACCTAACTTATACATTTTTTCCGCTGATGATGCAATCTTGAAAAGTTCTTTGGTTAATTCATTTACTTTCTTGTCTGTTGATTGTGCGCTCAATACAACCGCTACTAGCAAAGTAAATTCATTTTTGTGATCTAAGGGTATTGGTGTTTCAGGATATATTTCTTCAAGTCTCTTAATTATTATTTTGACCCGTTCACTTTTTTTCATTTCACATTAAATCTTTTTTTTTTAATTTACCTAAATAGAAACCCATAACTTTCAGTCAAAGGATTGAGCAAAAGGAACTTGTATCATTTTATACGTATAACTATGATTCTTGTCTATACGTTTTACTTTTGGAGTAACTTTGGCTTTAATTGATTTTAAATGAACAAAATAAATAAAGATAGTTTTGGTAAATACTGAACTAGAAATCAAGAATCTATGGTATGAGTTTAAACCCAACAAAAATAATAAATGGGTTTTAAAAGATATAGATCTTTCTTTGAAACCAGGCGAATTGGTTGGCTTGCTTGGTCCTTCAGGATGCGGTAAAACAACTCTTCTAAGATTGATTGCAGGTTTTGATAAGCCTACTCGTGGCTTGATAAGAAAAAATGGACAAATATTCTCAGATCATAATTATCTTCTTTCACCCGAGAGACGACAGATCGGGATGGTTTTTCAGGACTATGCTCTTTTTCCTCATTTAAATGTTTGGGATAATGTTTGCTTTGGAATAAACAAGCAAGCTCAATCTATAGAAAGAGCAAAATGGCTATTAACGTTATTAGATATTTATGAGTTTAAAAATAGATATCCTCATGAACTCTCTGGGGGACAGAGTCAAAGAGTTGCATTAGCTCGAGCGCTTGCTCCAGGTAATTCTTTGGTTTTGCTGGATGAACCTTTTTGCTCTTTAGATGTTGAAGTTAGATCTAGGTTAAGATCTGAACTTTCTTCTGTTTTAAAGTCCTGCTCCGCATCTGCTCTTTTGGTGACTCACGATCCTCATGAAGCATTAGCTATCTGCGATCGAGTTGCTGTAATGAGAAGTGGTGAAATTCAACAATATGCAACACCTCCAGAGATGGTTTCTAGGCCATCTAATGATTTTGTAGGTCAATTTGTTTTACAAAAAAATATCTTACCTATTGAATTAATTGATGATTCCTATTCTATAAGTATTTCCAGGTTGAATCTTTCTATAGATACATCTATCTCGTCAAATTCCGTTTGTATGTTTGATAAAAACACTATTAGTATTAAGCCCTGCTCAAACGGTATATTCACTGTTATATCAAAAGAATATCGGATTAATCATTATCTTTATACTATAATAAGTGGTTGTTTGAAATTAAGATCAGAGATGAATTTAGAATCACCTTTGTCAATTGGGGATAAATGTAAAGTTGAGACTGTTAAGGGAAAAAATTTTTTAATTCTACCTGAGATGATTACATCTAATTTCTAATTTTTTTTGATTTTAATAAAATAATATTCAAGCTAATTGAAGCAATTGAGATTCATTATCAAGTCAATAAATTTTAATTTTTAGTTTGATATCAACAATTTGATACTGAAAGAGTTATCATTTGTAAAAACAATAAAATTAAATTTTTGCGTTTTTTTGAATAGGCTTTTTTTGTTATGCAGTCAGCCACATCCAAATCCTTAGCTGTAAATATTGGTCCATCAGGTCGCGCCATAGCGCAGCCTATGGATCTCGATCTACTTCAGGCACTTTATCAACATACTTCTCTTGAAAGAGTTTCAAGTGCGCAATATCTAGCTATGTCTCTTTGGTTCCTTGAAAGAGAACTAAGAGGATTTTCTACGTTTTTTAAGAAAGAGTCTCTATCTGAGCAGGAGCATGGTTTTATCTTCGCAAAATATATGATTGCTCGTGGTCAAACCGTTGAACTTGATGAGGTAAGTAAACCAATACAAGAATGGGAAACTGTGCAGGATTTAGTTTCTTTGTCCTTTCAAATGGAGGCCGACGTTACAGCATCTGTTCAACAACTATATTCATTAGCGGAGAGATCAAATGATACGCGTACTACTGTATTTCTTGACCCAGTTGTAGATGAGCAAATCAAAGCTGAAGATGAAATGGCTTATCTGCTTGGAAAAGTCAAATTTGCCAACAATGATCCTTCCGCATTGTTTATCATCGATAATGAATTAAATATAAATTAAATTATAATCGATGATGTTTAGTTGATTGATTTTATATTTGTTGAAATGAATTAGACCTTTTTGTTATTTCTAATAAAAATTCAAGAGATAAATCATTTGAATTATTATTTAATAAATTTTCAGAAATATTTAAAATTTTTATTCTATTTTTATTTAATTTTTCAAGTTCTAAAATTAATCTTTTAGAAAGAATTTTGTTATGGCAAGTTTTAAGGGAGTTGTTGATATTCTTTGATCTACTTCTTATGTATTCGATCTCTTTACATAGTGATAAAACAAGAGAGTAAGAATATGAATATATATATTGTTTCATTATTTCCTATGATGTTAATGGTGCTGTTTCAATAAACTCTGGCGAAAGACTTAGTGTTGGATCACCAGATGGCGCTTTAAGTAAGTCAGCAGTTCTTAGCCTTGAAATTAAACGAGTAGATGTAACTCTTGTAGATCCTATTAATTCTCCAATCCTTTCGTGTGTAAGCCTAAATGGTAACTTACACCAATCACCACATCTTCTTCCTAATCGGTTAACTAATAGAGCAAATAAGGCTTGAAGTCTTTGTTCTGCATTACCTAAGTGCCTAATCCTAAGGAGTTGAAGAGTCCATTCGTTGACGGCATCATAACCTGCTGCTTCTGTTGATATTTCAGCGTCACTTATAAAGCAAAGAGGGGTTAATGCTTCCACGCATACTCCTTCACTGCATAAACGATCGGTTCGTAATTGATCACCAGACTGCAAAAATGCCAATGTCATTCCTTCTGTCTCTTCACAAGGACAGTAAACACGAGCTATACCCTCTAAAACTTCTAAACAAGTATCTCCTCTTCTTGACGATGGATCTATTAGTACCGATTGTCCGGTAGTCATCCTAACCGCTGAAGGAGGAGGCTCTAGGTGGTATCTAAAGCTCATTGAAATTCTAAGAGAGCTCGAATTGATCTCTAACTTACACAGAAAAAGAGGCTTTTTGCAACCGATTCTCAATAGCAACAAGCTCTTGAGATTTTTTGTTGTTTTATGTATAAAAAGTCACATCAATTAGAAGTTTTTTGTTCTTCAATTTGATTTTAAGTTAGTTAATTGTGACAGAAATGTGATTAGCTTGTTTTGATTTTACTAAAAGTTTGCATTAAAAAAGGCCCGCAAGCGGGCCTTTTTTTTCTAACAAATGGATTAATTAATTAAATTAATAATCAGCCGTTAGTGATTTTAGCGTTTTCCATATTGTCGAACGCTTTACCTACGCGCCTGAAGTCAAATCCCATAGCTCTTAATGCATGCCAGAGATGACCCTGGATGAAGAAGAAGCCAAGATAGAAGTGAACATTTGCCAACCAGGCTCTTGCGGTATGAGCCCCGGTAGCAAGTGATGCGTCGGTGTCAACAAAATAAGGAGCAAAATCAAACTTCAGTTGAAGTACATCTCCAAAAAATTCTGTTGAATAAACAGTTGTGTTTGTTGAGCTCCAGAAAGCAGCAACAAGAGCACAGTAGCCAACACCAGCTAATGAGTAAGAAAGAACTGCTTCTGCGGAAAGAAGTCCTTTGCCTTTGAATTCTGTGTACTCACCAAATTGCTTAGTGATGATATGAAATGCACCACCAATTATTTGGAAAAATGCTAGGAAAGCATGGCCACCCATAACATCTTCTAAACTAGTGATCTGAAGGAAATCAGCTTGGTGATTCCAGATCATTCCTAAATCTAGGTTGTAAGAAACTGTACGAGTAGCTCCTAAAGCAGTATCCCAAATACCATGATATTGAGCCCATTCAACGAATTGAATGTTTGCCAAACCTAGGAAAATAAGGTGGTGACCAAGAATAAATGTAAGTTTGTCTGGATCGTCCCACTCGAAGTCAAACTTTTTAGGACGACTTCCTTCAGGATAGTTTCCTAAATCACCGTCATATCTTGTTGAGTGAAGAATTCCACCAGCACCAAGAACACCAGAGAAAATTAGGTGAAGTACAGCAATAACTGTGCAACCATAAGGTTCAGTTATTACTCCGTTTTCAATTCCACCTATTCCAAGTTGTGCAAGGTGAGGCAAGCAGATCAAGTTTTGATTACCCATCGCAACGGATGAGTCATAACGAGCTAGCTCAAATAAAGTGAACGCACCTGCCCAGAACATCATCAAACCAGCATGGGCAGCATGCGCAGCGATGAATTTTCCGGAGCGATTGGCCGTCCCTGAATTACCCGCGTACCAGTCATAGGTAACGCTAGGATTCCCGTAGGTCTGCACGAGAAATAAACAAAGAACAGTAAGAGGATATATTTATAGGTCTTGAAGTTCCATATCCCTTCACATTGCTTATTGAAATTGTAGGTTTTGTACATATTTCAAGAACATCTGCTACTAAATATGATCTTCGTGTTATGGGTGGGTTTTCCAATTAAAGCCCTTATAGGCACTATGATATTTACCTTTAGAGATGATTGAAGCTCATGTTCAGCCTCCAATCTTTGTTATTTTGAAAACAAAGCTAAATTAATGACTTATAAAAATATCATCAGCGAGTTTCTAGGAAGAAGAAGAATTTTTCTTGTTAAAAGAAAAACACTAATAGTTTTGCTGGGCTCTTTTGCTGATTTTGATAGTTTTGAATATTCACAACAATTATCTAGTCAACTAAATAAACTGGCTAATAACTCAGTTGATTTAATATTGATAGGGATAGGTAGTGAAAAGTCAAAAGAATATTTTTGTAGGTTCAACAAGATTGATATTAAAAATGTTGTTGCTTTAAGAAATGCTGACCTTCATAAAAAACTTAATCTTAATTCAGGTTTTGTCTCGCCTCTACCAGCAATGATTAATTTATTGATCATGTGTGCTGGCATTAATTCAAGAGGTACAATTAGGGAAGTTTTAAGAGGTTATTTTGGGGATAAAGATGCAAAGAGTTTGTTTGATTTTGATGATGACATAAATATAGGATCTTTATTTTTATTTAAAGGAAAAATGTTTGATTTTTTTTCTAAAAAACAAAATTTACGTCCTTTTGAGCTTGCTACCAGAAGACTTATGAATATGATTGAAATTCTTTCAAATTGGAATATATATGTACCTGATTCCTCATTCCTAACCCAGAGAGGTGCGACAATACTTTTTAACGAAAAGGACGAGGTTTTATATGAATTTATTTCTGAAAGTCTATTAGGTTATTCAAGTAATATGAGTTCACCATTGTCTTTCCTTGATGATTTTCTGAATTAATTTAACTCTAATGATTTCAAATAAATGCTTGGTTTGTGGAAGTTATAGTATGAGAGCTGATCGTGCATTGTCAGGAAGATTAGTCTGTAATTCATGTGGAACCCCATTGGGAGTTAGAGGACCAGGAAATAATAAAATAAATAATTTTAATGTTTTTTCATTTAACATCAAATATTTTTTATTTATTTTTTTATTAATAGTTTCTTTTATTCTTGTTATTATTTAGATAGCTGCAGGGTAACTTCTCCAGTATCCATCTTGTTTTACAACATTAATCGATATATTGAAAAGATCGCTAATTATTTTTGAATTTATTATTTCATTTGGGTTGCCTTCTTTTATTATCTTACCTTCTTTTATCAAAATTACTCTATTAGTCTTAGGTAAAATTGATTCTAAATTATGTGTGACATAAAGTATATTTGTTGAGTGTTCGATCAATCTATTTAGATTTTGATTTAAAATAAAAGAAGACTTTATGTCTAAATTACAAAATGGCTCATCAAGTACTAAGATATCTGGTTCGTAAACAAGAGCTCTAGCAATTAAAGCTCTTCTTTTTTCACCATCGGATAATGAAAGGAATTCATTATTAACAATATTATTTAGTTCCCATTCATCTATTAGATTATTTACTTTAACTTTTTTAATTTCTGTAATTAAATTAGAATATCTAGAATTAAATGTACCAGAAAATCCTGATGTAATTAGATCATATAGCTTGACTCCGTGATTTACTCTTCCTTCCATTTCTTTAAATAGAAATCCAATTCTTTTTCTTACATCCCAAATATTTATATTTTCTTTGTTAAACAGCTTAAATGAACTATCTTTTTTAGTAATTGGATAAATTGATCTATTTAGTAACTTTAAAAAAGTTGATTTACCAGAACCATTTGGTCCTAGTATTAGCATATTTTCACCATGTTTTATATTTATATTTATATTTGACAGGATCTTTTTCTGATCTAGGTATACACTTATATTTTTAAAACTAGCCCAAGTTTTTAAATCTTCTCGAGATTCAATTCTCATTTATATTAAAATTTAAGATTATAAATTAAATTAATAGCAGAATAAAACCTATTGGGAATAATAACCTTGTTAGAAGCTTGATGATTATTTTTCTATTATTCTTTATTGCTAAGCTAGGATTTTCTGGTGGATATTGCATCCCTCTGTCTTCATGGACTGAATTAGTTAATGAATTAGTAGGATGTAACTCCCATGGCTTTTCTTTGTTTAAGGCATTTTGGAGCCAATCCCAGTAATATTGAACCATTTTATCTTCTCCTAATAATTTAACATTATCTTTTTGTATATATCCCATTTGATCATTAAAAGTTTGGGTTTTTAAAACTAAATAATCTTCTGTGAAAATCTTATAAAATGTCCTTCGTTGTAGATTGCTAAATAAAACTAAGTCTGTTATTAATTTGCTTTTTAGGAATTTTCTATAATGTCTAACTATTACTCTTGCTTTATTATTACCTAGTGGAATATGATCAAGAACTTGGATATATCTTGTGCTTTCAGGTGATCCTTTATATATAAAAATCCTACCAGGAGGAACAAATTTTATTCTTATAAACTCTTCTTGCCCATTTGTTTTATATGAATATATACTTTCTATTTGCCTATTATCTCGTTTAATCTTTTGATTAAAACTAGTTATGGTTTCTCTATTTACATTCTTGTCGGGAATAGTGTCACCGTGCATCCAGAATACATGTAATATATCGAGGTGGTTTTCAATTATTCTTGCCCAATCAGCTTTGAAATCTACATATACTTCTTCATACTCATATTCTAAAGAAGGAAATCCATAGGAATCAGGAAGCAGGCTATTAATTGATGATTTAATTTCAAAATCTTCAATGTTTGCAAGTGGTTTTCCATTATAATAAATATAAATATATCCTTCTTTTTCTACACATGGATATTGAAAAAGCTTTATGCTTTTTGCATAGTTATCGTAATTAGAATCAATAATATGCTGACAAGTTATTCTGTCTAGGTTTGTACATGTGCCTTGAGATGAGAACCTGGCACCATGATAGGGGCAGACAAGCTGTCCATTTATAACTTCACCGCCTAAAAATGATGCTCCTCTATGTGGGCATACATCTTTTACACATCTGACAATGCCCTCTCTATCTCGATACAAAACAAGTTGCTCATTATAAATCGTGAAGTGATTTAATTTGCCATCCTTTATTGACTCACTACTCGAGACAGAATACCAACCTAATAGTCCATTAGTTAATTGATTTGAAGGTTTTGGTGCAATATTTTCTAGATCATTTACACTTTCTTTCTCATTAAAATTAGAACTAATGAGATTATTAGTCTCATATTCAAATGACTTATTTTCTTTTCCTTTTTCTTCTTTCATAACCGAGTAGTTCTTTTAGTGAGATGAAATTGTCTCATTAAAAGAGTATTCTCCTTATGTGCTTAAAGACTAAAAAAAAATAGCACCTAATGCCTTCGAGTATCGATTAAATTTACATAAAAAAACTTCAATGTATTCTCACCGCTAAAGCCAATTATTTTAGGTCTTTATTGTCTTCTAGAAATCTATTGCTCAAAGGGTTTTTGGAGTGAGCTCTATGCTTGATACAAATTCAGATGCTTCTTCTATGTCATTGCAGAATTTACATGTCCCAAGGTAGCACCCTAGATATCTCATGAAAGATGTTTTTCCTCCTGAAAGTTGATATTTATGTATTGTGCCTCCCTGTGGAGTTGCTTTTACAAGTTGAGGTAAGGTAGCCATTAACACTTTCACTTTTCCATAATTTGCTTTTGATATTGTTTTAACGCAATAGGTAAATTTACTAAAATAGCAAAGTTGAATTATTCTTTATATTAACTTTATTTTTCTCGATCAATTCGTGCGAGCTAATCAGCATATCCGTCATCGTCTTCTGTATTGATAATTCTTGGAGTGTTTTTCATATGTTCATCCCATGGATGAACATATGAATCTTTGTCTGAGTAGACCTCACTTTTCAATTCTTCTATCAAGGTCTCGAACTGTTTGATGATTCTCTTTAGATTATCTTTTTTCATTTATATAGTTCATTTTTAAAAAGATAGATCTTATCATAATAGATTAATGTACATTTTTATTAGTTTAAACCCACTTTGTTTTTCCTTTATATTCAACTGGTTGAACTCATCATTTGTTTAGGTGAGCGTATTGATACTATGAACAATTTCTAGGAGAGCAAATATTAAATTTCTAATTAACCTTTAAAGAATAACTATTACATCAACTACAGCTTGCATTGTATAACTAATTTTTTGTCGCCAAGATAGGATTTATGACTATCCAGGAAACTTAAGTAAACAATGTTATGAGAAGTGTTTTTCTTTAATTCTTAACTTCATTTTATTTTTCATGAGATTCTTCAAGCTTTTCTTCCTTGTGGCTAATAAATTTTACTTACTCTTTATCCTTTCTTTCTGGCCTATTTGAGTATTCCTTCCTTTTGTTGAACTTTACTTATCAAAAAAAAGTTTGTAAATTTTAATCTTTTCCTTTAACAGTATTGATGTCAATTGATTCTAACTTTTATTTTTTATTTCTTTAATCGTTAAAAATTAAAAAAGGCATTAAAAAAGCCCCTGAGGGCTTTTTTTTAATTTGGTGGCGGGGGGAAGATTTGAACTTCCGACCTTCGGGTTATGAGCCCGACGAGCTACCAGACTGCTCTACCCCGCGTAGCCAATAAAGCATACATCTTTATGTGACGTTAATGACTACTTTGTTTGCGTTATGGGACCTTCAATTGTCCTTCAACTTCTATATAAATACCTGGCTTTTTCTGAAGAATGATTTCATCAAGTTCTTCAATTGCTGATGGTGTGATCCATTCGAGTTGGCGGAGAAGATGTATTGCCACAGCGTGCTTTGCTCTTTTAGATCCATCTTCAACCTTTATTGAGAGTCCAATACCTTCCCCTAACAGACCAATACATTGGATCCCTTCACTTCCTCCTTTGCTAATGATTTGATTGTGACCTCTTTTTATTAATTCCGAATCAAAATACCCTTCTCCAGCAATAAGTTCTGGATGTCTTGTCATAGCTCGAGCTATTTTTTCAAATTCAGGTTGGTCAGATCTAGATAAATGAGCATATAAAACAGCCATTTGAGATAAACGCAAAAGTAAAGTTGGAGCGCCACAATCATCTCTTTCGGCAATTAATTCTTCAGACGGTATTTTGAGTAACTCCGAAACTCTTCTGAAAATTTCTTTCTGAAGTGGATGATGACCCATTAAATAGCTTTCCAGATCCCAGTTCATTTTTTTGCAGGTTGCTAGAAATGCTGAATGCTTTCCTGAGCAATTATGTTGAAGTTTACTTTCTCTGTTTTGAGGGATTGGGCATTTTAGCTCTTTTATATCTATGTCAGCATTCCAAAGGAGCTTGAATGCTGTTCTCGCTTGAAATGACGAACCAATATGCGAACCGCATGCTAGGGCTAATGTTTTATCATCTAAATTATATTTTTCCGAAGCACCACTTGTAAGGAAAGGCAATGCTTGGAAGGGTTTTAATGCTGATCTTATGAAGGTTTCATATTCACAAGATCCTGCTTTCATTAATGTTCTGCCTTTCGTGTCACATATCGAAGCGTGGGCTCTATGAATGGATTCAACACTTGAACCTCTTTTTACCAGAACCTTTAAAGAATTGTCTCCGTGATTTGATAAATTGCTTTGTAAATTCATGTATTAATTCATTCCTGGAACTATAAATAATAATGAAGAAATAATAATGGAGATTAATAGAAGAATTATTACTTTTAAATGATTTAATATTGGTTTGATTTGGTGTTGAGCTATCAGTAAATCTTTTGCCCTCCAACTAATTGGTTTTTCCCAAGTCTGTCCATCATACCAACCAGATTCTTCATATTCAATTTTTTCTGAATTAAGACGTTTATATATGTATACCCAACTTAACCATTGCCTGATTAGTATCAATATAGGGAAAGCAACAGAGGCAGTAAAGCTTAAAAATATAAGTTCAAAAATGTTGTTTTTAAGGTGATCACTTCCATAAGAAATTATTAAACTAACTGGTGTAATGAATAACCAACTAAACATTAATTTTCTGTAGAAAATATTTCTTTCTAAAAAAGGCCAGGAGATTATCCATGAATTTCTAATGCTATTAAATTCATTTATAGGCCTTTGTTCTTGAGGCACAGGGCATATTATATTATTCATCCATTAACGCTATTAATTTATTATTTATAAAATCATGAATAATTCCATTGCTCCAAAATGACTCTAAATCATAAAACTTTCTTTCTTTAGGTTGGAACACATTAATTATTAGATCTCCATAATCTAATAGTGCCCATTTAGCCTCATTTATTCCTTCCTTTCGAAGAGGAAGTAGATCTGCTTCCTCTCTTATTGTCTTTTCTACATTATTAACTATTGCCCTTACTTGAACATCGGAAAGTCCTTCAGTAATTAATATCCAATCAGCTATACTTGACACTTCATCAACTTTTAAAAGTTTTATATCTCCAGCTTTTCTATCATCGCAAGCAACTGCAGCTAGTTCAACTAACCTATTACTATCCATAAACATTTTCACTCGTAACTGATTTTTTAGATCCCTCTTGAGATGCCATCTCTGCGCGGGCTCTTTCAGCACTCTTTCTAAGTGCTTCTAATCTATCTTCATAAAATGTACGCTTTTTTTTCTTTCTAGATTTTTCTACTAAATCTTTTAATGCACCGCCAAGACTTTTATAGGCATTTGGAACGCTATATCCAAATCTGCATGCTAGATCTATAGCTCTCTCATCAGCGGATATCGCATCCTGTAGGCGTTTTTCTGAATTATTTTTTAAGTAAAGCCTATAACCTGCAAAACCTGATAATCCAAGTGCCATTAAAAGTAGCAATCCATCTTGAACCCATAATTCTCCAATTGCACCACCTAAACCAATTGCAAGAGCGGCCATTTCCCAGCCATCTCTAGGGATGGTGTCATTTTGAATGCGTCCCACCTCATGCCAGAACAATAGATTTCTATGATCTTGAGCTAAATAGTCCCATTGCTCAAGGTCAACTTGAATCTCCACTTCATCTCGCCCAATCTCCTCAAGCGTGATTAAAGGAGGATCTATTGCTGCTGCGGCTTCAATGAATACCCAGCTTTGGTTTTCTGGTGGCAGCAGCCCTTTAAGGCGCTGTAGTTCGCTCATACTCTTTGTTTCTTGTTCGAAAAGTTAGTTAAACTTTAATGGTAGTTTGCCGATCTAGACAGTAGATGATAAACAGATACCTAGAATGCGTGACATAAATGAAGTTTACAAGAAATTCAAATGCCACGGCGTAAAGATATACGTCGGATTTTGATACTAGGGTCTGGACCAATTGTTATTGGACAGGCCTGTGAATTCGATTATTCCGGTACCCAGGCATGCAAAGCGCTAAGAAGCGAAGGCTTTGAAGTCATTTTAGTTAACTCTAACCCAGCTTCAATAATGACGGACCCTGAAACGGCAAACAGGACGTACGTCGAACCTTTAACGGCTTCGGTTGTTAAACAAATTATAGAAAGAGAAAGGCCTGATGCTCTTTTGCCCACAATGGGTGGGCAAACTGCTTTGAATATATCTGTAGAATTGGCAGAATCTGGGATTTTAGAAAAATATAAGATTGAATTAATTGGTGCTGATCTTAATGCAATTAACAAGGCTGAGGATAGAAATTTATTTAAATTAGCGATGAATAATATTGGGGTTGATGTATGTCCATCTGGTATAGCTTCCAACCTTCAAGAAGCTGAAATGGTTGGAAATGAAATTTCTTCATTTCCAAAAATTATTCGTCCTGCTTTTACATTAGGAGGAAGTGGAGGCGGTATTGCTTATAACCAGGATGAATTTTTAGAATTATGTAAAACAGGCCTAGATGCTAGTCCTGTTTCTCAAATACTTATCGAAAAATCTCTTTTAGGTTGGAAAGAATTTGAGTTGGAAGTTATGAGAGATTTATCAGATAATGTTGTAATTATATGCAGCATTGAAAATGTTGATCCAATGGGAGTTCACACTGGAGATTCTATTACTGTAGCTCCTGCGCAAACTCTTACTGATAGAGAATATCAACGTTTAAGAGACTATTCAATTTCAATAATTAGGGAAATTGGAGTAGCAACAGGTGGAAGCAATATACAATTTGCAATTAATCCTATTGATGGTGAAATTATAGTAATTGAGATGAACCCTCGTGTTAGTAGATCATCAGCTTTAGCTAGTAAAGCTACAGGTTTCCCTATTGCTAAAATCGCCGCTCTTTTGGCTGTTGGTTATAGACTAGATGAGATTACTAACGATATTACTGGCAAAACCCCAGCGTGCTTCGAACCTTCAATTGATTACGTAGTTACTAAAATACCTCGTTTTGCATTTGAAAAATTCTCAGGTAGTTCTTCAATTTTAACTACTTCAATGAAGTCAGTAGGTGAGGCTATGGCGATAGGTAGATGTTTCGAAGAATCTTTTCAAAAGGCAATACGATCTTTAGAAACAGGGCTAAGTGGTTGGGGTTGTGATCGAGTTGATCAGAATATATCTTCTATTGAATTAGAAAGACTATTAAGGACGCCTTCGCCAGAAAGAATAATGCATGTTCGATTAGCAATGAAGAATGGACGGAGTGATAATGAAATTTTTTCTTTTTCTAAAATAGATCCTTGGTTCTTATCAAAGCTTAGAAATATAGTCAATGCAGAGGATCAATTACTTAAGTATGAAAATATTAATCAATTAGAGCCTAATTTTTTATTCAAACTGAAACAAATTGGGTTTTCTGATCGTCAGATTGCCTTTGCTCTAAATACTGATGAATTAACAATTAGATCTAAAAGAACTTCCCTAAAAATTGTCCCTGTTTTTAAAACAGTTGACACTTGTGCTTCTGAATTTTCCTCTAATACACCATATCACTATTCTACATATGAAAGACCAGTATTCAAGATTGATAACGAAGGAAATATAATCAAAAATATTAATCTTAATGAAATTAAAAATGAGAATAAAAATAAAATTTTAATTCTTGGTGGAGGTCCAAACCGTATTGGACAAGGCATTGAATTTGATTATTGTTGTTGTCATGCTTCTTATCAATCTCAAGAGGAAGATTATACAACAATAATGATAAACAGTAATCCCGAAACTGTTTCTACTGATTATGACACTAGCGACATACTTTACTTTGAACCTTTAACTCTGGAAGATGTCCTAAATGTTATCGAATTTGAGGAGCCTTATGGAATAGTTGTTCAATTTGGAGGACAAACTCCTTTAAAACTTTCTTTACCAATACTCAATTGGTTAGAGAAATCGGAAAACGCAAAGTTACTAACAAAAGTTTTAGGTACATCCCCTATTTCAATTGATTTGGCTGAAGATAGAGAGCAATTTGACAAGGTTTTAAGGAAATTGGATATTAGGCAACCCAAAAATGGTCTTGCTAGAACTTTTGAAGAATCTTTGAAAGTAGCTAACAAAGTTGGCTATCCATTGGTTGTTAGGCCTTCATATGTTCTCGGTGGTAGAGCTATGGAAATTGTTTATAAGCAAGATGAATTGGAAAGATACATAAAGGAAGCTGTAAACGTTGAGCCAGATCATCCAATTCTTATCGATCAATATTTAGAGAATGCAATTGAGGTTGATGTTGATGCTTTGTGCGATATAAGCAAAAATGTTGTAATTGGAGGATTGATGGAGCATATAGAGCCCGCTGGTATTCATTCTGGCGATTCAGCCTGTTGCCTTCCTTCTATAACGCTCTCTGCAGAATCAATTAAAACAATTAAGCATTGGACAAAATCTTTAGCTATTGAACTTGATGTAGTTGGTCTAATCAACCTTCAATTTGCTGTCAAGAGAGATGATGAGGGTAATGAGATTGTTTACATTATTGAGGCCAATCCAAGGGCTTCGAGAACAGTTCCTTTCGTTTCTAAAGCCACGGGAGTCCCTCTTGCGAAAATTGCAACGCAGTTGCTTTTAGGTAAAACACTAAAAGATATTGGATTAAATCAAGAACCAATTCCTCCACTTCAGGCAATTAAAGAGGCTGTTATGCCTTTTAAACGTTTTCCTGGCTCAGACAGCCTTTTAGGACCAGAAATGCGTTCAACTGGTGAGGTGATGGGATCTGCAAAAACTTTTGGAATGGCCTATGCAAAATCCGAACTCGCAGCCGGTGAGGGATTGCCTACTTCTGGTTTTGTCTTCTTATCTACTCATGATCGAGATAAACCGGCATTGATTCCAGTAGCAAAGAAATTAATTGAACTAGGTTTTTCAGTTCTGGCAACATCTGGCACTTCCAACTATCTTGAGAAATTTGATTTAAAGGTAGAAAGGGTACTTAAGGTTCACGAAGGAAGACCAAATATAGAGGATATGATTAGATCAGGAAAGGTTCAGTTGGTAATAAATACTCCCATTGGCCGTCAAGCAATTTACGATGATAAATACCTTAGAAAAGCAGCTCTTGACTACTCTGTCCCAACTTTGACAACCTTGAAGGGTGCTAGTGCTGCCGTAAAAGGGATAGAGGCTTTGCAGAATCAAATTCTTTCAGTTTCAGCTTTGCAAGATATACATTCATAAACCTCTTTACGCTAATTATTTAATTTATTTTATTTTTAAAGTTCTATTAAAAATATTATTAATTTTGTTAATTTGTTTTCTCTAAATTGTTAAATAATAACTTTATATAGATTTTTTTTAACTCCTTTTTTAGCGTTTTACGCAAAGCTCTATTACTACCTGATTAAAAATTCACCTTTTTTTCTAATTAAGACATACAATTACTATCTTGCTTGATATTTGGAATGACCGCAACAGCTTCTTCTTCCCCAAAACTAAGAGTTGATACACGCGGAACTAATGAGTTGCCGCCACATTTAGATGAAAACCTTTTAACACCACGTTTTTATGTAACCGAATTCAAGAAAGCGGCCAAGACAGAATTAACTGATGCTCGTGAAGAGTTTGAAGCAATGCTTTCAGAAATGAAAGCAGACTATAACTGTACTCATTTTGATAGGAAGGCAAGTCTAGATAGATTACAAGAATTACCTCAGAAGGCTAAAGAGACTTATGAGAGTTATTTAGTTAGATCAGTTATCTCAGAGTTTTCTGGATTCCTACTCTTCAAGGAGATTTCAAATCGTTTAAAAAAAGAGGGCAATAGAGATCTTGGTAAGCTATTTCAATTCTTAGCTAGAGACGAAGCTAGGCATGCAGGTTTTCTTAGCAGAGCATTAGTGGCAGAGGGTATTGAAGTTGATCTCCCCCATTTAGGTGGAAAAAGAGCAGCGACTTGGTTCCCCATTAGTTGGGTTATTTATTCTGTATATCTTTCAGAAAAAATTGGCTATTGGAGGTACATATTGATGGATAGGCATCTTAAGGCTAATCCAGATCAGGCTTTTGCACCTCTTTTTGATTTTTTTGAACCTTGGTGCCAAGACGAGAACAGACATGGTGATTGTTTTACAGTAATGATGAGATGTTGGCCAGGAATTACCAAAGGATTTAGAGGCAAGCTTTTAAGTCGTTTCTTCTTGTGGAGTGTTTTCCTTACACATACTTTGACAGTTTGCGAAAGAGGTGAGTTTTATGAATTACTTGGTATTGATCCAAAGGAATTTGATGAGGAAGTGATAAAAAGAACAAACCACACCTCTAAAAATGCATTTCCTTGGGTTTTTAATCTTGAGGACAATAAGTTTTGGGATTTGAGAAACAAAATTATCGAATCTTTCAGGGATTTTGTAGGAGCTAATGGTTTAACAAAACCAGTTAAATTTGTGAAATTTGCTACTTTGATATTTAAGCAATTTGCACTCCCAATGGAGAAAACAAATGCATTGAGATATGAAAAAGATGTGAATTTTACAGGTCAGGACATTTTAAATTTTTGGACAGATAAATAAGACTGTTTAGATAAATTAAATATCAAATGGATTACCAGCTTGAGTATCTAATCCTTTGAAATATTTTCCAAATTGAGCGTTATAAACTTCATCCTCATCTTGAGTCTCACATTCTAATGGTCCAATAGCTTTAGAAACGCATAGCAAACCATATCCTTTATCTCTCATTTCTTTGGATAGACCAATACAAGCTTGTTGATCCATTTTTCCTGAAATTATCTTAACTGCGCACTCTGAGCAACATCCATTTCTGCATGAGAATGGCAATGTGTCTCCGATAATTTGTCCATTTTCATCTTTTGATTCAAAATTTCTCAATATGTACTCACCTTCAGGGACATCAAAGGTATATGTTTTTCCCTCCTGTTTATGATGAATAGTTATTTGGTGAATTGGTTTCATTTAATATCTATTTTGGCGGTGTTATATCTCTTCTTTCTGGAGGTTCAGGTGGCTGACTTGCATATTGCCAAAGCTCTTCAATATCTAATGTTTTAGTTAACCTTTCCCCACCAAATCGTAGCTTTAGCCAAGCAATCGTTGTTGAATCTTCTGCTACAACAGCTTCATAACCATCTTCCACAGCGATATTGAATTTGTTAACTAATGAAGAATTTAAGAACCACATAGGATAGTCTTCACCTTTGCGAGATCTTCTTTCATGAAAGGATTCTCTTAATTGTCCATTACCCTGTAATTGACCTTCTGGGGCAAGAAGAACATTTAGGGTTTTGGTCTCCGACATTATTTAAGAATCTAAAATGGTCTTGTTCTTAGGAATGATATTTCCTAGGACCTCAATCAGACAACTTTATTAAAAGGAATTACATAGATGAAAATACTTTGATAGATCTTCACAAGATTTACTTATTATCTGTTAGTAATTTTTCAATTTTTTTAGGGGTATATATATAAATCTTTCCTTGATTGATAATTAATTATTTAAGCTTCTTTTTTGGGTGCTTCAGCCTTTGCTTTAAGAGCCTCAGCTTCGGCTGCTTTCTTTGCTTCTTCAAAATCAATTCTGTTTTGTAGCTGCCCTGAAGCTCTCATCCAATCATTAACTGTAGCTTCCTTGCCAGCGGCTTCACATTCCTCTTGATACTTCAAGAATGGATACCAATGATGAGTTGCATTCTTGGAATCTGTAAGATTAGTCAATTTCTTAAGTATTCAATGAATTAATTATCGCATCATATTTTCTTCTTTTGGTGGCATATTAATTTTTTATAGTAATAGTTCAAACCCTTGTTGTACTTATTACTCTTAGTTCGTTTTAAATGAAAATTCGATTTTGATGAAATTAGCTTTCATTGGTCTTGGCGCTATCGGGAAGCCCATGTCTGAGCGTCTCATTGAAAATGGCTATGATTTGAATTTATATCAGAGAACTAAACTAAATAAAGACGATAAAAGAAAATATTTTGTTGACCCTGTAGAAGCTGTTACTGGCTGCGATGGCCTGTTGATTTGCGTTACTGATGATAATGCGGTTGAGTCTGTTCTATTTGGTGATAACGGAGTAGCAGAAACACTAAAGCCTAACTCTTTTGTAATTGATTTCTCTACTATAAGTCCTAATAAATCTATTTTTATTCACAAAGAATTAAGCAAGAAAAATATTTTATATGTTGATTGTCCAGTCTCTGGGGGAACAGAGGGAGCTCATAAAGGTTCACTCTCATTGTTCATTGGTGCATGCAAAAAAGAGTGTTTATCTTTTAAACATATATTTGAAGTCCTAGGTAAATCAATTAATTACTTTAATGGAGTAGGGAAAGGTCAACAAGTCAAAGCTCTTAATCAGATATTAGTTGCAGGAACATACGCAGCAGTAGCCGAGGCAATGGAACTAGGAAAATTGCTTGAATTGCCCATGGATGAAGTGGTTGCTGCTTTAAAAGTTGGAGCAGCAAATTCTTGGCCATTAGAAAACAGATCAAAAGCAATGTTGATTGATAAACATCCATTGGGATTTAAATTAGAGTTGCATCATAAGGATTTATCTATTGCCATTGATCTAGCTAAATCTATAAATATTGATTTGCCAATTGCCTCTAGAGTAAAAGAAATCGAGCAAAGATTGATGCATGAGGGTTTAGGTGAACTGGATATTTCTGTACTGCATAGATACATCTCAGGAGTAAAAAAAGAAGCCTAGAGTTACTGCTAGTATTAGCTTTATGTAAATCATTTATTTGCAAATTAATACCTATATGCTAAGTTAAGAATTGGTTAACAAATTATTTAGATCAAGTTATGAAGCTAGAAAAGCAGCATGCAAAATTAATAAAGTTACAAACCAAAGCTGAGTCTTGTATGTCTCGTGACGAGGCTCAGAAGATTATTCGTAAGGCTGAGAAAGCTCAATCAAAGATTTCAGGATAGTTGCTAATTTAATAAGTCATTAAACATTATTCCTTCATGTTTTTTGAATTTAACACTCCAAAGTTTGGAACAAATTGATTTTAATTCCTCAATTAAAGTATCTGTATCTCCGTTATTAATCCAGTTAGATTTGATAACAGGTATATTTTTATGCATACTTTCAAAACTAATTTCGGCTAGTAATAATCCAGTTTTATCGTTTGATATTTTTAGACTTCCTTCAGTAGTTCTTTGAAATAACCTTAGTAATAAATCAAGTATTATCTTTTCGACTTCTTTTTTAGACGTTTGACTTAAAATCTCAACTTCAGCACAATTTTTTCCTCCAAGAGGCATTAATCTTTTATTATTTTGCTCTGCAAGAGCTATCGCTATTACATATTTTTGTTCTTCCATTTACTTTTAAAACCTATAGTTTTTTCTTTACTTTGATTTTATCTGCTATGTAGGCAAAAATGTTTTATCTTAATGTTGAAGCATTTGAAAATTAATTGCACAATAATCCTAATGACTTGATCGTTGTAGATCAGCTGAGTAAATATTATCGAGTTGCAAACAAACAGCCGGGTTTTAAGGGTACTCTTAAGCATTTTTTCGATCGAAAGACTTATGACGTCCCCGCAGTAACTGATATAAGTTTTAAAATCTCACCGGGAGAAGTAGTTGGATTTCTTGGGGCTAATGGAGCTGGAAAAACTACATTATTAAAAATGATGTGTGGTCTTATTCATCCATCGACAGGGTTAGTTGATGTTGGTGGTTTCTCTCCTCAAAGAAGGCAAACGGCTTTTCTAAAGGAGATAACTTTGGTTATGGGGCAAAAGCAACAGTTGATTTGGGACCTTCCTCCCATGGATTCTTTATATGTAAACGCAGCTGTATATGGTTTGTCTGACCACGAAGCAAAGGTAAGAATTAATGAATTAGCAGAGATGCTTGAACTAGGAGAAGAACTTACAAGACCTGTCAGAAAGTTGTCGTTGGGACAAAGAATGAAATCTGAAATTCTTGCTGCCTTATTGCATAAACCATCTGTCCTTTTTTTAGATGAACCTACTCTTGGTCTAGATGTAAATGCTCAAGCTAGAGTTCGTAGTTTTTTATCTGAATACAATAAAAGAACTGGTGCGACAATTTTGCTAACTAGTCATTACATGGCTGACATAACAGCATTATGTCCAAGAGTTATTTGTATTCATAAAGGAAAGCTTTTTTATGATGGTGACCTTGATTCACTGGCTAATTCATTATCACCCTCAAGAGAGGTAAAAGTTGAATTGAAAAATCCATGTGCAAGTGAACAATTTGAAAAATATGGTGAGATTCAAGATTTAAATGATCGTTTTGTATGTTTATTAGTTTCAAGGGATAAGTTGACAGATGTAGTAAGTAATCTATTAACTGATTTTGATATTATCGATTTAGAGATTAGTGATCCTCCTATTGATCAATTAATAGGAGAATTATTTATTAAAGGGGAAGTCAATTGAGAATATTTGGATTGTCTTTCAAGGTTATTAAAACCTTACTTACAACACAATATGCATACATGTTGGAATATCGCATCGAAATAGCTTTATGGGCTCTATCTGGAGTATTACCATTTATTATGTTTTCTCTTTGGAGTCAAAATGATGTTGGGAACTCATTTGGTCTAAATGATATAGGGTTGGCAAGATATTTTTTAAGTGCTTTTCTAGTTAGGCAATTTTCAGTTGTTTGGGTTGTTTTCTCGTTTGAGGAAGATTCTCTTTCTGGTCGATTATCTCCATATTTGCTGCAGCCTTTGCACCCTCTATTTAGATATGTAGCTTCTCATTTGGCAGAACAGGCAACAAGACTTCCTTTCGCAATAGCAATAGCTATTACTTTTTTTATATTAAATCCATCATCTTTTTGGCTTCCCTCACTACCTCAATTGTTTTTGGCGTACTTATCAACTCACTTTGCTTTTACTATCGCTTTCCTTCTTCAAAGTTTAGTCGCTGCACTTTGCTTCTGGACTGAAAAATCTAGTGCTCTTGAGAGATTAATATTTGTTCCTTATCTTTTTCTTTCTGGTTTATTAGTACCTTTATCAGCCTTTCCTTCTAACGTTCTAAAAGTTGCAATGTTAACACCATTTCCCTATCTAATTAATTTTCCAGCAAAGATTTTATCAGGGATGCCAGTTGATATTTTTAATGGGTTTTTAGCTCAGATTTTGTGGATTTCAATACTGGTCCCTTCTGTAAATATTCTCTGGAAACTTGGTGTAAAAAGATATACAGCAATGGGAGCCTAATATGCAGCGTTACTTTAAAACTATTAGATTATTTTGGTCTACAGCATTTGCTTCTCAACTTGAATATCAATTAAATTTTTTGATTGAGTTGCTAGCTATGTTAGGAACTCTTTTGGGAAGTGTATTTATATTATCCCTTTTTTTTACTGGAGGAAGGCAATTAGGAGATTGGACTTGGGAATCAGCCTTAGTTATTCAGGGTGTTTATACATTTCTTGATGGTTTAACGAATGCTCTTTTACGACCAAATTTAACCGAAATCGTTAATTACGTTAGAGAGGGTACTCTCGATTATGTTTTATTAAAACCAATTGATAGTCAATTTTGGCTATCAGTTAAAAAGTTTTCTTTTGCAGGATTACCTGAAATTATTTTAGGACTTTCAATTGTTTTTTGGGCGGCTATCCAATCAGGTTCAACTTTTTCAATTTACTCATTATTTGTATTCATTATTTCCTTATTAATTGGTTTTATTATCCTTTATTCTGTTTGGTTCCTAATTGCTGCATCAAGTATTTGGTTTGTTAAGACGTGGAATGCTACAGAAGTTCTTAGAGCTTTGTTAGCTGCAGGTAGATACCCTATTTCAGCTTATCCTGTTATTTTGAGATTCATATTTACTTTGGTTTTACCTGTAGCTTTTTTAACCACTTTTCCTGCTGAGGCAATTCTTGGAGAACTTAAATTTAATATTTTATTTTTGGGCCTAATATTAAGTAGTTTATTTTTTATTTTTAGTAGACTCTTCTGGAAATTTGCTCTTAAACATTATACTTCTGCCTCAAGTTAATTATTTAATTAATTTCATTAACTATTTTTTATTTTAACGATATTTATAAATTATGAGCTTATTGTCCAATACCAAAGAAAGAATTGAATATGAATAATAAACTAAAGACTGAGAGGTATGAAATCCCAAACCAGCAAATTGTTTTTAGAACAACTCCATAACGAAATTGACTTTTTACTAATGAGCTATTCATTGTATCCATAGCCATCCAGGCAAACAAAGGAGCTGTCAGGAAACTACCGGTCATAGCACCGAAAACATAGTCTTTAACTCCAATTCCTCCAGATTTGGCAATAAGAAGTGCACAAAGTGATGCAAAAACATGAAAAATGATCCATTTTTTTAAACGTTTTTTTTCAGTCAAAGTAGAGTTGTTTCCCTTGTCTGATCGAGCTATCAAGCCATGAGCTGATGAGATGCTCCTTGGATATGCATCTAGACATGTAAGCGTAGTGCTAAACATTGCAGCAAAAGCTGCTGGTACAATTATCCACTTTGCCCACCCACCAATGGATTCTGTATACAAGCGGATTAAATTTTGAGCAAAACTAACTCCTGATCCTGTTAGCATTTCATCGCCAGTGCCATACATTGTGTATGCACCAAGAATTAGAAAGAAAATTGCAGTTAAAACAGTGATGAAATATCCAAGATTGAAATCGAATTCTGCTTCTTTTAATGTAGCGGTGTGATCCGTCTCTTTGGCTCTTGAAAACATCCATAATGATGGCCATATACAAAGCTCTACTGGACCAGGCATCCAACCCATAAGAGGAATTAGAAAACCAAGGTTTGAGAGAGTCCAGGGTGATGGACTGCTATTCAAGAATGAAATATTGATATCTCCAGCAGGGCCTTTAATAAGTAAAGATATAACAGCAAAAAATGTTAATAATGTAAGCAAAAATACAAGAATTTTAGATATCCTATCAAGGGCTTTGTATTTACCTATAAATAATATTAATGAACATACTATTAGTATACCTATAGCTAAATCTAAAGCAGGAAAGGATGAAAAAATTACTATATTTTTTAAAAGAAGACCCGTAACAAAACTAACTGCCGAAATGGTAAACGTACCTGTAATTAATCCAACAATTAAATATATTGGTAAATATAATTTATTACGTTTTTGAAATCCCTCTAAAAGCGATAGTCCCGTAACAGCTGTAAATCTTGTACCTACAAGTAAAAATGGATATTTGACTAGATTTGTTAGTAAAATAAGTCCAATAAGCGAAAATCCAAACTTGGCTCCCGCTGTAGTAGATGACATCAGGTGAGAACCGCCTATACATGCTGCAGCTAAAAGGATTCCAGGGCCAAGACTTTTTCTATAACCATTGGATTTACTAGGGACTACTTTTTCCATATTTTTGAGAATCTTTTTTTATTTTTGCAATAAAAATAATTTTTTCAATTTAAGTACATAAAGATTATTATTTTATAGTAGATATTTTTTTATTAAATTTTCTTATTCTAAGTTCTATTTATTGCCTAACTTCTATAGTATTTAATAAATGACTAAATCTGTTAATCTATATTTGGCATCAGGAGTATTTAAAGGAGTTGGTTTTTGGGTCGTTAACTTTACTGAGGAGGAGAATATTTTTAATTCTCTTAGTAGTAAATTACTTGAGTGCTATAGAAAAGAATTATTTGGTCTTGATGGAGCTATTGAGGTTAAGGGAGCAATTAATACAACATTAGATATCCTATGTTTAGATTCGAAATATGATCAATATAAATTAGATAATTACAATACAGGTTATTCTTCCGAGATTCCTATTAATACCATAGAGGATATCTTTGATCTATGGGCATATAATTATAGTAATCAAACTCTATGGAAGAAATATATAGGTTTATTGAATTTAAGAAAAAAAATAAAAACAAATAATAATTATATTAATATAGGTTTAAAAGGAGATACTTATGAATTTGCTATGAAGTTAGATGGATTATTGAGTTTTAAGCCCATTAATTCATCATCTAGAAAAGATAGAAGTAATAAATTAATGTGGTAAAAAGTTTAATGTCTAGATTTGCAATATCTCTCTCTATCTATATCAGCTAAATTTATATTTTCCCAAGGAAAAACAATCCATTCCTTATCTTTGATGTATTTATAGGTATTCCACCATGTTGGTTGTTTTTTGCTAATCCATACATGAGTTTCTGAACCTTTTAAATGCTTTATTTTCTCTAGAGTGTATCCAGTGTCGTAAATATCATCAACTATGAGAGAATTATTTTTAGGATTGTCTAATAAGGGAAGTTCAAGTGAATGACTTAGTGCAACGGCAAGACATAGTCCCCCCCTAGGGAAACCATATACTCCCTCAAATTCTTTGTTTTTGCAACGCATAGATATGTAATATATGCATTCATCAAAATCTATCCAATTTAACTTTTTCATTTATAGGTAATTTATATTTATTCTTTACTTTTAAGATATAACTTCTAAAACTTCCTAGATAAACTGTAATACCCCATAAAGCCACCTATTGTTAGTATTCCAGCTATTGGAGCTGATAGATTTAAAGGTGTCGCCCATTCATGAACCATCAAGGAAGCCAACATAATTAATGATTATTAGATAAATCTCAAAATACTACATTTAATATTGTTTTGTTATTTTAGTTTGCAATAATTCACAACTCCTTTGTTTTATTCAATATTGATTTTGTTTTAAATGTATTTATTTTATAGATATAAATATTTTTCTTTGATTTTATCTACGAATCATTTTTATCATTGCTTTCGAAAAATTTGGCTACTTGTGCATATATTTTCCCAAACAACCATGAAATAGCTATTAGGCCAACAATACCTAAAATTATTGTTAATGCTGATATGCCGGCATCATTTGGACCATAATTTATAGCTGGGTCAAATCCTTCCACGATGATTTTAATTCATTTTCTCCATATTAATATTTTTTTGAATCACTATCTGATTTTTAACTTTTTTGAAATCTGAATATATCAAATTCGCTTATAGTTGAATTATGTATAATAAATATTATCATAAATTATATTTATGCAGTGGGAATATCATGTAGTCCATCTCAACGTTGATGATTCATCAAGTAAACATGAAGAAGCAAGCAATCCGGAGGCTGCAAGCGAAAAACTTAAAGGTTCACTGAGTCCAGATTTTCTTAAAGATCAATTTCCCGAGCAATATCAAGAAAATGTAGGTTCCGAGCACCCTGCTATGCAACTAAGTAAATTTCTAAATAAAAAGGGCCAGGAGAGATGGGAACTTTCAGAAACAATAAAAATTGGAAAAATGTTATTTCTTATCATGAAACGGCAAGTTGATTAGTAGTTTAAAAAATATCTTTCATCGTAAATATTAACCAGTTAATTAGATTTATTGGATTTGCTATCGTTTTAATATTCCTATTCCCATTTATCTCGAAATCCACTTTATATTTTCCTAGTATAAGATCACTATTTTGGGGATTGTAATATTTATTTGACTCTTCCAAGCTATATTCTTTCATTGTTTGTTCATTTAATTCGGTGTTGAATATCCAAATTTTTATATTATCTTCAGTCATTAGTACATATCCAATACCCATCCCATCTGTCATTTTATAATCAATAATTTCTCCATTTATCTGTTTTGGTAATGTATCCAATAATTTGTTTGGCAATAGATTTTCTATTTTTGACTTATCTACTTTTATCTTTGCCCCAATTGGTATTAGTGGATTTACTTCCATTATGAATAACTTTAGATTTTACTAAATTAACATATTTTTTGAATCAATGAATTAACTATTCATCTAATAACAAATTTTAATTTGCTGGAAAGCCTATTTTTATTTTCTTCATAATTTAATCTCTTTAAAAACCTTTGCTTTCGTTTTTGTTTTCCACCTCCCCCCTTTCCACTCCTTCTTCTTTTGAATAATTTATTTTTATATAGTTAATTCCAATTATCGTTAGTCTTATAAAGACAAAAGCCGTAGCTATGAATCCGATTAAGATAAAAATTGATAATAGGGCAGACCCTAGATCTATTTCAGATAATTTGATCATGTGAATAATCTATACTAATTTATTTAATCTCTTATAAATCGAATTTTAATTCAAATTCAAATTCTAAATAAATTTTAATTTATATTGGTTACAAGACATCCGTAGAAAAATTTTTCTAATGGATGCATAACTCAAATAGGAATATAAATTGAAAATGAATCAAACTCAATTTAAAATCCCACTTGCGAGCTTAAGACCTTACACAGTTCATTATAGAAACTGTGATAATCAACGTCTTGAGAATTGCTTTTATGCATGTGATGCATATGAAGCAAGATTACTTGCAATGGAATTTAATAGGTATATTCATGAGCACCCAAATTGTATCGACCTTATTAGAAGGGAAATGATTAAGAATATTTAGATCAAAACATATGAAATAATTTTTGTATAAAATATATCATTTAGATTTATATGTTAAGTAATGATATTATTTCTCAAATACTTTTGGGATTTATATCATTTTTATCTAATTTCATTTCTGCGTTATCTGGAGGTGGTGCAGGCTTAATACAACTTCCGGCTCTCATATTCTTTGGTTTACCTTTCTCAAAAGCCTTGGCAACTCACAAAGTTGCTAGTGTTGCATTAGGTTTTGGGGCTTCAGTACCACACTTAAAGAAAAATAACTTACAAATAAATTATGCTTTTTTGATATTAATTTCGGGTTTGCCTGGCGTTTTATTAGGAGCTTATACTTCCTCAATTTTACCTAATAATTTTTCAACTACCTTATTAGGTTTTTTGACTTTGTTTCTTAGCTTTTACTCAATTAAGCAAAAGAAACTTGGCAGTACAAATAAAAAAATTCGAATTAATAAGTTAAGGATAATAATTGGCTCATTAGGCCTTTTTATAATTGGTTTCTTCAATGGTTATCTTTCTTCTGGTACAGGACTATTTGTGACGATTTGGATGATAACAATATTTGATTTGTCTTTTTCTTTGGCGGTTGCTTATACCTTGATTTTTGTTGGAATTTTTTGGAATGGTATTGGTGCACTCTCTTTAGGATTTAAGGGAAATATTATTTGGAGCTATATCCCTGTCTTGATTTTAGGTTCACTTCTAGGTGGGTACTTTGGAGCTTATTTTTCAATAATTAAAGGGTCCAAATTTATTAAAGTTGTTTTTGAATTAGTTTCTTTTTCTGTTGGAATTTCATTACTAATTAAAGCCTTTTTATGAGTATTAATTTGTTACTGCTTTTATGCGCATCCAGCCTTTTCTAAATCATCTTGCAATTTACTTTCACAGTCTAAAACCCTAGCCCAGCAAGGCAATTGCTGCTTGACTGGTGATTCCAGGAATTTACTTATTGCTGGTCTTAATAGTTTTCCAAAAGTATGAACGGCTAGCTCTTCTTTATGTCGACTGTAGGGCAATTGATTAACTGAGGAATCTAAACTAAATTGTTTTACTCTGTCTTCTCCTGCTCTTCGATATAAAACCTCCAAGTTTGCTAATTGAGAACTTGTAAGGGTTCTTGCTTCGTGTTCCATTAATCCTCTTAAAACGCTGGAAAGAATTTCCGTAGACATTTTTTGGAGACCTTCATTAGCCTTTGAACCTATTTCTTTGTGCTTATGGTCGAAAATACCCAGATCAACTTGTGCGATTCTTGATATCCTTACGTTTTTATAAACCTCTGATAGAAGCCCTATCTCTAACCCCCAGTCACATGGAATTCTTAAATTCATTGCCAAGTCTGTAGTAAAAGCAAACTCTCCAGCCAGTGGATATCTAAATGACTGTAAATATTGAAGGAATGGTGCATTCCCCATCAATTGTTCCAAGCTTGATAGAAGTGGACCTACAAATAATCTCGTAGCTCTCCCTTGAAGTGCATTTGTCTCAAGAGATAAACGGCTGTAAAAAGCTTTCACATAAGAAATCCCATTTGATTTTTCTAGTAAAGGACCCAACATTCTTGCTGGATAATTAGAGTTGAATGTTCTGATATCAGCATCGAAAAGTGCTACGACTTCTGAACTTTTTGTTGCAACACCAACTCCTTGCCAGACTGCCCATCCTTTTCCTGGAACACCTAATAGATCTAAACCATTTTTCTCTTGGTCTTTTAGCAATTCAATAACTTTTGGACTATTAGTCCATTGGACGTGAACTGGATATGGCATTTCTCTAAAGAAATCTCTTGCGCTCTCGACTTCGTCCCGATTACTAGCAGATAGAGCTATGACTAGCTGATTTAAATTTTTTAATTCTTTTAAAGTAGTTCTTATAAGTTTTAAGGCTGGCCTACTGAACTCATCAAATAGGCATGGAATAAGTATTGATGTTGGCCGTTTTAAGAGGTCTTTATTTAATTGAGTTACTGGATCTTTTGCCAGTCCATACTCATGAATAGTTGTGATTAAACCCTGCTGAAAGTCCATTCAAGAAAAAAGTTTTACAGATTCAAGGTGGGAGCTACGATGAGGTAGAGAAGATTGTTTTCCTTTAAAGAGTGTCTGAGTTGGATAGTGAATTAGATGAGCTGAGATTGTCTCTCAGAGAAATTTATCCTGAGCACTCTGAACAAGAAATCAATTCAGTGTGGTCACAATTGTTGCAGATTCTCGATCCATTTCGTGTTAAGAAGAACAATAAAGAATTACAGATCGGATCAATTTGGGATTCTTCAAGTGTTGTTTTGATCACTTACCCAGATTCAATTTATAGGAAAGACGAATCAACTTTAAAAACATTAACTGAATTCGTAAAAAATAGATTAAGTGGTCTTTCTTCAGTCATACATGTTTTACCATTTCTCCCTTCTACAAGTGATGGCGGATTCGCTGTATCTAATCATGAAAAAATTGATGATACTTTTGGGAATTGGAATGATTTAAAGGAATTATCAAGTAAGCACAAAATAATGGCAGATCTTGTTTTAAATCATGTTTCTTCTTCTCATCCATGGGTTCATCAATTTATAAAATCAGAGGATCCTGGTAAGTCGTACATAGTTGCTCCTTCTGATACTGATATTTGGGAAAAAGTTATAAGGCCTAGAAATTCATCTCTGTTCACTGACGTAAATACTAATCAAGGCTTTAGGAACGTTTGGACAACATTTGGACCAGATCAAATTGATGTTGATTGGAAAAATCCACATATTTTTCTTGAGTTTTTGAAACTATTAGTTAGATATATATCTAATGGAGCCGAATGGATTAGACTTGACGCAATCGCTTTTGTTTGGAAGGAGCCATATACGACTTGTTTACATTTAGATCCAGTACACTCAATAGTTAAGCTTTTAAATAAATGCTTGAAGATTATTAAGCCTTCGGCGGTATTAATTACTGAGACTAATGTTCCAGAAAAAGAAAATCTTTCTTATTTGATTGATGGGAATGAAGCCAATCTTGCTTATAACTTTACTCTACCTCCTTTATTATTAGAAGCTATTTATACCGGTAAAACTGATTTATTAAATAATTGGTTATCTCATTGGAATGAGTTGCCAAGGGATACATCTCTGCTCAACTTCACTTCTTCACATGATGGTATTGGCTTAAGAGCATTAGAAGGAATTATGGACGATAATAGAGTCCATAATCTCTTGGTTGAATCAGAGAAACGCGGAGGATTAGTTAGTCATCGTCGGCTGTCAAATGGAAAAGATCAACCTTATGAATTAAATATTAGTTGGTGGAGTGCGATGTCTAACGAAGCTCCTGACAACACGCTATTTCAATTTGAACGTTTTTTGCTAAGTCAGCTTTTTACTTTATCTTTAAAAGGTGTTCCAGCTTTTTATCTCCCAGCTGTATTAGCCTCTCCTAATGATCTTGATTCTTTTAGAAAAACAGGGCAAAGAAGAGATTTAAATCGAGAAAAATTTGAGGCAAATAAATTACTTGAAGCACTTAAGAACTTTAATTCTCCAGCTAGTAAAAATATTTCATACCTTACTCATATAGTTAAAGTCAGGTCAAGACTTAAAGCTTTTCATCCGGAGGCGAGTATGAAATGTATCTCTACAAATATAGCTAATTGTGTAATTATTCAAAGAGGTATTGCCGAAGAAAGTGTCTATGTTATTTGTAATATGTCCCATGAGTTTTTAAGTATTTCTCCATTAAATGACATCAATTCATTAGAATTAAGTTCTGATAAACGTTTACTTGATAATATTACTGGTTCTTATTTAAATACTAATACTTTCAAACTTAATCCTTATCAAGTAGTTTGGATTACATTAACTGATTAGCCTTATGAAAAATAATTCTAAATATTGGATAGTTACAGATCTCGATGGGACATTAATGGATGATGACTACGATATTGGTCCTGCAAAAAAAACATTAAAAATGTTAACGGAACTGAATATTCCTGTAATACCATGTACAAGTAAAACTGCTTCTGAAGTTAGATACTTTAGAAAAGAGAATGCATTGAGAGATCCTTTTATTGTTGAGAATGGAGCGGCTATTTATGGGTATTATGAACAGAATTCGTCAGAATGGGAATTGATTCTTGGAAAAAGTTATACGGAATTAAAAATTATATTATTTAATATATCCCAAAATGTTAACTTCCACTTAACTCCATTAAATGATTTAAGCAAAAATAAAATATTTGAACTTACTGGTTTATCTGATCAAGGTATTACTAGAGCCTTAGATAGGCGATGGAGTGTTCCTTTCTTAAATCCTCCTGATGACATTTTTGATAAAGTAAAGCTTATTTGTGATTCTTATAATGTTCATGTTTTTAAAGGAAATAGAATGAGTCATTTACTTTCTAGTGAAAGTCATAAAGGTCAAGCTGTTAATAAATTAAAAGTTTATCTACAGAACAACGATGTAAAGATTATTGCACTTGGTGATTCGCAAAATGATCTTCCCTTACTTGAATATGCTGATATATCTATTGTTATTCCTGGTAAAAATGGTCCAAATAAGTATTTACAGAATGGTATTAATAACGGCTCCTTTCGATTGGCAAATGCTCCTCACGCAGAGGGGTGGTCAAATAGTGTTGAGGATGTTATTAATAATTTAAAGGATTTATGAAAAATAAAGATAGTAATTATGATATTAATGATATTTTCCCAAAGAATATAAGGGATGATTTCCTTTTCCCTTTGGATTCTTATCGTTTATTTCTTGAAGGATTGTCTATTACACCTTCAGCTTTTTATCAAAAATGGTCTGATGTTAATGTTCTATCTATTATTGATAAATATTGGAAACCAAATCAAAAATCAGATTGGAAATGGTCCTTAACATTTCCATTCTTTTCGCTTTTAGAAAATTATATAAATACTATTAATAAACCAATAATAATAGGTTTTTCAGGGCTTCCGGGATCTGGTAAATCTACTCTTGGATTTTGGATTGATAGTGTAGCTAGAGAACTTTCTTTAGATATTAAAGTTATATCTTTGGATGATTTTTATTTACCTGCCCAAGAAATGGATTTTGCTATGAAGGGTAATCCATGGAACGTTCCAAGAGGTTTTCCAGGTAGTCATTCTTTAGATTTATTGCATCAATCTTTAGATGTCTTTTTGCAAACAGGTATTCTTAGGAGCCCCACTTTTGATAAGTCTTTAAGAGATGGAAAAGGAGATCGATCAGGTTGGTGCGATTTAAAATCTAAAATCTTAATTCTGGAGGGATGGTTCGTTGGCTGCGAACCTGTTTCAGATTTAAACAATATAGATTGCTTATCTGAAGATAAATTCAATTTGTCTTTGAGTCAGGATGAAAAAGATTATCGCAGTTTGATTCAAGAATCTCTTATTAAATATAGTAAAATCTGGAAAAAGTTCTATAAAATATGGCATCTTAAATCTTCTCATTTTAATAATACTATTTTGTGGAAAACTCAACAAGAGGAAGAAATGGTTAAAATAAGAGGCTCTGGATTGAAAGGTAATAACTTGACAGATTTTATACGTATGATTCAATCTTCGATTCCACAACAATCTTTATCCTTTATTAATGCCGATACCACAGTTCAAATTAATCAACATCGAAGGATTGATAAATTATTGACTACTAAATATCACTTTTGATATTATTAATATTAGTTAAATAGTATATTTGATTTTAATTTAGTTCTTGATATATTATTTTATCTTTTGTTAAACTTGTATGCTTTATTTTTTTTTCCTGTCTATCATAATTAAATATAAATCTTACTCATGCTTATATAATGGCTTCCTATGTCTATTTAATTCAAAATGGTGATTTATTCAATATAGGTTCTACTAACAACCTAGAAAGAACAAGAATTGATTTAAGACCAGGCGAATTGATTGCATTTTTAATCACAGATAAACCCGAACCACTAATTAAAAATCTAAGGAAAACGTATGCTGACAATAGATTACCTGGCTCAGATTATTATCGACTAGCAAATTCTCAGGTCAAAGAATGCACTTCTGTTCTAGAGAGCGATGGATCGAATAATTATTTTCAACCTTTTTTAAAGGGTCCAAGTTTATTTATATTCTTTATTTTTTCTTGGCTTTTAGTAACTTATTTTATTATAGAGTTTGTTGTAAATCCTGTCCTCAGTCGGTTTAGCTAATTTTTACTCTTTTTAATTTAATAGATTAAGGATTTATATAGAATTTTGAATTCACAAGTAAGTTTTTTTTGGTAGATTAAAGTTTATAAATTGATTAAGAGTCGTTTGAGTTTATCTAATTTCTTGATTTTTGTAGCAGTACCTTTTGTTTTGTCCGCTGTTTTTTTTGGCACTAAGAATGGATATTACAACAGTGAAGACTATGAAGGAGATGGCTGTGCACATGACGTGCAGAGATAATGATTTTACTGTTTTAGATTGACCATCTAATTATTTTGATTTTCGATGCATGTCCACTTGCTATCAAATTGCCAGACAGGTTTGTAAATAGCATCCTCAATTTTTTTTCCGGCTTCCATACATAATTTTTTACTCCCAATTGGGATCGCAAATAGTGATGGACTTGTGATTCCACTAACTTGTGGTTTCCCTCCAGGACCTTGCCTATAACTTCCTATTACAAGCCAGTAATCTGCTTTAACCTTTCCTTGTAAGCCTAATAAGGAGGTTATAACAATAATTAATGAGAATATAATTTTATTTCCCATGATTTATTTTTATTTTAAAAATTATATCTATAATAATTGAAAATTTCAAGAAATTAAGATGTCTTGTGTTTTTAGTCTTTTATAGAAATGTCTAATGAACTTCATCCTTTTTTATTTATTTACTTCAAATCTTTATTGTTAGGGATTATTCAAGGCTTTACTGAGTTTCTTCCAATTAGTAGTACGGCTCATTTAAAAGTCTTTCCTCATCTTTTTGGTTGGAGTGATCCAGGGGTCTCGTTTTCTGCTTCTCTACAATTAGGTAGTGCATTCGCTATTATTTATTACTTTAGAGAGGAGATTGGTGTAATAATTAATTCTTTTTTCTCCATTTCTACGCGTCGGTCGGTTTCTGAAGACGATAATAAACGACTTGCCTACTATATTGTTTTAGCAAATATTCCTATATTTTTTGTAGGCTTTCTTGTTAAATTCTTTTGGCCAGATTTCTCAGATTCGAATTTTAGAAGTTTGTTTTTCATAGCTATGATTTCTATTTTTATGGCTCTATTACTTGCAGCTTCTGAAATTTATGGTAGGAAGAATAAATTTTTTTCTGATATTAATTTACGAGATGTAATTTTATTAGGTATTTCTCAATCTCTCGCAATATTTCCTGGAGTTTCAAGATCTGGTATTACTTTAACTTCAGCTTTGTTTTCTGGTGTTGAAAGAAAAACAGCAGCAAGACTCTCTTTTTTAATAGGAATTCCAGCTATTTCGATCTCAGGATTTGTTGAATTTTTTTCTGTATTAACAACATCATCTTTAATAGATATTCTTCCTATTATTATTGGTATTATATCTTCCTTTCTTTCTTCAGTATTTGCTATTGACTTATTTCTTAAGTTTGTAGCTAAAAACAATACTTTTGCGTTTGTTTATTATCGTTTAGCCTTTGGAGCTTTAATATTATCAACTTTATGAAATTTATTTTGCTATTTTTATTAGTCTAGTATTGAATATGATATTGATTTAATTTTGATGGAGTTTTTACCTGATTTATTCATTGTTTCTTTCGGGGAGATTGATATACCACCATTAGTCTTTGCGTTAATTATTTTTTTAACTTTCTTCGTTTTTTTAGCAGTTCTTATCACTACGACAAAATTAATCCAATCTTTAGTCAACGATTCTGATTCGTAATACATCTTATTTTATCGGAACGGCGGGATTTGAACCCACGACCCCCACTACCCCAAAGTGGTGCGCTACCAAGCTGCGCTACGTCCCGTTTTTTTAAATTATCACAAGGTCTTGCAGCTATTTTAAATTTTTGATGATTTCCATTTAATTCTTTTCTTAGACTTTCTAGTTATTCGCTTAATGAGTGAATTCCTATTTTCATTAGAATAACCATGAACTCCAAGCCTTTTAGCTGTTAATCTTAACTCGTAGATATTCATCTTTGAGAGTTTTAATTCAGTGTCTTTTTCCCAGGCATCCCCCTCGTTTGGCAATATACCGTTATGTTGCGATACTTCGAATGTATAGATTAATTCTGCTAAGTATTCTGGAATAATTACAATTAAAATCGCAAGAATATTGTATAAATTTATTCTCGCTTTTTCTAAATTCTTTTTTAATTTATTATTTTTCATATGCTTTTATACTTTAAATCAAAGGTAATATGCAAATATTTACCCTGGATATGTATATTCTGTATCTAACGAACTATCCATCCATTGAATTGTTTTTTCTTGTTCAATTTTCTCGGATTTAAAACTAAAGACTAGAAAAAATACTAATAACAAAGTTGCTAATATAATCAGCAAAACAGTTCTGTCTGGTAATTGATCATTCATTATAAATTGGAATAAATAGGTGTATTATCTCCTCTTAGAATACAATGACTTATATCCCAATTATAGTGTGACCAAATCTTTTCATTTAATTTAAAGTTTGAACCATTAAAGTCTTTGAGTGTTACTTTTGTTGGCATTGCTGAGCAATATGGTCTGCTTCCTGGCTTTGCTAAATATTGTTGATGATAATCTTCAGCAAAATAGAACTTAATATCTTTTTCAATTTCAGTAGTGATTGATCCAAAGCCATTTTTTTGTAATTCTTTTTGATAGCTATTTTTACTTTCCATTGCTTTACTTAGTTGATCTTTGCTTGTTGTGTAAATCACAGATCTGTACTGGCTTCCAGTGTCATTCCCTTGACGGTTCCCTTGTGTTGGGTCATGGCATTCCCAAAATAGTTTTAATAAGTCGCTTAGATCAATTTCACTATTATTCCAAACAACTCTAACGACTTCAGCATGCCCAGTTAGACCAGTACATACATCTCTATAGCTTGGGTCCTTTTTCTCTCCACCAGCGTATCCTACTGCTGTTGTGATTATTCCTGGTAGTCTCCAGAAACCTTTTTCAGCCCCCCAAAAACATCCACATCCAAAAAGTATTTCTTCCTCATTATCTTTAAGTTTAGCTATAAGATCATTTTTTAATATTACATGGATCACTTTCTTATTTTGTTTTTCTATACTATTAGTCGAATATAGCTTATCAATTATCATTGTTAAATATTCGCTTATTTTTTTAATCATAATTATTATTTATTGTTTCTATTTTTATATGATTAATTAATGTAGTAACAAATGCAAATAATAAGAAAGGAAGGCTTAAAACAAGGATTAATCCAACTCCTAAGAGAGCAAAAATTGGTCTAGACGATCCCATAAGTGCAAGGCCTGCAGCAAGACTTACAAAAATAACACCCATCCATGCAAGGATTTGTATGTATATATCACCAAAAGCAAGGTCGCAAATAAGTTTATATTTTGTTAATGCGCTCATGATTTAATAAATATTTAAATGAATATAATTGTTTTTCTATCTTATCTCTAAATTAATTTGTATTGATTAAAAAAAATAATAAGTAATGATTAATCATTTGATTGAAGTTGCTCTTTAGCTTTTTCTCTTTCCCACATGCTTCTATACAAACCGTCTTTCGTAATTAAGAATTGATGAGTGCCTTCCTGTACAATTTTCCCTTCGTTCATTACTAATATACGATCACACGATGCTGCCGCTGATAGTTGATGACTAATCATTAATACAGTCTTATTATATTGGCTTTTTATTGTTTGAAGTATTGCCGAGGCAGTTTTATTGTCGACACTTGCTAAGGCATCATCAAGAACGATTATTTTTGAATTTACCAATAATGCTCTACTCAAAGCTGTTCGTTGTCTTTGTCCACCACTTAGAGTTATACCTCTTTCGCCGACAAGTGTTTTAAACCCATCAGGAAAACCTTTTATGTCATCTGTCATTCTTGCTTCGTTTGCTGATTCTTGGACTTTCTCTATTGAAGCTTTTGGATTTCCGTATCTAATATTTTCTGTAAGAGTTTCAGTAAAAAGATATCCCTCTTGAGGCACTAAAGCAATATTGCTTCTTAGCTGTTTGAGTTTTAAATCAGTGACATCATTGTCGTCTAAAAATAATGTCCGTTCATCAATATTTATCATTCTTCCTAAAGCTCTTGCCAATGTGGTTTTTCCACAACCTACAGGTCCCACTAAAGCAACTATTTCTCCAGGGTTTATTTTAAAAGAAATTTCATCAAGTATTTTCCTAGGAGAATCTTCATACTTTATTGATAGATTTCTTGCTTCTAATTTGCCTGAAATAGCTTTAGATATATTGACCGTCTTATCTTTATCTTTGATCAATGGTTCATGGTTTAATAGCTCTTCTACTCTTTCTAAACTTACTTGACCCAATTGAAACGTATTAAGAGTAAAACCTAATAAGGCTGTAGGAAAAACTAGTCTTTCTACATAAAGAATTAAAGCCACTAATCCTCCCACTGTAAGACTTCCGCTGCTTAGTTGGCTGCTCCCGATTGCAATAAGTAAAAGCAAAGAAATGGAGGATAAACCTTGAAGAAGTGGAAATAAAGTACTTGCAGTTCTAGCAAGGTTAATAGCCGCATCTCTATATCGAATATTTAATTTCTCAAAGGCTTTTTGTTCAGCTTTTTCTTGACCATAAATTTTAATTGCGCTAATTCCAGAAAGATCTTCTTGGATTAATTCACTTAATTCTGATAATGCTTGTTGTTGTCTTTTTCTTTGTTTGACCATTCTTCCACCAAATAATCCGACGGTGCCAAGTAAAATTGGATAGACAGATATTGCAAAAAAAGTTAAGAGTGGGTTTATTGAAAGCATCGCTGGCAATGTGAATGTGTATGCCAAAAATGTGTTTGTAAGACTAAGAACAGTAAAGCCAAGCAATCTTCGAATGTTTTCTAAATCGCTAGTAGCTCTTGTTATGACTTCTCCAGTCCCTATGGTTTGAACCCACCCAGGATCTTGTTCCAGCATGCGATCAAATAATTTCTGTCTTAATGAAACTTCTACTTGTCTACCTACCCCAAATACTAGTTGCCGTGATATCAACCTTGCTCCCCCCATTACTGTCGCTAATAGTATTAGCCATGACGACTTATTCAAGACATATGGAAATGTAAATCCTTCTTTTAGATCATCAACGATATTTCTAACTTCCATTGGAATGACAACACTTAGAATATTGACAAAAATCAGACAGAAAGCTCCTAATATAAGCTCCTTTTTGTGAGGTCTCAAATAGTTTTTTATTAGATCTAGTCTTAATGCAGCCATTCTTTTATTATTGTGCTCATTAACCTAGGCAATATAAGCCCATGGACGTGAGCTAAATCCAATTTAACTAATTTATGAACGAGGCTCAAAATCATCCGCTGTATACCACTGATCGTGAAAACCTTGATCGTTTATGTGCTATCAATTCTCCAACTTCTAATAATTTTGTTGAACTAGCAAGATTAATAATTCGCTATCAGGATTTCAGAGGTGCTGAAGATCTTAATTCTGATATGGAAAAATTATTAAAAAAATGGCACATTAATAAAGAGAAATTAGAGGAAATAACAAGAAAAATTTGGTCAGATGGCTTTCGTCCTTCAAGTCATTCAAGTCCTGATAACGTTGGTTCTGGATTTGATACGTCAGATTCCTCTCAATCTTAATGTTAGGAATTTATTTTTTTATTTAAATAACTTCTACAGTTGATATATTGGTGATTAAGTTATAAAAAATATTCTGCCTGGAATGTATAGCATCCAGACATTTTTCTGATAAATGACCCCATTAAATCCTATAACTTTTTCAGTAATTCTTGAATCACTTCTTTCATCCAATGATTTAACTGATGAGCAATCTAATTATTTAATGAATTCATGGCTCGAAAATAAAATTGAACCAGTTCAAACGGGAGCATTCTTAGCTGCCTTTAGAGCAAAGGGAGTCTCTGGTGAGGAACTTTCGGCAATGGCAAAAATACTTCAAAATGCCTCAATAACTCCATCTGAACTTCCATCTTTTGATTTGGTAGATACCTGTGGAACTGGTGGTGATGGAGCTAATACATTCAATATCTCTACAGCAGTTGCGTTTGTCTCAGCTGCTTTAGGAGTTAAAATTGCAAAACACGGAAATCGAAGTGCAAGTGGGAAGGTCGGTTCGGCTGACGTATTAGAAAAGTTAGGATTACCTCTAAAGGTTTCTTCGGAAAAAGTTGTTGAAGCTTTAAAGAATTTGGGTATTACATTTCTTTTTGCCCCTTCTTGGCATCCTTCATTGGTAAATCTTGCTCCGTTGAGAAAAAGCTTAGGAGTAAGAACCATTTTTAATTTATTAGGTCCATTAGTTAACCCATTTAGGCCAAGGTCTCAAGTATTGGGAGTAGCTAAGGCTGATTTGCTTGATCCAATATCTATAGCTTTAAAAGGGATGGGGCTCAAAAGAGCTGTAGTGGTTCATGGTGCAGGTGGCCTTGACGAGGCTTCATTAGCTGGACCTAATCAATTTCGTTTCTTAGATAAAGATATTATTAGACCTGAAAGTATTAATCCTAGTGATCTTGGACTTACTGAAATTTCTAATGAAAGTTTAAAAGGTGATGATTTGAATACTAATTCCCAAATTTTAATGTCTTTACTTAAAGGTGAAGGAAATATGCATCATAAAGAAGTCGTAGCATTAAATACCGCTTTAGTTTTATGGGTTTCAGGAGCAGAAGATGATTTGTTTTTAGGTGTCAAACGAGCATTAGATTGTTTGAATACAGATAAATCATGGCTTCTTTTTAAGCAGTTAAAAGACTTTTTAACTACCTAATTCTTTTAACCTAATATACTCTGTTTTCTATGTTTTTTGATACTGATAGCTCTGCAATATTGTTATTAGAGGATGGGACCTACTTTGAGGGAATATCTTTTGGTGCAGTAGGGACTATTTCTGGAGAAGTCGTTTTCAATACTGGTATGACAGGATATCAGGAGGTAATAACTGATCCTAGTTATTATGGTCAGCTTATTACATTCACTTACCCAGAGATTGGTAATACGGGGGTGAATTCTGAGGATAATGAATCAACAAATCCTTCAGTTAAAGGCGTGATTGCTCGTCAAATATCTACAACTTCTAGTAACTGGCGTCATGAAACTTCATTTGAGAAATGGTTAAAGGATAAAAATGTTGTTGGAATACGTGGAATAGATACAAGAGCACTTGTTAGACATCTCAGAGAGTCTGGTTCTTTGAATGGAATTATCTCATCAGAGTTAAACCATTCAATAATAGATTTGTTTTCAGCTTTAAAAAAATTTCCTTCTATGAGTGGTCTAAATCTTGTTGGCAAAGTAACAACTAAGAAGACATTTAAAGTTAATTCATTGTGCTCAGTTGCATTTGATAAGAGGATTAAAAATATAAAAAACAACCCGTACAAAGTTGTAGCTATAGATTTTGGGATTAAGCAATCGATTTTGGATCGATTAGTTGCTCATGGATGTGAAGTGACTGTTTTGCCCTCAAATTCCTCAATTTCCGATGTTTTATCTTTATCTCCTGAGGGCGTTTTCCTCTCCAATGGTCCTGGTGATCCATCCACTGTTGAAAGTGGTATTGAACTTGCTAAAAAATTAATTGAATACGAAAAACTACCAGTTTTTGGGATCTGCTTAGGCCATCAAATTCTGGGATTGGCTCTTGGTGGACAAACTTTTAAACTTTCTTATGGACATAGGGGATTAAATCATCCATGTGGTTTGAATGGAAAAGTTGAAATAACAAGTCAAAATCATGGTTTCGCACTGAATTCAGAATCTTTAAATTCCGAAGAAGTAAAAATCACACGATTAAATTTGAATGATCAAACAGTTGCGGCTATTTCAGTAATTGACAGGCCTTTTTTTGGTGTGCAATATCATCCCGAGGCCAGCCCTGGACCTCACGATGCTGATCACCATTTTAATCATTTCGTAACCTTAATAGAAGAACGACGAAGAATCGTGGATTAATTTGGTTTCTATCACTACACTTCCATCATGAAGTCATAGGGGACTAATCCCATAACTGAATTACAACGACTTACTGTTTCTCTAAGAGGTGGTTACAGCCAGCAAAGTGGTTGTTTGGTGTTAAATTTCACTGGTCAACTAGATGCCTATTCAGAGAAGCAATTCACTACATATATCAATGATGTTTTAGATTCAAATCAACTATCAGTAGTTATTGATTTAACAAATATCGACTTCATTGATTCTTGTGGGCTAGGCGCAATGGTTCAAGCAGCAAAAAAATGTTCTCAGTCTAAAAGAGCCTTTAACGTTGTTGGAAATCCTAGAGTCGTACAAACTATTAAGCTTGTTCGCTTAGAAGAATTTCTTCACCTAGCACCAGATATTAATACTGCCATTAGTAAATTATCAGCTTGACTGATTGGATTCGCTCTTACAAATCATCCATTTCTCCAGATGGATTGGGTCCTTTGCAACTAGCTTGGCTAGGTGATGCAGTATGGGAAATGCATCAAAGGTTACGTTATTGCAGTAGACCAATGCGCTCAAAGGAACTTCATAATGCTGTTGTTAACGAGGTGAATGCATCCAGTCAAGCCAGAGCAATCAAAGATATAGAGCCATATCTTACTGATATCGAAAAGGATTTTCTTAGAAAAGGTAGAAACAAAGCTGGAAGGGGGCCTAAAAATGTAGATGCAGCCACATATGCAATTGCTACCGGATTTGAGACTATTGTTGGATGGTTGTTTTTAAAAAATCCAAATCGGCTTGCTGATTTGTTCGATCTTCTTGATCGACCCATTAACTAGAAAATTGTTCTTATAAAATGAGTTATCGTTTCAATAAAGACAAAAGGAATTCAAAAAATTCTTCAATTGATTCAAGAAGTAATAATTATTATCGCCGAGATAATGATTCAAAAAAGTCAAACTTTAATGATCGACGAAGAACAAATAACAGAATTAATAGTATTTCCTCTGACCAAGTAAATAAATATTCGTTAGAGAGAGAATCTTCAGAAAGATCAAGAAGTAGTTATAAGTCAAACTCTAACTCAGGAGGATCTAATCGATTTGAGAGAAAATCGACAAGCCCTTCATACAGAGATCAAAATACTCAGGAAAATAGAAATTACAGAGGATCTAATCGATTTGAGAGGAAATCGACAAGCCCTTCATACAGAGATCAAAATACTCAGGAAAATAGAAATTACAGAGGATCAAATCGATTTGAGAGAAAATCGACAAATCCTTCATACAAAAATCAAAATACTCAGGAAAATAGAAATTACAGAGGATCCAATCGATTTGAGAGGAAATCGCCTAACCCTTCATATAGAAATCAGAATCTTCAGGGCACTGACAATCAAAGAAGTTTGGAAATTAATGAACCTCTCTCATATTCGGAAAGCTTTACCAAAACGTTAAGTGATGATTTGATTTGGGGTCGTCATTCAACAGAGGCAGCTCTTTTAGCTGGCAGGCCAATTCATAGGATTTGGTGTACCTCTGAATTACGAAGTACACCAAAGTTTTTTCAGCTTCTTAAAGATTCAAAAGCTTCAGGTGTCTTGGTTGAAGAAGTTTCTTGGTCCAGGCTTGGCCAGCTCACTAATGGAGCTGTTCATCAAGGCATAGTTTTACAAATTGCCGCTTCAAAAACACATGATTTGAAGAATTTAATAGAGGCATGCAAAGCTTTTGGTGATTCATCATTGCTGCTGGCTTTAGATGGGTTAACTGATCCTCAGAATCTTGGAGCAATAATTCGGTCTGCCGAGGCCCTTGGCGCTCAAGGATTAATCCTTCCACAAAGACGCAGTGCAGGTTTAACTGGATCAGTAGCAAAAGTTGCTGCTGGTGCTCTGGAACACTTACCTGTGGCAAGAGTTGTTAATCTAAATAGGTCTTTGGAGAAATTGAAAGATGAAGGTTATATCATTGTTGGCCTTGCAGAGGAAGGATCTTCAACTTTGTCTGAAATCAAATTAGAAGGTCCTTTAGTAGTTGTAGTTGGATCTGAAGATAAAGGAATTTCCTTGATAACAAGAAGGTTATGTGATCAGTTAGTTAGGATTCCTCTTAAGGGAATCACTACAAGCCTTAACGCATCAGTAGCTACGTCTATTTTCTTATACGAAGTGGCTAGATCCAGATGGATGCGTTCAATCTCTGGACAAGACCCATCTCCTAGATTATTGAAACCCAAGATTTCTACTGAAAATCATAACTAATCTATTTAAATTTTAACTTTTAAAAGAAGTGTATATTTTTTATAGTTTGATTATGATTTTTACAACTTCATAATCAAATTACAGAATTAATTACATCACCAACAGGATTTCATACTCAATTTTTTTTGGGCTTCGAATGTATGTTTCATCATCAAGTGAACATAATATTCCTTTTTTATTTGATAAACATCTGGTTAAGAAAGTATAATAAATTAAATGCAGTTTACTTATGGGTCCCATTAGGGCTCTTCGAAGCTTAGGTAATAGTTTTGGTTTGGCCTGGTGGGCCAAGGTTGAGACTATTCAACCTGAAGTAACTTATTGGTTTGGCCCGTTCCTGACTCGTCGTAGCTTGAAAGTCAGATTAAATGGTTTTGTGGAAGATCTTTCTGCAGAGTCACCTCAGGAAATAAATCATAGTTTAATTAGGTGTCGCCGTAATGAGCCTCTAACGTCATAAGCTAAAAAATATTTTTAAAATCAATTAATGACTTTTGCAGACTTACGCCAGAAATTGAAAAGTGGTGAAGTCTCTTCTAAAGAGCTTGTTCAAGAAAAAATAGAACGTATAAAGACATTAGATACAACTCTAAATTCTTTTTTAACTGTTAACACTGATGAGGCATTAAATCAGGCTGAGTACGTAGATAAACAAATTGCCTCTGGTGAGCCTCTTTCCCCTTTGTCAGGTATACCAGTTGCTATCAAAGATAACCTTTGTACAAAAGGAATTAAGACTACTTGTGCTAGCAGGATTTTGAGTAACTTTGTCCCGCCATATGAGTCCACAGTTACCAAAAAACTTTTGAACGCAGGAGCAATAATGATTGGGAAGACAAATATGGATGAATTTGCCATGGGGAGCTCTACCGAAACCTCTGCATTTGGTCCTTGTTTAAATCCATGGGATATAACTAAAGTTCCTGGAGGAAGCTCTGGTGGTAGCGCATCTTCTGTTGCTGCAGGATTATGCTATGGATCTTTGGGTTCTGATACTGGTGGATCAATCCGACAACCAGCCTCCTTTTGTGGCGTTGTTGGTTTGAAACCTACTTACGGTCGTGTAAGTCGATGGGGTTTAATAGCTTTTGCTAGTTCTCTAGATCAGGTTGGCCCATTTGCAAATAATGTTTCTGATGCAGCTGAAATTCTCCAAGTAATTTCAGGCAAAGATGAATTTGATTCAACAACTGTTGATATCCCTGTGCCTAATTATTTAGAGACCCTTTCGAAGTCAATTAAGGGGATGAAAATAGGTTTAATTGATAACTGTTTTGAACATGATGGTTTAGCCACTGAAGTAAAAGATTCCGTTCTTGGTGGCGCGTCACTGCTCGAAAACTTAGGAGCCAAGATTATTAATGTTTCTTGTCCTCGCTTTAACGATGGAATTGCTACTTATTATGTTATTGCTCCATCTGAAGCTTCAGCTAATTTAGCAAGATATGACGGGGTCAAATATGGATTCCGCTCTGAGGATGAACAATCTCTTATAGAAATGACCTCCAAAAGTCGTGCGATTGGTTTTGGAAGTGAAGTTAAACGACGAATTCTTATTGGAACTTATGCTCTTTCCGCTGGTTATGTCGATGCTTACTACAAGAAGGCCCAACAAGTTAGAACTTTGATCCGGAAAGACTTTGATGAAGCTTTCAAAAAAGTAGATATTTTGTTGGCTCCAACTGCTCCCACTACTGCTTTTGGTTCTGGAGAAAATATAAACAACCCTATGGCGATGTATTTATCAGATTTACTAACGATTCCTGCAAATTTGGCTGGATTACCAGCTATCAGCTTGCCTTGCGGCTTTGATAAATCAGGTTTGCCAATAGGCTTACAGCTTATAGGTAATGTATTTGAAGAAGCGAAGCTTCTTCAAATTGCTAATCAATTTGAAGAAGCTGCTGAGGTTTATAAAAATAGGCCTAAGACAGGTTTCACTTTATAAAGGTTAAGCCACTTAATGTAGAGGATATAATTGTCGCTACACTATATGCAGCGTAGCCTCGTAGGATATTAATGGCTTTTGTCCCAATTCATAATCATAGTGATTACAGCCTTCTTGATGGAGCCAGCCAGCTACCTTTAATGGTTGAAAGGGCAAAGGAATTGGGAATGCCAGCTCTAGCACTAACTGATCATGGGGTAATGTATGGAGCTATTGAATTATTGAAGTTATGTAAGGCAGCAAATATAAAGCCAATCATTGGTAATGAGATGTACGTTATAAATGGTTCAATTGATGACCCTCAGCCCAAAAAAGAGAAAAGATATCATCTTGTTGTTGTTGCTAAAAATCAAATTGGCTATGAAAATCTCGTCAAATTAACGACACTTAGTCATTTAAACGGTGTTAGGGGAAGAGGTATATTTTCAAGACCATGTATAGATAAAGCTTTATTTAAAAAATATAGTGAGGGTTTAATTTGCTCAACAGCTTGCTTAGGCGGTGAAATTCCACAAGCTATATTAAAAGGAAGAAATGATATCGCTAGAGAAGTAGCGGCATGGTACAAAGAACTTTTGGGCGACGATTTTTATCTTGAAATTCAAGATCATGGATCAATTGAAGATAGAATTGTTAATAGTGAAATAGTTAAAATATCTGAAGAACTTGATATCCAAATTATTGCTACTAATGATGCACATTATGTATCAAAAAATGATATTGAAGCACATGATGCCTTGATTTGTGTGTTAACTGGGAAATTAATTAGTGATCATAAAAGATTAAGATATACAGGGACTGAATATATTAAGTCTGAAGAGGAAATGAGGAAATTATTTACTGATCATTTAGATGAAACTGTAATAAATAGTGCAATAGAAAATACGGTAAAGTTGTCAAATAAAGTTGATGAATATTCGATATTAGGGACTTATAAGATGCCAAATTTCCCTATACCTAATGGATATAAACCAATCGAATATCTTAAAGAGACAACTATCAAAGGTTTGAAAGAAATATTAGATATTGCTGAATTTGATAATTTTCCAAATGTTTATAAGGAAAGACTTGATTATGAGTTAAACGTGATTGAACAAATGGGTTTCCCCACGTATTTTCTTGTGGTATGGGATTATATAAGATTTGCAAGAGAACAAAATATTCCTGTAGGTCCAGGTAGAGGCTCAGCAGCTGGTTCTTTAGTAGCTTTTTCTCTTCATATAACTAATATTGATCCAGTTGAAAACGGATTGTTATTTGAAAGATTTCTCAATCCCGAGAGGAAGTCAATGCCTGATATTGATACTGACTTTTGTATAGAAAGACGTGGAGAAGTTATAGATTATGTTACGCAAAAGTATGGCGAAGATAAAGTTGCTCAGATAATTACATTTAACAGGATGACATCTAAAGCTGTTTTAAAAGATGTTGCTCGTGTACTCGATATTCCCTACGGAGATGCAGATCGTTTAGCCAAACTAATTCCAGTTGTAAGGGGTAAGCCTGCAAAATTATCATCTATGATTTCAAAGGAATCTCCAAATAAGGAATTCTATGAAAAATACAATAATGATTCAAAGGTAAAGAAATGGGTTGACATGGCAATGAGGATAGAAGGAACAAATAAGACTTTTGGTGTGCATGCTGCAGGTGTAGTTATAGCGGCTAATTCACTTGATAATTTAGTTCCTCTTCAACGAAATAATGATGGACAAATAATCACTCAATATTTTATGGAAGATATTGAATCACTTGGTCTTTTGAAGATGGACTTTTTAGGACTTAGAAATCTTACAATGATCGAAAAGACAATTAATTTAGTTGAGAAATCTATTGGTGAGAGATTAGATCCTGATTCATTGCCTTTTACAGATGAAAAAACATTTGAATTACTTTCTAGGGGTGACTTAGAAGGAATCTTTCAACTTGAATCTAGTGGAATGAGACAAATAGTTAAAGATTTAAAGCCCTCATCTCTGGAGGATATTTCTTCAATTCTTGCTCTTTACCGTCCTGGTCCTCTTGATGCAGGATTAATTCCTAAATTTATAAATAGAAAACATGGTAAGGAAAGTATTGATTTTCAACATCAATCACTTGAGCCTATTTTACGTGAAACTTATGGAATCATGGTCTATCAAGAACAGATCATGAAGATCGCTCAAGATTTAGCAGGATATTCGCTTGGTCAAGCAGATTTATTAAGAAGGGCAATGGGTAAGAAAAAAGTATCCGAAATGCAGCGTCATAGAACTCTCTTTGTTGATGGGGCAGTAAAGAATGGCGTTTCAGCAATTGTTGCTGAACAGTTATTTGATCAAATGGTTTTATTTGCTGAATATTGCTTTAACAAAAGTCATTCAACTGCTTATGGCGCTGTTACTTATCAGACTGCTTATTTAAAAGCACATTATCCTGTCGCCTACATGGCGGCATTGCTTACTGTTAATGCTGGCTCGTCTGACAAGGTTCAAAGATACATTTCTAACTGTAATTCAATGGGCATAAACGTAATGCCTCCAAATATAAATACCTCTGGTATTGATTTCACTCCAAAAGATAATTCAATTCTTTTTGGTTTTTCAGCGGTCAAAAACCTGGGTGATGGTGCAATTAGAAAAATTATCATCTCTAGAGATGAAGATGGCGAATTTACTTCATTAGCAGAATTTTGTGATCGAATTTCACTGAGTGCCATTAACCGAAGAGGTCTTGAGGCTTTGATTCATTCTGGAGCTCTTGATTGTCTTGAAGAAAATGCAAATCGCGCTCAGCTTATTGCTGATTTGGATTTAACTATTGAATGGGCTTCTTCAAGGGCAAAAGATAGAATTAGCGGCCAAGGTAACCTTTTTGATCTGTCTTCGTCTATAAATAATGAATCATCATCGACTGATGATTATTCATCTGCTCCAAAGGCAAAACCAGTCAAAGAGTACCCTCCTTCAGACAAGCTTAAATTAGAAAAAGAGCATGTTGGCTTCTATCTATCGGATCATCCTTTGAAGCAACTTTCAGAACCTGCAAAATTGATTGCTCCTATTAGCCTTAGCTCTTTAGAAGAGCAGAAGGATAAGTCAAAGGTTAGTGTAATAGCAATGATTCCAGAGATGAGACAAGTCACAACTAGAAAAGGTGACAGAATGGCGATTATTCAACTAGAGGATTTAACTGGTTCTTGTGAAGCGGTTGTTTTCCCAAAAAGTTATGAAAGATTGTCCGATCATTTGATGGTTGAAACTAGATTGTTGATTTGGGGCAGCGTCGATAGGAGAGATGAAACTGTTCAATTGATTATTGATGATTGTCGTGAAATTGATGATTTAAGATTTCTTTTGATAGATCTGCGTCCTGAGCAAGCTACTGATATCAATGTTCAGCATAAATTAAGAGAATGTCTTTCAAATAATAGACCTGCTAGAGATGAATTAGGCGTTCGTATCCCTGTTGTCGCCTGCCTTAAGGATAATGATAATACTAGGTATGTAAGGTTAGGCGATCAATTCTGTGTAAAGGATACTGAATTGGCTTTAGATTCTTTGTCTAAGAATTCCTTTATCGCGAGAACAAGTCAAAGTCTTGTAATTTAAATTTTATTTTTAACCATTAATATCTTTTTGACTTGTTTTGAATGCGTCTTTCATCCTATTGATGTTTGGCTTTATATTTTCTAAACCAAGAAAACTTCCTGGATTAAAATCCCAACTCGCAGAGAGTATTCCATAACTTAATCCTAATAAGCCGATAAGAAAACATATCGCTGAACTGACCAGAGTGAGTGTTGGAGATATATCCGCAATACCTTTGCTTATTAAAAAATAACTTCCAATAAAAACTCCCATACCACTTAGGGTCGGAATACCTGTTGTAAAAGCTATTCTCCTTGCCATTCTATTTGCAACATAGCTTGGAATGCCTGACTTCTTGCTAGTACTTTTTGAAGATTTCTTTGAAACTATTTCTGGAGCAGAGTTATTGCTGGAGAATCCTATCTTTACTTCTTTAGGTTGTTCCTTTTTGTTTTTTTTCGCACCTTTCATTAGCTTCTAGCAATCCAATACCAGTAATTATCCTCTAATAGCTAATTTTTCAATAAGCTCTGTATATCTTTTTTCACTTTTAGTACGTACATAACCTAAAAGTCTTTTACGCTGACCAATCATTTTAAGCAATCCTTGCCTTGAGGAAAAATCATGGATGTTACCCTGAAGATGCTTGCTTAATTTTGAAATTCTTGTAGTAAGCATAGCCACTTGAACTTCTACAGAACCCGTATCAGTTGGATGTACTTGATGTGTGTTGATTAGTTTTTGTTTCTCTTCTGTGCCTAGTGACATTGAATTGACTTTTCTTATTTTTCAATTCTAATTTAATCCCTAGCCTTCTATCAAGTACTCTTTTCACTCAATTTCACAAGAATCTCTTTGAGATGTTTATCCATTAGCTTGGTTTTTTCTTCTTCAGACAGGGAATTTAATAATAAAGAATTTTCTTTTTCATTGGTTGTTATTATTTTAATTGAATCTTTTATTTCATGATCTAGGTAGCCAAGTGAATTTAGAATTAAATAAATTTCATCAATATACTTAGAAAATTGATTATGCACTATGTCTTTTTTATTGTAGTAACTTGTTTCATTATTATCTAAAAACCTATTAAGTTTGTTTCTAAGCTCAACTATTAATCTCTCGGCGATTCTTTTACCTATTCCTTGACTTTTTGTTAATATATTTGACTGTTTATTTTCAATTGCATTTACTAATTGAGTAACCTCGAAATCCTCTAATAATGCCATGCCAATTTGTGGACCGATTCCATTGACGCTTATAATTTCTCGAAATAAATCTCTTTGATTAACCTCTATAAAACCGTATAAATTTGTACCATCTTCTCGATCTATTTGGTGAATCCATAATTCAATCTCATTAGCATCTTCTTCTTTATCTATTTGTATTGTTAATAGTTGTATTTCATAACCAACGCAACCAACATTTAGAACAATACCTTTTTTAGAGGCTATTTCCCAGGTATGAATTATTTCACCTTTTAACCAGCTAATCATTATTTATTTGATTAAATTTCTGAGAATACAAAATATACTCAACCACCATCAATTTGACATCCAACCATTGAGCCTCCTACTAGACCAGCAGGAATTGCCCACCAGCGATCTTTCCCTCTGGATATTGCAGTAGCAAAGCCTGCACCTAAAATACCTCCTGCAATTTTGCCTTCAGAGCAATCATTGTTATCAAATTCATTGTTATTAATTGTTGATCGAACACCTGGGCAAGGAACTTCTACCGTTTCCTCCCATTTTTTGACGTATCCTGGATCCTTTCGTGTACCTGGAATATATTCTTCTCTGTATTCATTTCTCGTACAAGTTCTACTTGATGAGTAACCCCGCTGATAGTCATCTGCAAGAATCGATGTTGTTCCAGTGCAAATAAGAACTATTGAAAAAATCAAAGATTTGCAATTCATATTTTTGCTTCAGAGGTTTTGGATGCACTTATACTAATAATAGTTGAAATAAGTACGCAAAAACCACCTAAGTAAATTGAACTTGTTATTGTTTCTTCGAAAATTAATACTCCCCATATACTTGCGAAGATAACCTGGGAATAATTTAGGGAAGTTGCTTGGCCAGCTGGAAGTAGTCTTAACCCCTCTGTTATGCAGAGTTGACCAATTTGTGTGAAAATACCAATCCCTATTATCCAAAGCCAATCTGTTCCGGTTGGCAATACAAAATCATTAATAATAAAAGGAATAGATAAAGGGATAGAAACCAAAGGGAAGTAGTAGATAATAACAAGTGGATGCTCTTTGGAAGATAATTTTCTTACACATATATAGGCTAATGATGTCATCAAAGCGCCTAATATCGCAATTATAATTGCTAATATTGTTTCTTTAATATTATTATTGGAGTTGAATTCTGGTTGACTAACTAAAACAATTCCTATCCATCCAATAATAATTGAATATACTATTCTCTTAAATATAAATTCCTTTAGAATTATGTACGCACATATCACTGTGAAAGTTGGATAAATGTATTGAATTACTGTCGCTGTTGCTATAGGTAATATTGTGAGAGCTTTGAAGATACAAAATAGTGCAACTGTTCCAAGTAAACCCCTTGTTAATAATAATCTTCTCTGATATCCCCAAGGGTTGATTTTATTTTTATATAAGAAAAATCTTGTTATTATTATACTTATCGTTGCCCTAGCAAAAACAAGTTCTGAAATTGGTATCCTTCCCCCAATCGCCTTAACACAAACACTCATAAGGCTAAATGCTAATCCGCTTCCTATTAAAAATTTGATCCCTTTTAAATTCTTTTCAATATTAAATTTACTTGTAAGCTGTTTTTCTCTCAAATTCTAAATCTCTTTACTAAATTTTTAGAGATCAATTAAAATTATCATATGACTTCTGCTCGACTACATCCTAGGACAATTGAGTCTGTTAAAGAGCGTGTAGATATTGTTGATGTAGTTGGTGAACACGTTGTCTTAAAGAAAAAAGGTAAAGAATATGTTGGGATATGTCCTTTTCATGATGATAGTAAGCCTTCAATGTCAGTAATCCCTGGCAAGCAATTTTATTATTGTTTTTCATGTGGAGCTGGTGGGAATGCAATTAAATTTTTAATGGAGTTTCAGAGGCAAAGTTTTAGTGATGTTGTTCTTGAGCTGGCTAAAAAATATCAAGTACCAATAGATACTGTTGAAGGACCTCATCAAGAAAGACTCAAGCAACAGATCTCACGTAGAGATACACTTTATCGTGTCCTGAAACTCGCTACAGGTTGGTTTAGAAATCAATTAAATTCTCCATGTGGAGAAAATGCTCTTACTTATCTTAAAAATAAACGTCATTTAAGTGATGGTACTTTAATCAATTTTGAGCTTGGATTTGCTCCAGATAATTGGGATTCATTACTCCAATATTTTGTAGATGTAGAAAAAGTCAGTGTTGAGACTCTTGAATCGGCAGGATTAATTGTTCCTCGAAAGGGTGGTAATGGTTTTTATGACAGATTTCGTAATCGTATTATTGTGCCTATTCATGACAGGCAAAAAAGAGTTATTGGTTTTGGAGGAAGAAGTCTTGATGGTTCAGAGCCCAAGTATTTAAATTCGCCTGAGACTGAAATCTTTGAAAAAGGTAAAAATCTTTTTGGCTTAGACAAATCAGCCCTTTCAATTAGAAAAAAAGATTATGCAGTTGTAGTTGAAGGATATTTTGATGTGATGGCACTTCATGATTCTGGTATTACAAATGTTGTCGCTTCGTTGGGAACCGCATTAAGTAGCAATCAAATAACTCTTCTCTCTCGATCTACCGACAGTAAAAAAATCCTTCTAAATTTTGATTCAGATAATGCTGGAATTCGTGCTGCTAATCGCGCAATTAGTGAGGTAGAAAACCTTGCTATTCAAGGCCAGCTGGATTTAAGAGTTCTTCAATTACCTTCGGGTAAAGATCCAGATGAGTTCCTTAAGGATAATTCTCCATCTGCTTATGAAGCATTAGCAGCTAAATCACCTCTCTGGATGGACTGGCAAATAGATCAATCATTGAAGGACTTAGATTTAAATAAATCTGATCAATTTCAGGAAGCTGTTAGTACTCTAGTAACTCTTCTTGGCAAGCTACCTCAAACAGCGATCAGAACCCATTATCTACAGAAGGTCGCTCAGCGTCTTAGTGGAGGTCAAGGTAGATTTGCTCTACAACTAGAGGAAGATTTACGTAATCAAGTTAGTGGTCAAAGATGGCACGGACGTTCTAAGAAATATGATAAACCTCAAGAAGTTAGTCTAAGAGAAAGAAGCGAGGCAGATATACTTTTTACCTATATTCACTGTCCTAATTATAGATCTTATATTCGTTATGAATTGAGACTAAGGGACTTAGATGATTTTGCAATCAATCATCATCGAGCGATATGGTCAACTATAAGTAACATTGAGGAGAATAAGTTCGGTTCTGAAACTGTTGAGAAGATAAATCGTTCTAAAGATGCCAATAATATTCTAGCTGATATCGATTTAATTAAAAACTTGTTAGATAATTTCCTTGTTAATGAAAATGAACATCTTCCCAAACTTACTCCTTTATTAGAGGCTAATGAACTTCGCTTGGCAACCCTAAGTGATCCCGAGTCGCTTATTCGTGGAGCTCTAGCTGTTCTTGAAAAGCAAAAATCTTTAAAACGTTGTAGACATCTAATTGAAGCATGGAGTTCTCAAAGATTAGAAACTCTTGAAAACTGTATAGCTTCTCTTATTGTTCAGGAAAATTCTGAACCTAGTAATTCATCAGATATGGAGCAGAAAGTTTTTAGCATGTTTGAAGATTTAAACAATGACGCTATAAATTTTCAGCAACTTTATTACGCTGAGAGAAAACATATACTAAATTTAGATCAACAGCGATGTTATAAATAATTTTTTATATTTATATTTACTGATGTCAAATTCCTCTCTTTTTAATTTAGATGAATGTTCATTATCTAATGATCTTTGGCCAGATTTTATAAATAAAATAGGTTTTATAAAAGCAAAGTTAGCTGTACGTCAATCTCTCGATCTTCAGAGTATGCAGGGATCGAATTTAACTATACCTGTCCTTATCCTTGAGACTTGTGGTACGGCTCTCATTAATGCCAATGCTGTTAAGACTTATATTGGTCTTTCTTACTTGGATCAAGGAATGGTTTTGATTTTCAGTAGTAAAATAAAGGCTATTCAATTACTTAGAGATAATTAATATTATTTAATTATTATAAACAATATTTTCTCAATTCTTTTTCTACTAATTTTGGTTTGTTTTCTAGTATATATGCTTGTCTTTCTTTTTGTCTCTCTCCTGATATTTTTATAGATTCATTTAAAGCCTTCAACTTTAACGGACTCATTGATAGCTTTTTATCGATGTTTAATAAATTTCCATTGTTACACTCCTGAGCCACATGAACAGCTTCATGTCTTAAGGCTTTTTTTATATGTAAGGCGGTCCTTGCATAAGTATCTTTATCTTTTTTTCTTAGAATTGTATATCCTTCTCTCTTCTTAGCATTATTTGTACAAATTATAAGCACTTTCTTTCTCTTATTTAAGAAACCTACATAGTTATTACTTACTAAACAGAGTGGTTTATTCTCTTCTATTTTATACCCTGCCTGTTCAACTATTTTTATTATTTCTATTTCTTTTTTATCTAAAAAATCTACGAATTCCATTATTCTTTCAATGCTTATAATTTTCATTTATTTTAATCTACCATGATTGTCTCTTTGATTTTGGTGAGCATTATTATTAATGATTATATCAAATTTTAATTTGCATATATTGTAGGAATACTTTCTATGTTTGTTGTCTTTATGAGAGATAATTTTTCTCTACTCGGTCTCCATTCTTTTTCAATGATAGATGCTCCCCAATTTATTGTATCTCTACCATTACTATTGTTGATTTGATCTATTACATGATTTAATCTTTCTTGGGATAAATCTTTTTCAATATATTGTTCATCAAATAGTAGTTTTTGTTTATATTTATTGCTCTGTAGTTTATGTAATATCACACCGGCTTTTTTTAACTTCCTATAAGGTCTGAATATTTTTTTTGTTAACTCTAAGCTTATTTTAAGCATAATTCTTGAGTCAGATGTTGGTATGTCTATTTTTTCTGTTGCTTCTTTTTTGTAATAATCTTTTGAATGAGTATTTGTATTCGTAAATACTGTAATAGCTGAAGCTAATTGATTGTATTTTCGAAGTTTAGCACTTGCGATTAAAATATATTTAATGATTACTTGACTCAATTCTTCTAAGCTATCTATTGAATAAGAAAGACTTCTGCTTACGCAGATTTCTTTCCTGTCTGACGAAGTCTCTTTTATAGGTATACAGAGGTTACCTTGTAGTTCATTTTGAATGCGTAAACCAACTACACCATATTTTTCTTTGATTTGGTTGCTTGACATATCTCTAAGTTCTCGGGCATTAGTAATCCCTTTGCTTCTTAACCATATGGATACTCTTTTCCCTACACCCCAAATTTTATTTACTTTAATTAGATTAAGATAAGGGTCTTTATTTTCAATAATACCTATATCAAATATACCTGAATTATTTGGTATGTTTTTTGCTAGATGATTAGAAATTTTTGATAGAACTTTTGTCTCACCAATACCAATAGATATTGGTATCCCTATGTTTTGATAAACTAAAGCTCTTAAATTATTTCCCCATTGATATAAGCACTTGTCTTTTGGACGTTTTATCGTTCCAAATGCTTCATCTATTGAGTATATTTCGAGTTCTTCACAATTTTTTCTTAGTAGCTGCATTAATCGATTACTTATATCACCGTAAAGCTCATAGTTTGAACTTCTCACAGTTATATTTAATTTAGTCAATTTATTTTTTAACTTAAAATATGGCTGTCCCATAGGAATTCCCATTTTTCTAGCCTCTGAACTACGAGCTATTATGCATCCATCATTATTCGAAAGTATAACTAAACCCTTTCCTTTTATGGATGGATCTATCATTTGTTCACACGAGGCATAGAAATTGTTCCCATCAATTTGAAGTATTACTTTGGACATGATTATACTTTTTGTTTTTGTAGTTCATGTATCGAATAAATCGCGACTCCCCATATTTGTATATCTATATATTCATATAAGTTTATTGCTGGATAATTTTCTTTATCTGCTTTTAGATAATAATTATCTTGCTTTTTTATAAGTCTTTTTAAAGTGAATTCTCCATCCAAAAGAGCAACTACAACATGTCCAGGATTCGGATTTATACTGCGATCTATTATTAATAAATCATTATTGTAAATGCCTGCTTTATTCATTGAATTACCGCTTACACGTAGAAAGAACGTACTTATTGGATTTTTGATTAAGTATTTATTTAGATCGATACCGAGTTCTATGTAGTCTTCGGCAGGAGAAGGAAAACCTGCAGAAATAGTTTCTTTTACTAATGGAATTAATCGTGTCGATAACTTTTCCTTTGATGAAGAGTAAGAGCTATTTGAATCCATAGGCCAGGCCAATACAATCTACTATAGTACAAATGAACTATTAGTGCATTGCTTCTGATCTATTCCTTGTGGTAAGGGCCTCCTTGGGTAATGGTTTTTGCTCGGTAAAGTTGTTCTATTAGTAAAAGACGAGCTATCTCATGAGGAAAAGTAAAAGATGAAAGACTTAATTGCCAAGAGGCGTAATTATTGAGGGAAGTAGGAAGACCCGATGCACCTCCGATAACAAAAGTAATATTTTGATTGTGAGAGCTTAGAAGTTTTGTTGCTAATTGTTTTGATGTAAAAGATTGACCATTTTCATTAAGAGTTACGAGTGTTTCATTCTTGCTGATGATTCCTTTGATTGTATGTTCTTCTTTTATTTGTGTGCTGTCTTTTATTTCTATTACTTCTAAACTAGGTAATCTTTTTAAATATATTTCTATACCTTCTTGAATCCACTTTTTTTTTATTTTTCCTATGGCAATGATTTTATAGTGTGAAATATTAAGCATAAAAATATTTCTAATCGATATCATCTTCGAGTAGAAATTGTTGAAATTGTGTATATAGGTTTAGGGAATCTTCAGCCGAAAGATCCTTAGAGTTTTCATTAATCTGTGGATCTGAATTGGAAGAAATTTTCACATTATTTGATTCTAGGTTTTTTAATCTTTCTAGTAAATGAGGCGGAACATTTCCATCTGGACTTATTTCCATCAACTCTCGAAAAAGTTGTTCAGGGTTGGTTTCGGTTTCTACAGGATGTAATTTCTGATTCTTTAATTCATTTGATTGAGGTTTTGATAACTCTTTTGGGAGTTTTCGTCCTAGCTCTTTTAGGCGCTCAAGGCTATGGCTATCAAAAGTCATTTAAAAAAATATTGATTGAAGATCTTCTTGTTAGTATATTTTAAATAATTTATTTTTATTTGAGTGAAATATGTAATCGTTTCTAATGTGGTTCTGAGATTTTGCGTTTGGGTAATAAGACTTTGAGTAGTTTTAGGCATATTCCTAGAAAACGCTTTGGACAACATTGGTTGAAAGATCAGGGTGTATTGAATCAAATAGTTAAGGCTGCCGAATTGAATCCTGACGATTGCGTCTTAGAGGTTGGTCCAGGTAAAGGTGCTTTAACTGAAAAATTAATTGAATCCCAAGCAAGATTCATTCAAGCAATTGAGCTAGATAGAGATTTAGTCGTTGGTTTGAAAAAACGTTTTAGTCATCAAAGTAAATTTAGTTTGAGAGAGGGAGATGTTCTCTCTGCTCCACTGGAGGCTGAAAATGGACTAATTATTAATAAAGTTGTCGCTAATATTCCTTACAATATCACAGGTCCACTATTAAAAAGATTGATTGGCGAATTAAGAAAAGCACCTGAAAATAGTTTTGAAACTTTAGTTTTACTTATGCAGAAAGAAGTGGCCCAAAGACTTGTGGCCCTCCCCGGAACTAGTAGTTTTAGTGCTTTAAGTGTACGGATTCAGCTCCTAGCAAAATGTCAGGACGTATGTGATGTGCCTTCTAAATGTTTTCAACCGGCACCTAAGGTAGATTCCAAAGTAGTCATGATTAAGCCCTTCGTATCAAGTGAGCCGGATTTTTATGAGATAGGGATTTTATTAGAGAAACTTTTGAAGCATGCTTTCGCTGGTAGAAGAAAGAAATTACGAAACACGATTGGAAGTTTTGTTACTTCCAACGATCAGATAAAAGAATTTTTCGACTACAGAGGTATTAGTCTTGAACAAAGACCACAGGAAATCTCACCTTCCAATTGGTTTGCCTTGGCAAAAGCTTTAAAAGAAACTTGTGTTATTGAAAATGGTCCCCTCCAAAGCAAATGATGATTTTCTTATTGCAGAAGCACATGCAAAAATTAATCTACATTTAGAGGTTTTAGGTATTAGAACCGATGGCTTTCATGAATTAGCAATGGTCATGCAAAGTATTAATTTAAGTGATCAATTGAAGATGATAAATAGTTCAGATCATAATATTACTCTTAAATCTAATAATAACGAGATTAGTAATGGTGAGGACAATTTAATAATAAAAGCCGCAAAACTGTTGAGAAATAAAGTACGAAATAAGGAATTAGGTGTAGATATTGTGCTTGAAAAAAATATTCCTATTGGTGCAGGATTGGCAGGTGGATCTACTGATGCAGCTGCAACATTGGTTGGATTAAATAAACTCTGGAAATTAAATCTTAAGGCTGAGGAATTAGAGGACTTATCTAAAGAAATAGGCTCAGATATCCCATTTTGCATATCAGGAGGTAGGCAGATATGTTTTGGCAGAGGTGAAATTTTAGAAAAATTAAAATATGATAAGTTTGATTTGGGTCTTATTTTGGTTAAAGACCCTTCAATTCAAGTTTCTACACCAGTTGCATATAAATCATATAAAGAGAAGTACGGTGATAGCTATCTTTTAGACGATAAGGATTTTGAAACTAAGAGAAACATCATCAGATCTAGTGACTGGTCTGATCAGTCGCTTTTAGATAATCGACAAGAAATACAAAATGATTTACAAAAAATCGTCCGCCCTATGACACCAGAAGTTGAAAAGTCTTTAAATATATTGTCTCGTTTACCACATTCCCACCTCGTTTCGATGAGTGGTTCTGGTCCAAGTTGTTTTGCATTGTTTAAAAATTATAACCAAGCAAATAAAGTACTAAAAGAACATGTTAATGAATTTGAAAGAGCTGGTTTATCAGCTTGGGCATGCTCAATGAAGTCTAATGGAGTTCAATTAAGAAATGAATTTACCTAATAATGGGTTTAAAAATGAATCTGATGAATTAGGAAATTCATCAGCAAGTCCCATAGTTAACGCAAGTTCTGAACCAAAGAAAGGCCCCTTAAGCTTTCTTTCAGGTTCGATTACCAGTTTATCTTTTAGCTTGTTAAGCCTTTTTATTAGTAAAAAAATAGTTTTATATTTTTCTATTCATACTCCGAATTATTCTTCACCAATAGCCCAGAGTATTGCTTCGGGTTTTAAAACACTAATTATTGGAATTAGTTTTCTTGCAACTTTTACGTTTGGGTTTATTGGACTTGGTTTGTTTTTAGTATTTATTCGAAGTTTGATTGAAGGCAACAAGGACAAAACTGACTAGCATTTAGCTATTAAATTGTCATATTTAGATCTTTCTATGACTCTTCATGATTTAGGACTTCTCGTTTTATTACTCTCTCCTGGAATGTTGCTTTCCATATTGCTGTTATCGACTTTTGCAGCAGGTGGGTAATTAGGCACTGTTTGAGATAGTTTGGAATAACAAACCGGTAATCCGGACCATCTGTTAATTCTGTGAAAGGGACTCTTTTATTTAATGCTCTTCGTGAAGCGATTGATGAAGAAATGTATAGAGATCCTTTGGTCTGCGTAATGGGTGAGGACGTTGGACAATATGGCGGCTCTTATAAAGTTACAAAAGATTTGTATGAAAAATATGGAGAGTTCAGAGTCTTAGATACACCAATTGCTGAAAATAGTTTTACTGGTATGGCTGTTGGTGCTGCCATGACAGGTTTAAGACCAATCGTGGAAGGGATGAATATGGGGTTTTTGTTACTTGCGTTTAATCAAATATCCAACAATATGGGAATGCTGAGATACACGAGCGGTGGGAATTTTACGATTCCCACAGTTGTTAGAGGACCTGGTGGCGTTGGAAGGCAATTAGGCGCTGAACACAGTCAAAGACTTGAAGCCTATTTTCATGCAGTTCCTGGTATAAAGATTGTGGCTTGTAGTACTCCCACGAATGCTAAAGGTCTAATGAAGGCTGCTATTAGAGACAATAATCCTGTTCTTTTCTTTGAACATGTTCTTCTATATAACCTCACTGAAGAACTGCCTAAGGGTGATTATGTCTGTGCCTTAGATCAAGCCGATCTTGTAAAGCAGGGAAGTGACATTACGATTTTGACTTACTCGAGAATGCGTCACCACTGCTTGAAAGCAGTTGAGCTTCTTGAAGGGAAAGGAATTGAAGTTGAATTGATTGATTTAATCAGTCTTAAGCCTTTTGATATGGAAACTATATCTAAATCTATAAGAAAAACTCATAGAGTAATTATTGTTGAAGAATGTATGAAAACAGGCGGTATTGCAGCTGAGTTAATGTCTTTGATTACCGAGAATTGCTTTGATGATTTAGATTCTCCTCCTGTTCGTTTAAGCAGTCAGGATATTCCGACTCCTTACAATGGAAACTTAGAAAACTTAACTATTATTCAACCTCATCAGATAGTAGATGCTGCTGAAAAAATTATTAATAATGGTGGAGTAGATTAATAATGGGTAGAAAGAACTATTGGTTTCTTGTAGTCATCATTTTTGCAGTATTAAGTATTTTTATATGCACCAATATACCTTTCCAATTAGGATTGGATCTACGCGGAGGTAGTCAACTAACTCTAGAGGTCCAGCCTACCCAGGAAATTAAAAAAATTACACCCAATGAAATAGAAGGAGTTAAAGCTGTTCTTGATAAGAGGGTAAACGGATTAGGAGTTTCAGATTCACAACTTCAAACTGTAGGAACAAATCAATTGTTATTAGAACTTCCAGGGGAGCAAGATCCCTCCGGTGCAGCTGAAGTATTAGGGGAAACTGCTCTATTAGAATTCAGAATTCAAAAAAATGGTACAGCGGCGCAATTAAAAGATTTACAAACTCAACGAAATAGCGTTGAATCTATTATTCAATTATTAGAAGAGAATAATAATTCAGCTCAATTAATAAAGGAGATCAATATTAATAATGAAATTAATCAATTATTCGAAAAATATAATATTCAATCCGATCAGATATTAGATGTCGATCAATTCAATCTTTTAAGTAATAAAATAAGTACTGACATTGCAGGTCTGTTTGAACCGACATCATTAACTGGACAATATTTGACAAATGCAGGCAGACGACAAGATCAAAATACTAATAATTGGGAAGTTACTTTAAGCTTCAATAATGAGGGAGGTGAATTATTTGCAGACCTTACAAAATCCATCGCTGGCACCCCTCGATTGCTTGGAATCGTTATTGATGGAATTTCATATAGCGAAGCAAGTGTTGGGAAGCAATTTGAAACTGCCGGTATTACTGGTGGTGCCGCGACAATTAGCGGTAATTTCACTGCTGATGATGCTAGAAATTTAGAAGTTCAATTAAGGGGAGGAGCTTTGCCTCTACCTATTGAAATTATTCAGATAAGAACTATAGGACCTTCTCTAGGGACACAAAATATTCGTCTTAGTCTTTTTGCTGCACTCACAGGCTTGCTTTTTGTAGGTATTTTTATGATCTTTATCTATAAACTAGCTGGATTTGTTGCCGTCTTGGCATTGTCTTTTTACTCGCTTTTTACCCTCTCTATTTATGCACTACTCCCCGTGACTCTTACTCTTCCAGGAATCGCTGGATTTATCTTAAGCATAGGAATGGCTGTTGATGCTAATGTTCTTATTTTTGAAAGATTAAAGGAAGAATTACGCAATGGAAATACTTTGATTCGTTCAATAGACGCAAGTTTTAAAAACGCTTTTTCATCAATAATTGATGGTCATTTAACTACTTTAATAAGCTGTATTGCGTTATTTTATTTGGGCACTGGATTTGTAAAAGGTTTTGCCGCTACCTTGGGTATTGGTGTTGTGTTGAGCTTGTTTACGGCCTTAACATGTACAAAAGCAATATTGAAGTTCCTAATGAGTTATCAAGGTCTTAGAAGAATTTCTAACTTTATCAACCCTAATGAGATTTCTTCACCATCTATCAACGTTCAATAACAACCAACTCAAATCAATTTAATTATGAAAGCTAATTTTAAAGTTCAACTCTATAAAAATAGAAAAAATGTTTGGCTTGTTTCATTCTCTTTATGTTTTATATCAATAATTGGGATGCTAATCTGCCTTAAAAGTACTTCTATTAAGGCACCTTTAAATCTTGGTTTAGATTATACCGGAGGAACTCAAATAACTTTAGAGAGGAGTTGTATTGATGAATGTATTACCTTAAATACAAGTGACATTTCTAATAATATAATCGCTTTAAAAAACCAAGATAAAAATTTTAGTTCAAATATATCTCCTAATTTAACTAGATCACAAATACAATTACTCGATAATTCACAATTAATATCCATCAGGCTGCCATTTTTATCTGCAGATCAATCTGAGTCTGTAGTGGCTGAGGTTAATAAATCTTTTGGCCCGTTTAACAATGAAAATACGTCAGTTGAAATTATTGGCCCAAGTCTTGGGAAGCAGCTACTTAAAAGTAGTTTAATTTCTCTTCTCTTCGCTTTTCTTGGAATAGCTTTATATATCAACTTTAGATATGATCGAAGATACTCATTCTTAGCTTTATTTGCTCTGTTGCATGACATACTTATTGTTTGTGGTGCATTTGCATGGTTAGGTTACTTTTTTAATGTAGAGGTTGATTCCTTATTTGCTGTTGCTCTTTTGACAATTGCAGGTTACTCAGTAAACAATACTGTTGTTGTTTTTGATAGGATTAGAGAAAAAAGTTTAATAGAGAATCAATTAAGTTTTAAATATCAGATTGATAAAGCTGTTGGCGCAACTTTAACAAGAACTCTATATACAAGTCTTACCACACTGCTCCCATTGATATGTATATTGATTTGGGGTGGATCAACACTATATTGGTTTGCATTTGCTTTGGTAATTGGAGTTATCACTGGTTCTTGGTCGAGTATAGCTTTAGCACCTTCATTATTATCAATATCAAGCAACAAAGATATTGATTGATTAAACATGAGCTTTATTTCTATTGGTAGATTATTTACTTATATTAAATACAATTGGCTTCAAATTCTTCTAATTATTCTTTCAATTTATGATTTAAGAATCGATCTTAGAATTCTAATAGATTTTTTTACTTTCTCTACTCTCTTTTACACTATTTCTGACCATCCTTTGGCGATTACAATATTAATTTCAAGCCCTTCTCTTTTTAATTCAAAAAAGGTTTGAAGAGTAATAGAAGATTTTATGTTTTAGATAACTAGTTATAGAAGTAAATGAGTTGTTCGCTTATTTTTTCGATTTCCTAGATGACTTTGGTTCAATTACTACTAATAGCTCCTCCATTTGAGTCATTAATTTTTTGACTTCTGCTGGCTCTGGGAGTGCTAGCTCTTCTGTTACGCCTAAATGCATTTTTCTTAGCTCAGCTCGTAAAATCTTTAGAGAGGCTTTTACCTCTTCCTTCTTTTCCTTAGCGGTTGCCATCTTTTATTTAGTCTAAAAATATCTATTATTATACATGAAGTTATTAATTCACACTCTCTTAGATTCCCAAATCAAATCAATAAGGATATAATTTGATTTAAAGTATTGTTCATGAAAATTGAACTTATGAATTATTAATCATATTCGGCTATGCCAATTCTTCCATCTAGTATGATTAAATATATGAAGATTAAAGAAGGAGTTATAAACTTTTTTTCATCGAATAAAAGGATTATTATACCTTTAATTATTGCTCTTTTTTATATATTATTTTACTTTCTTGTTGATTTTTCTACTCAAAGTCTTGTAGCTCATGATGAGGGACTATATGCAAGAAGAGCAAAATTGATTGAGTCCTCTGACAATTGGTTTTCTCCCCCATTTCCCTCCCCCCACCATAAGACCTTAGGAAGTTATTGGTTTATAGCATTAGCAATAAGGTTATTCGGAAATAGTGAATTAGCTTTAAGGCTTCCAAGTATCATTGCTTCTTTCTTTTGCTTGATTAGCGCTTACTTAATTGCGTTAAAAATAACAAATAAAAAGTCTGCATTGATTTCTGTGTTTTCACTTTCATCAATGCCATTATGGATTCAATATTCAAGATATGCAAGTCCAGATATTTTATTTGTACTGTGTATACTTTTTGTCATTTTATTTTTTCTTAAATCTCTAGATTCACCACAATTCTATAGACAGTATGTTTATATATTTGTTTCTGGTTTTTTTATTGCTACCTCTTTTTTTATAAGGAGTTATATGGCTTTCGTTCCTCTTATAGGACTCTCCCCTTTTATTTTTTATAATTTAATTAACAAAAGAAATATTTTTAAAATACTCTTTTTTACAGGAATTTTTATAGGCTCTATACCTACTTTTTTTAATCTTTATTTTTCATATCAAAAGTTTGGTATCATTGGAATTACAACCCTTTTTGATTTTGCAAGGAAACAGGCACTAGGCGATTTTGGCTTTAATAATTTATTGCTTATACCTCTAAATTTTCTGTATTTAACATTTCCTGTTGGAATATTATTTCTTATTCTTTTTATTTTTACCAAACCAAAGAATAATATTAGTTATCCACTATTAATTTACTATTACCCTCTTATATCATTAGTAATTCTATTATGTATGTCGACTTCATATCCTCATTACTTTCTTTTCCTTTTACCTTCTTTATCTATTTTATTTAGTGTCATTTTATCATCTAATTCTTCAAGATTTTTTATATCTAGAATTAGTATCAAGTATTTATTATTGATATTGATTACATTGATTTCATTTGTTTTATTGTTCTTTGTTATTAATTACAATAATTTTATAGTTCAGCATTCTTATGGAAATACCTTGTTAGTATATATTATCTGTTCATTTCTTCTTATATCTTATATTACATCAATTAGATTTGTTTTTGATATAAGAGTTCTTAAATTTGATTTAATAAATTTCTTTTATAATATCGTTATACCGCAATATATATCTCTCTCTCTACTATTTAACGTAGGTATTCTAGGTAATCCAAACTCTAATACAAAATTATTTTTAAGAGATGAAGTAGTATATTCCATTATAAGCTCAAATACTATTTATTTATTTTCAGTTGACAGTAAAATTCAAACGCTGTTATCATATTACTTACCTTCCTCTCAGGTTGTTCGAAACGCTGAGGATCTTACTAAGTATAAATATTTAATTACTTCAGATATCAATAGTTTAAATACCTTAAAGATCAAATCATTATTCAAATCTATTAAAAAATCTGACAATCAGTTCTTATTGGTGAACATAAGTAAATAATATCTATTCGTAGTTTTTTACTAATTAGAATAAATGAATAAAATATTAAAAAATGCTTACAAAATCTTTTGGGTTCCCGTGATGGGAAGGTTTATTTCGGGATTAATACCTTTGCTTGAAGGAAAGGCTCCAGAGAAAAATCCAACTTATGATATTGACGGTGTGCGTAAGAAAAAGATAGATAACTAATTATTTGGTAGAGACCCTCCATGACAGTACCCAACTGCGATTGAATTAAAATCAATTTCATTTTGACCTTTATTTGTATTGTTTGACTTTAGATATTTTGTAGTTTTATCTATGCAGGAAGCACTTGATGATGTATATCTTACTATTGGGTATATGTATAAAACTCCCGAAATTATTAAGGCACAATAGGCTATATATTTTTTATTTGCATCAATAAAAGTCAATGCGTCTTTTCTCTTTTTGAGATACTTAGATAGCCATCTATCTGGTAATCCGATTTGAACAAACAACAGCTCAACCCACCATGGAAGTTTTGTTTGATTTTTATCTGAATTACTTTTCATGGTGATAGTTAGATTAGTTAGCCCTTTAATTAGAATGTTTTGGGCTCTTATCACATCAATATTATACCAATAAAATATATCTCATTTTTATCAAAATGGAATATGCTTCTATGTCTTTTATGAGTATTTACTCTTATTCTTCTTGTTTTTGCATTCCATGACTCCTCTGATTGATTTTTCGAATAAAAATAGTGTATTATTTTTTTAAGATGAATTGTATTCATGGCAAAAAGAAGACGTAAACTTAGTCCTGAATTAGAAAAAAACATTTCATTAGCCAAGAAACAAATTGAATTAATTACCGCCATAATTCATGATATTGATGAAGATGATATTCAAGAAGAATATAAATCTGCATTTTTACCGGTAATGAGTGCATATATGTCTCTAGATCAAATGTATAAGGATGTAGGTTTTAATGAAGACACCGCAAGTCTTCATAAACTTTATTTGACTAATTTAGATAAATTTAAGAATGAATATGAGCTATAGATGTACAAGATTGTTTAGTCTTTTTATTTATAAGAATTATATTAATTGAAAAAAATAATATTATATTAATCTTTTTACTTATTTGTTTTGTTTCATATTTAATTTTATCTTTATGTCGAATGTTGTTTATATGAACTAAAATAAATTGTTTTTACTTTATATAAATCTTATTTTTTTATTAATTAATAGGAGTCCCTTTGTTTAAGCAATTATATTAAAAAAAAAATTTTTTTCTATGGCTGATAATCTATGTGACATTGATTCAGCGATGAATATGATCAAAGAAGAAATAATAAAAGAACTTTCCGAATGTGTATCTAAGCAAAACGACACTCATTACTTTAGCCAATCTTCCTCTAAGAACCTTTCTTTTTCCGACAAGACTTTGGACTAGTTGCTTCTATTATTTCTTTAATTTCACTCTCATCTAAGGTCGTAACTAGAAATACCTCTTGTACTAGTTTTCCTTTCCTAGCTAGTAATTTGTAACCCTCATTAGTTTTAACCGTTATTTTTAGGACAAGCTTCTCGCCTCTACCATTTGTTTTTGAGAGCGATCCAGGTGTAACTGTCTTGATCTCATTCCTTGATGCCATCTTTTTCAACCATTTGATTAAGCCTTCTATATGCGTGCTGTGGTTTTGAACAAGTCTTCCCATGGTTTTAAGAGGTTTTGTGTCTGATTTCTTAATAGCTTTTAATTTCTCTAGAATTAGACATTTCAAACCTATTTAATAAGTTATAATCTAAGAAAATAAATAAAGTAATGATTTTCACTTTAGGTTGGGCTTCCTTAGCTGCTATTTTTACTTTTTCTATAGCAATGGTAGTTTGGGGTAGAAATGGCGATGGTTCTATTGATATATAGTGATACTGATGCCTATAGACTTTAATCTCTATAGTTTTCTATCTTTTTTTTCTATCGTACTCCTGGCATTTATAACCATTGGTGTGGTCTACATTAGTTATATTGATTGGAAGGATAAGAGAAGAAAGTAAAAAAAATGTTAATTTGATTTTATGTTTAATGAGATAATTTCTAATGCTTGTTTCATTTTCTCAATATTTGCCTTGTACATACTTATATCTTTTTCAACTCTTGAATATTGGTAACCAAGTAGCTTTGAAATATTAATTATTTCCTTGTTAAGGTCTTCTTCTTTTGAATCCTTAAAAGATGGCATTTCGCTAACTAACTTATATATACCAATAGCATTGATGCGGCTATAGTAATTACTATCTTTATTGTTTTGTTTTGATAAAAAATCATTTAACTCTTCTTTGGTAAATCCTTTTGCCTTATTTACTGTTTGTTCAGCAGAACCATTAATCTCTACAGGGTTGAATCCATTGCAATTACAAATTGCGTGGAAAAGCTTCGTTATATGTTCACTAGGTTTATATCCACTAGTGAATTTACTGAATAATTCTTGTAATCCAGTGGCAAAAATTCCATCGTTTTTAAAGTTCTTCTGATGACTTAACAAGTGAAGTTCTACAAGCAGTTCGTCTGCGAGCTTTCTATAAATTGGTGGAATGACATAAGGAAATTCCTTATGGAAATCAGATTTGCTGTCTGAAATTGTTGCTCTAACGCTCAATGCCAAACCTAGATAATTCTTAAGAACCATAGCTTACCCCGTGACTTAGCTAGGATCATGAAAACCGACCATCACATCGTTCGATGATTCCAATAGTTATAGAAGAATCTGGAAGAGGAGAAAGAGCCTTTGATATTTATTCAAGGCTTTTAAGAGAAAGAATAGTTTTTTTGGGTGAACCAGTAACTAGTGATTCTGCAAACAGGATTGTTGCTCAACTCCTTTTCCTAGAGGCTGACGATCCTGATAAAGATATTTTTCTCTATATCAACTCACCAGGTGGATCCGTTTATGACGGCCTAGGTATCTTCGATACCATGCAACATGTTAAGCCAGATATACATACCGTTTGCGTAGGCCTTGCTGCGAGTATGGGGGCTTTTTTACTATGTGCAGGTGCAAAAGGAAAGAGAAGCAGTTTGCTCCATTCAAGAATTATGATTCACCAACCACTAGGAGGTGCAAGAGGACAAGCTAGCGATATAAGAATTCAAGCAGATGAAATACTATTCATTAAGGACAAATTAAATAAAGAATTATCGGATAGAACCGGACAGCCTATCGAGAGGATTAGGGAAGATACTGACAGAGACTTTTATATGTCTCCATCTGAAGCTGTCGAATATGGAATTATTGATAGCGTATTTAATAAAAGACCTATAAACTCAGTTTAATCGTTAGTTCTCAGGATCAGGTAATACTGGTGTAAATCTCTCTTTTGCAGGGATATCGGTGAAATTGGATAGTATTTTGCAAAACTCTTCTCCATCCATAGTCTCTTTCTCGATTAAAATTTCAACTAATTTATCCATAGCAGATCTATTTTTTGAAACCAATTCAAGTGTTTCTTCATAGCATTTTTTTACTATTGATCTAACTTGCTCATCTATCTGCTTTGATATCTCATCCGAAATATCTGATGTATTCATTAGGCTTCTTCCTACAAATACTTCTTGACTATCTCCCTCTAATGAGACTGGACCAAGACTGCTCATTCCAAATCGTGTGACCATTTGCCTTGCCATTGATGCGACCATTTGTACGTCACCTCCTGCCCCTGTTGTGACCTCTTCCCTTCCGAAAATGATATCTTCAGCAGCTCGACCACCTAGCGCACCCATTATTCTTGCCTTTAATTGAGCTCTACTAATTAAAGTTTGATCATCATCAGGTGAGAACCAAGTCAAACCTTGTGCCTGGCCCCTAGGAATAACAGTAACTTTCTGAACAGGATCATGATCTTTGACTAGCGATCCTATTAATGCATGGCCCACCTCGTGATATGCAATTAGTCTTTTGCTTCTTCCATCAACAAGAGGCGTCCCTTCCATTCCAGCGATGATTCTATCAACTGCATCATCAATTTCTGAGAGTCCTATATGATTCTTTCTTCTTCTTGCTGTAAGTATTGCGGCTTCATTTAATAAATTTGCTAAATCAGCACCGGTAAAGCCAGGCGTTCTTCTTGCAATACTTTCTAAAGTTAAATTTTTTTCTAATTTTTTATTTCTAGAGTGGACTTTCAATATTGATAATCTTCCTGAGATGTCAGGGGCGTCAACAGTTACCTGTCTATCAAATCTTCCTGGCCTCATCAATGCTGAATCAAGAACATCAGGTCTGTTTGTTGCAGCAATGATAATAATTCCACTATTTCCTTCAAACCCATCCATTTCGGTTAAGAGTTGATTGAGGGTTTGCTCTCTTTCATCATTGCCTCCTCCTATTCCAGCACCCCTCTGTCTTCCAACTGCATCGATTTCATCGATAAAAATTAAGCAAGGACTGTTTTCTTTGGCTCTTTTAAATAAATCTCTTACTCTACTTGCTCCAACACCCACAAACATTTCTACAAATTCCGATCCTGAAAGTGAGAAGAAAGGAACACCAGCTTCGCCTGCAATTGCTTTTGCTAAAAGTGTTTTGCCTGTTCCTGGAGGTCCAACGAGGAGTACTCCTCTTGGAATTTGAGCTCCAACAGATGTAAATCTTTCAGGCTGCTTTAAGAAGGTAACTACTTCTTCTAAATCTTGTTTTGCTTCGTTTACACCAGCAACATCATCGAATTTGACCCCGGTCTCGGCTTCCATGGCAAATCTCGCCTTTGTTTTGCCAAATTGCATTGCTTGTCCAGGTCCGCCTGGCATTGAATTAGATCTTCTGGATAGTAAAATTAAACCTCCAATGAGAATTATTGGAAATAAGAGATTGCCAAGAATTCCTACTCCAGCTGGAGCAGTTTTAGGTGGATGTATGTCAAAACTGATTCCTTCTTCTTTCAATGATGAAACTAATTCAGGAGCTAATCCTGGAAGATCAACTCTTAATCGTTGAACTCTATTATCAATTTCGGGATCAACTGATTCGACGATTGCATTTCTACCCCCTTCGTATATATCAACAGAAGTAACTCTTCCATCTTTCACATAATCAAGGAACCTTCCGTAACTAATTTTTGCAACGGGAGCATTTCTTGATGCTGTGGATGTAGAGGTTTGATTGACTTGATTATTGGTTGCTGAACCAAGAATTTGCCAAGTTATTAGAACTACTATTGTTATGGGAAGAACCCAAAGAGCTATAACTTTCCATTTCTTATCCATAAATCTCAAAAACTTTTCGCATGATTCTAATAGTGTAATGCCCCTTTCTGTTGGATGATTCCAACAGTTTCTATGAAATATTCAAAAAATAAATTTCTCTAGTTGAAATTAAAAATAAATATTTGTTTTTAAAAGTTCCTATTTATAAACTTCTAAGTGCAGTAATTGGATCTAGTTTTGCAGCTCTTTTTGCTGGTAGAACACCAAAAGTTAAACCTATTGTCCCTGAAATGATAACAGTTATAAATACAGTTCCAAATCCAATTGTTGCAGGTAAAGGTGTTAATAAAGCTACGATCTTTACTGTTGTAAGTCCTAAGCCGGTTCCTGCTATTCCACCCAAGCTAGAAAGAATCAATGACTCTATTAGGAATTGGGTTGAAATATCTAATCTTCTTGCACCTAAAGCTTTTCTAAGACCTATTTCTTCAGTTCTTTCGCTCACGGATACCAGCATAATATTCATAATACCTATTCCCCCAACTAGTAACGAGATCCCTCCTATTGCAGCTAGCATTAATGTTAAGCCGCCGGTAATCGTTGATACTATTTGCAATGCGTCCTTTTGTGACCTAACAGCAAAGTCATCATCTCTAATTATTTTGTGTCTTTGCCTCAATAGATTTGTTATTTGAAACTTTGCAGCTTTTGTTGATTTCTCATTTATTGCTTCAACACTAATGAAACTAAGACTTATTCCATAAGTTGGATCTTTACCAGTAATTCTGCTGACCATTGTTGATAGAGGAATATATGCGTTCTCATCTTGATTGCTTCCAAAAACAGCACCTTTTGGCTTCATTACTCCAACAATTTCAAAAGACTGATCTTTTATTCTTATCCTCTCCCCTAAACCTTCTCTTTCGTTGAATAGTTTCTCTTCAAGATCTGGTCCTATAACTACTACATTCTTGGCCCCTTTTGTATCTTGATCATTAATAAACCGACCTTTGGCAATTTCGAAGCTCCTTACAATTAAGAAATCACTTGTTACTCCTGAAATAGAACTACTTGTACTTTTAGAGCCAGTTTGAATGACTTCATTTGATGAGATTTGTGGAGCGACCCTTCTTACTGTTGGGACTTGCTGTTCTATTGCTTTTGCATCATTAAGAACAAGGTTTTTTGGAAAAGCTACTCCTCTTCTTCTGGTGTCATTATTACCTGGTACAACAAATAAAACATTTGCACCTAGATTGCTTAATTGATTTTCTGCAAGATTTTGTGCCCCTCTGCCCACGCCAACAAGCGTTATTACCGATGCATTACCAATGACTATTCCTAGCATTGTTAATAGGCTTCTAAACTTATTAGATTTAAGATTTTTTATTGCCATTCCCGATGTTTCAGTTAGCGGGAGCTTCCTTTTCATGTTTTTTACATAAATAGAGTTTCAGTTTCTTCTTCTGAGCTGACTATTCCAACTTTTACTAAGTCAGTTGATCCACTTACTCCAGACAAGGTTCCTGCTGTCTCAACTACAAGATCTCCTTGCTTTAAGATGTTCATCTTTTTTGCCATAGCCATTGCATCATCAAATGTTTTTGATGTACTTGTTTGATTTTCAATCAGAAGTGGTGTGACTCCCCAGACTAATTGAAGTGTGCTTGCAACACTCCTTTCATTTGTTACGGCTAATACTGGAGTTGCAGGTCTAAATTTACTAACATTTTTTGCTGTAGCCCCACTTTTTGTTAAAGGAATTATTGCGGCTGCATTTATTTGTCTGGCAATACTGCTTACAGCTGCACTTATTGCATTAGGGATAGTGCTTGGAAGATGACTTTCTAATGCCTTTTGTGGATAATCTCTTTCTATTCTTTTTGCAATAGTTGCCATCGTTGCCACAGCCTCAATTGGGTAGTCTCCTACTGCAGTCTCGTTTGAGAGCATTACGGCATCTGTACCATCGAGTATCGCGTTTGCAACATCACTCACCTCGGCTCTTGTAGGTCTTGGGCTTGAAGCCATTGAGTCAAGCATTTGTGTGGCAGTAATGATTGGAATACCAAGGCTATTGGCCTTTTTAATAAGTTGTTTTTGTAGTAATGGTACTTCTTCTGCAGGCATCTCAACGCCAAGATCACCCCTGGCAACCATAACTCCATCACACAACTTTAAGACAGAGTCAATTTGGTCAATTGCTTCAAATTTTTCGATTTTTGCAACTACAGGGGTATCAAAACCATGATTTCTAATTAAATCTTTTATTTCTATTAAGTCTGATGGATTTCTTACAAAACTAAGTGCTACCCAATCAACACCTTGTTTTAAACCAAATGCTAGATCCTCTTTATCTTTATCAGTTAAGGCCCTAATTGATAATTGAACATCAGGGAAATTAACACCTTTATTGTTAGAAAGAACTCCACCAACAGTTATTGAACAAATTAACCTTTGTTCTTTTAAATCGACTTCTTCAACTTTCATTTCTACCCTTCCGTCGTCCAACAGAATCCTATTTCCTACATTTACTTCTTCAGCTAATTTGTTATAAGTGACATTGGCCTGATGCTTATTACAGTCAATATTTTTTGATGTAAGAATAAACTTTTCGCCATTTTTGACACTAACAGGTCCGTCTTTAAATCTACCAAGTCTAATCTTGGGCCCCTGAAGATCTTGAAGTATTCCGATATGTACTCCAAGACTATCTGAAACTTGTCTAATTGTTTTTATTCTTTGAGCATGTTCATCATGGTCTCCATGACTAAAGTTTAGACGGAATGTAGTGGCACCAGCTTCTACTAATTTCGTTATTTGACTCGCACTATCAGTTGCGGGCCCTATTGTCGCTACAATTTTGGTCCTTCTAGCAAGGTCGAGTATTGTCATTTATTTGACTGGTGATAACAAAAAACTAACATCTGATTGTGTTTTATTTGTCAACTTTGCTTTTTCAATAAAATAAACATGGAATTAAATGATTATCAAAGAGAATCTCGTAAGACTGCTCTTTATCCTGAAGTTGGAAGCAATGCTATTTATCCAACATTAGGTCTTGTAGGTGAAGCAGGGGAGGTCGCTGACAAAGTAAAAAAAATTCTAAGAGATAAAAAGGGAGTATTTGATAAAAATAGTAAGGATGCAATTAAATTTGAACTAGGTGATGTTCTTTGGTACATATCACAACTTTCAAGCGAATTAGGATATGAATTAGAAGAGGTTGCTAATGCAAACTTACAAAAGCTCAATAGTAGAAAATCTCGGGGAAAAATCCAAGGAAGTGGCGATAACCGTTGAAATTCATATTATCCATACATTTGAAAACCTCCCATCGCTAGTGCTGCTGCATTCCCGAGTATTCCTTGAACAACTCTAATAACTACAAAAGCTAAAATAGGAGATAAATCTAAGCCTCCTAATGGAGGTATTATTCCTCTGAAAAAATTTAAGTAAGGATCAGTAATAGCACACAAATTTACTAGTATTGGATTGCTCATATCCAGATTTGGGAACCAGGTAAGCAAAACCCTGATGATCAATATTGTTGAATAAATTCCAAGTGTTTTTAAAAGTACTAGCAGAATTGTTGGAATGATTTCGTAACCCATTGGTTTTGGTTATTTGTCCTATATTACGCTGCATCTTTGTCTTCTGCTTGATCTGGTTCAGGTAATACAGAAAATGTTTGATGAAATTTTTCTGAGAGTGTTAACCAGAATGAACGTCCATCTTTTTGCCGCCTTCTTTCTACGAAGTTTTTATCTACAAGTTCTTTAATATGATCGTATGCTCCAGATCCTCTGAGATCAACCAATTCTGATTGAAGTATTTTTTTCTTTAGTGCAACAGTCGCTAATGTTCTTAATGTTGCAATCGATAAATCTGCAGGAAGAAGATCTTGTACCAACTCACCAAGTCCTTGCTTTAATTCCAAGCTGTAATAATTTTTACTTTCGTTTATTTCGAGAGAAGTATCTCTCTGAGCATATCCAGCCTTAAGTTCCCAGAGTGCTTTTTCTATTTCTGAAATATCTTTATCTAGTAATTCAGCCATCTCTTTTGATGATGTTGGCCTTCCTTTGAGGTAAAGGATTGCCTCAATCTTTGCGGGTAATGAAATTTGTATGCTCTCACTCATAACGTTGAAAAAAAAATTATTTTTTTATATCCAAAATTACCGCGTCTATTAAAACTCTGCACCTAAAAATAATTTATATGCTGGATTATCGGTCTCTTCCCAACTTTTGTAACCAATTTTTTCAACAAATTCATTCCAAGCAGGAATGTCCGAATTGGTTACTAAGACACCTATTACGATTCTTCCAGTATCAGCGCCATGATTACGATAATGGAAAATGCTTATTGTCCATTCTGGTCTCATAGAGTTAACAAATCTCATTAAGGCTCCAGGCCTTTCTGGAAATTCAAATCTGTATAGCAATTCTTTGTATTCTCCTTTTGATAGTAGATTTATTGATCTTGGTAGTCTGCCCCCAACCATATGCCTGAGATGAACCTTTGATAATTCATCATTACTTAGATCATGACAATCAAAACCATTTCTAATGATTTCACTTATCAATAAATCTCTATCCTTAATATTCGATACTTCTACACCCATAAATATTTGAGCTGTTTTACCTTCTGACATTCTGTAACTAAATTCAGTTAAACTACGTGATCCAAGTGTTTCACATAAAAGTTTTAAACTTCCAGCTTTTTCAGGAATTCCGACAGCAATCATTGCTTCTTTTTCTTCACCTAATTCAGCTCTTTCAGCGACAAATCTTAGTCTTTCAAAATTCATATTTGCACCACAAGCAATTGCAACAAGATTTTTATTTTTTAACTGATTATTAACAACATGTTTTTTTAAACCAGCAATAGATAATGCACCTGCTGGTTCGAGAATTGATCGAGTATCCTCGAAAACATCTTTTATAGCTGCACATATTTCATCAGTATTGACTGTAACCATTTCATCAACATTCTTTTTACAAATTGAGAACGTCTTTTTCCCTACCTTCCTTACTGCAACACCATCTGCAAAAAGTCCAACACTCTCAAGCTCAACGGGTTTATTGGCTTTTATTGATAGTGTCATTGCGCAGGCATCTTCAGGCTCAACACCAATAATCTTTGTATCTGGCCAAATTGCTTTTACGTATGCACTTACTCCAGCTATTAGTCCTCCTCCACCTACTGCGATGTAGATAGCATCAGGTGGGGTATGACTCTGTCTAAGTATTTCTAGACCTATTGTTCCCTGCCCAGCTATAACCTCAGGATCATCAAATGGATGAATAAAAGTTAGATTTTCTTTTTTGGATATTTCTAGTGCTTTTTCGTAGCATTCATCATAGGTTTCACCAAAAAGAATTACTTCTGCTTTATGTGATTCAACGGCTCTTATTTTCATTATGGGAGTTGTAAGAGGCATTACAATCACCGACCTGCACTTAAGGAATGATGCACTTAAAGCAACTCCTTGTGCATGGTTCCCAGCGCTTGATGCAATTACTCCCTTAGAAAGCTCTTCCTTGGTTAGCTGAGACATGCGATTATATGCACCTCTTAATTTGAACGAAAAGACAGGTTGAAGGTCTTCTCTCTTAAACCAGATGTTGTTTTTTAATTTTTTGCTTATGTTTTTTGCCCTTTCTAGTGGGGTTTCTTCAGCAACGTCATAAACACGAGCTCTTAGTATTTTCTGTAAATAGTCCTCCATATCTAGTTTCTCACCGATTTTTGGTTTATGTATTTTCTACATTCCATTTGTTCTTGTGCAAGTTTTATCAAAATGTAGGGTAGACCTCGTAGATTGGAGAGATTCAATCTCAGAGTTGTATGCGTCTGAGCCAGTTAAGTCATCCGAATGAGCTTCATGGCTTACCCATTAGTGAATTGGAAGATGTTGCTTGCCAAATTAGAGAAAGGCATCTTCAAGTAGTTTCTACTAGTGGCGGACACCTAGGTCCAGGTCTTGGTGTTGTTGAGTTAACAATTGCCCTTTATCAGACTTTAGATTTAGATGTCGATAAAGTTATTTGGGATGTTGGACACCAAGCCTATCCACACAAGTTAATCACTGGAAGATATGAGAGATTTGATTCACTTAGACAGCAAAAAGGTGTAGCTGGTTACTTAAAAAGAACAGAAAGTAAATTTGATCATTTTGGAGCTGGTCATGCGAGTACTTCAATCTCTGCAGCTCTTGGTATGGCTATTGCTAGAGATAGAAAAGGAGAAGATTATAAGTGTGTTGCAGTAATTGGAGATGGCGCACTAACGGGCGGAATGGCATTAGAGGCTATTAACCATGCAGGGCATCTTCCAAAAACCCCTCTTTTGGTTGTTTTAAATGACAACGATATGTCCATTTCTCCTCCTGTAGGAGCATTGTCGACTTATTTAAATCGAATGCGTCATAGCCCTCCTGTTCAATTTCTCTCGGATAGTGTTCAAGAAAGTGTTAAAAATCTTCCTTTTATGGGAGATGCTATTCAAGAGGAATTTAAATCTCTTACTGGCAGCGTCAGACGTTTGGCAGTTCCAAGTGTAGGTGCTGTCTTTGAGGAATTGGGTTTTACATATATGGGTCCTGTAGATGGGCATGATATTTCTGAACTAACAAGGACATTTAATGCTGCACATAAAGTTGGAGGACCTGTCATGGTCCATGTGGCGACGACAAAGGGGAAAGGTTATCCATATGCTGAAGCTGACCAGGTTGGTTACCATGCTCAGTCTTCTTTTGATTTGACGACAGGAAAATCTATTCCCTCTAAAACTCCTAAACCTCCTAGCTTTAGCAAAGTTTTTGGTCAAACCTTAGTAAAGCTTTGTGAGCAAGACAGCAAGATTGTTGGTATTACTGCAGCGATGGCAGAAGGTACTGCTTTAAATCTTTTACAGAAAGCTATTCCAGATCAATATGTTGATGTTGGGATAGCTGAACAACATGCTGTAACTCTTGCTGGTGGAATGGCTTGCGAGGGTATCAAACCAGTTGTAGCTATTTATAGTACCTTCTTGCAACGGGCATATGATCAGTTGATTCACGATATCGGAATACAGAATTTACCTGTGACTTTTGTATTAGATAGAGCTGGAATAGTTGGCGCTGATGGTCCAACTCATCAAGGACAATATGACATTAGTTATTTAAGATGCGTTCCTAATTTTACTGTTATGGCTCCAAAAGATGAGTCTGAATTACAGCAAATGTTAGTTACTTGCATAAATCACAATGGTCCATCAGCCTTAAGAATACCTAGAGGCTCTGGAGAGGGCGCAGCGTTGATGGAGGAAGGGTGGGAGTCCCTAGAAATTGGTAAGGCTGAGATAATAGAAGAGGGAGATAATTTATTAATAATTGGTTATGGCTCTATGGTCTCTCCAGCTATAAAAACAGCAGCAATACTTAAAGAGTCTGGAGTTAATAGTACTGTTATAAATGCTCGCTTTATAAGACCATTAGATGAGGAGACTATTCATAAGTTTGCTAAAAAGATTGGTAAAGTAGTAACAATGGAGGAAGGAACTTTGTTAGGGGGGTTTGGATCAGCAGTGGTTGAATCATTTAATGATAATGATATTTTTGTTCCCACATTAAGAATTGGAATACCAGATAAATTAGTAGACCATGCAACTCCGCAGCAAAGTAAAGAATCCCTTGGCTTGACACCAGAAATGATGGCTGGTCAAATTCGAAATAAATTTAATTTTAATTAAATATCTACAAATAATAAAAAGGATTATTGATTTCAATAATCCTTTTTAAAATACTTATTTTGAAACTATTGTTATAAAACGCCTCTGGCAGCCAGACCCAATATTGATCCTATTCCTAAAACATGACCTAAACAGTTTGCAGCAACAAAAGAACCATGGCTTAGTCCTCCATAGAACTGAGCGTTAGGCATAGGAAAACCTTCGTTTGGCTTTTCAATATTTGATCTTGCAATTGCATAAGCAAGTAAATTGCAAATGATCATCACAACGGCACATTTTGGAGACCACTGAAATGTCACTGGATCAGCTGCTGCTAATAATGTTGTGAGCATCTTTTATCCCTATTGAATAAATTCATTATCGACCATAAAGATTGCTTTTGCGTCAAATGTTACTCACCTCTTAAGAGTTTTTTACTTCCGTTTTGTTTTTGAATGACTGCAGCATCAAAACAAAACCGTAAACAACAAATGCATCGCTAATCGTTAAAAACGATTCTGCTAGTCCGTGCAGCACATCAATATTTGTTAATTCATCCCCAAAATAAATTTGTGCGATTATTGCAAAAACAATCGTCATGAATACAAATAAGAGAGTTAACTTAAAACCAATAAATGATATTTTTGGTATCGCTTTTGTTTTGCCCGCGTAACGCAGAAATACTAGATAAGGGATTAGTGAAAGGATGAAAAATGGACTAGGGTCAATTCTTGCAATTGAATCAAGACTAAGAACTGAAATATTCATTGGTTTGTTTTTGATGACTCAGATCTAAACAAGTTCCAAGCAGCAAATGCAAGACATATATTTCCCAAAGTTGTAAGAGCTGCCTGTAGTACAACTAATCCTTTTAATTCAATACTGTTGTCAAATATATGCCAAGTGATTGCGGCCATAGCACTAGCTAAATTTGGCAACATTGCTAAAGCAAAATAACCTAAAGCCTTGTTATTGGATATTGATGAAATATAGTCAATTATTATTATTGCAATCGACCACTCAAATAGAGTCGCAATATGGATAAACCATGTGCCTAAGGATAGTTCATGCATAGATTCTTTGCTGTTTTATAAGCTCTTCTAAAACTTCTTGAGCATGTCCTATGGGTCTTACTCCTATCCACTTATATACAACTATACCCTTTGGATTGATCATAAATGTATTTCTTTTTGAATAGGGATCTAACCATGAATCATATGATTTACTGATTTCTGCTGTTGTATCAGAAAGTAGGGTATATCCAAGTTTTGCGGATGAACAAAATGATTCATGTTCTTCTTTACTGTCAGCAGAGATTCCTACTATAGAGGTAGTAAGTCTTTTAAACTTAGAAAGATTATCTTGAAATCCTTTAGCTTGTAATGTGCAACCACTCGAGAAATCTTTAGGATAAAAATATAAAATTAACCATTCCCCTGAAAAATCATCTAGAGACCATTCTTTTTTATTCGGATTGTTTTTGTTGAAACCATTTAACAAAAAAAATGGAGCTTTTTGACCAAGCCTAACAGAATTAATACTTGCAAATAATCTTGAAGGTTTACCAATTAAAATAGTAGAAAATAAAACAAAAGATTTTATAAATTGTCTTCTTTTCATTTGATTGACAAATCAAATTTAAAGTTTGTTTAAATTTACCCCTAATGATTTGGCATACTTTCCTAATCCTTTCTTCTGAATAGTTTTTAGAGCTCTTGTCGTTACTCTTATATTAATCCATTTGTTTTCTTCTTCCCACCATAACCTCCGCTGCTGCAGATTTGCTTGCTGCAATTTTTTGGTTCTAATATGGGAATGGCTGACTGACATTCCGTTGTTAGCTCTTGTGCCTGTAAGTTGGCAAACCCTAGACATTTTTTAAACTTATTCGTATTTTTATTCTATCAAATGAGGTTGAGATTAAACGAATTTTTTCATTAATTTCCCTAGTACCTCAGCATTCCTAGTTTGAAAAGCTGCGATATCTTTATTCTCGAGACCTCCAATTGAAAGTTTTGCCATCTCATAAACATGAATAGCGATGTCATTGGCTAATTGGCTTTCTTCTGACTTGCTTGATTCTTCAACAACTATCGGGTTGTAATTTAACTTTAGTAATCCTTGAATAAGTGGATGGTTTGAATTGACGATTAAATTATGATATTCAGGTAGACCAGGAAGTTTCTGTTCCATTAATGCTGTTATATCATTAATTCTTCTCATTTGTTCTGGTAATAATATTAATGAAGGTGGAGAATTCTCCCCTTTAAGGCTTTGCACTTGTACGGTCACTTTTTCATTGTTTAGAGCTGAACTAATCATCTTTTTAAGTGTTTCTGACTTTGTATTTCCATCTTTATCAGCGATTTCAGGAGAATCATCTTTAATACTTTCATCAAGTTCGGAGTCAACTCTGACAAAGTTTATTTCTTTATTTTTTTCTTCTAGCCAAGGAATAAATTGCGTATCAATAACTGTATCAAGTTTTAAAACTTCTTTGCCTTGCGAAGTCCACATATTGAGCGCTGTTGATTGAGAGACTTCATCCGTTGAATATAAAACCTTTTTGTTCTCATCAGTTAGCCTATTCTTATAAGCATCAAGGGTGGTAAAAGTCTTTGAACCAGATTTTATTAGTTCATTATTGTCTTCATTATCTGCTGAAGTGTTTTTTGTTGTTGAATATAAAATTATCTCTTTTACTTGCTCGGAAAATTTCTCATCTTCCATAGCTCCTATTTTTATAAAAGGAGATATAGAGTCCCAAATATCAGCATAGAATTGGGTTTCGTCTTTCTTTAATGTTTTAAGCTTATCAGCTAATTTCTTTGCAATAAAGTTACCGATAGATTTAACTCTTCTATCTGATTGTAATGCGCTTCTGCTGACATTTAAGGGAATGTCTGGTGAATCTATCACCCCCCTTAAAGGTAACAAATATCTAGGAACAATTTCTTTAATTGAGTCACTAACAAATACCTGATTACAGAATAGTTTAATTTCACCACTTTCCCAATCGGCTCTTCCACTTAACTTTGGAAAATATAAGATCCCTTGCAAATTATAGGGATAGTCAGTGTTTAGGTGTACCCATAAGAGAGGTTCGCCTTGAAATGGATACAGATATTTATAGAGTTCAATATAATCTTCGTCTTTAAGATTTTGTTTGCTTTCTCTCCATGGTGGGTTCATTTTATTAATAACTTCTTCTTCAAGCGAGATTTCAATAGGCATGAAATCACAATATTTCTTTATTAATGTTTTAATCCTGCTTGGTTCAATGTATTCAATCTCTTCTTCCATTAAATGTAAAATTATATCTGTACCTATTTCTTCTTTATCTGATTCAACAAGTGAATATTGAGGTGAACCATTACATTTCCATTGAATAGCTTGTGAATCACTCTTTGCTGATTTAGTTGTTATTTCAACTTCTTCTGCAACCATAAAACTTGAATAAAAGCCGAGTCCAAAATGACCTATAAAACCATCATCAGGTTGTTTATATTTTTCAAGAAATTCTTCTGCGCTTGAGAAAGCTACTTGATTAATATATTTTTTAATTTCATCACTAGTCATCCCAATTCCATTGTCACTAATTGTCAATGTCTTATTCTCTCTGTCAATTGAGATTTTTATTTTCTCATCATCAGCTGCGATACAATCTCCTGCAAAGGCGGCCATTTTCCTTTTCTTGATTGCATCTACGGAGTTACTTATAAGCTCTCTAATGAATATTTCATGATCTGAGTAGACTGCTTTTTTTATTATTGGAAATATATTTTCAGTGTGAATAAGAATAGTTCCTTCTTCTTTAACAGGCATGACTTATTTAAATTTCTATCATCATAGCGATACCAATTATTATTTAGGCGTTAAAACCAAAAGTATTATTGATTACTGCACAATGGTTTTCGATCCCTGACAATTACTAAAAAGATATAGTTAATTTATATCAATCTATCCATTCAATTTTAGTGCATCTATTGGATTTTAAAAGTTGATTTGTTTCATCGTTGGTCTTTTGAGGTTCATGCGAAATTATAGAAATAATTCCCTTATTGTGCCATTCCTTTTGTTGCTTTAATGCTTTATATAAACTTGCACTTTGCTTGTACGCGATTAATACTTTTTCATTATTAACTTTCATTTCCTCTCTTGAGGAGACTAATTCCCTGATTTTATCAATGCTAATACTAAATCCTATTCCGAAGCAATTATGATCGCTAGAACTAAATTTCTTTACCAGATCATCATATCTACCTCCTTTAGCAATGATAACAGGAGCACTTGGGGATGATGAAACCAGTGAAAAGGTTAGACCACTATATAACTTATATTTAGTCCCTAATGTAGGGTCTAGTTGCACTTCTATCCCCTTCTCTTTCGCTAATGGTTCAATAATAGTAAATAACTCCTTTAGGTTTTCAATATAAGAATTCGATCCATAGATATTTTTTAGAGTAGTTAATATCTTTTCTGGTTTTCCTCTCATATTCAAGATCTTATTTATAAAAATTTTTTGTTCATCTTTTATATCAAGTTTACTCAATGCTATGTAATCAAGATCGCAGAGAATATTTTTTATTTCTTCTATTTTGGTTGAATCAAATGAGCTTAAAATAAGTTCCAATAGATATGTATTACCAATAAGCAATGTCAGTTTATATTCCTGATCAATTTCAATTATTTTTAATGATTCAATCAGTAGAGATAGAAGTTCTATCTCTGCATTAATAGCTTTAGTTCCTATCAATTCTACTCCGCTTTGGAATGACTCTTCGATATCAATACCACCATCAATGCTTTGATTGCATTTAAATGAAGTACATGTAGACCAGAAACGAAGCGGCCTTTCATATTCATTGAATCTAGTTGAAGCAGCACGAACAATTGACGCTGTTATTTCAGGTCTTAATCCAAGTGGTTCGTCAGAAACGATTTTTAGTATTTCATTGTTCGAAATTCCACCAGCTGCCATAAGTGTGTCTAGACGTTCAATATGAGGCGGTGATATTCGCTCATATCCCCATAGTTGATATAAAGATGAAAGTTTTGATGCAATGAGATGGTTCTTTCTTACTTGCTGAGGATTTAAGTCGCGCGCACCCGAGGCAGGTTGCAATGTCATTATTTGAATCTTTCTATTACTTAAGGATCACATAAATTAGGACTATTTTCCACCATAAGAGTTAGGAGTTAATGGTCTAATTCTTCCAAGTTCTTTTAAGAGTTCATTTTGTATCTTTGGATTACAAGCAAGAATTCTGCCGGTATTAAGATCAAAATCTCCGGAAGGATAGTTGGATACTATTCCACCTGCCATTTCAACTAATGGTACTCCTGCTGCCATATCCCATTTTGCAAGCCCACGTTCCCAAAAACCATCCACTTTGCCTGATGCTACAAATGCTAGATCTACTGCGGCTGCCCCTCCTCTCCTGACGCCATGCGTACGATGAGTTAGCCAACAAAATTCTGAATAATTATTATCTAATACTTCTCGTCTGTCATATGCGAAACCAGTAACTAAGAGTGAATCGGATAAGGAATTTGTGTTCGTGACTTTTATCGTTTCGCCATTACAAAATGATCCATGCTCTGGAGAGGCATAATAAACTTCATTTAAAGAAGGTACTGATATTGCTCCCAAAATTGGATTGCTATTCCAAATTAAACCTATTGAAGTTGCAAAAAATGGATATCCATGTGCATAGTTTGTTGTTCCATCAAGTGGGTCTATACACCATTTTAATTCTCCATCTTTTAACTTATATCCACTTTCTTCAGCAAGAATAGAAATATTAGGAGTCTCTGTTTCTAAATAATCTATTATTATCTTTTCACATTCTATATCTGCATTAGTAACAAGATCTCCAGCAGTTCCCTTGCAATTTATCGTTTTAATCCTCCCATAATTATTCATTAGCGATGCACCCCCTCTTTCTGCAGCCTGCTTGGCAATATCTAATAATTTATTAATTTCATCTTTGGTTAGACCTGCATTTAAGGCTGCGGTTTTACAAGAAGGTATAATCATAACTATAGTTTTCATTTATAATAATAGACTGCTATTGGATGACTCTATTTATCTTTAAATCAATTTATTTTCATAAAATAATTAATTATTACTAGGACCTTATATATCATAAAAATATTTAATAAATAAATCCAACATTTTAATTTTTAACAATAGCTCTATTGTGGTATATATTTAAATCAAGCAACTGAAAAAGTTCTTCATTGCTCAATTTAAGGAGAGGTGGCCGAGTGGTTGAAGGCGCAGCACTGGAAATGCTGTATAGGGGCAACCCTATCGAGGGTTCGAATCCCTCTCTCTCCGTTCCTAAGGTTGCTTTAAATTTAAAACTCTTTAGTGATTAACCAAATTTTCCAGAGATATAGTCTTGAGTTGATTTTTGCTTTGGTGAATTGAACATACTTTTTGTTTTACTAAATTCAACTAAGAATCCAACTTTTCCTCCGAGATCTTTTCCTTTTTTTTCTGTATTAAAAAAGGCTGTAAAATCGCTCACCCTATTAGCTTGTTGCATATTATGAGTGACAATAATGATTGTAAAATTCTTCTTTAATTCATGTATTGTCTCTTCAATTTTTAATGTAGATAATGGATCAAGTGCTGAGCATGGCTCGTCCATTAAAATCACATCAGGTTCGATTGCTATTGTCCTTGCGATACATAATCGTTGTTGTTGTCCTCCAGATAAAGAATAACCACTCTCGTTTAATTTATCCTTGCATTCATCCCATACAGCTGCCTTTGTAAGAGATTCTTCTACTAATTGATCCATGTCACCTCTAAAACCATTTACCCTCGCTCCGAATGCAATATTCTCGTAAATGCTTTTTGGAAAAGGATTAGGTTGTTGAAATACCATTCCAATTCTTCTCCTAACTTCTACTGGATCTATATCATCTGCATATATATCTGTACCTTCAAAAATGACACTACCTGATAATTTACAACCCTCAATTAAATCGTTCATACGATTTATTGCTCTAATAACGGTTGATTTACCACACCCTGATGGGCCTATAAAAGAGGTAACTTGATTTTTTTTTATATCACAAAAGATATTTTTAACTGCAACTGTATTTCCATATTTTATCGAAACATTATCTAAGGAAACAGAAATAGAAGAGTCGTTTTGAAGTTTTTTGTTTTTAGGACTTATTTTGTTAATCATTTTATTATTTCCTATGTTCATTATTATACTTTGTTTTTAGGAAAATCACCAAGTGTATTAATCCACCTTGATAGTATATTCAGGCTTAAAAGTACAACAACTAGAATAAATGATGCTGCCCAAGCTAACTGATTTTGTGATTCATATGGTTCAAGTGCAAAATTATAAATTAACACTGACAATGATCCCATTTCATAAAAGAGATCGTCAAAACTTGTTATGTAATATCTAGAAAATAATGCCGTAAATATTAATGGAGCCGTCTCGCCAGCAGCTCTTGCAAGTGCTAAAAGTATACCCGTAGAGATAGAACTAAATGCCGCTGGTAATGAGATATTAGAGATCATAGTAAATTTAGATGCTCCAACTCCAAATGCAGCCCTTCTCAAATTATCTGGAACTAATTTTAATGCTTCATCAGTTGTTTTAATTATTGTCGGCAACATAAGTATTGATAGGGAAATACCACCTGCAATACCACTAAACATTGAACCAAATAATATTTTTGTCGATACAATTATTGCGTAGATAAATACACCAGCAATTATAGATGGAACTCCTGCAAGTACATTTGATCCAAACCTAACAAATTGTGCAAATCTTCCAGACTTAGAATATTCAGCAAGATATATTCCACCTCCTACTCCCACTGGTATGGATATTATTGAAGCAATCACTGTCATTATAAAAGTTCCAGTTATTGCAGGTCCCATCCCGCCTGCAGATAGAAGATCATCGCCTGGAGGTTCAGGTTCAAGTATTAATGTCTCAAAATTTATATAGCTACCCCCTTTGATTAATATATAGCTTATGACAAATAATAAGGGGAGGAAAGAGATTGCTGCAAAAACAGCAGAAGCAACTGTTAATATTTTGTTTCCTATATTTCTTGTTAAAGAAGGGTTATAAGTTAATTTGTTATGTGGATATAATTTCATTATTATTGATATTTTAAGCTCAATTTCTTAACAATCCATTGAGCAAATACATTAACCATTAATGTTAATATCATAAGGATAAATGCTGCATACATTAGAGAAGAGACTTGGCTACCATCTGCCTCCCCAAATTGATTGGCTAGCATTGATGAAATTGTATATGAGGGAGCAAAAATTGACCAACTAAAGTTATTTGAATTTCCAATAATCATCGTTACTGCCATTGTCTCACCCATGGCTCTTCCTAGAGCAAGTAAAACACCTCCAGTTATCCCAGAAATTGCTGCTGGAATAATTACTTTAAAAATTGTAGTCCATCTTGTTGCTCCAATTCCATATGCAGCTTGTCTAAGATTTGATGGAACTTGATTTAACGAGTCTTTTGAAATCGATGTAATTATAGGTAATATCATTACAACTAAAATTAATATTGCAGGCATCATTCCAGCTCCTATAGGTTCAGTTCCGAAAAATGGTATAAATCCAAATAGTTCGTAAATTATGTTCAAAAATGGTCTAATAAAAGGTTCCATTATAAATACTGCCCATAGTCCTAAAACCACTGATGGAATAGCAGCTAAAAGCTCAACCATTATTCCAATTATATTTCTTATATATTCGGGAATTATATTTTCAGTTATAAATATTGCAGTGCCGACGCCCAATGGAATGGCAATTAATAATGAAGCAATCGATGTAAAAAGGGTTCCATAAATAGCTGTGAATGCACCGTACTCATCTGTAACTGGATCCCATGCAGAGCTAAAAAGAAACCTCAGTCCATATCTTGAAATCGATTCAGTAGATTCATAGTAAACGACAGCAAATATGGAAAAAAGAACTACGGCTACCATTGAAGCCATCGCAACAACAATATTTTTAAAGCCAATATCTACCAACTTCTCTGAAGTTGGTCTTTTTCTTAGTGAAAATTTTGATGTAGTTGCTTTGTCCACGCGCAAAAGCATTTACATTATGAATCTATATCTAATTTCAAATTTTTCACTAATGGAGGGCTAAGGATTGGCTTTAAGTGTTGAAGGGTACATAATAAGTATTGAATACCCTTAAATGCTAGTTACTGTGGGGCTTAAATAAGTATTGCCATGGGGAGAATAGTTGGCATTGACTTGGGAACGACTAATTCCGTTGTAGCGGTGTTGGAGGCTGGTAGGCCTGTTGTTATTTCTAGTGCTGAAGGTTCAAGGACTACTCCATCAGTTGTTGGCTTTACTAAGGAATCTGAATTGTTGGTGGGTCAACTAGCTAGAAGACAATTAGTTCTTAATCCAAAAAATACTTTTTCAAATTTAAAAAGATTTGTAGGTAGAGCATGGGATGAGCTTGAAGAGACAAGCCTCTCTGTTCCTTATAGCGTTCGCTCAAATGATCAGGGAAATGTTCGCATAACCTCCCCCTTAACTAAAAGAGAATATGCCCCTGAAGAATTGATTGGAAATATTATTAGGAAGTTAATCGATGATGCTGAAACTTATTTAGGCGAAAATGTTGATTCTGCTGTCATAACTGTTCCCGCCTACTTTAACGATTCACAAAGACAAGCAACTCGCGATGCTGCGATTTTGGCAGGTATATCCGTTGAAAGGATACTGAATGAACCAACTTCGGCTGCTCTTGCATATGGCTTTGATAAAAGTTCTTCTCGAAAAGTATTGGTCTTTGATTTAGGTGGTGGCACATTTGATGTCTCTTTAATGTCAATTTCCAATGGTGTTTTTGATGTAAAGGCAACTTCAGGTGACACACAATTGGGTGGTAATGATTTTGATCAAAGAATTGTTGATTGGCTCGCTGAAGATTTTCTGGAAAAAAACAAAATCGATCTGAGAAGAGATAGGCAATCTTTACAAAGACTTACTGAAGCGGCTGAGAAAGCTAAACAAGAACTCTCTGGTGTTCAAACCACGCCAATATCTCTTCCTTTTATTTCTACAGGCAAGGATGGTCCATTACATATAGAGACGACTCTTAGTAGAAAAATGTACGAGAGTCTTTGCAGCGATCTTTTAGATAGATTGTTTGACCCTGTCAATTCTGTTATTGATGATTCAGGCTGGAATCCTGAGGAAATTGATGAAGTGGTTCTTGTAGGAGGCAGTACTCGAATGCCAATGGTAAAGCAATTAGTTAAGACGTTAGTACCAAATCCACCTTGTCAATCTGTCAACCCTGATGAAGTGGTCGCTATTGGTGCCGCAATTCAAGGCGGAATACTTTCAGGAGAGTTGAGAGACCTTTTATTAAATGACGTCACACCCCTCTCACTAGGGCTTGAAACTGTTGGAGGTTTAATGAAAGTTTTAATTCCTCGTAATACCTCCATACCAGTAAGACAATCAGATGTTTTTAGTACATCGGCCTCCAACCAATCATCAGTTGAAATTCATATATGGCAAGGAGAGAGGCAAATGGCCTCAGACAACAAATCATTGGGTAAATTCAGATTGTCTGGAATACCTCCAGCTCCTAGGGGAGTTCCTCAAGTTCAGGTGGCTTTTGATATTGATGCAAATGGTTTGTTAGAGGTCAGTGCAACTGATAGAACTACTGGACGGAAGCAATCTGTAAGTGTTACCGGTGGTTCAAACCTGAATCAAAATGAAGTTAATAAATTGATTGAGGAGTCAAAGATAAAAGCATCTGAGGATAGGAAAAAGCGTGCTTCTATTGATCAAAAGAATAATGCTTTAACACTTGTTGCCCAAGCTGAAAGACGTCTGAGAGATGCCTCTCTTGAATTAGGACCTTATGGTGCAGAAAGACAACAAAGATCAGTTGAAGTTGCCATGAGGGACGTTGAAGATTTGCTTGAAGATAATGATTTACAAGAACTTGAATATGCTGTTGGTTCTCTCCAAGAAGCATTATTTGGTTTAAATCGTCGCTTATCAGCAGAAAGAAAAACAGAATCTAATCCTATACAAGGGATAAAAAATACTTTTGGATCTTTAAAAGACGAATTATTTTCAGATGATTACTGGGATGATGATCCTTGGGATTATTCTCAACGAAGTCAAAATAGAAATGGTGAAAATAATTATGGAAGAAGGGATTTAGATCCTTGGGACAATGACTACTACCGTTGATCCTAATTATTGGTCGCTATTAGGTGTCTCGCCAGACTGTGATTCTAATGAACTTAAATCAGCCTTCAGGAAGGAGGCTAGAAAATGGCACCCTGATTTAAATAAGAATGATGTTAATGCTGAAGAAAGATTCAAATTAATTAATGAGGCTTATGCGATTTTAAGTGATCCAAAAAAGAGAAAAGAATGGGAGAAATTAAATAATAAATTGCAAGATATCTTTGAGAATAGATTTCCAACTTATGAGGAATATTTAGATGTTGTATTAGGTATAAAAACAAACTTAAAAAGTGAAAATGATGATATTAATTATCAATATTCTTATCTTCCGGAGGATGAATATGAAGACAATGAAGAATCTAACTTTAATGAGTATATTCCTACTACAAGTGATCCATCACCACCACCAACATTAATTTATGAAGATCAAGAATCAATTGTAGAAATTACACCAGATCAAGCTCTTTATGGTTCATCAGTTGATATTCAGTTGCAAGATGGGACTCTTGTAGAAGTCTTAACTCCTCCATTTGCTGGCGATGGCTGGAGATTAAGAATTCAAGGTGCTGCAATTGGTTGCAGAGATCATTTTGTTCAATTAAAGGTTCAAACCGATGATGGGTTAAGAATTGATGGATTGAGGGTCAAGTATCGTCTTGAACTATTCCCTCATGATGCTTTGTTGGGATGTGCTGTTGATATACCAACTCTAAATGGATCGGTTACCTTACAAGTGCCACCAAATTCTTCAACAGGAAGGTTGTTACGACTTAGAGGTCGTGGATTGAAGTACGAAGAATATCAAGGTGACCAAATTGTTGAAATAATTATTGTGTTGCCAGATAATCTAAGTGATTCTGAACTTGCATTATATCAACGTCTAAATGAAATTTCTATGGAGAATTATTAGAAACATATTGTGTATTTATTTTATCGATTTATAATGTATTTGATTATTTAATTCCTATGCTAGTTAATGTCCTTTTATATGAAGCGGGGACTGAAAGCGAGGGCATACATTCCCTAGAACTTAAAGGCAAAACAGTAATCCTTATGTTTGAAGACAAGGACGATGCTGAAAGATATTGTGGTCTGCTAGAGGCTCAGGATTTTCCTACACCATCTGTTGAGGTCTTGACGAGGATCGATATTGAAGCTTTTTGTGTTGAAGCTGGTTATGAGGCTCGTTATGTTGAGAAAGGTTTTATACCAAGTACCGATGAAGAACGTTTAATGATTTCCCCACCTCTTTCGAATTTAGAAGTTGGAAATTGGCAAGATCAGGACAAAATAAATGATAATTTATCCTCTAACGATCAACTCGAAGATATAAGAAATCGATTAGAAAATCTTTTATGATTAATTCAAGCAATAAGTTAAAAGATAATAATTATCGAATATTAACTGAACGGACTAATTTAACCTCAATTGATCTAGATACTAAATCGACATATGAAATCGTTAAGCTCTTTTCTGAAGCCGATAAAGAACCTCAAAAGGCCGTCGAGAAAGCAATACCAGAAATAGTTAAATCTATCGATAAAATCACATTAAGACTTAAATCAAATGGCAGATTGTTTTATATTGGTACAGGTACATCAGGAAGAATAGGTGTACTTGATGCTTCAGAACTTCCACCAACTTTTTGCACGAACCCAGACTTGGTTCAGGGAATAATCGCTGGAGGTGTACCATCACTAACAAGAAGTTCCGAATCTCTAGAGGATTTATCTGAGATAGCTATTTCTGATCTTAAAGATCGAAATTTTTCAAATAGAGACGTCTTAATTGGGATAACAGCTAGTGGTAGAACTCCATATGTTTTCGCGGCATTAAACTATTCCAAATGTATAAATGCACTAACTATTTCTATTTCTTCAGTTCCGGAAACTGATTCAACGTTAGATAATGATATCGATATTAGGCTTATTACTGGACCAGAGATACTTGCAGGCTCAACAAGATTGAAAGCTGGAACTGCTACAAAAATGGCTTTAAATATAATTTCAACATCTGTGATGATTAAACTAGGCAAGGTTTATGGAAATAGAATGATTGATTTATCAGTGAGCAACGATAAATTAATGGATAGAGCAATTAGTATTTTATTTGATATTGGTTCAGTTGATAAAGAAACAGCTGTTCAACTTTTAAAGAAGACAAATGGATCCGTGAAATTATCTTTATTAATTGCTTTAACTGGGATGGATGTTGTTGAGGCTAAACAATTACTTGATGATTCAGAGGGCAATTTAAGAACAGCACTAATTACATTAAAATGTGATTGAATTATAATTAAATTAAAATTTTATATTTAAAAAATATAGTTTCTGCATTAAATTTTAAAACAGTTATTATATAAAAAAATTTATTAGAACTATGTCTAAAGTGTTGATGGATACAGATAAAGGCCAATTGACTATTGACCTGTTTGATAAGGATGCTCCCAAAACAGTAGAAAACTTTTTGAAGCTTGTTAAAGAGGGCTTTTACGATGGCCTTTCTTTCCACAGAGTCATTAATGGGTTTATGGCACAAGGCGGATGTCCAAATACCCGAGAAGGATCAAGAGGCATGCCTGGAACTGGAGGCCCTGGGTACTCTATTAATTGTGAAATTAATCCAAACAAACATGTCGCTGGTTCTCTTTCTATGGCACACGCAGGAAAAGATACTGGCGGTAGTCAATTCTTTTTAGTTCATGCTCCACAACCTCATCTGGATGGAGTACATACAGTTTTTGGTAAAACTGATGATATGAAAATTCTACTATCTATTGCTAATGGTACAAAGATTAATAGTATAAGTATTATCTAATAAAATTATTATTTAATAATTTATAATTAATACCATTCAATAGTACTCGTTTTATCTTTTAAATCCCAATCAAACAATGGCGAATTTTCAATATTTGAAAGTTCGCTAATTTTTTTCTCTTCAATTAATAAATTTGAAGAAGGATGTAAAAGTTTTTCATAATTATCTGTTTTAATAATTCCAATTCTTTCTGTATTGTTCCAATTACATAGTTCTTTAAGTAATAACTCCAGTAACCTTTTATCTATTAAGTTACCTTCTAAATGGGTTTTAATATCCCTATGTCTAATATTCCATATAAATAATGGGTTTTTACATAGAGCTATCAACCTAGGAGAGTTTTGAATAGAAATATTTAGAAAATGATTTGCCGACCATCTATTTGCCTTATCTTCAAAATGTTTTAAGTCATTATTGTCAACTTTTCCATCCCAATAGACAACAATATTTTGTCTTTCATTGCCTAAATTTGCCTTAATATTATTATCAAATAAGTGTCCTAGTTTTTCTCTTTTTACCTCCAGATACGCTGCATTGTGATCTCCTGGACATATTACAAGCGGTACTCTTGATTCAACCTGAAGTCCGTATCCTCCAAGTCCAGCTATCTTTCTTGGATTATTTGTTAATAACTTAAGCCTGTTTATACCTAAATCTGTCAATATTTGTGCACCTACTCCATAGTTTCTTAAGTCTGCTGGAAAACCCAACTTCTCATTAGCTTCAACCGTATCTAATCCTCCATCTTGCAAATTGTAGGCTTTTAATTTGTTAACTAAACCTATTCCTCTACCTTCCTGCCTTAGATAGACAACAACTCCTTCTCCTTCCTCAGATATTCTTGATAAGGCCGCTTCTAATTGAGGTCTGCAATCGCATCTTAATGATCCAAATGCATCTCCAGTTAGACACTCCGAATGCATACGCACCAATACTGGTTCTTGTAAATTATCTGGATCGCCTTTTATTATCGCTACATGTTCTGATCCATCCAATTCGTTCTTATAACCTATTGCCTTGAAATCTCCAAATAGGCTTGGAAGTTTTGCAATTGCTTGTCTGTAGACAAATCGCTCATTTTCAAGTCGGTAATGAATTAAATCTGCAATACTAATCAATTTTAAATTTCTTTCCTGTGCATATTTTTTTAATTCTGGAAGTCTTGCCATTGAACCATCCAGATTTTGGATTTCACAGATAACACCTGCAGGAGATAGGCCAGCTAACAAAGATAAATCTACCGCTGCTTCCGTATGTCCAGCTCTTTTTAATACGCCACCAATTTTTGCTCTTAAGGGAAAAATATGACCTGGTCTTCTTAAATCTATTGGTTTTGTTTGACTATTAAGAGCAACTTGAATTGTTTTAGCTCTATCTTCAGCTGATATACCTGTTGATACTCCAAATTCTGGACCTGCATCTATGCTTACAGTGAATGCTGTTTGGTTGGAATCGGTATTTCTGTCGACCATTAAAGGTAGATCTAACTGGTCTAATCTTTCCCCTTGCATTGCTAGACATATTAATCCTCTAGCTTCAGTTGCCATAAAATTAATTTGCTGAGGAGTCGCAAATTGAGCAGCACAAATTAAATCCCCTTCGTTTTCTCTCTTTTCATCATCTACTACAACAACACATTCACCGTTTCTAATAGCAGCAAGTGCATCCGCTATATCATCAAATTCAATGTCATAACAATCTTCTGATTTCAACTTATTCCTCTTGTTTGTGGTGAAATGGTTCTTTGCTAATTATTCTCAAATGAATATCCCATTATTCTACGAAATAACCTAGGTGTTATGGCAATTAGTACATCTAAAACTGGGAGGATCGCAATTATTGGAGCATCTGGATATGGTGGACTTCAGCTCGTTAAGTTGATTAATGAGCATCCAAACTTTGAGATTTCATCTTTAAATGGAGAGCGATCAGTAGGTAAGAGCTGGAATGAAATAAATCCTTTTATGAAACTTTTGGTGGATAAAGAGATAACCAAAAGTAATGTTGATGAAATTGCTCAAAATTCTGATTATGCGATATTGAGTCTGCCAAACGGCTTATCATCACAATTAACCCCTTTATTATTAGAAAAAGGTATTAAAGTAATTGATTTATCAGCTGATTATAGATTTAATTCATTAGATAAATGGAAGGAAGTCTATTCCAAGGAAGCTTCAAAATATCAAAGATTTGACTACGAATTATGTGAAGAGGCTATTTATGGCTTTTCAGAGGAATTTAGTAGTGAAATTTCAAAGGCAAGATTAATTGCTTGTCCAGGTTGCTACCCAACCTCATCTCTTAGTGTCCTCATTCCATTCTTAAAACAAGGATTAATAGAAAGTGAAGGAATTATTATTGATGCAAAATCTGGTACATCCGGCGGGGGTAGAAATCCAAGTGAACAACTCTTACTCTCTGAATGCTCTGAATCAATTAAGCCCTATGGAGTCATTGGGCATAGGCATACGGCAGAGATAGAAAGAATCGCTAGTCACTTTGCTGGTCATGAAGTCAACTTGCAATTTACGCCTCATTTGGTGCCAATGGTTAGAGGTATTTTATCGACAGTTTATGCTCGTTTAAGAGATCCTGGATTAACAGCAGAAGACTGCAAAATTGTAATTGAAGCTTTTTATAAAAATCAACCATTTATTGATATTTTGCCTGTGGGTATTTATCCAGCTACTAAATGGGTTAAAAATACTAATAAAATTATGATTTCAGTTGAAGTTGATAAACGTAATGGAAGAATAGTACTGATGAGTGTTATTGATAATCTTCTAAAAGGTCAAGCAGGGCAGGCTATACAAAATTTAAATATTATGCACGGACTTGAATCAGATATTGGTCTTCCTAAGATTACTTATTACCCCTGAAGCCAGTTCTTATATTCATTGCTACTTTTGCTATCGCTAAAGGTAATATTATATGTTCCACTTCTTGAATTCTTTTTGTTAAAGTCTCTTTATTATCATGTTCTTGAATAGGGACTGCAGCTTGAATAATTATTGAGCCAGAATCAACTTCCTTTTTTACATAGTGAACCGTACAACCCGTAATAGTAACCCTCTCGTCTATTGCCTGCTGTATTGCATTAATGCCTTTAAAAGATGGTAATAGTGATGGATGTATATTAATTAGTCGGTTTATATATCTATTAATTAATTCTTCTCCAGCAATTCTCATCCATCCAGCCATAACAATTAGTTCTACGGATAAAACCTCCAGTTTTTTTAATACCAGCATGTCATGTTCTAATCTTGTTTGACAATCTCTATGGTTAATAATTTCATAGGGTATTTTGTATTTGATAGCCTTTTTTATTGCTAAGCAATCAGGATTATTGACAATTAATATAGAAATTTCTGCATTAAGTTGGTTGTTTTGAATTGATTTAATAATGTACTCAAAATTAGAGCCATTACCAGAAGCAAGGACACCTAATCTTATTTTAGGCTCATATAAAGGGCTTTCTGAATCTAGTGGGCTAATCAGGCAATGTTCATTTAAATCATAAGATATATTGTTCTCCATATATTTTTTATTATCTTTTTTCATTAAACAATGATTATCTATAACTAAATATATGCCCTTTGGATGAAATTACAATATCTAAATATAAAGACATATTTAATAGTAATGAAAGTTAATTCAACATTTAGATATCCCAAAGGTTAGATAAAAATAACTATCAAGCTTATTTACATTCCTATTTGTCAATTACTAAACATTCGCCAATTGAAAACCATTATTGACTAATATAAATTAAATCAATTTGTTTAACGGTTCTCTTTTGAGAGTACCTGTAACAGAACTCATTAAGGAGTATTCTCATATCAATAATGGAAATAACTGACATCTTCCAGATGAATAACAACGATAAATGGTTAAGGTACTGCGATCTTTTATTTAGCGATGATTCATTAGGCTTTTGGCTAGATATAAGCAGAATGAATGTGGAGAAGAGTGATTTTGAAAAATTTAAGGACATTTATTCCAAAGCTTTTGATTCTTTAGAAAGTCTTGAGAATGGATCGATTGCCAATATTGATGAAAGCAGGCAAGTTGGTCATTACTGGCTTCGAAATCCGAAGATTGCTCCAAGTAAGGAAATTTCAGACTCCATCACCAAAGAAATTCAAGACATAACAAAGTTTGGAGCATCAATATTAAATGGTGAAATAACTAACAGCGATGGTAAAAAATATACAGATGTTTTTTGGATAGGTATAGGTGGTAGTGGTTTAGGTCCGTTACTTATTAACGAGTCATTTAAGAGAGAGTCAATTGGATTGAATCTACATTTTCTAGATAATGTAGACCCCGAGGGGATTTCTCATAAATTAAATTCCATTCTTCCTAATATTGAATCAACTTTGTTTGTAGTTGTTAGTAAATCAGGTGGCACTCCTGAACCTTTGATAGGAATGGAGCAAGCCATGAAGTTTGTTCACGATAACAACCAGAGCTGGCCATCTCGAGCGATAGCAATTACTACAAAAGGTAGTAAGTTAGATGCCTTAGCTGCTAGCGAAAATTGGTTAAATATCTTTGATTTACCTGATTGGGTTGGTGGAAGGACAAGTATTACTGGTGCTGTTGGATTATTACCTGCCTCCCTAATTGGCGCTGACATTAATAAGTTTTTAGATGGAGCATCTCAAATGGATTCTCTAACAAGAGAAAAAGATATAAAAAATAATCCAGCGGTACTTTTATCCTTAGCTTGGTACAAATCTGGAAATGGAAAAGGATTAAGAGATATGGTTGTACTTCCCTATAGAGACAGATTACAAGTTTTCAGTAGATATCTTCAACAACTTGTGATGGAATCCTTAGGTAAGAAGTTAGATAGAGATGGAAATCAAGTTAATCAAGGTATCGCAGTTTATGGAAATAAAGGTTCTACTGATCAGCATGCATATGTGCAGCAATTAAGAGATGGTATTGATAATTTCTTTGTTAATTTCATTGAGATTCTCCACGATCCAGCAGAGATAGTTGAGGTAAAAAATAAACGACCGGGGGATTACTTGTCTGGATTTCTTCAAGGAACACGAGCAGCATTAACTGAAGGTGGGAGACAGAATTTGACAATCACATTTAAATCATTTGACGAGTCAAGTCTTGGTGCTTTAATTGCATTATTTGAACGAGCAGTAAGTTTATATGCTGAATTGATTAATGTTAATGCTTACAATCAACCAGGAGTTGAAGCTGGGAAAAAAGCAGCTACAAATATAATTAATCTACAAAAAGAAATTGAAGATCTTTTGGAAGATAGAAAAGAAAGAACTTTAAGACAAATTAATGATGCATTGTCTACTGACTCAACTGAGTCGATATATTTGATTTTGAGAAAACTTTCTGAAAATTCAGATCATTATTCAATGAATGGTAATCAATCAAATCCAGATCAATTAATTATTTCGAAAAACTGATTTCTAAATAACTATATTCACTAATTTATTTGGAACCACAATTATCCGTTTTGGTTCTTTTCCATCTATCCATTTCTGAGCTGCATCACTTTTGATAGCTATATCCCCTAATTCATCTTTAGATAGATTTTTACTGGCTTCGATTGATCCCCTAACTTTTCCGTTAATTTGGATCATAAGTTTAAAACTATCTTGCTCAAGTGCACTTGCATCGAATTTTGGCCATGACTGAAGATGAATACTTTGAGTATTTCCGATTGTCTTCCAAAGCTCCTCTGCAATATGAGGAGAAAATGGAGAAGTTATTTTAACTAATATTGAAACAACATTAGTTAGAGTTTCATTACTACAGTTATTAACTATTGAACTTAGGCCATTCACAGCTTTCATAAGTTCAGATATTGCTGTATTAAATTGAAGATTGTCCAAATCATCAGTAATTTCTTTAATAGCAATATTAATTAGACGTAAAGCTTCATCATCTTTAGACTTTTCTTTTTCTATATTTAATCTTGATTCACTCATTGTTAGTTCTAAAGTATTAATAACAAATTTCCAGAGTCTCTGTATAAATCGATATTGTCCTTCAACATCTGAATCATCCCATTCTAAATCTTTTTCAGGAGGAGCTTTAAAAAGAATAAACATTCTGGCTGTGTCTGCACCATATTTATCTATGACTAATGATGGGTCTACACCATTATATTTAGACTTTGACATCTTTTCGTAGATAATATCAATATTTTCTCCAGTTATTGGATCTTTAGGATCATTAATATCTTTAATTTGAAATTTTGAAAAATATTTATTATTATTTGGATTTTTAAAAGTAATAGCTTGAACCATTCCCTGAGTTAATAGCTTCTTAAAGGGTTCATCAATATTTAATAATCCACACCTTTTTAGAGCTTTGGTTAAAAATCTTGAATAAAGTAAATGAAGGATTGCGTGCTCAATACCACCAACGTATTGTTTAACAGGAAGCCATTTATCTATTTCGCTTTTTATAAATGGGTTTTGTTTATTTTCAGGGTTTATATATCTTAAAAAGTACCATGATGAACACATAAAAGTGTCCATTGTGTCAGTTTCTCTTTTTGCTTCATTTCCACATTTAGGACAACAAGTATTTATCCATTCTGTTTTTGTGGTTAAAGGTGACTTTCCTTTACCAGTTAATTTAATATCAATAGGCAGAGAAACAGGTAGATCCTCGTCTGGGACTCTTACTTGACCACACTTCTTACAATTAATTATCGGAATCGGACAACCCCAATATCTTTGTCTAGATATAAGCCAATCCCTTAACTTATACGTAGTTTTTGGTTTTGCCCAATTAGCATTTGAACCTAATTCAAGTATTTTTGTTTTTGCAATATCAGACTCAATTCCATTGAATTTATCTGAATTGATCATGATTCCCTTATCTACGTACTCAGCATTTAAATAACTATCATCTTCATCATTATTGGGTCTTATGACATAATTAATTTGTAAATCATATGATTTAGCAAACTTATAATCTCTACTATCATGAGCAGGAACACCCATAACAGCTCCTGTTCCATATTCCATAATCACATAATCGCCAATCCAAATAGGTATCTCTTTATTATTTGCTGGATTAATTGCATTTACTCCTAAATACATTCCAAGTTTTTTTCTGCTATCTGAATTACGTTCTAGATCACTTAACTTTTCTTGTGTGTTCCTAAACTCTATTAATTGATTAATATCTTTATCATTTATTAATTGATCAATTAATGGATGATTTGAAGCTAAGACTAGATAACTTACTCCATAGATTGTATCTATTCTAGTAGTGAAAGCTGTTATTTTTTGGTTATGATTTTTGATATCAAATGTTATTTCTGCACCGATTGACTTGCCAATCCAATTTTTTTGCATAATCCTGACTCTCTCTGGCCAGTCCTTAAGCTGAGCTAAGTCATTATTTAGATCTTCGGCAAAACTAGTAATTCGTAGAAACCACTGGTTTAATTCCTTTTTCTCAACTTTAGCTCCAGATCTCCACGATTTACCTTCAGCATCTACTTGTTCATTTGCAAGAACAGTTTGATCAATTGGATCCCAATTTACCGTTGCTTTTTTTTGATAGGCAAGATTATTTTTATGTAATTGATTAAATATATATTGAGTCCATTTATAATAATCTTCTTTGCAAGTAGTAACTTCTTTAGACCAATCTATTGAAAATCCAAGTCGATCTAATTGAGCTTTCATTTGAGAAATATTTTTATCTGTCCAGCTAGATGGACTCGTGTCTCTTTCTATTGCTGCATTTTCAGCCGGTAAACCGAAGGAATCCCATCCCATTGGATGAAGAACGTTATAACCTTGCATCCTTTTATATCTAGCCAGTACATCTGTAATGACATAATTCCTCACGTGCCCCATATGTAAGGTACCCGATGGGTATGGGAACATTGACAAGGCGTAAAAAGTATTGTCTTTGTTTACATCAGTATTTGTTCTATAGAGCCCTTGATTAGCCCACTCTTTTTGCCAATAAGCTTCTATCTCACGATGCTCGTAACGCTGGTCACTAATCTCTGAAGTAGTATTATTCAAGGAAGATCTCCTTCAGTAGTTGATTTGCCAATCAGATAATGTTCTCATAAATTGATGCCAAATATGCGAATAGTTCTGAAATTACTACTAGGAACGCTTTATTTCCTTAGATCATAGTTAAACAAACTTTAAATCATGAAATATAATTTCTCAAAATATCAAGGACTTGGTAACGATTTTATTATCTTTGATGCACGTGGTAATAACTTAGATAATTTATTTACTGAAAATAAAGATAACTTTATTGAACATCTATGTCATAGAAATTTTGGCATCGGAGCTGATGGAATTATTCTTGTATTAGATTCCAAAAATAAATGTTTTGTGAAAATGAGGATATTTAATTCTGATGGTTCTGAACCAGAAATGTGTGGCAATGGTATAAGATGCTTGATTGCTTTTTTAAACGATAATAATGAAATCAATGATAATTCTGAGATTCGAATTGAAACTAAAGCTGGTCTGATTCTCACCTCTATTGCTTGTAATGAAAAAATTAAAGTAAATATGGGAGAACCTATTCTTTCTCCTGAAGATATACCTACTAAATTGTTAATGAATAATTTACCAGTTCCTAATGGAAAGATTACAATAAATGATCAAATTTTAAATGTTTATGCTGCTAGTATGGGCAATCCTCATATGATCGTATTTGTTGATAAAATTGACAATATACCATTCGAAGAATGGGGAAGATTCCTTGAAAAACACAATACATTTCCTAATGATACCAATGTTCACTTTGTTGAATTAATTGATAAATCAAATATTAAAGTTAAGGTATGGGAAAGGGGTTGCGGGCCAACACTAGCTTGTGGCACAGGGGCTTGCGCGTGTCTGGTCGTAACATCCAAGTTAGGTAAAACTTTCAACAACGCTAACATTTATTTACCAGGTGGCAAATTAGAAATTGAATGGCCCAACCAAGCAGGTCCAGTTTTAATGCAGGGGCCTGCCTTAAAGGTATTTCATGGCGAGATAGATTTTTAATTATACTTGAAAATGAATAATATTTATCTCGATGCATCAGCGACTACTCCGCCACATATAGATGTTATTAATAAAGTAAAAGATATTCAATCTGAATGCTGGGGGAATCCATCAAGTATCCATAAAGTTGGGGTTTTTGCAAGAGAGATTTTGGAAAGATCTAGATTATCAATAGCTAATAAATTAAAAGCTTCATCTGACGAAATTTTTTTCACATCTGGAGCAACAGAGTCAAATTATCTTTCTCTTAAAGTTGTATCTAATAATCTTGATAAAGGAAGACTTGTTATAAGTAGCGTTGAACACCCTTCTATTAACTTAATAGCCAATCAATTACATAATGATGGTTGGGATATTAAATACTGGCCTGTAGATCGTTATGGAATTATCAACCTTGATTTGTTGGAGGAGATGTTATCTCCTCCAACAAAAATGGTTTCGATAATCTGGGGCCAAAGTGAGATTGGGGCCATTCAGCCCATAAATCTCATAGGTAATGAATGTAAAAAACGAAATATACCTTTTCATACTGATGCTACACAGGTCCTCCCTAGCGGTCTTATTGATTGGAGTAAATTAAATGTTGATATGCTTAGTGCCTCTGCGCATAAACTTCAAGGCCCAAAAGGAATTGGATTATTAATGTTGCGTAGAGGCGTTCGAGAGTTATTACTTAATGATCCTTCATATGGATTTAAGAATGGCTCTATAAGATCTGGTACAGAGTCAGTTCCCCTTATTGCAGGTTTTTCAACAGCAATTGACCTTCTTAATGAATATATAGAGGTTACTGATAATCAAACATTATTCCCAAAGAATAATGTCTCCAAAATGACTTCTCTTTTAAAACAAAATCTAGTTAAGAATAAACAACTTACTTTTATTGGTCCTCATAGAGAAAGACTACCGAATAATCTTTCATTTCTCTGTCATACAAAATCAATGATTCCAATTAAAGGTAGAGAAATTGTTCGATTATTATCACAATATGGCGTTTATATAAGTAGTGGTAGTGCTTGCTCATCATCTAGTCAAGGACCAAATCCCATACTGGTAGCAATTAATGTTGATAAACCACTACAAGAATCTGGATTAAGAATAACTATTGGTCCATGGATTTTAAATGATGATATTAACTCAGTTTCAAATATAATAGATGAATCATTGCAATCTTTAGAACTCAAAAAACAATGATCATCAAATGAATAATAAGCTACCCTCAGATCTTAGAGAAGCAGAATCAAATGTATATGAATCAATCCAAAGCTATTTTTCAAGTAATTCTCAACAATCTTTTCTTTCTATCAATCTAAGATTTGAAGGATTAAGAATTAATCCAATAATTTTTCGTTTATCTAACAAACTAACTGAAATTAAATTTGATAATATTTTATTGTGGGCCGATGCTGGCGGAGCTGCTCTTGCCAAAAGAGACAACCCTGAATTGGCTAATAAGATTTTTACATTTAAGGAGTTTATTAATTCAACAGATTTGTTGAATTCTGTCTTATTAGTCTGTTCTCCTCAACCATATGATATTGAGATGTTTGAGCAAGTATGTTCACATACTAATTCAACCGTAATTATGATTAATGGTAAGTTGG
>QCIZ01000004.1 GCA_003216375.1 Prochlorococcus sp. AG-402-O21 | reverse complement strand
GTGGAAAACTGGTTGTATTGCTCAGGACAAATTGCTCTAGACCCTTCAACTGGGGTAATGATCGGGAATGGAAATATAGAAGAAGAAACTAGACAAGTTTTAAAAAATTTAATGGCCGTAGTTGAAGCCGCTGGTGGCGAAAGTTCAAATGTAATAAGAACAACCATTTATTTAACTGATTTAAATGACTTCGCAAAAGTAAATTCAATTTATGCAGAGACCTTTGGGGGATCAGCTAGTCCAGCAAGGGCATGCGTTGAAGTATCTAATCTTCCTAAGGGAGGAAAAATTGAGATAGATTGCATTGCTTGGCTAGGAAACAAGACATAAAAACAAATTTGTGACGAAAAAAGAGCTTGCCACTTTGCTAATTGGCCCCTTTATTGTCTAAATTAATAATTGATTCGCAATAGACAATGTCCACTGCCAAGTTGACTATTGGCGAACTAGAAGCAGGGTACCCTCTCTACTGCAAAGCACTTAGGAGGCTCTTGCAACAAGGACGTACCTCTGATCAAATTCAAAGAACAGTTTGCTGGAGTCATTTGGAGACTCTTAATCGTTGTTTACCAGGAAGATATAAAACACCCTCTTATCTAATGGCATTAATCAAAAGAGATCTAGAACAACCAAAAGAAGAAGATTAATTTTCTTGATGTTTATTTAAATAATCTATTTTACTTGCGAAATCATGGTCATCTTTTGATATTTCCTCTTTCTCATTATTTTCTAAAGGCCTGATAGTTATATTTGCATAGGTCTTCCCAAAACTTATATCTGGGAAACGATTGACCTCCTCACAAAAATCGCCTAAGGCATCGAGAAAATCTCTGTTTTTTTCATAGGATTGAAATTCAAATCTTTTTTCTAGACACTCTGGTCTTTTTTTATGCCTCCATCCTTCCATGAAAAAAACATATCTTTTGTAAAAACTACTACATCGTGAATTGATTGAAGAAAAAAATTAAAAATTTAAACTTACTCAGCTTCTCCTTTTTGCTCCACTACTTTTCAGTACTGGCTCAACCTCGACATGAGGTCGGGCAATAATGTGGGCAGCAACCAATCCATCCCCGACCCGCTCGCAAGCATCAGCTCCTGCTCTCACAGAAGCATTTACAGCACCAGTCTCACCTCGAACCATTACAGTTACATATCCTCCACCAACGAGTTCCTTAACGATCAAATTAACTTCCGCAGCTTTTGTCATTGCATCGGCCGCTTCAATTGCTGGTACCAATCCACGAGTCTCTATCATTCCTAATGCAATACCAGAGTTTGAACTACTCTCAAAACCTTTATCGTTTCCGATTGGTTTTTTAGTTGAAGCAGCACCTCTCGAACCATTAGATAGATTTGTAGCGCTAGGAATATTTTTAATACTAGATGTTTTTTCGGTTGAGGAAGACCGTATCTTCGAAGAAGTTTTTGTTTGAGTAGTTGAATTGATAGGAGTAATATCAACTACTTGATCTTTAGGCTTAATAGTTTTATTACTACTTTTTTGTCGACGATTTGAAGAGTTAGTCATAGTTTAAGAATTTATAAAATTAATTTTTATTGAATAGTAGTCACACTAATCATCAGGAGACCAATTATCGATAATTCCACCAATAGTTAAATCCGTTTGGACATTGGGGTCTGGGCATCCCCACCGCGCAGCGGTTCCTGTTGCTGTAAAGACCCAATTACCTTCTCGTGCACCGACAGGGTCAACAGCCACAAGTCTTTTACCTTTGTTATTACACAATATTCTTAAATGCATATGTCCTAACCCTTCCACTCTCTGTGTACAAACCAAGCGTCCCATGACTTGCATTATCTCCATTACTTTGCTCCTCCTGAGATCTGTTGTTGTGTCTCTGGATCCCAATGGTCAATAATTCCAACAATAGTTAAATCACTTGGATAGGACTTACTCCCAGCAGCTTCGCGAGCTGCAGAACTTCCTACACATATGACCCAATCATCTGGTTTACATCCAACAGCATCAACAGCAACTTTTTTTGAGCTGCCGTCTAATACAACCTGTAAATGCTTATGTTCAAAGCCTGGAATACGATTGGTTGAGACAAGTGGTTTGAGAACTTTACAAATGAGCATTTAGTGAGCCTCCTGAGTGACTGGATCGAGGGAAGAACCTACAACTTCTGCAGGAGCCTTTTTATCTCGATCTCGAATAGTAAGAAATGTGTGAAGTGAACCATTATCTATTAAATCTCGATAACGAGACTTAATAGCCTCATTAATTCTATGACAATCAGATAATGCTCTATTTCTAGCATGAGGGACACTACCTGAGTAATCAAAGCGAATAACAATAGGTATTGGTAAACTTCTCGAGATATTGAGACCTGTGAAAATTTTCACTCCTACGTCGAGATCAGGAGCTCCTTGTTCAACAGTCTCCAAATGAGCAAAATAAGTAAGATTCCTTAAGTGAACTTCTTTAAAACCAATACCTACACCAATAAACCTCTCAGCATGCCCTGCATCTTGGTAGCTTCCGGAATGAAAATTCTTCACATAATCAATTTGAGAAATATTATTTGAAATGAGTTTGGTAATAAACATAACCATATTTGGATCTGTTTCTCCAGGGCAAACACCTTTGATATTTTCTTGAATTTTTTGAAGAGCCTCTTCAGCTTTTAGAAATTGAGTCTCTTTGTATATTTCATTTGCACAAACCCATGATTTCAAATCAACTTCATTAGTTTTCGAAGGCGTATGAACTCTTATCGCGTCTGTATCTGTGTCAATACCAATTAAAAGCAAATCAACGGATGCACCGCAGCAAAAACTATTTTCGACTGCTTCCCTAAAATCTAATAATCTCTGTAAGCCCTCTGATGCTGCTAACTCATCATTACTACCATGAGCAGCACATCCTTGGTGTGTAGGGTCAACAGAACTAAAATGATAGATTACTGATTTTAAATATCTTGTTGGCTCAGTTGCAGCATTAGGAATTGACTCTCTATATCTACTATGTTCAGTTTTAACCCAACGGTTAACTGTTTTTTCAATATCAAATAATGCACCTGCATGAGAACGCCTCCTGACAGAACTAAAAGGTATACGTAATGCATAAGAAATAGCATGAGCTAATCTACCATCGGCACAAGGAGTTATATCTAGAAGATGAAAGCCACATTGATATAGGAAAGACTGGAAAGATTTAGCATATTGACTGTTTCCAGATCCCTCTAGTGGATCTGAATCAAAAAATTCATTACTCGTCAATTGGTGTGATTGAAAAACACACCATGCAAACAAGGCACTTATGTCAACACTTCCAACCCAAGCCTTTTCAAGTATGTGCAGTGGTAATTCATAACCTAATTCCGAGCGACATAAATTTTGAGCTCTTTCAACAAAATTCAAATCATTTTGAAGACTAGAGACTCTTTTTAAAAGAGGGACAATATTATCAAATCGACCTTTAACCTTTTTTTCATATTGATTTAACTTCTGATTTTCTTGAGAGTTGGTTAATGGATGATCCTTGGAGAAAGAGCTAATGGTTTTTATTTCATCAGAGAAAGAATTAGTAGTCTTAATTACTTCAGAATTCAAGCCCTGATTTTCTAGGTCGACAAATCTCTTCATAGGAGCTGTTGGCCCACGAAGAGATTTCTTGGCCAAATTACGATAGGCCATCGACTATTTAACCTCTTGCTCCACCAGAGAAAGTAACCAGTTGACCATCCCTTGTGTTACCACTAGAACCAGTGATTAGAAAATCTGGTTCAGGAACTTCTTCGTTTCTCTTTAATTCAGATGCTTTCATTGCACTCATTGGTCCTGGACGTGAAGGATTTCTACGCTTAGCAGATGCACCTTCTGTTCCAGTGACATGTTCTCCTCTAGCCCAATCATCACCAGTTATATTCAATCCTGCAGATTGTCCTTCTCCTGTTATTTGTGAGGTTGGGCGTTGCTTAGCTTCTTCATTAACTATTTGATCAACTTTATTATTCTGAGTATTTGATGGTTTTCTGTCAAAGCGAAATTGTTCAGTACCAGTCACTTTATTTGCAGCCATGTCGAATGGGCCAGTAATTCTTGAGCTATCTTCGTAGCTCGTACCTGTGACACCTGCATTGATTTCATTTTGAATATGAGCTTGCCTTGCTGGAGATTTTACGCTGAAACTTGTCCATGCAGCTGCTTTTTCAGTATTTTCCTGGTGAGCATAACCTTCGGGAGTATTTGACAAACCACAATTGTCTACCAATTGATCACCGCCAACATATGGTGTTCCAGTTAAAGGCTCACAGGCACCTTTATGTGCACCTGTCATTTTCCCACCTATACCTGGCTGCTGACCAGTCAATCTTGCTGCAGGAGTACCAAGTTGCCTTGGGGTTCTAGCCTCTATCTCAGATGACGCAGAATTATCACACCATTGATTTGCTTGATCTAATCCTGCATAGGGTGTACCTGTAACTGCTTTACAAGTACCAGGTTCATCTCCTGTTACGAGAGGAGATCTACCTGTCATTGTTCCACTAACTTGTTGAGTCTTATTCGTAACACTCAGACCAACTTTTGCGGGATCAGGAGCAGGCTTACTTCCACAAAAAGCATCATATTGCCCAGAACCCACATACTCATCTCCCGTTACATTCTTACAACTACCAGCCTCATTGCCAGTAACATTTTCTCTTCTAGAGACATCAGTGCCAGTTACTCCGTTCCCACGAATTGTAGTTAATGAGCCAACCTTTTCTGCTGGTCTACCAGAAGGTAGTGGATCAGAACCTAAATACTGATCGCCAGTTAAACCTTTATTTGATCCTGCTTCATTTCCTGTAACTAAAGCTGACCTTCCTGTCATAGTTCCACTGACTTTTTGACCATCAATAGTTTGGCTATAGCCAATTTTTGAGGGTGAAGGGTTAACTCCTCCGCAATAATGATTGGATTGATTAGCTGATATATATTCAGTACCAGTAAGGTTTTTACAAGTACCAGGCTCATCACCAGTAACTTTTTCTGATCTACCAACCTCGTTACCCGTTACTAAATTTCCATGAGTTGTATTTGTAACACCTACCTTTGCTGGCTGACTTATAGGAGTGTTTGAACCATTACAGAAAGAATCAATAACTTCTGAACCAAGATACTGAGTACCTGTTATTGAACGGCAAGTACTTGCTTCATTACCAGTGGTTTTTATAGATCTATTTGCTTGAGTTCCAGTAACAAGCTGACCAGTTGCGGTCTCACTCATTCCTACTTTCCAATGAGCATCAGGAGCACTAGCATTTTGCTTTGCACCATTTTTATTAGGACCACAAGGTCGAGTTACTGAAGTACGTTTTGATCCAGTGGCACCAGTTTTACTTTTAAGTTCTCTTACTCTTTGAGCTATTTCCTTAGTTGTTAGATCTGGATTACCTTGCCTCGCAACAGATGCAGCTGTTGTTGGTTGTTTCCCAGCAGATTTACCGTGCTTTGATAATGCTTCTCTTCGAGCCAGCACAAAAGCTCTACTTGAATTAGTAATTGCTTTTCTTTTAACAGTTGAACGGTGATCAGTTGTTCTTTTATTTAATTTCAAGCTAACTTCTGGCTTTGAAATTGTATTACTAGTCTCCTCTAAAGCTTTTTGCTCACATTCTGGACAACAATGTTCAGCCTTTTTTGCGTCATAAGAAGGAGCGTTTTGAACCTTTTTCCTCTCAACATCAACTCGAGTTATATCTTTACTGTTATCGGCAGATTTTCCTCTACGTGACAATGCTTCTCTTCTTGCAATAACAAGTTGTCGACTTGGTTGTGCAACAGAACTTCTATATGATCTTGAACTACTTGTGCTCCCAGAAGTACTTAATTGAAAACTACTAGTACTTAACTGAGAAGAAGAATTATTAGAATTAGCCATAGATTTATTGGGTTTCACAAAACCAGAATTTGTCCTCGTAGCTCTTGCATCACCAGAAGAACGCACTCTATTAGCCGTAGAGCCTTTAACAGAAGCATTTTTACCTCCTTGACTTAGAGCCTGGCGGCGTTCAAGAACTAATTGTCGACTTGTTTGTTTTGCCATATCAACCCAATGGAGAGGTTACAAAAAATAAATTAAAATTCTCTAAAGAATGATTAGCCTCAAAAAATTTTTGAGGCTAATTTTATCAAAGCCTAATATTTAGCGGCCTTGGAAAACTACAAAGCAAGTACCTTGACTTTGTGTATATGCGTCATATCCAACGATACGAACATGATGGTCAGGATATGCTCTATGGCAAGCTTCTAACTCGCTAACAACCAAATTTAAATCTTTCTCACCAAAGAAAGGTAATTTCCAATAAGACCAATAGGTCTGCATTGAACCACTTGGTTGAACATGCTCAATAACTGGGCTCCAACCCTGAGCAATGATATAAGCGATTTGATCGTAGATTTCGTCCTGGGTCATCGGCGGTAAGAAGCCGAATGTTTCCAGGGTGGCGACTGTTTGATAGTCACCTACTGTGCTCTGGAAAGGCATGGTGAACTTAAGTTAGTGAATGAGTGAAAGTCGATTTAAATATCGACTAATGAATTTAAGAAAGTTAGAGGCAACTTAAAATGTCACCTCTTTATCTTTTCTACTGAACGTCGAGTTTATCGACTGTATCGAATTCGAACTTAATCTCCTTCCATGTCTCAAGAGCAATTGCCAATTCAGGGCTATGCTTTGCAGCTTCTAGAAGGATATCGCGACTTTCTTTTTCGATTTCTCTACCTGCATTACGCGCTTTCACACATGCTTCTAGAGCTACTCGGTTCGCAGCCGCACCAGCCGCTGATCCCCAAGGGTGTCCATGAGTACCACCTCCAAACTGGAGACATGAATCATCTCCAAAGATTGCAAGCAATGCTGGCATATGCCAAACATGAATACCACCAGATGCCACAGCAAATACACCAGGCATAGAACCCCAATCTTGATCAAAGAAGTTACCGCGAGTACGGTCTTCAGGGACAAAGGATTCACGTAGGTTATCTATATAACCAAGAGTTGTTTGACGGTCACCTTCTAGTTTTCCAACAACTGTTCCTGTATGAAGTTGATCTCCGCCAGATAGACGCAAACACTTAGCAAGAACTCTGAAGTGGATACCATGCTGAGGATGACGGTCGATAACCGCATGCATAGCACGGTGAATATGAAGAAGCATGCCATTCTCACGGCACCAATTAGCAAGACCTGTATTAGCAGTAAAGCCACCAGTGATGTAGTCATGCATAATGATTGGCATGTCAAGTTCTTTAGCGAACTCAGCACGCTTATACATCTCTTCAGGAGTAGTTGCTGTGCAATTCAGGTAGTGACCTTTAACTTCACCAGTTTCCTGTTGAGCTAGCTTTACAGCTTCAGCAACAAATTCAAAACGCTCTCTCCATCGCTGGAATGGCTGAGAATTGATATTCTCATCATCTTTAGTTAGATCAAGACCACCACGAAGGCATTCATAAACAACACGACCGTAGTTTTTACCTGAAAGACCAAGTTTTGGCTTAATAGTACAACCAAGTAATGGACGACCGTATTTATTAAGACGATCACGTTCAACTACGATTCCACTAGGTGGTCCGCCGCAGGTCTTGATAAATGCCATTGGGAAGCGAATATCTTCAAGACGAAGATGACGCAGGGCTTTAAAACCAAAGACGTTTCCAACAAGTGATGTCAAAACGTTAGTTATAGATCCTTCTTCAAAAAGATCTAAGGGATAGGCAATAAATGCATAGAAGGCGTCCTTGTCTCCAGGGACATCTTCAATGCGGTAACAGCGGCCTTTGTAGAATTCAAGATCTACAAGTAATTCTGACCAAACTGTTGACCATGTACCTGTAGATGATTCAGCCGCAACAGCTGCTGCAACCTCTTCCTTAGGTACACCTTCCTGACCTGTGCATTTAAAACATGCAAGTAGATCAGTATCTAGGGGGACGTAATCAGGAGTGAAGTAAGTATCTCTATACTCCTTAACTCCAGCATCATACTTTTTAGCCATTGATAGCTCCTGTTAATTAGTTAGAAGGTTGAAAATTTGAAAAGTCCTCTCCTCTTAGGACTTAATCAAAAATCAGTCCTTCTGACCTAAGAAGTTACCGTTGCCCAGAGCTGGCTCAACTTCACGATGAGGACGAGCAATGATGTGAGCTGCAACGAGTCCGTCACCTACACGCTCACAAGCGTCTGCGCCTGCACGAACTGCTGCGTTTACAGCACCAGTTTCTCCGCGAACCAAAACTGTTACGTAACCACCACCAACAAACTCACGACCAATCAAGCGCACTTCTGCTGCCTTGGTCATAGCGTCAGCAGCTTCAATAGCTGGTACTAATCCGCGTGTCTCGATCATGCCGAGAGCAATACCCATTGTTTCGCTAGCCATGTCCTATTTCTGTAAAGGGATGGAATGTTCAGGAGGGACAATGGCCCGCCAAAGAGCAATTAGTCAAGAGGATTTTCTAATAGCGCTGATTACAGTTTCTAGTCCTATTCATAAGCTGAGCTTATCACCCTTGCTACGACAGTTGAGTAACACTGTTGGATCAACAGTCAGGACATACTCATATTGCATTGCGTAAACAAGTTCATGTAGTTATTTTTACCCACGAGACAGCTTCCTGGCTATGTCAGGGTTGGAATGTTCACCCAAAAACTGTCTCAAAATCATCTACAAAATTCAAGGACTATTGTTTTTGACTTCTTCTTGTAAGACTATATAAGACTAGTTAAATGATTCGATTTGAAAAAACCACTAATAACCATTGCTAGTGGTAATCCCAAGAAGGTTGCTGAGATAGAGGCAATGCTTGGGCCGCTACCAATTGAAGTTAAGAAACAACCTAATTCTTTAGATGTTGAAGAAACCGGAAAAACATATCTGGAAAATGCCATATTGAAAGCAAAAGCAGCAGCGGCATTAACTAACAGTTGGACTATTGCAGATGATTCTGGACTTGAAATTGATTCTCTTGGTAATGCTCCCGGTATCTTTTCTGCACGACTTGCCGAAACAAATGAAAAAAAAATAGAAAAAATCCTAACTGCTCTCGGAGATAGTCCTTACAGAAGCGCAAAAGTTTGCAGCGTGATGGTTCTCTGCTCTAACAGTGGAGAGATAATCCAAAATACAATAGGAATTTGCTGGGGCGAAATTTTAAAAGAGCCTGCTTACCCCAATGGTGAATTTGAATCATTATTTTTTGTTCGTGAAACTAATTGCACTTATGGGGAATTAAATAATGCACAATTATCAAAACATGGAAGTAGAGGTAAAGCCGCTAGAGAATTAGCGCCTTACCTTTTGAAAGCTATAGGAATTAAAAATAATTAACTTCTATTTATTTGATCAATAGATCTCATCGCCGCAGCCGCAGCCTCTTCAACATCTCCCTCTTTTCCAGCTAAAGTCAGTCTTCCAAAAGCACCAACTCCTTTCACATCAACGATTGTGATGTTTGATGCCTTCTCTGCTTCGTTCGCAGCCATCAAAACATATCCCGCTGGTTCAGTCTCAAGGATGAACATACTCATGCCAGATTGAATCATTGAGCCACGTCTATTTTGGCGATTGATCAAAACAGCATGGTCCGGAGTAATAGAGCGAATAACCTCAGTCCAAGTAACTTGCGGATCCGTTCTCCTATCAATTGTGCTACCTATGGCATCTAAAACGACATCGCCTGAATGCAATACTGTGCTTTGATCTCGGTGATAAAGAGCAAGAGATCCAAATGCCCTTTCAACGATCATTTGCCCTAATCGAACGTTGCTGGCTTTTAGTGCGATATCTGTAACCCTATGCACAGCCATTCCAGGAGAAACCTCCATCCAAAGACAAGCATCACCGGGTATGGGTAAAAATCCTGAACTTGCAGTACCCATATAGGCAGCAAGTTGAGGTTGCAAAGAATCTAGAAATACATATGTTCTTAATTCAATTTGTTTTACATGACTTGCTTGACGAGCAACTAACGATTTTTCAGAATCAGTTGTTATTACTCTCTTTGGATCATCGGCAAGATATTCATTTACCTCTGCACCAGTAACTCTCTGACTTCCTCCTGGTCGCCTCTCATTATTTTTAAATGTGGCGAATCTCGTCATGCGCGAGATACTACCTCAAAGATTGTCTTTTTAGCTAGCAATTGAGACTTGCATGCTGATTGTAAGCCGATAAATTCAAAATATATTGATTTTACGAAAGAATGTCTGCAACTCAGCCAAAGGATCCCAACAACAATAACTCAAATGCTGAAATCAATCCGGAGCAAGCGCTAGGTTTAGTCTCGTTAGGTCTTATGCAAAAATTGTCTGACAAAGGTATTGCCGACTTGAATTGGTTAAAAGAAGACGAAAAATGTGATACATATGAGCTGCGTCAAAGACTTGAACTAACCTCTCTAGCTATAGAAACAGGAGCCCCACTAAGCACAACAGAAGTATCAAAACTTTTAGGCGTCAGACCAGGCTCTTCAAAAGTTGAGAGAGGTGGTCTCATTGCTAAGAAGTTATCAAGAAATGTTTGGAGATTAATCAAATCAAGCCAAGAAAGTTCTCATTGGCGTAATTAGAAGGAGAAAATTTAGGCTTTATAATGAGCCTTAGCGTCATATAGAGTTTCTTCATTAATTTCTCTGCATCCTGCTTGGCGGGCATAATTCTCTGTATTTCTTCTTACTTTACCTCTTACAAAAAATGGGATTTTAGAAAGCTCCCTTTCACCTTCATGAGTCCATATAGGATCTGAACTTGTATTTGTTGAATCATTCGAAATTGTAGTTTTAACTCCTTGATTAATATTTTCAGTTCCTTTTCCACCTAAATGGCCTAAATGACTTTGATGACCGTCTACGAATTCAAAGTCATGCTTAAACATTCCAATTAAATGTTCCTCAAGTCCCATCATTAGAGGATGGACCCAGTCGTCAAAAATGACATTTGCTCCCTCCCATCCCATTTGAGGACTATATCGAGCAGGTACATCCTGAACATGCATCGGTGTGCTAATTACTGCACATGGTATGCCAAGTCTTTTTGCACTGTGTCGCTCCATTTGTGTACCAAGAACCAATTCTGGAGACGTTTCTTTTATCGCCTCTTCTACTTCCAAGTAGTCATTTGTTATCAATGCCTCTAAGCCAAGAGCCTTAGCGGCCGGACGAACTTTCCTAGCCATCTCACGGCTATAAGTTCCTAGACCAACAACTTTAAAACCAAGCTCCTCGTTAGCAATTCTTGCTGCAGCAAGAGCATGAGTTCCGTCGCCAAAAATAAAGACTCTTTTTCCTGTTAAGTAATTTGAATCCACTGAATTCGAATACCAAGTTAATTTCGAATTATTAGATTCGTTTACTGATTGTGGGATTTCCATCCCTAAAACTTCGTGTAATTCTCTAAGAAAATCCTGAGTAGCCCCAACGCCAAGAGGAACTGTTGTGGTAAAAGGCATATTTAAATTTCTTTCAAGCCAAATACAAGTTGATTCCGCTATCTCTGGATAAAGGCAAACATTCACATCTGCATCTGGTATTCGAATTATATCTGCAGGTGAAGCTCCCAATGGCGCCACAACATTGACGTCTATACCGTGCTGACCAAGAAGTTTTTGTATTTCCAAAATATCATCACGACATCTAAAGCCAAGTAAAGTTGGACCAAGAAGATTTACTCTCGGTCTTCTTTTTTCTTCCTGCCAAGCTTGTTTTGATTCTTCCGATTTGTCTTTGAGTAAATTTCTTACTATTTGATAAAAAGTCTCTGAGCCACCCCAGTTTTCCTTTTTGCTATAGGCAGGTAACTCTAGGCTGACAATTGGGATATCAAAACCCATACCTTTAGCAAGTGAACCAGGCTGATCTTGAATTAATTCAGCTGTACAGCTTTCTCCAACTAAAAGAGCCTCTGGATTAAACCTATCGACAGCTTCTTTTATATGTCCTTTTACAAGTTCAGCTGTATCACCTCCTAAATCTCTAGCTTGAAAAGTTGTATATGTGACAGGTGGCCTACTACCACGACGTTCAATCATCGTGAAAAGAAGATCAGCGTAGGTATCTCCTTGAGGAGCGTGTAAAACATAATGTAATTTTTTCATCGACGTGGCAATTCTCATCGCACCAATATGAGGAGGGCCTTCGTATGTCCAGAGAGTTAATTCCATGAAATTAATTTGATGTAAGTGTTTTAGGATTTAAAATGTCATGCCTGCGAAGTGGCCTTGAGAACAATTCTGCGAGATCAGAAGCTTGATCAATCCCGTGAATTGGGCTGAAAACCATTTCAATTGACCATTTGGTTGATATCCCCTCAGCTTCAAGTGGATTTGCAAGTCCCATTCCACAAACAACAAGATCTGGAGAACTATCTCTTACTCTGTCTAATTGTTTCTCTACATGTTGTCCTTCGACAATACGACAATCAGGAGGTAGCAAGTCTATTTCTGCTTTCATTAAATCTCTATTTAAATAAGGCGTTCCTATTTCAACAATCTCCATTCCACACTCGTTACTTAGAAATCTGGCGAGAGGTATTTCTAACTGAGATTCGGGCAAAAGAAACAGTTTCTTTCCAGAAAGTTTCTCCACATGGGGCATCAAGGCTTGCTTTGCCCTAGATATCAATGGATTTAATATTGAATCAACTAGAGATTTCTCTATTCCAAATGAATTCGCAGCAGCCTGAATCCATAAGGTGCTTCCCGTGACACCTAAGGGAAAGGGAGCTTCAATTATTTCAGCACCTTTATTTTTTAACTCTCTTGCCGTATCAGTTAAATATGGCTGCGTAAGTAGGACTTTAGTCTCTGGGCCAATTGAAGGTAATTCAGTTGACTGCCTGGGTGGAAAACTTTCTACTTTGTCTATGCCAAGTCGATTAAAAATACTAGTAAGCCGATCCTCTACAGCATTTGCAAGAGTACCTACTAAAAGCAATTTCTTTTGATCACTCTTCGGCATCAATGGGATCAATGCTTTTAAAGCTCCATCTTCGCCTTGAGTGAAAGTTGTTTCAATTCCACTACCCGAATAATTCAATACTGTTACTTGACCTTTAAGTTCAATATTCAGATTTTCGGCAACTCTTGAAAGATCTATTTTTATTACTTCGCTTGGGCATGAACCAACTAGAAAAAGAGTTTTTATTTCCGGACGTCTTGCTAAAAGATTTTTAACTACTCTGTTTAACTCGTCATGAGCATCAGCTAATCCTGCCAAATCTCTTTCTTCCAAAATGGCTGTGCCAAAACGCGGCTCAGCAAAAATCATCACACCTGCGGCACTTTGAATCAAATGGGCACAGGTTCTAGAACCCACAACCAGAAAGAAAGCATCAGGCATTCTCCTATGGAGCCAAACAATAGATGTTAGGCCGCAAAAAACCTCTCTTGGACCAGATTCCTTAAGGAGCGTTGCACCGCTCATAGAAATAAATTTAATACATGTATATATTCAAATTGCATCCAAAAAGGGTAAACCGTCAACAAACACATAATCTCTTTCGCATTTAGTTACTTTTTAGTTACCTAATGTCTGACTACGGTGACTTTTGTGTTCCCAACAGTTGGCAGCCCCAGTATCCATAATACATTTGAAAGGCAATTTATTATCCAATACTCAAGCTAAAGGCATGAGTAAAAATACGTATATGCGCTGCCAAATGTGTATATGTTTTCGTTTGAAGACATATATTTAATGCCAAATGTATCGAATTCGCGAAACATTTCCTAAAGAGATATTTGACTGCAAGAATATAAATTAAGGACTTTCGTAAGAAAAAGATTAATGACTTCGACAATAACTCGTAAGGAGGACGGTGAAGGTAGCGTTCAGGTAAAACAAGATCCAAAAGCACAAATCCAAGAAGGAGCTCTTGTTATTGCTGTATATGGCAAAGGAGGTATTGGCAAATCAACTACTTCTTCGAATTTATCAGCTGCATTTTCAAAACTTGGAAAGAAAGTACTTCAAATCGGTTGTGATCCAAAGCATGACAGTACTTTTACCCTTACGCACAAGATGGTGCCTACCGTCATAGATATTCTTGAAGAAGTAGATTTTCATAGTGAAGAGCTGAGACCTGAAGACTTTATGTTTAAAGGTTTCAATGGTGTCATGTGCGTTGAGAGTGGTGGGCCTCCAGCCGGAACAGGATGTGGTGGCTATGTCACTGGTCAAACAGTCAAACTTCTAAAAGAGCACCATCTTTTAGAAGATACTGATGTGGTTATATTCGATGTTCTTGGTGACGTTGTATGCGGTGGTTTCGCTGCTCCATTACAACATGCAAATTATTGTCTAATTGTTACCGCAAATGATTTTGATTCAATTTTCGCAATGAATCGCATCGTCGCAGCAATAAATGCCAAAGCAAAAAATTACAAAGTTCGCTTAGGAGGTGTAATAGCCAACCGTTCTGCTGAATTAGATCAGATAGAAAAATTCAATGAAAGAACAGGTCTTAAGACAATGGCTCATTTTCGCAACGTAGACGCAATACGCAGATCAAGACTTAAAAAGTGCACAATTTTTGAGATGGATCCAGAAGAAGATGGCGTAGTGGAAGTACAAAATGAATATCTTTCGTTAGCCCAGAAAATGATAGATAACGTTGAGCCATTGGAGGCAGAACCTTTAAAAGACCGTGAAATATTTGATCTACTTGGATTTGACTAAATAAATACTTAAAGGGCTATTTCAGACCAACTAATCGCATAGACAATTCCCAAACTTTTCTAGAAGTAACTGGATCTGTCACTCTATCTGACAACTCTTGTGAAAATTGTTGTCTGTCCTTACGTTGTCTATTACCCCAGCTCCAATGGACACCTGAAATAGCAAATTGAGGGTCTGCAACGACTTGGGCTACTCTATCTCCAGCGAGCGCTTCACTGACAAAACCTCCAGTTATTAATTTCTGAAACCATGGGAACAACCACTGAAACAGTTTAGGAGTGTTTCTAAATAATCTAGTATTAGCGACACATCCTGGATATAGAGAACTAAAAAGAATTGGAGAAGAATTAAATCGCCTATGTAATTCTTGAGTCGTAATCATATTGCATAACTTACTGTCTTTATAGGCTTTGCCTGGTTTAAAACGTTTACCACTAGCCATTGATATTGGTTCGCAAAAACCCTCTTCAAAACCAGATAGATTTCCAAGATCAGCAGGAGCTGGGATTGGGATTTTCCCGCCAAGTTCTTTATTGTTAGCAGTTACAGTTCCTAAAATAACTACCCTAGATGATTCCACCCCCCAAGACCTTCCTTTCCAGACTGGTCTTGATGACTTACTAAGATTTTCTAATAGCAACTGAATTAATAAAAAATGTCCAAAATGATTAGTTGCCATTGATATTTCATATCCCTGAGGAGATCTCAAAGGTTTTTTTAAACGTGGGAGATAAACAGCAGCATTACAAACCAAAGCATCTAATGGTTGTTCCAAATCCTCCAGAAGAGTTTTAGCCCCATTGCGAACACTATCTAAATCGCCAAGATCAATTTGTATATGTTTTAGTTGTCTTGGACTGTTGATAGGCAAGCCAATTGCTGAGGCAGAAGCTTCAGCTCTCAAAGAAGATCTATTTGCCGTAATGACTCTCCATCCTCTCTCTACCAAGGACTTTGTTGCATACAGTCCAACTCCTGACGTTGTTCCAGTAATTAAGACAGTTCCTGGTGCCGCTTGAACTAGAGCCATCTTCTTCAGTAAAAACTATTTTTAATCAATTTTCAAAGACAAATCTAAACCGAAGGGAAGCAAAGTTACTCATCGCCAGATAACTCTGACACTATTTGGAGTAATCCACTGATCTTGCTCCTTAAAAAAACTTTGTTCTCCACCATTAGTAAAAATTTCATCAAAACGTAGTCTTAACTTTTGAAGTTTTCTCGATTCTTTCTCTAAAAGATAAGACAACTCCAGATTTCTATTAACACGTTGATGAGATGCAAGTCCTAAGTTCACGAGACTAGTTGCAAATACAATCAACAATCCAAATTTCAAAGTTAATCCCACATAGCTATATAAAAGTTCTCGCTTAACTTCCTTTTTCTGAAATTCAGAAACTTTAGAAAAAGTATCGATCTTTTTATTTGCAGCAGGAATGCTCTTCCTGATTTTTCTTGAACGCTCCCTTCTTAATGGCTCTGCAATTCGTTGAGGTTGTCCCAAAATTAAATGAAAATTCCCCAATTTTTTTCATATTAACTTAATTAATAAGGGAATCAATTCTTTGACTTCTTTTGCTGCATTTAAAAATGCAGCAAAAGAAGTCAAAGAAGAATTTTGAGAGAATAATTTTTCTAAAAAATTAAATAAATCTTTTATCAGAATACTTTTCGTCAAAGTTTAATTAAATAGTTTAACTATCCTTAGACTAAAAGTTCATGATATTTAAATTGCTTCTAAAAAGATTTTATGACACATAGCTAAAAATCAATATGAATACTCAAGAAGAAGTTCTTTATTTAGATCCTCTTGAATTAAGTGGACCAGAGCAAATGGCAATTGATCTTTTCCTGCTAGAGAAGTCATTTACTGACAAAGATTTTTTTATGGCAATACGTTTTTACACATGGAATGGAGATTGGCTATCGATTGGGAAAAATCAAAAAGAACTCCCCAGAAAATGGCTTAAACTTTTACAAAATGAACAGTTAAAAATTGTAAGAAGGCCCAGTGGCGGAAACGCTGTTCTTCATAGCGGAGGACTGACTTACGCACTAATATGGAAAGACCCACCTAGAAATAAAAAAAAATCATACTTAAAGACAACTCAATGGCTAAAAAATGGAATAAAAAAAGCTGGGGTAGATCTGTTTTTTGGTGATCAAGCCGTAAATATATCTACGAGTAATTGTTTTTCTAATTCAACATTGGCTGATTTAGTTGATGAAAACAAAAACAAATATATTGGTAGTGCTCAGTACTGGAAAAAGGGACACTTACTTCAGCATGGAGAGATATTAATGGAGCCTTCAAAACAATTATGGAAAAAAGTCTTTAATATTGATCCACCAAGTATAAAAAATGAAATCAAAGAAAAGGATAAAATTATAAAGTTTTTAAAAGAATCGTTAATTAAAACCTGGCCAAATCTAAAGTTTTCTAATTATAAATTAGATGAAAAAGATAAAGAAATGATAAGTCGTTTAGCTATAGATAATTTCGAAAAAATACATCAATTTTGATCCTCTTCTAGATCACTCGAAATCATTGATTTTGCTATGGAAGGCAGATTCAGACCAATTGGATATATATTCTCTTTTCTTGCAACTTTAATTAATTGATCAGGAAGATTTAATCCGATGTTTTCAAGTACTGCTTTGCCTAAATCTACTCTATCTAAAGTTCCAATAGGAAGGCCAGCTACTGAAAGGACAAGAAGTCTTGCCTCTTTTGTTTTTTCTAATTTAATTATTGCCTTCCATAATGATTCTTTTTCACTAATTGATGGTAAATCATCAATAGGTAATGAAAACTCATAAAGAAACTTTTTATCCCAGTTTTGTACAGAAATATTCTTCAATATTTTATCTTTAACATAACCAACCCATCTACCTTCTCTAAATAAAAGAATCCATTCTTCGTTGGAAAAATTATCTTTATTTAATGAATTAAATTTAGATAAAACTCTAACAGGCGAATCATCTTCCAGAACCCTATATGATCGACCACAGACTTGATTGACATATAATTCTGATAATATCTTTTGAATTTTAATAATTTGACTCTGTGACTTAGATGAAGTAAAAATAAATAATCCAATTACAAATAAGCAAATTGAAACATAAAATCTGCCATTAAGTAAACTAAAAATACCAATAAAGATAGAAAGAAAAGAAATTAATCTTGCAGAGGCTATTGCAACTTTAATACCTTTCCTTTTACTCCCTGTAAAATACCATATTAGAGATTTTAATATTACACCTCCATCAAGAGGAATTATCGGAAGTAAATTAAATAATCCTATCAAAAGATTAAGACTCCCAACCTGCTTAAATAAATTAGAAAAAACAATATTTGATACTGACAAATTATTACTTAATAAAATCATCAAGAAAGCTAATAAGAGACTGACAATTGGTCCTGAAATTGCGATTTTCAAACTTCCTTTTGAAGTTTGACATTCATTTTCAAGATTTGCCATTCCTCCAAGAAAAAAAAGTGTTATGTCTCTAACTTTTAGACCTTCTCCCATTGCTACAAAGGAATGAGCTAATTCATGCAATAAAACAGATAAGAATAAAAGAACTGATGTAAAAGCACCAATAAGCCATCCATTCCACATAGATGCTTGACCATCCAAAAGCGTCTCAAACTGATCTCTTGCTGACAAAGTAAAATATAAGAAAACCAAAAACCAACTAGGATGGATCCTTAAAGGGATACCTTTGATTTTCATAACTTCCCAACTAACCAAGTTTAAAGACCTCCAAGTTCTCAGTAAAATCCATTTCAATCAATCCTAATAAAAGTTCTGATAATGATCAGAAAATCTACTTCTAAAAAATCAACAGCAATCAAAATTTGTGGCATAACAACGACCTCACAAGCAAAATCTATCGCACAATTCAAAATAAATGCTATTGGAGTTATTGGTGTTAAAAATTCGCCTCGTTTTGTAGCTGAAGAAGAGTGTATAAAAATTTTTAATGAAGTAGAAAAAGTTTCTTCAGACATTGAGAAAGTATTTGTTATTGCAAATGAAAAGTTAGAAACAATAAAATATATAAATAATAGATCAAATCCACCATCAGTAATCCAATTACATGGTGATGAATCAGTTGATTATTGTCGTGAATTAAAGAATGAATTTCCAAGAATTAAATTATGGAAAGCCTTCAGATTAAAATCCATTAATGATTTAAAAATTATAAGTCAATACGAGAAGGATGTTGATGCTATTCTATTAGACGCATGGGATGACAAGGCCCTTGGAGGGACTGGGAAAAGAGTACCAAAAGAGTTCTTATTCAATAAAACTTTTAAAGCTCCTTGGATCTTAGCGGGTGGAATATCAGCTGAAATAATACCTGAAATCTTTTCGAAACTTAGACCAGATGGGATTGATGCCTCAAGTCGACTAGAAGTATCTCCAGGGATTAAAGATCTTAAAAAAGTTGAATCTCTTGTTCGCAAAATAAGAGAACAAAATTAATAAATAATTTACTAGTTTGCTAAAATCAAAATGCTCCTGTAGAAGGCATCAGAGTTATATCCTCAATAATTTGATTACTTGGCTGATTAGCAAGATGTAAAAGTTCAAATGCCACTTGATCAACTGAAAGCATCGAATTTCTATCAAATTCCATATCGACGGTATCAGAATCCCAAAGAGATGAATTTACTGATCCAAGTGTAAGTGTGCATGCTCGTATTAAATTATTACGTTCTTCTTCTGCTAAGCATTTGGTAAAACTTGCCAAAGCTGCTTTTGAGACGCAATAGGCTCCCCATTGTGGGAAAGCATTTCGAGAAGCATGACTACTAACGTTGATAACTAATCCTCCTTTTTTTCTCATTAACGGAACCACTTCAGAGCAAACCTGAAAAATGCTGGTGAGATTCATTTGCATAATCCATTCCCATTTTTCAAGTGGCATAGACAAAAGATCTCCAGTCCAAGCGACTCCAGCATTATTTATTAAAACTGAGGGAGTAAAACCATTATTCATTAATTCAACTATTCCCTTAGATATATTTTGGGGATTACTTAAATCAATTGATTTGTAGAAAACCTTGATTTTTTTATTATCAATTTCTTCGACAAGTCTTTCGAGATCATCTTCAGATCTGGCTAAGAGTAGTAAATCCCATCCAGAATTAGCAAAAGCTTTAGCTGTTGCTCTTCCAATTCCCCTAGAAGCTCCCGTAATTAATACTGTTGACAAGAAAGTTAGTAGCAAACACTAAAACTTTAAACTGAAATTTCACTTTCGATAGACTGAGATTCCAAATATTTTCCCATTTTTCTAAATTTGGAATATCTATTGTCTCTTAATTCACTAGTGGATAAAGCTAATAATTCGGATAAATGCTTCTCAAGAGCATTTTTCAAAGTATCTCCAGCCTGAAGCGGAGCCCAATTATTCCCCCCAGAAGGCTCTTTTAGAACCTCATCAACAATTCCTAACTTCATAAGGTCAGGACCAGTAATTTTTAATGCTGATGCTGCTTCAGGAGCCTTACCAGCATCCCTCCATAAAATCGAAGCACAAGCTTCAGGGCTTGCAACTGTGTAAACACTATGTTCAAACATAAGCAACCTATCTGCGACACCTATACCAAGAGCGCCCCCAGAGCCACCCTCTCCAATGACAGTTGCAATTATGGGAACTTTAAGCCTAAACATTTCTCGCAAATTCACTGCGATTGCCTCTCCCTGGCCTTGCTCTTCCGCTATGAGCCCTGCATAAGCGCCAGGAGTATCTATAAAACAGATTATTGGTAGGTTGAAGCGATCTGCATGATCCATGAGCCTTAAAGCCTTTCTATAGCCTCCAGGCTTTGCCATGCCAAAATTTCTTGCAACATTCTCTTTTGTATCTCTGCCTTTTTGTTGTCCAATGAGAAGGACAGATTTTTCACCGATTCGAGCCAACCCTCCTATAAGAGCTTGATCATCAGTCCCGTTTCGGTCTCCATGTAATTCGACCCAGTCATCACAAAACATCTGGATGTAATCAAGCGTGCTAGGCCTTTGAGGATGCCTTGCAACTTGAATCTTTTGAGCTGGAGTGAGTGCATTAAAGATTTCTTCTCGCCTTCTTGCAGCAAGAGTCTCTAATTGCAGAAGTTGTTGACTTACATCAACCTCTGAATCCCTTGCTAATTCTCTAATTTGATCAATCTGATTCTCTAATTCAACAAGAGGTTTTTCAAATTCGAGAAGAAAACGTCTAGCCATAGAAAAATAACCAAATATTCAAATATTCAGACGGTTAAAGTCTGAATATTTGTTTTCAAGCCCACAGCAGAAAATCCGTGCCTCTGAGAGGCTTGACCTATAAAATCCATCTTTTCAAGAGTGATATTGTTCCTACCCCAACTGAAATTTGTATGGCAATTTTCGAATTCAAGAATCATTGCCTCAGCAAAACAAGCAAACATTTCTCTTTTAGGATTTTCCATCTCAGCCAACTCCATCATGCTCCAACCAATATCTTTAAAAAATTGAACTATTCCACCCTTTAAGACATGTATACCAGGTCCTGAAAACTTCTCACCTAGGTTTTTAGGATATCCACCATCAATCATCAAGCAGGGTCGTTTAATTTTAGATGTGTCAATTTCTAAAGTTTTGGGCATACTTGCAACCCAAATTACAACATCTGCCTCGGGTAAAGCTTCATCAAGGCTAAGAATTCTCCCTCCGCCAAGTTGAGATTGAAGTTCTATTAAAGGTTTTTGCTGTCTAGCTACTAGTAGAAGTTCTGAGACACCAGTTCGACTTGTAAGCCACCTGCATACAGCACTGCCAATATCACCCGTGGCTCCAACAACAGCAACTTTTGATTTACTTAAATCAATTCCTATTCGAGGTGCATTTTGCTCTAACTGCCTACAAATAACCCAAGCAGTATGAGTATTACCAGTGGTAAATCTTTGCCAATCAAGTGTCGTATTTCTAACTTGTTGATTTTGAAGCAAATTAAAATTCTCAAAGATTATTGATGTGAATCCACCAAGAGCAGTGATGCTTATCCCTTTCTTTTGCGCTAACTCCATCGCATTCAAAACTTTTCTTCTTGCAGTTTTAAAGCGACTTAACATCTCAGGGACAAAACAAGAGTCGATATAAGCTCCCTCGATTGTCTTTCCGATCGCACTTACAATTTTCACATGCTCTACCAACTGAGGAGGAGCCGTACACCAAACATCCAAATCCCCTTCAGCAATATGGTCATAGCCCAAGTCCAATGCCTTTCTCTTGGCATCTTCAAAACTTGTTGAATGTCCAATTAGCCCAAACATTTGGAAGCAAGCAAGGTCAAAATTGAAACTAAATATTTATCCAAGAATGAAGGTTAGACCACCAAGGTCACAAAAAAAAGAATTCCTCAAGAACTTTAAGTTCTTGAGGAATAGATGAAGGTGAAAAAATGTAAATTTAAACCCCTTTAAATAACTGCTGCAAGAGCCATTCTAGCAATTTCTCTATTGTCAAGACCTATTTCAAGAAGGGAATCTTGATAAGCAATCATAAATTCCTCCATCAACTCTTCCTTATCCATATGAAGTACTTCTGCGTCATTTGAAACTTCATCCAGCATTGATTTTATAAGAGGCAAATTTTCTTTATTGGCCTTCATAAGATCTTTTTTGACAGTCTTAAGATTAGCTTTGAGCCATTCTTGACCATAATTCAAATGCAAATATTCATCTTGAACAACACCTTCTGTAATTCTTTTTGCAAAAGGATCAGCAACACGGATGTAAACGTGGTAAGCAGATATTGCAAAAGATTCAATTAAAATGCATTGAATAAGAAGACAAGTAGTTGTATCTCCAACTTTAAAAGCCTCTAAAAAATTATTATGGAGTCTTGAGAAAAAGGTTTTCGCAAAAGGCATATCTGGCTTTACGGCAAGATTTCTTCCACAAGCACAAAAACCATTCATATGCTTTTTCTCCATCTTCCCTAATCTCACAAGTTCATCTGCATGCTCAGGGATCAACTTTGCGAGATCTAGAAAATTCGCATAAGCCTCTTGCTCACCTTCAATTACAACTGCATTAATTCTGCTATATGCATCTTTGTAGGATTCTGAGGTGAAATCCGGAAGAGAGTCAGCACATAACTCTTCTTTCTCTACGGTTAAATTGTCGGATGCAAGAGCTTGCATAGATCTATTAGAAATTTATCAATCTGAGTGATCTTACAGAATTAATTGCAAAATGGTAGTTCAGTTACCACATCTTAACTGCTAGAAATAGGTCTTTCTGACATAATTGGCGGCCAATCACTCTCCAAAAGGCTTATAAACAGGGACTTCCAATGATCTATTAGTGCATTTTCCAAAGCGGCACCCAATTCAGAATTTGAAGCACTAGCATCTCCAATAACTCCAGATGAGCTCAAATCTTCTGTAAGCCATGCACATGGTGATGCACCTTCAAGGCTCCACCCTTTTGGAGTAGAAATTATTTCTTGTTCTGTTTCTTTTTTTTCTAGATAAGAATCATTTCGAATCAAATCTTGATCCATGTGCAACATAAGACTTGTTTCAGCCAAAGCAGCGTGAAGTCCTTCCTCAACTTCTTTCTCAGGTAGGAGCTCATCTAAACCTGGGACGCCACTCCAAAGGAAACAAGGCAATACGGCTAAGGAAGGGCATTGAATCCTTAGTTGCCTTGAAACAGCTTGCAAAAGCCCTATTTGTCCTCCATGAGCATTAAAGAAGACTAATCTTTTGAATCCCATAGTGGCTATTTGCTGACCGACATCGGTAACTAGTGAAAGTAAAACATCTGCTGATAAGGATAAAGTTCCTGGGAAAGATTGATGCTCAGGAGAGAAGCCAATTGCCTGGCTTGGCATCATCCATATCGGCATTTCTGCTGGCAAACTTTCAAGTGTCTTAAATAAAATATTTTCAGCAAAAAAAGTATCAGTAATTAAAGGTAAATGAGGTCCATGTTGTTCACATGCACCAAAAGGCCAAACCAATGTAGATCCTTTAGCTGAAGCGGCTTTAGACGCTTCAGGCCAGGCCAAATGCTCAAATCGACGAGTTTGAAAAATGATAGAAATCTCCTAATAATTAAAAAACAACTTACCCTTGACTGTAAGAATGTTTAACTTATTACAAGGGTATTATGGCCGGGTCAGATTCTCAGCCTAAAAAAGCTACTCCCCCCAGACCGGCAGCAAATGCTCCGCGCAAGCCATTACAGGTTATGCACATCAGTCGGAAGACTGAAGAAAACATCATTGATAAAGGATCATCTGAGAAAGATATTTCAAATCAATCCAAAGATAAAAGATTTGAGGAAAACGTTCTAGATCAAAAAGAAATTTCTAACCTAAAGAAAGGTCCTGAACAGAAAAAATTAATTCCAGAAGAATCTAGCGATAATTTCAAAGCAACGACTATGGAAGATGTTCTGAGATCTGAAAATAATTCCGACTATAAAAATATTCAGGTTTTTGAAGATCAAAATATTTTTGAACAAAAAAGTAGAACAGTTGATGAATTTGATTTTGATGAAGACGAATTTTTAGCAGCATTAGAAGAGAATCAACCAATCGGCACCACCGGAGAAATTGCGAAAGGTTCAGTTATTGCAATTGAAAGTGATGGCATTTATGTAGATATAGGGGGCAAAGCTCCTGGATTCATGCCTAAAAATGAATGTGGTTTGGGTGTAATTACAAATTTAAAAGAGCGCTTCCCCAAAGGTTTACAAGTCGAAGTGCTTGTTACCAGGGAACAAAATGCAGATGGGATGGTAACAATTAGTTGCAGAGCCTTAGAGCTAAGAAAAAGCTGGGACAAAGTTCAAAACCTTGCAAAAGAAGGGAAAGTCATCCGAGTCAAAATAAATGGTTTTAACCGTGGGGGGGTTACTTGCGACTTCGAAGGATTAAGAGGTTTTATTCCAAGGTCTCAACTTGAAAATGGAGAGGATCATCAATCTCTTGTTTCAAAAACAATTAACACTGCTTTTTTAGAAGTAAATCCTGAGAGAAGAAAACTTGTTCTCTCCGAAAAGAAAGCTGCAATTGCTTCAAGATTTTCGGAATTAGAAATTGGACAATTAATAGAGGGTGAAATATTAACCATAAAACCTTATGGATTCTTTGTTGATTTGAAGGGCGTTAGTGGATTATTGCATCATTCAATGGTGACCAACGGAAGCATGAGAAGCCTTAGAGAAGTTTTTCAAACAGGTGAATCTATCAAAGCTTTGATAACTGATTTAGATCCTTCAAGGGGACGAATTGGATTGAATACAGCTCTTTTGGAGGGTCCTCCCGGAGAGCTTATTACTGACAAAGCAAAAGTAATGGAAGAAGCAGAGGAGCGAGCAGTTAAGGCTCGAAATAGTTTGAATAAAGAAAAAGTTGATAATCAAAAAGAAGAACAAGAAAAAAACCTATCCTCATAAATTTCTATTGAAGAAAAAAAATTGTGATTGATTCAAAAAAACCTAATTTAAAAAAAACAGACTGGGAAATAGATTTTTATTCCCGCCCCATAATTGATGAAAATGGTAAAAAAAGATGGGAGTTATTAATTACATCTACAAATAATTTCAATGATATAAAAAATTTTAAATGGGAAAAAATCTGTCCAGCATCAAGTGTTAATTCTATCTGGTTAAAAGATGCATTAGAAGAAGCAATTGAAGAAGCTTATTCACAAGGTTGGGATAAGCCTTCCGTTATTCGTTGTTGGCGGTCCTCTATGAAAACAATGATAAAGCGTGCAGCAGATCAAATCGGAATTGAACTTATTTCCAGCAGAAGAACATATTCATTGATTGAGTGGCTCATAAACAGAGAAAGGACTTTTTATCCTCAGCAAAAAGGATATACAGGCGTTAATCTTGCCCCTCCATCAAACCCAATCACAAACCAAGCCATACCATTACCAGAGGAAGTAAGGGGAGATTCTTGGAGCTTTGCTTCACTTTCTCTTGATACACTTAGGGAAGCTGATGAATGGGAAATAGAGTTTTCCAATTTGATTCCCATAAAAGATTCAATCAATCAAAATGTTTCTATCCCCGGCATTAGGCTATTTAGTCAAAAAAGGTCCTTAGCACTTGCCGCTTGGCTTGGGGGACTTGAACCAGCAAAGCTTTTAATAGAAGGTACTCAAATAATTTTGGAAGCAGGACAAGCTGATAGATGGTTAGTTACTGATGTTGAAGAAGAAGCAAAAAAAGCTATTGAAAATAATTTTCTAAATACGAAACTAGATGCAGATGGACTTCAATTTATTTCAGTTCAAAAAAGTCCCGAAGAAAATTCTCTAGACGGGTTTTGGATGCTAAAGGATATCGGAGAAATTTAACAATTTACTCTAACTACAAAGTTCAAATAGATTTCTCAGCATAAAGAGTATCTTAAAAATATGAGGTTATTAACTTATAAGGATATTAATTTTTTTCAATCTGATCTATTAAAAGAAAATAGTTTCACACATGCATTCTTCACGAAAAGATTAAATAATAATAAGCCCATGGAATTACAAAACAAACTGAATCTATTTTCTAATATTCATTATGCGCAACAAGTACATAGTGATAAAGTAATTCAAGTAGATAATAAATTAAATTTAAAGCCTAAAATTGCTGATTGCTTAATAACGAAAGAGCAATATCAAAGCTTATGGATATACACAGCAGATTGTATTCCGATACTTATCGCTGATATTAAGACCAGAAATATAGCGGCTTGTCATTCTGGATTAAAAGGTATTAAAAAGCAACTAATCTCAAAGACATTAAAGAAATTAGAAGAAATCGGTTCTAAGAAAAATAATTTAATTATTGCCATAGGGCCTTCTATCACAGGAGATAAATATCAAGTTAACAAAAAAGATGTTGAAGGTTTAATTGTTCAACTAACAGGTAGCAGCTTTATGGAAAAAAGTTTATACATAAGAGAAATCAAAGGAGAAGAAATGATTCCCTTATTCAAAGAAGATTCCAACCCTAATAAAATACTTATTGATATACAAGCTGCCGCCATTTTACAATTATTTAAAGAAGGTATCAAACAAAATCAAATAAATCTAAATAGAATTTGCACATTCTCAAATCCAAAACTATTTAATTCTTTCAGAAGAGATAAAACCAATTCAAGACAATGGAGTTGTATATATTCATAATCATTGGTTAATAGAATTTTATAATTAATTTAGCATTTTTCTCTAGCTAATCCCTCGTTTATATATTTCTCAGTTATATCAACATTGCTATCAAAAGGAATAACTTTAGCAACCAGCACACCATCGACTGATCCTTTAGGTTTTAGATTGACTTTTGTATGTCTTGGTAGTTGTTTTTTGAGCCACTTAACAGATTTTTCTTCTAACTCTGGGCTGACTTCTGTACATGCTAATTTAACAGTATAGGTACGATTATGATCTCCGATCAGCAAAACAGACGAACTGGTAACTTGCAAAATTTCAGCTGCAAAAACTTCCGAATAAAAACATAAAAAAGAAATAAATAATATTAAAATCTTTGAAAAAATTTTATTCATAAAAAACTTTTAAAATTATTTCTTAATATCAGGTATCCCAACCATTTGAGCATTACTTTTTCCGGGTGGAACCATGGGGTAACAATTTTCACCTTTTCTTACATTTACGTTAACAAGAACTGGTCCTTCATTCGCCAATGCTTTCTTAATCTCAGGAATTAGATTCTCTCTTTCTGAAATCACAATGCCCTCAATCCCAAAAGCCTTTGATAGCGAAATAAAGTCAGGTTCCCCAACTGACATGTTAGAGGCCGAATATCGTTCATCATAAAAACTTTCTTGCCATTGTCTAACCATCCCTTGCCAATGATTATTGATGATAATTACTTTTATATTCAACTTATATTGAGCAATAGTTCCAAGTTCCTGAATGTTCATGAGGATACTTGCATCACCTGCGATACAAATTACTTGCTCCTTAGGCAAAGCAACTTTGACTCCCATCGCAGCAGGCATTCCAAAACCCATTGTCCCAAGTCCAGCACTACTAATCCATTGTCTTGGTCCATTCAACAAATATTGAGCTGCCCACATCTGATGTTGTCCCACATCAGTCGTAATGTAAGCATCTTGCGCCAAATCTCTTAACGCAATCAATACTTCCTGTGGATAAATTTCTCCTTCTTTAGGGGGAGTTGTCAAAGGAAAATTATTTTTCCAGTTTTCAATTTTTTTAATCCAATTAGAAGTTCTTGGATTTATTTTCCTTTGATTACTGAGATCTAATAATTTTACAAGGCTTATTCCAACATCACCCAATACTGAGACTTCAACTACTCTATTTTTATTTATTTCAGCCGGATCAATCTCAAAATGAATTACTTTTGCATTAGGAGCGAAAGTATCCAATTTACCTGTAACTCTGTCGTCAAATCTTGCTCCAATAGCAATCAACAAATCACATTCAGTCACAGCAAAGTTGGCATAAGCTGTTCCATGCATCCCAAGCATCCCAACAGATAAAGGCTCGCGTTCATCAAACGCACCTTTTCCCATCAAAGTTGTTGTTACGGGTATTTGAAATCTATTAGCAATGGCTGCAAGAGTTTCATGTGCCCCCGAAGAAATAACTCCCCCACCAACGTAAAGGAGTGGTTGCTCAGCATTTTCAATTAAATCTAAGGCCGCACTTATGGCTTTGTGTTCTGGCGCGAATGGCAGTTCAAAGCCTGGTGGTTTTATTGAACCTGGCTCAACAGGAAGATATTTAAACATCTCTTGTCCAACATCTTTTGGTATATCAATCAAAACAGGTCCTGGTCTGCCCGATGAGGCAATAAGAAAAGCTTGAGCTACAACTTTTGCAATTTCAGATGGATCTCTTACGACCCATGAATGTTTAACAATTGGAAGTGTTATCCCAAAAATATCTGTTTCTTGAAAAGCATCAGTACCAATAGCAGGTCTAGGGACTTGTCCTGTTATGACGACAAGAGGTACAGAATCCATCTGAGCAGTAGCTATTCCCGTGACTAGATTCGTAGCCCCAGGACCTGATGTACCAAAACAAACACCTACTTTCCCAGTCGCTCTAGCAAAACCATCCGCGGCGTGAGTTCCACCTTGCTCATGCCGAACAAGAATATGTTTCAACCACCCCTCTTGTTCAGCTTTGAAAACCGCATCATATATTGGGAGGATCGCTCCGCCTGGATAACCAAAAATAGTATCTACACCATGCCTACGAAGAGAATCCATCAAGGCATCAGCTCCTGAGATCTCATTTTGAGTTTGCGTCCCTGAATCTCCTATTTGATTAGGTGTAGAAGTCAGGGTCACGGCAAAAGAAAATCTAAACTAACAATAAATCTTAGTATGCATAATTTCAATCAAAGTAAATTAAGCAAAGATTTAATTAAATTCTCTAAATTTTAATAGCAAGCTGATTATCAAATTAGTCAAAACAATTAGTAATTTTAAATCTTTACAACAAACCTATTTGGTGTAAAGGTCCACCCCCAATTATTAATTCCATCATAAAACAAAGAAAAACAATCATTGCAACTCTTCCATTCCAAACTTCAGAGCTGTTATTCCAACCCCATTGCCATTTCTCTTGAGGATAAAGTTTTACCCTTTCAGGCAATTTTGAAGCCTCCTCTAAACTAATCCCCTCGCCGTTTAAGCAAGAAGAAACTAGATCTGCCAATCCTTCAATAAACAACGGATATGTATCAAGAGCGGGAACTCTTTTAAAATTAACAATTCCATTTTTCTGAGCAATTTCTTTGTACTCAATATCAATCTCTTGAAGAGTTTCAATATGCTCACTGACAAAACTTATTGGGACCACGACAAGTTCCTTAACTCCAGATTTCCCAAGCTTTTCTAATACTTCTTCGGTATATGGTTTTAGCCACTCTTCTGGACCCACTCTGCTTTGATAAGCAAGTGAGAATGAATTACTAAATCCTAGCGAATTTTCAATCTGATCAATAATCAAAAGTGAACAGTTCTGTATTTGATCTTGATAAGGATCACCGGCTTCTTCTACATAGCTTTTAGGAACACCATGTGCGGTAAAAAAAATATGGGCCTCTTGGGGTAAATCACAAGCCAAGATTTGTTTCTTTATTAATTCAGCCATTGAAGAAACATAGGCTGGTTGATCAAACCAACTACGAATACAGCGAATTGACAATTTTGCAAACTCAGAGTCACCATCTTTTAATCTTTTCAATTCTCTAAAACTGGATCCACTTGTACTAATAGAAAAATGAGGATAAAGAGGTAAAACAACAACTTCGCTAACACCGTCAGCCTTCATATCAGCTACAGCTGACTCAGTGAATGGATGCCAATACCTCATCGCAACATAAGTAGTAGCGTCTATTCCTATATTTCTAAGATAGCTTTGAAGTTCTCTTGCCTGCTGCTCGGTAATACGACGTAAAGGTGATCCTCCCCCAATCGATCTATAAGCCTCTTGTGATTTTCCACTTCTTAACAAGCTTATGAGCCAAGCCAGAGGTTTTTGAAAAGCACGAACTGGTAAACGAATTATCTCTGGATCAGAAAATAAATTATACAAAAATGGTCCAACGTCCTTAATCCTCTCAGGACCTCCGAGATTTAATAAGAGGACACCAACCCGAGCCATTTTAGAAAAAACTCCTTATAAAAGGTTATACAAACCCATATCAAAGTAAAGCTAACTAAATTTACAGGATCATGGACGAGAATCAAAAGTTACTAGATATCAACCAAGACCTTGAATCAAAGGGGATCAATCTAAGGATTGAGAAAAGGGGTAAAGTTTTAAACATTCGTGGTTCTTTGCCAGATAAGAAATCTCATAATCTTTCTAAAGTTCAAAGAATAAGTCTTAAACTTCCACACAACATTGCCGGTCTAGAAGAAGCTAGAAAAGCTATAGAATTAATTGATTTTCAACTTAAAAAAAATCAATTTTGCTGGTCTAATTGGATTAAAGAAAAAGCCGTCTCAACAACAAAGACTAATAAAACATTAGTAAGCAATGAAATAGAAAGCTTTAAAAGACAATTTTTTTCTGATACATCCAGGAGTAAATCACCTGCAGGAATGATCAGTACTTGGCAGTCTGCTTACAAACCCTACTTGAACAGATTAATGGGATTAAGTCATAAATCTACTCTTGAATTAGACGAGGATCTTCTAGTGAAAATTCTTTTAAGTTATAAAGAAAATTCAAGGAGCAGGCAACAATGTGGAATTGCTTTAAGTGCTCTAGCTAGACACCTTAAATTAGAGCTACCTGAGAACTGGAAACAACTTCAAAGTGGTTATGGAATACATGAATCTAATTTCAGGGAATTACCTAGTGATGAAAAAATTATTAATAGCTTTCAATTAATACCAAATCCAAAATGGAGATTTGTTTTTGCGTTAATGGCAACCTATGGGCTTAGGAATCATGAAGTCTTTTTTAGTGACTTATCTTGTTTAAAGAAAGATGGGGATAAAATACTTCGAGTTTTTCCAAATACAAAAACAGGAGAGCATCAAATTTGGCCATTTCATCCTGAATGGGTTGGTTTATTTGAGCTAGACAACATAACTGATACTTCATCTTTGCTCCCAGATATTAAAACAGATCTAAAAGAGACAACTCTTCAACATATAGGAAGAAGAGTATCTGAACAATTTAGAAGATATAAAATATCTTTTACCCCCTATGATTTAAGACATGCATGGGCAGTTAGGACAATCTTAATAGGCCTACCAAATACTGTAGCGGCAAAAATGATGGGTCACTCAGTGTCAATACATACAAAAACCTATCATCATTGGATAACAAGAAGAGATCAGCAAATTGCTGTTGATAGTGCTCTATCTAGAGTCAAATATTAACAAGAAGAATAGTTAATATTTATAGCTATAATATTTCTATAAATTATTCTTTAAATTATATAATTTAAGCTAAAGAAATGAAAAATAAAATTTCCAAAGAAGACTCAAGACTTAATAATCTAGACAAGAGTGCAGAAAGTATAGGAATGGGTGGAAACTTAATACCAAATATTACCGAAGAAAAATATCGAGAAAGGATGAAAAAAAGAAAAGAAGTTCAAACACAAAGATTAAAAGAGCGTAAGAAAGAAAAAGGGCTAATAATAATTAATACTGGACAAGGTAAAGGGAAAACCACAGCAGCTCTTGGGATGGCATTAAGAACTCTTGGTCATAACAAAAAAGTTGCAATCATTCAATTTATAAAAGGTGGATGGGAGCCAGGTGAGTCATTAGCTTTGAAACTATTTGGTGATAAATTAAAGTTTCATGCATGCGGGGAAGGATTCACATGGGAAACACAAGATAGAAATAAAGATATAAATTTAGTTAAGTCGAGCTGGAGAAAGGCGGTCTCTTATATTAAAGACCCAAATTATAAACTTATAATTTTAGACGAGATTATTGTTGCAATAAAACTTGGATATATAGATGAAGATGAAATTATAAATGGAATAAATTTGCGCCCCGAGCTTACACATTTAGTCCTAACGGGAAGAGGAGCATCAGAAAAATTAATTGATTCAGCTGATCTTGTGACAGAAATGAAATTAATCCACCATCCTTTTAGGGAGCAGGGAGTAAAAGCACAAGAAGGCATTGAATATTAATCTATAATATTGAAAATATTTCCATCGCAAGGGATCCAATACAGATATAAAGACGTTCTCCCAGGACTTGCTACTGTCAATTTGTTATGAATTTTTAATGACATACTCTAGAGCACTTATAAAACTCAGTGGTGAAGCCCTTATGGGAGAGAAACCTTATGGAATTGATCCTGAAATTGTTCAATCTATTGCCAAAGATGTTTCGAAAGTGGTTGAAAATGGCACTCAAATAGCGATTGTGGTTGGCGGTGGAAATATTTTTAGAGGCCTCAAAGGATCAGCTGCAGGCATGGATAGAGCCACAGCTGACTATGTAGGAATGCTTGCGACCGTAATGAATGCAATTACACTTCAAGACGGATTGGAAAGAGCTGGGGTGCCTACAAGAGTTCAATCTGCTATTGATATGCAACAAATTGCAGAACCATACATAAGAAGAAGAGCAATAAGACATCTTGAGAAGGGAAGGGTAGTAGTCTTTGGCGGTGGGTGCGGCAATCCATTTTTTACAACTGATACCACTGCTGCTCTTAGGGCAGCTGAAATTAACGCAGAAGTTGTTTTCAAAGCCACGAAAGTTGACGGAGTTTATGATCGAGATCCAAAGAAATTTTCTGATGCTATCAAATATGACAATCTCACCTTTCAAGATGTATTAGCAAACGAAATAGGAGTAATGGACAGCACTGCTATAGCTCTTTGCAAAGATAATAAAATCCCTATAGTTGTTTTTAATATTTTCCAACCTGGGAATATTGCTAAAGCTATTTCTGGAGAACCAATTGGATCAAGAATATCTAATTCAAGTTAACACTAAACTTTTGACCCTTTTTAATAATCAATTCGCAATAACTTTATCTAAATGTCAAACCAAGAGCTAAAAACTACAATGAGCAAATCTGTTGAAGCAGCTCAGAGAAATTTCAATACTATAAGGACGGGTAGAGCTAATACTTCATTATTAGACCGAATATCAGTCGAATACTACGGAGCTGACACCCCACTAAAATCACTTGCAACTATCACTACTCCTGACTCTCAAACAATAGCAATTCAACCCTTCGACTTAGGCTCATTAGCTTCCATTGAGAAAGCGATTGCTACCAGTGACCTAGGTTTTACTCCAAACAATGATGGGAAAATAATTCGTATCAATGTCCCGCCCTTAACTGAAGAGCGTAGAAAAGAATTTTGCAAACTCGCATCCAAGTATGCAGAGGAAGGAAAAGTTGCTCTAAGAAATATACGCCGTGATGCCATAGAGAGAATCAAAAAATCTGAAAAGGATGGTGATCTTTCCGAAGATCAAAGCAGAGACGAGCAAGAAACAATTCAGAAAGAAACGGACAATTTTATTAAAGATATTGAGAAAAAACTTTCAGAAAAAGAAGCTGAGATTTTAAAAGTTTGACCCTTATTGATGTTGCCATTATTGGAGGGGGAGCATCAGGCACTACTACAGCATTTCATCTTGCTAATAAAAGTAAAAACGTATGTATTCTTGAAAAAAATATTTCCTCTCTAGAGAGAATTTGCGGTGGTGGGATGTCTGCCGCCGTGCAAAATTGGTTTCCTTTTAAACTTCAACCAATAGTTGACGAAGTAATAACAAATGTAGAGTTTAGTTGGTGCAATACCGACAAAGTAGTCGCTGAACTATCTGGATCTTCTCCTTTTTGGATTGTCAAACGTGAAAAGCTAGATTCATTCTTATTAGATCAAGCACTAAATGCAGGTTGCAATTTATTGACTACTTTTAATGTAGTCAATATAAAAAAGATCTCTAATGTTTGGCAAATTACCGCTCTTGACGGGAGACAAGTAGAGGCAAAAGCAGTTGTTATTGCTGATGGATCTCAATCGCCATGGCCTAAAACTTTTAACTTAGGTCCAAATCAACAAAAATTTGCCTCCACTTACTCAGGAAGAGTCAAAAGAAAGGGAAATTTAAGGGATGAAACTGCTAGATTCGAATTTGGCCTAGTCAAAAATGGTTTTGCATGGGCATTTCCATTAAAAGATGCAGTAAATATTGGTATGGGAACTTTTCTGGATAATAAGAATTCAATTTCTGTTGAAGAAATACTTAAATCATTTCTTCCTGACTTAGGTTTAGACACTTCTGAAGTAATTGGTGAAGAAAAAAAGTTAAGAGTATGGAATGGCCACAGTAAATTAAATGGAGAGGGCATTCTTTTAGTTGGAGATGCTGCTTCATTATGTGATCCTTTTTTAGCAGAGGGGTTAAGGCCAGCTTTAATGAGTGGATTTGAGGCTGCAAAATGCCTTCTTTATTGGTTAGATGGAGAAGTCAATGATTTAGATTCATATACAAAAACAATTCAAAAAAACTGGGGGAATTCGATGGCTTGGGGTAAAAGAATTTCTCAAGTATTTTATCGATTTCCCAAAGCTGGATATCAATTAGGAGTAAAAAGATCAACTGCTCCAAAAAGAATTGCACAAATTCTTTCCGGTGAAATGAATTATGAAGACATTGCAAAAAGAGTAATCAAGAGATTACTCTTTCAAAATTCAAGCTCATAAAGTTAAGGCAATTCCTCCTTCAATCAACTCAAGTCTTTCGTTCAATTGATTTTCTAATTTGTCAATTGCTTTACTAAAACCACTAATTCCTTCATTAAGTTTTTCCGTAGCCATTTTATCTCCTGCCATCATCAATTCAAAAGATGTCTGATCTAAATGAATTGTCTCATCAATGACGAAAGGTTTTTGTGCATTTAACTTCATTGGCAAGTCAGCATATGTTTCATCAAGTTGCTGAAGTAATTTAGGGGCAATCGTCAATAAATCACATCCTGCAAGCTCAGTTATTTCCTCTATATTCCTGAAACTCGCTCCCATGACCTCCGTCTTATAACCATTTGACTTAAAATAATTAAATATTTTAGTAACAGAAACGACCCCTGGATCTTCAATGGCTGGATAAGAATCTCTTCCAGTAGCAGATTTATACCAATCTAAGATTCTGCCCACAAAAGGAGAAATAAGAGTTACACCTGCATCAGCACAAGCAACTGCTTGATAAAAATTAAACAATAACGTTAGGTTACAATGAATATTCTCTTTTTCTAATACCTCAGCAGCTTTTATCCCCTCCCAAGTAGAAGCAATTTTAATTAAAACCCGATCGTTAGGAATGCCATCTTGGTTATATTTAGCAATTATTTTTCTTGCTTTAGCAATAGTGGCATCAGTATCAAAACTTAGCCTTGCATCAACTTCTGTTGAGACACGGCCAGGAATTAGTTTCAAAATCTCTTTACCAAAGACAACACACAGTTCATCCATAGATTCTTTAACCACATCATTATTAGAGGCATTAGCTCCTAACATTTCTCTTGAAGTAGCAAGTGCTTTATCAATCAAACTTTGATAAGCAGGTATTTGTGCGGCTGCCAGAATTAAAGAAGGATTTGTTGTAGCGTCTCTGGGATGAAATTTTTTGATTGCTTCGAGATCACCAGTATCAGCTACCACCACAGTCATTGAAGATAACTGCTTAAGAAGGGATTCCATAATAAAAAACATCTTTCATATGTCATAGACTAGCTATATTTTTTATAGATTTCACCCATTAATTAGTACTTTTGGAAAAACTTAGTCATGTCTTAGCTTTTGATGGCTAAATGTTCTTTTTTATCAATACTTGGAGGGATTTTTTCTATCACAAGCAAAGTCTCAATAATTCTTTTAGCGACTGGAAGAGCCACAGTTGATCCATAAGCATTTGGCTTTTGGGGTTCATCAATAACTGCTAAAACAACGTAGCGAGGATCATCGATAGGAAGGCTTGCGACAAAACTGCAAATTTTAGAACTATAATTAAACCCATCCTGCGATTTTTGTGCCGTTCCTGTTTTCCCTCCAATTCGATAACCAGGAACATTTACTTCAATACCACTTTCATCATAAAAAGACACAACTGTTTCCATCCATCCAAGAACAGTATTTGTAACTTCAGGAGACAAAACCTGCTTGGGTTCAGGCGGAGTGTTGAAATACGACTCATAATCACCTTTGAGTCCTTTAGTGATATGAGGCGTCACAAGTTTTCCTCCATTAGCAATCAAAGCATGCAATTGGGCTAGTTTCAGAGGAGTAATAGAAAAACCTTGACCAAAGGAAGTTACCGCAGGTTCTATCGGTTGATTTACAAAAATCTGCTTTGATTTAATTTGGCCACCGACTGCGCCTGGAAGATCAGTTTCTGGGATTTCATCTATACCTAATCTCCTTAACCATTGCCAATAATTATTTGCATTCAATTTATTCATAATCTTAACCATAGCTACATTACTTGAGACTTGTAGCACCTCAGGGAAAGTTAAAATTCCATTAGGCTTTCTATTCCAATTCGAGAGAGGCCATCCTCCAACTGTAATTAGACCATCATCATTTACTTTCCCATCGGGGGTTATAACTCCCTCTTCCAATGCCAATGCCAAGTTGATTGGCTTAAAGGTAGAACCAGGTTCAAACAATTCTTGCACTGACCATTCTTTAAAAAGAGATGGAGAATAATCCCAATATTTATTAGGATCATAAGTTGGAGTTGAAGCCAATGCAAGAAGTTCTCCCGTCTCAATATCCATCACGATTACGACCCCTTTTTTTGCATTCCACTCCTTAACTTGCTTACTTATTTCTTTAATGGCTACTTCTTGGAGCCTTACATCTAAGGTTAGTTGAAGATTTAATTGATCTTCATCAAATACACCACGCTGAACACCTACAGGTAAAGGTGTTCCATCAGCTCCTCTTCTAATTGCACTTGCCTTCTCAAGACGTTTAAGATCTTTATCTAGACTTAATTCCAGTCCCGCCTGAGGCCTTCTATCTAAATCTAAAAAACCAACTACATTTGCAAAAAGTGATCCATGAGGATAAACCCTTTGAGGATAGGCCTCCAAATCGATACCACTTATTCCAAGTCTCTTGATTGCATTAGCCTTCTCTTGTGTTACCCCCTCTGCAAGTTTCACCCCTGAAGAATAATCTCCTAATTTGTTTAAAATCTCATCAACACTTTTGGATAGTGGAATAGAAAGAAGTTTTGCAACTTCAACTGGTTTGCGCACTGTCCCAAATGAATCACCAGGAAAATTAAAATATCTCGGATGAGCCCAAATCTTAAAACGTTTCTCATCTATTGCGACAAGCTTTCCATTTCTATCAAAAATAGATCGACGTGTTCCTAAAGGGTTCTTTTGTTCTGTCTGAACTTCGCGTGCTAATGATCTTAATTGATTAGACTGAAATAGTTGAAGCCAACCTACTCTTAAAAAAAGCCCTCCAAGTCCAAGGCATAATAAAACAAAGACAATTCTAAACCGATACTGAGATAGAGACGAAAGAGGTTTTACCCTAAAAGTCTTTCTCTTTTTTCTAGAATTAATACTCCTCATGGAAATTATTAATAACCTGACTTAACTGGAAAAGAAGATATTCTTTCTAACAATCTACTTTTAAATGTTTGATCGAATAATTTTTTGGTTTCTTCTGGTTTTGGTCTATCCACGTATACAAGATCCTCCGCTTTCGTAGGGACTAAATATCTAGACAACTTTTGATTTTTCAATAGGTAACCTTCAATGATTGAAGTTGATTCCAATATCCTTCGGTTCAAGTCTCTAGTGGATTCAAGTTTAGTAAAAGACTTAGTCCATAAATATTGAGAATGCAGAGCTACGGATGACACTATCGCCACTGTTGTGAGTATGCCTATCAATGCGCCATCTAAAGCGATATGAAAAGCAGCTTGAATTGGAAATTTTCGTTGAACCTGTTTTGATGAAAAAACACCGTTTAACAACACCTTTGGCAACTTCTTTTTTTGAAATTGTCCTACTTTTTGTTTATATAGAGTGCGACTAACCAAATCAAAATTCAAAAGCAATTCAAGTCAAACACCTTGATCAAGTAACTGCAAGAGATGGAATACTGATGTTTTTTTTATTTAATATCAAGCTACTAATAATAAGCTAAGAAAAGTGACGCCATTCCAAAGAGAATGCATAAGAGCACAAGGGAATAACCTTCCTGAGCTCAATCTCATTAAGCCAAGACCAATTCCTAAAACAAATAAAGGAGGTAATTCTCCTACACTTAAATGAGCCAAAGCAAAGATCAAGGCACTTAATAAAACGCCGGAGATTTTGCCAACTTTGGATACTAATACAGGCAGAAGAATACCTCTAAAAACTAACTCTTCAAAAACAGGCGCCAAAAAAACAGTTGTAATCAAAAGCAAAAACAATGGGAAAAATTCATCACTGCCTAAAACAAGTTCCAACAAAGGATTACTTCCACCCTGGTCACCGATAATCTCATTCATCAACCACCCAATAAGCAGCACCAAAGGCATAATCATTAACCACCCGCTTATAGATTTAAAAACTCCTTCTTGAATAGGTTTGATTTTCCATTGCAACCATCCTCCATCAATTTCTGGAAGTGTTAGACCCTTTAATTGATATCTAATAATAAATAAAGGAGCTATTGTCATTGAACAGTAACCAATTAATACTCTTATAGACTGTTTTAATGGAGAGGATAAATTATTAAATAATAAATCAGTTATTGGTATTATTAGCGCAGGGAAAACAACTTCACCAATAACAACGAATCCTCCACAGACAAGTATAGTCATATCTATTAGTGATAAAGGAGGAGCTATTATCTCTGGCCATTGAGTATTTTTATTTCTTAAGAAAATAAAAGCATACCTAATTAGCAATATAATCCCTATAAAGGAAGCAAAAAATGGTAGCAATTGTGAAGTTAAAAGTCTTATAGAAATTCGTGAATTATAGTTTTGATTAATACACTTTTCATTCGGGTACCCCAGAGAGGAGCATGAAATTTGATAGAGCAAAGGATCTAATTTAATTTCATTAAATTCAGGAAATTTATTTATTTCTTTACCTTTTTTTGTATCTAACGTATAGCTTCTAACCTTTTCAAAATTTTTATCCTTAAAATTTTTTTTCAATATTAATTTTTGCTCATCCTCAGACTCTTCCAGAACTCCTAATAATAGTCTCTGTCTATCCTCAAGTTTATCCAAAGGAATCTTTTTAAGAGCTTGATATAGCTTTTCTTGAGGTTCTGAACCTAAAAATACATCTTTTATTGTTTCTGGCAAAGATGAAGAGGCTGAAACTGCCATCTCAGTTTGCATCAATGAAATCTTCGGAGCGACTGAAGGTCGCTCAAAGCTTTCTTGCAAACCTTGTCGCCATATCAGAACAGTTAAAAGCAATGAAAACAGCGCAATAGCCCATTTCCATCCAGTTTTGGCTTGTCTCATAAAATCAACTTGTTAAGACTCACATGGAGAAAGACTTCTATCTTTACTAAAAGAACATTAGATTGCCCTCATGGCTAATACCATAATTATCTAGAAGACACTTTATTTAATGACATTGCGTCTAATTTTTGTCCGTCATGGATTAAGTAGTTTTAACCAGGAAGGACGTATTCAAGGAAGAAACGACCTTTCAATATTAACCAAAGAAGGACAATTACAAGCTGAAGCTGCTGGAAAGACAATCTCTTCTATTCCTATAGATGCAATTTATAGTTCCCCTTTGCAAAGAGCCTCAGAAACCACAAAAATTATTATCGATCAACATCAAAGTAACCTTCAAGCAACTTATACCGATGAGCTGCTAGAGGTTGACCTTGGGCCTTGGAGTGGTTTAACAAAAAATGAAATAAAAAATCACTTCCCAGATGAGCTTGCTATTTGGCAAGAAAAGCCAAAAGAACTAACCATTAATAGAGGTGATGGTACAAAATTTCAACCAATTAAAGAACTCTTATATCAAGCTGAAAATTTCTTAAAAAACTTATTTAATGCACATTCAGGCTCTAATAAAACTATTTTGATAGTTGCCCATAATGCAATTCTTAGATGCTTGATACTGAAATTAATTAATGAACCATCAAAAGGATTTAGAAGGTTGAAGTTAGACAATACCTCAATCTCAATTTGTAATATTGCTTTTAAAAATTGGGAAGATAGACAAGTACAAATTGAATGTCTCAATAATATCGCTCATTTACACCCTAGTATCCCTAAAAAAAATAGTAAAAAAAGAATTATTTTAGTCAGGCATGGTGAAACAGATTGGAATAAACAGGGAAGATTCCAAGGACAAATTGATATCCCCTTAAATAAGAATGGTGAATCCCAAGCCAAGGCCGCAAGTGAATTTTTAAAAAATAATATTATACAAAAAGCTTTTAGTAGTTCTCTTTCAAGGCCAAAAGAAACAGCTCAAATAATTCTAAACGAACACCCGGGTATCGAAATTTCTCTAAAAGATAACCTCATAGAAATCGGTCACGGTGAATGGGAAGGTAAATTGGAATCTGAGATCAAGTCAGACTGGCCAGATCTTCTTAAAACATGGAAGATCTCTCCTGAAAAAGTTCAAATGCCAAAGGGAGAAAACATAACAGAAGTGTCTACGAGATCCATTACCGGCTGGAATGAGATATGCAAAGATCTAAAAAATGAGGAAACCGCATTGGTTGTCGCTCATGATGCAGTTAACAAAACTATTCTTTGTCATCTTTTAGGGTTAACGCCATCAAAAATTTGGATGATAAAGCAAGGTAATGGTGGCATTACAATTATTGATCTCTCAGAGGAAGAAGGCCAACCAGATCAAATCACCTGTCTAAATATCACTTCACACTTGGGAGGGATTATCGACTCAACCGCTGCCGGAGCACTTTAATTTAATGACCAGTAGTTATTTCTTTGAAAATATTCAGGTCCTTGAAAAGGCTGGATCATCTTTAAAGAGAGAACATGTTCTAATCAAAGATGGTGTAATAAAAGCATTTGGTAGAAAGGCTCTTGAAAATGCAGAACTTTTAGGAATCAAGCCTCAAAAAGCTAAAAACATGCTTTTAGCCCCTTGTCTTGTTGATCCTCATTCATTTTTGGAATCTCCCTTCAATGGTAAAGAAGAGACTATCTATACACTTCTAGAAAAAGCAACATTTTCTGGATATGGACAATTAGGTATCCTGCCTAGAGGTGATTTATGGAAAGATCAAATAGAGTCAATTATTTCTTTAAAGGCTATAAAAAGTGAGGTTTTAATACACTTATGGGGAGGTTTTAGCCTGAGCGGTAAGGGAATTAATCTTTCCAAGCATGCTGATCTACTAAAAAGTGGAGCCGTTGGCTTAAGTGATGACGATTTCATGCCTCCTATAGAGCTTCTTAAGCAAGGTTTTGCCCTTGGAGAAATGAAAAAATCCCCTGTACTAATTGCACCAAGAGATAAATCACTACAAGCAGGAGGAATGTCCAGGCAAAGTGTAGAGACTCTTAGAGCAGGCTGGCCTCTTGATCCTATTGAAAGCGAAATCATCCCTCTGATCCAATTGCTTGAGCTTCATAAGCAATACCCTGAGATTGCACTAAGATTAATGAATATTTCAACAGCTGAGGGCGTTTCAATACTTAAAAACGCGTCCTCTAAGCCAATGGCAACTATCTTTTGGTGGCATTTAGTCAATGACAACTCAAATCTTTCTCCTTTTGATATTGGATGGAGCGTAACGCCTTCATTAGGATCTCCCATAGATAGAGTCTCACTCATAGAAGGTTTAGAGAATAATGTTTTAGCAGCAATATCTGTTCACTCCACTCCCACAGATGACTTAGAGACCAAGCTACCTGCAAATAAAAGGAAAAAGGGGATCAGTTGTTACAATATCGTTCTACCTTTGCTCTGGGATCAACTAGTAAGGAAGTCAGGGTGGAAAGTGGAGAAATTATGGGAAAAAATTAGTTTTGGTCCATCTAAATTCTTGAACCAAGCCGAGGAAAAATTAAGTTTAAATAGTAACCGTTGGTTATTATTTGATCCCGACAAAGAATGGTACCAATCTAATCACGAAAAACATTTAACTACAGCAACTAATCAACCGCTCAAAGACAAAAAAATATTTGGTAAAGTTATAGATTGTGGGCTTATTAATCAAGTTTACCAAAACGACTAAAAGGCCAAAAACGCCAGGTTGCTTTGCCAATTATTTCTTTTTGGGGCAAGAACCCACCTGCTGGCCAAAAACGACTATCCCAACTATTAGCTCGATTATCGCCCAAAACGAACACCTGTCCTTTTGGAACAGTTGTAGTCAAAGGACGACATAGACTAAATTTAGGTTTATCTGGACAAAAATAATCGATATATGGTTCGTTAATTGATCTACCATTCAAAACAATCTCTCCCTTACCATTAATCAAAAGATGATCTCCTCCTACGGCTACTACTCTTTTGATATAAGCATCACAAGCACGGTCTGATAAAGTAGGTATCCAAGAAATCAATGGAAAAGTTATTAATGAGCATTTAAATTTAGAAGGAAGTTGTTTTTTTCTATCAGCTATCAATTTTTCATCAAAGGAATATGGCGAGTTGAAAACTACAATTTCTCCACGAAAAGGAGACCGTTTACGGAAAGAAAGTTTTTCAACAATGAGTCGATCATTTACTTTCAACCCTGGCAGCATCGAGCCCGAGGGTATATATCTAGCTTCTGCTATAAAGTGACGAATACCTACATATAAAAGAATAGTTAAAGAAAGAGGTCCCCACGTGTCAAAGAAAGAGTACCACCAACTATTTTTTGTTTCTTTACTCGAGTCTGAATGGTTTTTCTGCACTTGTTTCTCAACAATAAATGTATAGTTTACTTTATTTGTAAAGACTACTTATTTTAAGTCAATGTCAGCCCTCATGTGAATTTCAAAGTAATTTTTCAGCCCACTTTTCTTCTTTAAATCCAACTAAAAAGCATTTACTAGACTTATACAAAAAAGGTCTCTTTATCAATCTAGGTTCCATACAAAGTTGCTCAAACAATTCTTTATCAGTCATTTTCTTGATAACATCTGAACCTATAGAACGATACATAACCCCACTTGTGTTTAAAAGATATTTTCTATCCCCATACAACTCACTAGCTGAAATAAGCATTTCCTTAGACGGGGGGGATTTTAAAAGATCAATTAATTCAAAGGCAATATCATTATTTTTAAGCCACTTAATCGCTCTGCGACATGTTGAACATGAAGAGTAACTAAATAATTTCAAGTTTTAAAAGCATAGAAACATTTATTTTATCCAAAAAAGTAAGCTTAAATTAGTTATTTTTGTTTCATATCAGAATGATATGCCTCGATGCAGCTTTTTAATAATTCATCAACAGCTTCATAGTCTCTCCATCCGTCTATCACGATTACCCTCCCTTCCAAGCTTTTGTAGGTTCTAAAAAACTCAGCCACATCCTCTAATTGGTTCTGTGCTATTTGCTTAATAGTATTAATTTCTCTTTGTCTTGGATCTGCAGTAGGTACACATAGAAGTTTGCCATCGTAAGCCCCTGAATCATGCATATCAAGAACACCTATAGGTCTTGCCTGAATCAAGCAACCTGCAAAAGTAGGTTCTTCCATAACAACCATTGCATCAAGCGGCGCCCCATCCTCAGCAAGAGTATTTGGAATAAATCCATAATCAAATGGATATCTCACTGAAGAATGCAAAACCCTATCAAGAGCCATAATTCCTGCAGAGCTGAAATATTCGTATTTATTTCTACTGCCAGCAGGAATCTCAACAACTAGGTTTACTAATCCAGGAGATGGTGAAGGAGGAAGATCACTCAGGTCCATTTTGATTTATTGAAGACGATAAGCTTTTTGTTGTTTCTGGGCTTTCAGTAATGACAGCTAATAATGGCACACCAAGCATTACAAATACTATTGCTAAACCAATTAATGAAGTTGAGGTTCTATTAAAACTGTAAGGATCTTCATCATCAGAAGAGACTTGATTTTTTTCTTTATCAAGCAAAGCAGTTTCAAACTTAGAAGATTGCTTCTTAATTAAATGTGGTTCTAAATCCATTTAGAGCTTGGAATAGATAAACCTTTAGTAAAATTTGTAAAAATCAATTAAAAAAATAATATAATATAGATATTATCTCACATTTATGAATAACTAAGCAGCCTCTCTATCAGTATCTTGTAAATGATTAGGAATAGATTGATCCTTATCAGATTGTTCATCAAGTTTATTTCTTATGATTATCAATTCATCAAGTATTGCACTTAAAATCTTCTGAGTTTCGGAAGATGGCGAATTAAGTATCTCTACAGTTACTTCCTTAATTCTGAGTATATCTTTTGCAAATCTTGCAACTTCATTGGGATGAAAAAGTAATTGGTCTTTTTGATCACTTCTAAATTCAGTGTTTAGTTTTCTAGGATTGAATGGAGGGTTGAGATTCCTAGTTTCAGTATTTGTATATCTATATACAGAGGCTCTAGATCTATTCAATGTTTTCTGAACTTCGTCGATAGTCAATAATGAATCACTTTTATTAGAAGCTGTATTAATTCCTTGGTCTAAAGACTCTTCTGCTCTTCCATTTTTTCCTGGATTTACTGACCCGTTAAACATTGCTAAAGAAAGCTTCTAGAAAAACATGTGACAGAAGTTAGCAGATTAATCAGATTAACACCACGTACAATTGAACACTTTAAAAAAACAACATGATTCCCGCACAATCAATATGGATATTCTTACGGCCAACACTCAGAGTACTAATCTCATAAAGATTTACATTTTAGGCTCATGCGTGTCTCCCGCCTAATGCTGATCACTCTCAGAGACGTGCCTGCTGAAGCAGATATAATTTCACATAAGTTATTGGTGAGAGGAGGTTTTATTAAACGCCTCACAGGAGGTATTTATGCTTACATGCCATTGCTTTGGAAGGTTCTAAAAAAAATAACCTTAATTGTTGAAGAGGAGTTATCAAAGAAAGGTTGCCTTCAAACTCTTCTCCCTCAACTGCAACCTTCAGAAATATGGGAAAAAAGCGGGCGGTGGAAATCATATACAAAAGGAGAAGGTATTATGTTCAGCCTAAAAGATAGACAGGGTAAAGAATTAGGACTCGGTCCAACTCATGAAGAGGTAATCACTCAAATAATTGCTCAAACAATTCACTCTTACAAACAATTACCAATAAATATATTCCAAATTCAAACAAAGTTTAGAGATGAAATAAGGCCAAGATTTGGATTAATGAGAAGTAGAGAATTCATAATGAAGGATGCTTATTCATTTCATTCGAATGAGAAAGATCTTCAAGCAACTTATTCAGAGATGAGAAATGCCTATCAAAACATATTTACAAAATGTGGGCTAGATTTTGTTTGTGTCGACGCTGATAGTGGAGCCATTGGAGGTGCAGCATCTCAAGAATTTATGGTTACAGCAGAATCAGGAGAAGACTTAATTTTAATAAGTTCTGATGGTAAGTATGGGGCCAATCAAGAAAAAGCTGTTTCCATTATCGAAGAAGGAGAATCATTAGAACTTAATCAACCTTCGATAATAGAAACCCCTAATCAAAAAAGCATAGAGGACTTATGTAACCACAACAACTTCCACCCAAGTCAAATCGTCAAAGTATTAGCTTATCTAGCAATATGTGATGATAATAAAAAATACCCAGTACTAGTAAGTATTAGGGGGGACCAAGAAATAAATGATGTTAAACTTTCAAATGAAATATCTCATAAATTAAAACTAAATGTACTAGATATTAGAATAATTTCTAATGAAGATATTCTAAAGCAAGATATTACTAATTTTCCATTTGGCTTTATAGGTCCTGATCTTAGCGATCATTTATTATCAAAAACAAAAGAATGGGAAAAGAAATTCATAAGAATTGCTGATAATTCTGTAAAAGATATTAAAAGTTTTATATGTGGAAACAATATCAAGGATGAACATAAAATATTTTATAACTGGAGTTTAATTAATACTCAGCAACTGATATGTGACATTAGGAAAGCCAAGCCTGGAGACAGGTGCATACACGATAAAACACAAAAACTTGAAGAGTGCAGAGGCATAGAAATAGGTCATATATTTCAATTAGGCAAAAAGTATTCAAAGTCATTAAATGCTACTTTTACAAATGATAAAGGTATAGAAGACCACTTTTGGATGGGTTGCTATGGAATTGGTATTTCCAGATTAGCTCAAGCAGCAGTAGAACAAAATCACGATGACTCAGGTATTATTTGGCCAGCATCAATAGCCCCATTTGAAGTAATAATTATTATTGCCAATATAAAAGATACTGAACAAAAATATTTAGCTGAAGATATCTATCAAAAATTATTAGAAAATCGAGTTGATGCTCTACTTGATGATAGGGATGAGAGAGCTGGAATAAAGTTTAAAGACGCGGACCTTATTGGCATCCCATGGAGAATTGTTGCTGGAAGAGAAGCCAGCTCCGGACTGGTTGAATTACATAATAGAAAGACAAAAACCACAGAGTCAATAGATGCAAACTCGGTTCTCAAAAAACTTTCTGAAGAATTTAATACTGAAAAACTATAAATATAGCCCAATGGACTCTAGAGTCTTAGATAACTGCAAAAAAAAAATGATTTCTGCCTTTCATCGCCTCTCCATCAGGTTGGTGAGGGCAGCTTTGGCTATATGCCTTGGCTTATGCCTCATATTCTTCCAATTTGCTTCAGAAGTAAATGCCGCTAAAACATTCATGACTGGCGATTTTGCCAAAGACACTATTTCAGTCTCTTCAGTTCTAAAGGAGACCATAACATTACCTAAAGAAGAAAAAGGACTATCAAAGCAAGAAAAAGAAGCTGTTTTCCTAATAAGCGATTACATTTCAAGATATAGAAATCGATCTCAAATAAATACATCCACTACATTCACAACTATGCAAACTGCTTTAAATGCTTTGTCAGGTCATTACAAAACTTTTGCGAATAGACCAGTTCCAGAAAATCTCAAGGAAAGGTTAAACAAAGAGCTCTCTAAAGCAGAGAAATTGGCAGTTAAAGATAATTAAAGATAATCTTTAATTCATTTCTTTGACTCAGGGTATGGCTATCTGCAAACCTTATTTCTTCTAAAGTAAATCGGTTTCGAGCCGAATTTTCTTCCTTGGCAAATGTTGTAGTCATAGGCGCTCAGTGGGGTGATGAAGGTAAAGGCAAAATCACCGATTTGCTGAGTCGCTCCGCAGATGTAGTTGTTCGCTATCAAGGTGGTGTTAATGCCGGTCATACAATTGTTGTAGAGGACAAAGTTCTCAAATTGCATTTAATTCCTTCTGGGATCTTGTATCCGGATACGATTTGTCTTGTTGGATCAGGAACAGTTGTTGATCCAAAAGTGATGATTAAAGAAATAAAAATGCTTAAAGATAACGACATTGATATATCAGGACTAAAACTAGCCTCAACTGCTCATGTAACGATGCCTTATCATCGGCTTCTAGATATGGCAATGGAGCAAAAAAGGGGCCTCCAAAAAATTGGGACTACTGGTAGAGGAATCGGACCAACTTATGCTGACAAATCCCAAAGGAATGGGATAAGAATTATTGATTTATTGAGCAGGGAAAAGCTTCAAGAAAGATTAAAGGTTCCATTAGCCGAAAAAAATGGACTACTTCAAAAGATTTATGGAATTGAGCCATTAATTATTGATGAAATAATCGAAGAATATCTTGATTATGGAAACCAGCTCGAAAAACATATTGTTGACTGCAATAGAACTATTCACCAAGCAGCAAGAAAGAAGAAGAACATCTTATTCGAGGGCGCACAAGGAACTCTTTTAGATCTTGATCACGGCACCTACCCTTATGTAACTTCATCTAATCCAGTATCAGGGGGAGCCTGCATTGGTGCGGGTGTCGGCCCTACTCTTATAGACAGAGTTATTGGCGTAGCAAAAGCCTATACGACCAGAGTTGGAGAGGGGCCCTTCCCAACTGAATTAAAAGGAAGTATTAATGATCAACTTTGTGATAGAGGTGGTGAATTTGGAACAACTACCGGACGACGGAGAAGATGTGGCTGGTTTGATGGGGTAATTGGAAAATATGCTGTTGAGGTAAATGGATTAGATTGTCTTGCCATTACTAAATTAGACGTTTTAGATGAACTTGATGAAATTCAGGTATGTGTAGCTTATGAATTGAATGGCATAAGAATTGATTATTTCCCTAGCAGTGTTGAAGATTTTGAAAAATGTACCCCCATTTTCAAGAAGCTCTCTGGCTGGAAATGCTCTACAGAGAATTGTCGTCGCCTAGAAGACCTTCCTCCCGCTGCAATGAGTTACTTGAGATTCCTTGCAGAGCTTATGGAAGTCCCCATAGCAATAGTTTCTCTAGGCGCTAATAGAGATCAAACAATTGTTATTGAAGATCCTATTCATGGACCGAAAAGAGCTCTCCTAAATTCTTAAGAAGGTAGAAGTTCTGCTCTTATGATTTTTAAATTAACTTGATGACTAATAACACAAGCAATCCTTCACTTGACATAGTAGGTATTGGGAATGCAATTGTAGACGTATTAACAACAACAGATGATTCCGTCCTTGAAAGACTATCTCTAAACAAAGGTTCAATGACCTTGATTGATGCAAACAAAGCTAAAGAACTTTATGAAATAACCACCAATAGAATTCAAAGGTCAGGAGGTTCTGTTGCCAATTCATTAGCATGTATAGCCCAATTAGGGGGGAAGACAGCATTTATTGGAAGGGTAAGGAATGACGAGCTAGGAGAAATCTTTACAGAGGAAATCTCAACGACTGGGACCATTTTTAAGACTCCTACCTCATCCGTTGGCCCCTCGACTGCTAGGTGCATAATTTTTATCACTCCAGATGCACAGAGAACCATGTGCACCTATCTGGGCGCATCAGTTCTACTAGAACCTAAAGATCTAGATTTCTCAGCAGTTAGGGAAGCAAAAATACTTTATTTAGAGGGCTACCTTTGGGATAACCCAGCTGCTAAAGACGCATTTATTAAAGCTGCAGAAATAGCTAAAAGTGCAGGTCGAAAAGTTGCTCTATCACTTTCTGATTCATTTTGTGTAAATAGACACCGCGAAAGTTTCATAAAACTAGTTGGAAATCATATAGATATATTATTTGCCAATGAAGATGAAATAAAAGCCTTGTACAAGACCTCTTCTCTAAATACAGCTATTGAAGAATTGAAAGAGACATGTGATCTTGCAGCAATTACAATTGGCAAAAAAGGTTCTATTCTAATTTCAAGTGGCAAAGAAATAAATATAGATCCTTTCATTTTTGGAAAGGCTATTGATACCACAGGAGCAGGAGATCTTTATGCTGGAGGCTTCTTAAAAGGACTTGCAGATGGTCTAAAACCAGAAATATCTGCAAGAATGGGATCTATTTGTGCAGGACACATCGTTACACAATTAGGATCTCGATCAAATACTGATCTTCTAAATTTGATCAGTTCACATTTAGAACCCTAAACATCGAAAACTCAAATAGAATTTACCCATTGACGATAATTTTTATTAGCTGAAACACGAAAACAAATTATTTCTGGTAAATCGTAACTATGCCACTCAGAAATTTTATTGCAAACCTTATTTACATTTTCCTCTTTACACTTGATCATCAATTGTACTTCTTTCGATTGATTGATCTCGCCTTTCCACCAAAAATGTGATTCAACATTTTTGAAAGTTACGCAAGGTATTAATTTCTCTCTTAAAAGCAAATCAGCTAATTTTAATGCATTTTTTTTATCTACTTCAGTAGTTATAACCAAATAAATTCCTTGATTAAAATCTGACAAAGACATGATCTTTAAATACGTTTTATTCCATATTAATAGATTTTAATCTTTTAATTAATGTTTCATAATTATCTATTGAAGTAATATGTTTGAGTTCGCAAGGTCTCTTTAACAACCAAAGTTTAATATTCATACTTATACAAATTCGATGCCATAATAATTCGTTTTTTCCTCCTGATTGCCTACAAATGACACCATCAATATCCCATTTTTTAACAAGTGCTTTTTCAATTTTTCCCTTACTAGAGACTGAAGGATTTAGTACAGCAAAATTTGTCTTTCGAATTGATGAAGACAGAGTCTTTTTTATACTTTCAGGATTAGCTAAAATTCTGGTATAAACATTAGCCCCTGAATTCCTTGAGAAAGTTATAGCTTCCTGAAGATGTCTTACACCTACAGCGAGCAAAATAGATTTATTATTTAGATCATATTTTTCCAAGTCACTAAATTTTTCTATCAAGAATGCATTTGAAATATTTTCTATAGCTCTTTCATATCTTATGAATGGTTGATCTAGTTCCTTACAAACCTTTGAGATTAAACCTGTAATATTTACAGCAAATGGATGAGTCAGATCAATTACGCAATGAAATCCGCTTTGATTAAGTCTTTCATTTAAAATAAGATTCCGAATCTCTTCCTCAGTAATTAAGGCACCTATTAATATCTCTTCTAATTTTAGATTTTTATATGGGGTTGAAGCTCTATCCGAAACGACACTTACAGTAATTTTCCAGCCATCTTTCAATAAAGACTTAGCAAACACATGACCTTCAACTGTTCCTGTTAACAACCAAAGATGTGGCTGGCATTTTTTCCTTATATCCATCAAGATAAACGACAATAACTAAAGAAAAAAAATGAACCATTGCATGCTTGAGGTCCTGGTCAAGAAAGCTCCAAAAGTTCGTTTTACCCAAGACAACAAAACTCCCCTGGCTGAAATAGAAGTTGAATTTGATAGCCTCCGCGCGGATGACCCTCCGTGCGCACTAAAAGTGGTTGGTTGGGGGAAATTAGCAGAAGAACTTCAAAATACAGTACAAGTTAATTCTAAATTAGTAATAGAGGGACGATTGAGAATGAATACTGTTCCTCGACAGGATGGGACTAAAGAAAAGCAAGCTGAATTTACTCTTTCTAGAATTCATCCCTTTTCTTCTAATAAAGCTGTTTCTTCAATACCCTCTAAAAGCCAGTCAAATCTAAAAAACGATTCCGCAAATTACTTAAATAACGAGGGGGTCAAATGGGACAGTTCTCCATTAGTACCTGATACAGATGACATTCCATTCTAAAAAAAATCAACAATTTTCTTCAATGTATTCTGTAGCCCTAGTTAAGAGTTGACCCAATTCTCTCTCCAAAGCAGCCAAATCAGGTCTAAATTCTGGCCAGCTGCCTCTATCTAATTGTTCGAGGATCCAAGATCTATCCTTGTTTAATTTTTCAACAAGTTCAGTTAACTCAGAAAATTGTTTTTGGTGTGAGGCCATGAGACTGTCTCCTGAAAACCCATCTGCCCCAGATTTTAGCCAAAATAATACTCATGAATAAACTTCTTTCACCAGCAAACCTCATAACTATCGGAGGAGCATCCCTTTCTCTAATTGGCCTAACCGCTTATTTCACTGATGCAACAAACCTCAGTGTCCCTACTTTTTTCTATGGAGTACCTATTTTTCTGATAGGAATATCACTGAAAACGACTGAAGTTCCACCTGCCTTAAGAGTAGTACCACCAACTAAATTTGCTTCAGAAAGAGATAAAGCTCCTGAAGAGCTAGGAAAACTAGTGAAAGATGTAACCAGATGGCGCTATGGTCAATCTTGTCAGCTTGAAGCCTCTCTGAGAGTATTAAAGCTTTGGGACATAGACAATCCACCTCAACTTTTAGAAATAGAAGAATTGGTTAAAGATGGTAATTACGGGATACGAATGAGATTTAAAATGGCTGCTGTTTCTCTAGAAAGATGGAACGCAAAAAAAGAACGTTTAGGAAGATTCTTTGCTAAAGGTTTGTGCGCTGAATTATTTTGTCCCACACCCAGTGAATTAGATTTAACCTTACTTCCGCAAAAACAAGAAGAAAATCAACAAGAAAATGAATAGAGAAGACCAACAAGCTAACTCCAGTGAAAATTTCAATAAACCCTTTACGGAAAAAGATTCAGTAAGAGTTTCTGTCTTAAGTGAAGCGCTCCCTTATATTCAGCGTTTTGCAAACAAAAGGATCGTAATAAAATATGGTGGCTCAGCCATGGCGGATAAAGCACTTCAAGATGCAGTATTTAGAGATCTAGCTCTTCTTTCGTCTGTTGGCGTACAAATAGTAGTCGTTCATGGTGGGGGCCCAGAAATAAACCAATGGTTGGAAAAATTAGGAATAAAGCCTGTTTTCCTTGATGGTTTACGTATTACTGATACCGAGACAATGGATGTAGTAGAAATGGTTCTTGCTGGAAGAGTAAATAAACAAATAGTAAGTGGTATCAACAATCACGGAAGCTTGGCCGTTGGACTATGTGGAATAGATGGCGGACTTATTGAGGCAAGAACGCTTGGGGGTGGAAGTCATGGTCTTGTTGGAGAGGTTGCAAAAGTAAATACAAAGATATTAACCCCTCTTCTCGAAGGAGGTTACGTCCCAGTCATTTCCAGCGTAGCCAATTCTTCAGATAGCAGATCACACAATATCAATGCTGATACTGTTGCCGGAGAGCTTGCAGCAGCACTAGCTGCCGAAAAATTAATCCTTTTAACAGATACTCCTGGTATCCTAATGAATGAGAATGATCCTTCTTCCTTAATAGATAAGATACGTCTATCGGAAGCCAGAGAGTTAATTGATAAAGGAATAGTTAAAGCAGGTATGAAACCAAAAGTTGAATGCTGTATTCGTTCGCTTGCACAGGGTGTTAATGCTGCTCATATCATTGACGGAAGAACCCCTCACGCACTTCTATTAGAAGTTTTCACTGATGCAGGTATTGGAACAATGGTTATGGGTAGAGGTTAAATGTCAAATATAGCTTCAGCCATAAAAGCTGCTGAAGCGGCTCTTGAGAAAGGTGATTACAATTTTTGTATAAAGATAGTTGACCCTTTACTACTAGATTCCCAAGCAGATACCTCAATAGGAGGAAAGCTTAGACTAATCATAGTTACTGCCTACATGGGAAAAGGTGAAGAACAAAAGGCGATCAGTATTTGTCAAACATTAATCCATAATAAAAAAGAAAGTGTCCGTCAACAAGCTAAACAGCTTTTATCAATACTTGATGCTCCACAATTGCCAAGACCGTCAAACTGGTCGATAGAGATACCAAAGCTAGAGATGGAGCCATCTCTAAAATCGTCATCTAGAAAACCGAAAAAGAAGATGGAGAGGATTAATCATCCTCCAACTGGTCCAACAAAAAATCTAGAGCTTGGATTCTCAATAATAACTTCTTTAATAATTTTATTATTAACATTCCTTTTGAGTGGTTGTGTTGACATATCAACAAACTTTAGTGTTACAGGTCCAGATCGACTAAAGATTTCACTTGATATAGATAGTAATTCTGGTGAATCAATTCCATGGCTGATGGAATTTGAAGATAATCTTACTAAAGAACATAGCATCTTAAAACTCCAAACTCATGATGGTAAGAAGCATTTTGAATCACCAACTATTCGTTTTGAAGAAGCAAATAAATTACTTCAGCAAATAGTTATAGTTGCTTCAAAGACTAGCGGATTCAATATTAATAAACCTGAAATAATTACAAACAACAGAAACTGGTTAATTGGCACTAGACAAAATTTAAAAATTTATTTTGATTTGAGAGGATTTCCAAAAGTTCCTGGATTAAGAATAAACATAATTACTCATGATATTGGCAATAAAAATAATTTCAAAACCAAACCTCTAGATCATACTTTTAAAAAAGGTGCAGCGTTTTTTCCTCTTGAGATTGGACAACTTAATCAACTGGAGGTTTCAAATTGGAAATGGAACCAAATTTCAGTTGGGATTATCTTGATAATTTTATTGACTTTACTTAGCCTCTATCTTCAAAGATTTCGCCTCCAAATGGGATTCGGGTTCCCTGAGTTGCCACCATAATGAGTATAAGACTACTCATAGTTGAAGAGGGTCAGGGTCAATAGAGAGGCTTACTCCTTTTGGTAGGCCTTTCCACAAATCGGGTCCATAAGGAATTGGAATTTGGCTCGATTCTGGTCCATACATAAGAAGTTGCCAACGGCTTTTTCCTGCGACCCTCTCAACTAATGAAGGCGCTGGACCGACCACTTTCCAATCTTTTGCACTGCAAATATTCCTAATTTTTGAGGAGATATGAAATGCTCCTTTTGACGTCAACTCTAAAGATTCTCCAGAGAACCTTAATAAGCAAGCTCGGCTATACGGAACCATCGAAGCTTCTTTTCTTGTTCTTGCCTCTTGTTTAAGAAACTCTTCGTATCTCCCATCAATCAGATGAAGAATAACAGGATGGTCAGGGCAATAAGTTTGCACTACAACCTTCCCAGGCTGCTCACCACGTCCAGCACGTCCAGCCAGTTGCATGAAAAGTTGAAGAGTTTCTTCGGTAGCCATTAAATCAGGACGATATAATAAACCATCTGCTGCTAAAACGACGGCAAGAGTTACTTTTGGCAAATCCATACCCTTAGCAAGCATCTGGGTGCCTACTAAAACATCGGCGTCGCCATCAGCAAATCTTTCTAACAACAATCTATGGCCATCACGGCCTCTAGTTGTATCCCTATCAAACCTTAATAAGCTCATACCCTCTAGTTCTCTTTCTAAATGGTCCATAACTCTTTGTGTTCCAGTCCCAAACGGTTTAAAAGCATTTGAGCCACATTCTCCACATCTATCAGCGATTCTCGAACGAAAGTCACACCAATGACAACGTAGCCATTGATTCCCCTCTTTGGAACGATGTACAGTTAGTGCAACATCACAATGTGGACATTGAACAACCTCTCCACAAGAACGGCAACTTAGAAAACTACTATATCCACGTCTAGGGACAAGAATGATAGCTTGATTCCCACTCTCTTTTATATTCAAAAGTTGTTTTTTTAGATATCTACTTATTAAGCTTCGATTTCCATTTGCTAATTCTGCACGCATGTCTACAACACTAACAGTTGGTAATTTACGATTCAAAACCCGTTGGTTTAATTTTGCAACAACCACATTGCCGTTGGGTTTTATATTTTTCCAAACATTTAAAGATGGAGTTGCTGTTCCAAGTATTACTTTAGCTCCAAATTTTTCTGCTCTATGAATTGCCAAATCTCTTGCATGATAGCAAGGCATTGGGGATTCTTGTTTATAAGAGCTATCATGTTCTTCATCAAGAACTATCAATCCTAAGTTAGATAATGGTAGGAAAACAGCTGAGCGAGTACCAATGAAAACACTAGGTATTTTGGTATCTAAAGATCTCTTCCATGTCTCGATTTTCTCTTTATTAGAACAATTACTATGATATTCAAAAACATTTAATCCGAATCTCTTTCGAAAGCGATCAACTAATTGTGGTACTAATCCAATTTCAGGTGTGAGTATAAGACAATGTCTACCTGCTGATAATTCAAGTGCTGTTATTTGTAGGTATACCTCAGTCTTACCAGAACCAGTTATACCCCAAAGCAAAAGAGCTGAACCATTTGAAAGAGACTCATATTTTTCTTTTGCTAATTTTTGCTCTAATGTTAAAGGTTGAGGATCCTCCATCTTAAATCTTTTTTTCTCATAGAATTCTTCATCACCAAGAGATTTAAAAAGAGCGGGCCGTTTTTCTCTTTCTCCGAATCCAGATGAGACAAAGTTTCTAATCAATACTGAAGAAAATCCTTCAGCCTCCAAATCTTTTTGCCATTTCCCTCCTCCATTTAATAGAAGATTTGTCTTTAATTCACTCTGTCGACTAGATATCTTTCCATCATTATTATTATTAGATAATTTTACCCACCAAAGTTTTTTTGATCTAATCGATAACTTCGATCTTCCCAACCAACCGGGAGGCAACGCGGTCTTAAGCATCTGAAAATCACTTACGTATAATTTCTGAGCGATTTCTTCTAGCCACTCTCTCCATTCTTTTTTGATAGCTGCTTTTTGAACCAATTTTTCTACATTATTCAATGAAATAGTATTTAGATTCTCATTTGAAAAAATTATATTTTTTTTCTTCTTAACGACCAATCCCTGCATGGGTTGACCTTTCAGAAGCACTGTCACAACATCGCCTAAATCAATATCTAAATTTTTTCCATCTTGATAAGAGAAACATCGTCCTTCACGACCTACATGTAACCAAATATCAAATACAAAAGGATTCATATCATTTTTAATACTTGCCGACTTCAGAAATTTTTTCTAACATTGGATTGTGAACAGCTTTATAGCTGTTGTGGAACTTGCAACATTCCACCCAGAGGGAAGACTAGAAGCTTTATCAAGGATAGGAAAAATCCCATCCTGAGATAAGCCGGTCTGAGAAATCCCCTGACATCCTTGCCTACACATTTCCATCCCTCAACAAAACATCCTTCATAATTTCAGGTCCGTATTGATGTCATGTGATTTTTCGCAAGATTTATCACGATTAAGGACAATCTCAAATTAGAGTGTTTTTGTTGAATTTTTACAAATTAAATAGTTTTTCCTGAAATATTATCTCTAGGAGATTCTGACCATTTTTTCGGGTAATGACCTGACTGCTGCAACAGACCACAAAACCATTCAGAAAATCATGTTAAAGGAAAAACAGACATCTAGAAATATTTCTCTTAATCAGGAAACTAAAAACAATTCCAAAAAAATTAAAAAAACAGCCGCAAAAGTAAACGTGACTAAAGAAACCCAAACTCTCCCTCAAGAATCTTCAAATGATCTAAAAATTGATTTAGATCTAGAGGCCGATAAATTGATTGCTGAAGCAAATAAAGTACCTGAAGCAGATATTGATCTGGAAGATGATGACAATGCCTCAATGCTATCTAGTGCTCAAGAAGCAGCAGCTAAAGCTTTAGCAAGTATAAAAATAGGACCAAAGGGTGTTTACACGGAAGACTCAATTAGGGTTTATCTACAAGAAATTGGACGAATAAGGCTTCTCAGGCCAGATGAAGAAATTGAATTAGCAAGAAAGATAGCTGATCTTCTTCAATTAGAGGAAGAAGCTGCTCAATTTGAAAGTGAGAATGGACATTTCCCATCAGTGAAAGAATGGGCCGTTCTTGCAGAGATGCCATTAACTCGATTCCGCAGGCGATTGATGCTTGGTAGACGAGCAAAAGAAAAAATGGTGCAATCGAATCTAAGATTAGTAGTTTCAATTGCCAAGAAATATATGAATAGAGGGTTGTCTTTTCAAGATCTTATACAAGAAGGAAGTCTTGGTCTCATACGTGCAGCTGAAAAATTTGATCATGAGAAAGGATATAAATTTTCAACTTACGCTACCTGGTGGATCAGACAGGCTATTACTAGAGCAATTGCAGATCAAAGCAGAACAATTCGTTTGCCTGTTCATTTATACGAAACAATTTCGCGGATCAAGAAAACCACAAAAGTCTTAAGTCAAGAGTTTGGGAGGAAACCAACCGAAGAAGAAATCGCAGAAAGTATGGAAATGACAATTGAGAAGCTGAGATTTATTGCTAAAAGCGCTCAGCTCCCCATCTCTCTTGAGACCCCTATTGGTAAAGAAGAAGATTCTAGACTTGGCGATTTTATTGAAGCAGATATAGAAAATCCGGAACAAGATGTGGCAAAAACCCTATTAAGAGAGGATTTGGAGGGTGTTCTCGCCACATTAAGTCCCAGGGAGAGGGATGTTCTAAGACTTCGTTATGGGTTAGACGATGGGCGGATGAAAACCCTTGAAGAAATTGGACAGATTTTTGATGTAACCAGAGAGAGGATTAGGCAAATAGAAGCTAAGGCTCTAAGAAAACTCCGTCATCCAAATAGAAACGGAGTACTTAAAGAATATATCAAGCTAAATTAAAAAAATTAAACTACAACCCATACTTTCCCTCGCTACAAATAAAAATATTGGTTAGATCATAGATTTCAATTCACATTAACCTTATTAAATTATTTTCCAAGAATTTTAATTTGGTCAGGTTGACTGCTTAAGGTAAAGAAATAGAAAATATTTGCTAATGACACTAGACCAACTGCGCATCGCCTCTCGCCGAAGCCAGCTGGCCATGGTTCAGACGAACTGGGTAAGAGATGAACTACAAAAAGCACATCCTGATCTTGCTATCACTATCGAAGCAATGGCTACACAGGGTGACAAAATACTTGATGTAGCATTAGCAAAAATAGGAGATAAAGGTCTTTTCACTAAAGAACTTGAGGCTCAAATGCTTCTTGGTCATGCCGAAATTGCAGTCCACTCACTTAAAGATTTACCTACGAACCTTCCAGATGGATTAATTCTTGGCTGCATAACAGAAAGGGAGGATCCTTCAGACGCGTTAGTCGTTAATGAGAAAAATCAAATTCATAAACTAGAGACTCTGCCAGAAGGTTCTGTAGTGGGGACCAGTTCCTTAAGAAGGCTTGCTCAATTGCGATACCATTATCCACATCTTGTTTTCAAAGATGTACGAGGAAATGTTATTACACGATTAGAAAAGCTTGACTCAGGAGAATATGACTGTCTTATCTTGGCAGCTGCTGGATTGCAAAGGCTTGGTTTTGCCAATCGAATACATCAGTTGATTCCAACAGATATTTCTCTCCATGCTGTGGGGCAAGGAGCACTTGGCATTGAATGTGTAAGTGGTCAACAAGAGGTACTAGATATTTTAAAAACACTTGAACACGAATCAACATCCAAAAGGTGTTTAGCAGAAAGGTCTTTCCTCAGAGAGCTTGAAGGAGGATGTCAAGTTCCAATCGGCGTTAGAACTGAAATTAACAACGATGAATTAATTCTTGAAGGAATGGTTGCAAGTTTAGATGGTAAAAGATTAATTAGAGATATAAAAAAAGGATCGGTAAGCTCTGCAGAGGGAATAGGAATAGACTTAGCTAATGATTTAAAAGGCCGTGGTGCAGGAGAAATATTAGAAGAGATTTTCAAAGCTGCAAGGCCCTAAATCATTCAAATAGGTTAATTAATTAAATTAGGATCTATTTCAGACAAGTAACGCTTCTCGCAGGATTTGATAATCTCAACTGCTTTTTCAACACCAAAGAAGCCATTAACTGTACAAGTTCCTGGTTTTTTAAGATCTTTATAATGCTCCCAATAATAAGTTGTTTCCTTAATCCATTGCTTTCCTAATTGTTCAAAGCTTTTTATGTGATCCATCCTCTTATCATCGGCTATTACACCAATAACTTTGTCGTCAACTTCACCCCCATCATCAAAGGTCATTATTCCTATAATCCTTGCTTCAACAATTGAACCGGGTACTAACGGCTCTGTAACATTCACAATTTCGATATCTAGTGGGTCGCCGTCTTCGTCCCATGTACGTGGAAGACAACCATAAGCGAAAGGGTAGGCGAGAGAAGAATATCCAACTCGATCAAGCTTTAGATGCCCTGTTTCAGTAATAAGCTCGTATTTATTTATTGTATTTGAATTCAACTCAACGATTGTGTTGACTATATGTTCAGATTCATTGGCAAACGCAGGTAAGACATGAAGCAGATTAGGCATTGTTCTGCTAGGCGCTTGGTCAAGGTTAGCCATAGTATTTTTTTATGTTCTTACATGGTAAATCAACGCAGTAAATGCTAATGAAGTTCTGGCAAATAATTTAGAAAAATTTCAACAAAAGATATGCTTTACTTAATTTTTATCATAATAAATGTATATTTTAATTAGATATCCTAGAAAGCTTTTCAAGTTTATTGTCTAAGTATTCAAGGAAATAAATTGGTGACAATCTTTTTCCAGAGACCTTCTTTACAAGTTCCTCGGAATCCAAACTTCTCCCATGATGATGAACATTTTTGCGAAGCCAACCCAATATTTTACTTATTTCATTAGATTCAATAATATTTTCAATCTTTCCTAAATCTTCTTCAAGAGTTTTTGTTAACTGAGCGCTAATAAGATGACCAAGCAAATAAGAAGGGAAATAACCAAACATCCCCTCACTCCAGTGAACATCTTGCAAACATCCTTCAGTATCATTTCCTGGCGAAACACCTAGAAGGTTCAAATACCTTTTATTCCATTCATTAGGCAGATCTTCCACAGAAAGTCCTCTCTCTAGAAGATCAATTTCCAAGTCAGTCCTAATCATTATATGCAAGCCATAACTAAGTTCATCGGCCTCTACTCGATTCAACCCGGGAGTAAATGGATTTAGATTGATCCATAAATCATTTCCAGAGTGAATTGGAGCACCTGCATTCTCAAAATGATGCCAAAAAGACTTTGCAAATGAAAAACTCCTAGCAATTCTATTTTCCCAAAATAGAGACTGACTCTCATGAACAGCCATAGAAGTTGCTTGACCTAATGGCCATGCAAACCATTGGTGACTTTCAGAAGGCAAGCCTTGTTCATAAAGAGAATGTCCCCACTCATGGGCAGTAGCTAATAAGCAAGAAAGTGGCTGACCTTTAACTATTCGAGTCGTAATTCGATAATCATCAGGACCTAAAGTTATAGAGAATGGATGAGGGGACTTAGCTATAGCTGTATTAGAAGGATCTCTAGACCAATCATTTAAAAGTATTTGACAGAGCTTTTCTTGATCGCTATTTGCTAAATCCCATTTTTCACTCTTTTTATTAGTTATTGTCGCAGCCTTCTGAATCAATTCTGGCAATCTTTTTTGCAAAGGTTCAAAGAGTTCGCTTATACGATTAATCGTTAAGTTCGGTTCAAAAGGTTGGGCAAGTGTCTCCCAGCAACTTCTTTCTTCACAGAGCTGCTTGGATTGTTCTGTTCGTAATGAAATTAATTTCTTGAGAGCTGGTGAAAAACTTTTGAAATCATTATGTTCCCTAGCTTCCTGCCAACACATATAACCTTCAGATTTTGCAGTTGCAAGCGCAACAACCAAGTTAGGATCCAATCTTTTTTGCCTATTGAAATCTTGCTCAAGCAATTCAATATTTTTAAACCTATTTTTCATAAGTTCTGATTCAAAATCGTCTTTCTTTTTTAAATTTTGAAGTTCAGATTTTGCTTCTTTTATTAAAATTTCGAACTGTTCGGAACTTTGTCTTGCATGAAGTTGCTTAGCTAAAAGACTTAATTGCTCACCTCTCCAAGTTGAACCTGCAATAGGCATAGATGTATTTTGGTCCCAGTAGAGAGTGCTTTGTATAGATCCCAATAACTGCGTTTCTTTTAGGTAATCACCCAAAAGCTGCCAAGCAGACTTTGACAAAGTATTCTATTTGATATCTATTTAATTCTAATATCCAATAGATGAAAATAGATTCATATTTCATCAATTTAAAATAATTTAAATCATAAGTTCTTAATAAAATTATTCATTATTTAAAAATCAAAAAGGTTATATCTTTTTGATACGATCGGATTTAAAATAATTTAACTATATTAAAAACAAAAAAACCTTTTAGTATTTAATATAGTCAGGTCATACAGTTTATTAGTAATGGAACAGATTTTATCAACTTTAGATTTTGAGACGAGGGGACAAGGCTTTACTGATATAACAAAAGACATTAATGATTGGATCCAATATAAAAAGTTTCAAAAAGGAATACTTCTTATTTTTCTAAAGCATACAAGCTGTAGCTTAATTATAAATGAAAATGCGGATATTAATGTTCTTAAAGACCTATCAGCATACATGAAGGCTCTTGTCCCAGAGCAGGGATTTTATCCAAATGACAGAAGTAGCAAAAAAATAGAATATCTACATTCACAAGAAGGGGTAGATGATATGCCTGCTCATATCAGAACAATGCTTACTTCGAATAATTTAAGCTTCAGTGTTGTTGATGGTGAATTGAAAATAGGCTTATGGCAAGGCATCTATATATGGGAACATAGAACATCAAATAAATCAAGGACATTACAATTGCATGCAATTGGTGATTTTGAATTAAATTAAAATTAAATATAAAAAGCTCATGACTTCCTTATTAGAGCAAAATCAACTAGATTATTTTATAGAAAATAATCCTTCGTGGATAATAGATAATAAAACGATAAAGAGAGAATTTAAATTTGATAATTTCATTGATGCTTTTAGCTTCATGACTAAGGTCGCTCTTTTATCTGAAAAAATGGATCATCATCCTGATTGGCAGAATACATATAATAAAGTTAAAATCAATCTAACTACTCATGACAAAGGTGGAATTACAGCTAATGACATCAAGCTTGCTGAGTCTATTGATAAATTAATCAATACCTAATGTATCATTACTTACTTCCATTAAAATGAAAACGAATGAATCTAATATTCAAGAAAATATAGTTTCCAAAACTAATATTCCTATTACAATTATATCAGGATTTTTAGGATCAGGAAAAACAACTTTATTAAATCATATACTTACTAATCAAAAAGGCATAAAGACAGCTGTATTAGTTAACGAATTTGGTGAAATAGGAATTGATAATGAGTTAATAATTAAGACCGAAGAAGAAATGATAGAGCTAAGCAATGGATGTATTTGTTGTTCTATAAATGGGGAATTAGTTGAAGCAATAGAAAAGTTAATCAATGTCAACAAGAAGTTAGACTATATTATTATTGAAACTACAGGATTAGCCGATCCTCTTCCAGTTGCAATGACATTACTTGGAAGTGAGTTAAGAGATCAAACAAGATTAGACTCTATTATAACTTTAATTGATGCTGAAAACTTTAATGATGTTGCCTTAGAAAGTTCAATAGGTAGATCCCAAGTAATCTATGGTGATATTTTACTTCTTAACAAATGTGATTTAGTATCTAATAAAAATATAGAAGAAACGATATCAAAGTTAAAAGAATTAAAAAATGATGTGAGAATTTTAAAAAGTATTAAAGGGAATATTCCTCTTAATCTATTATTAAGCGTAGGGCTATTTGAAACTGATCTAATAAATGAAAAAGAATCGTTTCATAATCAATCTCATGAACATAAACATGGAGATGGACATAAACATGGAGATGGAAATAAACATGGAGGGGGACATAGACATGTTCACTCAGAAGAAGATAATAAAATTGAAGATTTTCTCTCTATATCTTTTCAAACTAAAGAACCTTTCTCTCTTAGGAAATTCCAATATTTTCTAGATAATCAATTACAAAGTAATGTTTTCAGAGCGAAGGGGATCCTTTGGTTCAGCGAAAGCGAGAGAAGACATGTCTTTCACCTCGCTGGCAAAAGAATCTCTATTGAAGATAGTGAGTGGGGAGAAGAAAGAAATAATCAACTTGTCTTTATTGGAAAAGAATTAGATAAAGAGAAAATGCTCTCTCAATTAAATGCATGTATTGACAAATAACCACAAATAGCAACTTTTAAGAATAAATTGAACAACATCAAATCCAATTCAAGGCCCTACGAAAAAGAAACTAATATTAAATTTATCTATAATTTAATGAGATTAAATAATAGTCGATACATATTAAAGTTACTAGTAATCCTATTAACATTTTTCATTTTATGGCCGTTATTTAATCTCGTAAAAGAGGGTTTTCTAGGTATTCAAAAAGGGGCTATCTTTTTGACGATAAACAATATTAATGAGATAAAAGGAACACTACTATTATTGATTTTTTCTCTAACTCTCGGTGGATTTTTAGGAGTAGCTAATGGTTGGATTTTAGCCAATTGTCATTTCAAAGGGAGAAAAATCCTTAGAGTTTGCCAACTAATTCCTTTCGCAACTCCAGCTTATCTTTTAGCAGCTACATTCATTGACCTAGGTAGTATAAATTCCATCAGAATAACCGGTATGTTTTGGGGTGTAGTAATAATGTCATTCACAACCTATCCATATGTATTTCTACTAAGTTTAGAAAGTTTTGAGAAAGGGGGTAGGAAGCAAATTGAGGCATGCAGAACTCTTGGTATAGGTCCATGGAAAAGTTTTTTTAGAATATCTCTGCCAATAGCAATTCCCTCAATTACAGCTGGCTTAGCTTTAATGGCGATGGAAATAATAAATGAATTAGGTGCCGTTCAACTTTTAAATATTCCAAGTATTTCTGCTGGAATACTTGAGAGTTGGGTAGAAGAAGGTGAGCCTTCAGGTGCCATTGCTCTTGCTTTATTTGCTCTGATTTTAGTTTTTCTATTAATTGCAATTGAGCGCAAATCAAGAGAGAGGAGTAAACGATGGGTAGACGAAATAAGTAGTAGAGACTCACCAAAATGGGAATTAAAAGGTATAAATCTATTCCTTGCTCAATTTATAACCTTTACTCCTCCAATACTTACATTGGGCATTCCAATTACATGGGCACTAATAAATATTGATCAAATGAATCAAGGCTTTAATACAGATTTAATTGGATTAACTATTAGAAGCTTTAGTTTAGCTTTAGTTGTTTCATTAATAACGATATTTATATCATTGATTTTATCAATTTCCAAGAGATGGCAAAATCATCCATGGCTAAATATATTGACCTTCTTATCCAGTATTGGCTATGCAATTCCTGGTTCTGTTTTAGCCCTTGCTCTTCTTTCCTTTAAAGGAAGTGTATGGCAAATAAACATATTAAGCTTGCTAATCTGGGGTTATAGCATTCGATTTCTTGCTGTTTCAAAAGGTGGGCTTGATGCTGGCTTTGAGAGGATTTCACCAAATATAGATAATGCAGCCATAAATCTTGGGAAGAACTGGTCAGATGTCCTTTTCAAAATACATTTACCACTTCTAAAAGGACCAATATTTGTAGGAGCACTACTTGTTTTTGTTGATACAATAAAGGAGTTACCGCTTACTTTTATATTAAGACCATTTAATTTTGATACGCTTTCAGTACGAATATTTCAATACGCTGGAGATGAAAGAGTAGCAGAATCTATCTTACCTTCATTAATAATAATTAGTCTTGGTTTAATAGCCTGTATGGCCTTAATACCAAGCTTAAACAACAAAAACAACTAACATAAATATTTAAACTTTAAATATTTTTTTTACTGGATAAATCATAGCTGCGAATATATCAGAGATTGTTGAAACAAGACGATAACAAAGCAATGAAGCCAATAGAGATGCTTCTGGCAAATCTGAACCTAGAGTCAATAGAATCACAGATTCAAAGACACCTAAGCCTCCTGGTGCTGCAGGTACTATAAGACCAATTACCCATGCCAAAGAAAAGATAGATATCAATTCACCTTGAGAAATTAATGCCCCAATAGAAAATGCATTCATACAGCATAAAAAGCCCAGGAAGCGAAACAAAACAAATACAATCTCTACGAATAGTGGCTTGTAAGGATAAAACATCCTTATTAAAATATTGTTATCATTTTTTTCCTGCTTTCCGTCTTTCACATGATCAAGCTTCCTGAAAAAATTTGCCTTCATTGCCTTCAATTTTTTAACTAAAAATTTTCTAAATCCTGGTAAAAAAGATAAAGTAGATGCCCAGCAAAGTATATTTATAGCAATATTAAAGCTCCCAAATGGAATAAAAACTAGACCTGCAACCAGCATCAATAATGGTTCTAATAAAATGGATTCTACTGATTTTTCAGTTGACAACTCCGTTCGCAAAGTATTAAATCTATATACAAAATGCCATATTCCCCCAGGTAAATATTTATATATATTTGTAGCCAAAAATATTTTTATTATTTTCAGATTAGTGGGATTACAGCCAATATTATTTATTAAAAATTTCCATGCATATGCATTAATAATTATACTTAAAAAACTAAATAAAATCCCTCCCAATAGCCATAAGATCTCTTGCCTAGCAATTGTCTGATCAGATAAAGAGTCGAAATTTCCGTATATTGAGGTTCCAAGAAATGCAAAACAACATAATGTTATCAAAAGTTTAATATTGATTTTTGAGATCATTCCAAAAACAAAATTATTTTTTATAAATTGAATCATGTTAAAATTAATTATCAAAAGAAGCAATCATCTAATTCATAAAATTCTGATAATTCTACTATTAATTTCTGACGTATCTCTTCTATTGGAATTCCTGTATTTAAAGTTATTTTAGTCAAATCTTTATGTTCTATTTTTATTGAAATCTGACCATTTGGTCTCATTATTTGTTTAACATTAACTTTCCCAAATTTAGTTTCATGACTTACTATTCTTCTTGGTAGTATCCAGCGGCTAATCTTATTTTCTCTTATTCCAATTGTTGTACTATAGTTAAACCAAACTTCCCTCAGTAATTTTTTATAATTGGGGCAGACAATAGCTTGTATACATATACCTTTTCTATTTTTTTTCATGTCGACCGAATAACAAATAACATCTATAGCACCTGCAGATCTTAATCTTTCGATTAAAAGCGCAACATCTTCAGGAGTGGAATCATCAATCCAAGCTTCCTGAGAAATTATAGTTTCATAAGAAGAATTATTGTTTTCTATATAATCATCATTTTCATCTATTAACAGAACTCTTAAGAAATTAGGTCGAGAAATATTTTTACTTCCTAAGCCAATACCAATCTTTTTGATATTTATTTGATCTGGTTTGGCAAACTTATCTATAAAAGTTGCTATCAATGCGATGCCAGTAGGGGTTGTTATCTCACCAAAGTATTTATCATCAAGCACCATTAATGAGATTTTTTTTTGCCTCGCTATCTCTAGCACTGTAGGTACTGGAACGGGCAGAGGGCCATGTGAAGTGGAAACGATTCCTTTCCCCGAAGGTGGATTTGAAAAATAAATATTGTATGGCTTTAAAAAATCTATAGCGGAGCAAACATTAACAACATCAAGTATTGAATCCATTGAACCTAGTTCATGAAAATGAACATCTGAGATTTTATCCCCATGAACAATCGCTTCTGCTTCGGCAAGAATTTCAAAAACCCTAATAGATTTTTTTTTCACATAATCATTCAAGTTTGAATCTAGAATTAAGTTTTTAATATCATTAAGACTTCTAGATAGTTTTTTAGATTCACTTTCATTTTTCATACAGACAATTCCTCTTATCCCATCACTATCAGCCTGCTTAAATTTTAATTTATAATTTTTATCTATCTTTAAACTTAATAAATTACCTGCAAAAACAGAATGCGGAACACCTAAATCTAATAATGCTGATGCCAACATATCTCCAGATATTCCAAGACTACAATCAATAAAAATAGATTTCATTTATGAATATATTTATAATCAGTTTTAAAGACAAAATACATTTGAATTATTTTTTAAGGCTAATTTTAGTTTTTAAGATTTTTTCTACTTTTATTTTTTATTGGTTGTTGAGAAATAGGCCCTATAACTTGAAAATCCTCAATCAAAAGTTGATAGTCTATACGACGAACATTAAGGCTGATAAAGTGTTTTAAGTAATTAATAGGTAGTTCACCTTTAAGATTAACTTTAAAAGACAAGGCTTTCTTTTGCTGATTTCTTGGCTTTTGACGGATTTTTATAACTACCTCCTTATCTTCTGGCTTAGTAAAAACCAATTCTCCTCTTATTGAAAAATAATCATCACCTTCGGACAAATCATCCGAATCAACTTTAGGAATTGAAGCTTCATTCAATGTCTCTTTCTCCATAAGATCTTTTTTCAAAGTACTAGGTTCCCAAATACCTGTAATTTGCAAATGAAGATTTTGATTATTCCTACATCGTGGATATACAACCCAGAGATGAGGTTTTTCTAGTGAGACATGATTACGGATCAAAGTTATAACTCTTCCAAGCAAAACTGAATCTATTTTATTACCCTTAGAATCAATTAAAGCTCCACGAGTAAAGTTGTCATTATCTTGAGGCTTGTAAATACCTCTAACCATTCCGATTGCTCTGTATTGCAATGGATCAGTGACCAAGGGGATGGGATGGTTCTGCATCTATTTAATAAATGGACCATATGTGTCTAATTTTAAATTTACCAAAATCCGATAAATACTTTTTGGGATTTTATTCATTTGGGACATTTTCGTACGCTGACTGATCAAAGGCATTGAGTGCTTCATCAAGTGCATCTGATGGAGTTGTGGCATCATCCATAGCTTCTGCTTGTTTAAGACGATTCATCAAATCAAATGGATCAATAGGTAAACCTTGATCGATTTGATCTTCTGAATCAAAAGTACTATAAATATCTCTTTTCTCATCAGTTGAATAATTTTTTATTTCCGAAATTTTTGTTGTCCTTAAAGAAGAAATAACTTGTTCTGCCGTAATTAAAATTGGTATGAAACAAGCGAAAGCCAAAAAAAATTGACTATGAAAAAAACGTGGAGTTTTATTCAAAACTAAACTTTCGTCTGAATTTACATGATAATAACTTAAGCAATAAAAATTAAAGTCTTGCTTGTTGCAACTTGGAATGTAAATTCTATTCGATCAAGAATAGATCACGTCAAAGAGTGGCTCATCACAAATAAGGTTGACATACTTTGCCTACAAGAAACAAAGACAGAAGATCAATTCTTCCCAATTGAAATTTTTTTAGAACTTGGATATGAAGTATCAATCTCTGGGCAAAAGTCATACAATGGAGTAGCAATAATAAGTCGCTTTCCAATTAGTGATATAAAGATTGGTTTTGAGCCTGTAATCTCTGACTACAAAGATTCCTCTATAATAAGTCAGCAAAAAAGAATTATAAGCGCTGAAATTAATGATATTAGAATCATCAATGTTTATGTTCCAAATGGATCAGCATTAGATTCAGATAAATTTATTTATAAAGAGCAATGGATAAAATGTCTAAAGCTTTATCTAAGGACTTTAAATTCAAATAATACACCTATATGTTTACTAGGAGACTTTAATATTGCCCCTGAAGATAGAGATATACATACACCAACTAAATATAGAGAAACAATAATGGCTTCTTCTAAAGAGAGAAAATTACTTAAAGATGCTTTAGGAGGGGAATTAGAAGATGCTTTTAGAATATTCGAGCCTGGAGAGAAAAATTGGTCTTGGTGGGATTATCGCCATTCAGCCTGGGAAAGGGACAAGGGTTGGCGAATCGATCATATTTATTTAACAGAAGATATTCTTAGTTGTGCCAATAGTTGCTGGATCGACAAAGAACCAAGATCTAGAGAAAAGCCCAGTGATCATGCGCCTGTAGTTGTCGACATTAGCTGGCCTCCATCAGAGACTGAAAATGAATTTTTCTTTTAAAAAATCAGGTTTTTTTCTATTTTCAAATCATCACAGAATTAACAAATAAAATATTTACAATTAGCTAAAAATTTTTGATTTCAAAGGGCATCACCTCAAAGAAAGCTTGTCTGCCACTTGTTTTTATGATTAAGCTCAATGAGGAATATAGATCTTTTAAACATTAAAAAAAAATAACCAGATGCTGAACAGATTCAAAAATTTAGACGAATCAGTCACTTTTAGGCCATTATGGCTGACTGTGTTTATGAGCTCATTAGCTGAGGTGCTGTGACAGACGCGTTGAACACAAAAAGATCTGAAGAGATTTTTGGCTCTGCCAAGAATTTAATGCCTGGTGGAGTCAGTTCACCTGTAAGAGCTTTCAAATCTGTTGAAGGGGATCCAATCGTTTTTGATCGAGTTAAAGGTCCCTATGCTTGGGATGTTGATGGCAACAGATACATCGACTATGTAGGCAGCTGGGGGCCTGCGATTTGTGGCCATGCTCACCCTGAGGTAATAGCAGCCCTTCAAGAAACACTTGAAAAAGGTACGAGCTTCGGAGCGCCTTGTGTTCTGGAAAACCAACTCGCTGAAATGGTTATAGATGCCGTGCCGAGCGTTGAAATGGTCCGCTTCGTCAACAGTGGTACTGAAGCATGTATGGCTGTTCTTCGTTTAATGAGAGCCTTCACTGGAAGAGATAAAGTTATCAAGTTTGAGGGCTGCTATCACGGACATGCAGATATGTTTTTAGTGAAGGCAGGCTCAGGCGTAGCAACACTCGGCCTGCCAGACTCACCGGGTGTTCCAAGGAGTACAACAGCTAATACTCTTACTGCCCCTTACAACGATCTTGAAGCAGTCAAAGAACTATTTGCTGAAAATCCTGATGCTATTTCAGGAGTCATACTGGAGCCTGTTGTGGGGAATGCAGGCTTCATAACACCTGAGCCAGGATTTTTAGAAGGATTAAGAGAGGTAACTCAAGAAAACGGTGCTCTTTTGGTTTTTGATGAGGTAATGACTGGTTTTCGAATCAGCTATGGAGGAGCACAAGAGCGTTTTGGAGTTACTCCTGATTTGACGACTATGGGGAAAGTAATTGGTGGCGGCCTTCCAGTAGGAGCTTATGGAGGCCGTAAAGAAATCATGTCAATGGTCTCCCCATCCGGGCCAATGTATCAAGCAGGTACTTTGAGCGGAAATCCTCTTGCCATGACAGCAGGTATTAAAACTCTTGAACTGCTTAAACAAGAAGGAACATATGAAAAATTAGAAGCTATTACGAAAAAGCTTTTGGATGGGATCCTCACTGCTGCTAAAGAATCAAATATTCCCATTCATGGTCAGAGCATTAGCGCTATGTTCGGTTTTTACTTATGTGAAGGCCCTGTTAGGAACTTTGAGGAAGCCAAATCTGCTAACACTGAACTATTCAGTAAAATTCATAGACTGATGCTTCAGAAGGGTGTTTACCTAGCTCCAAGTGCATTTGAAGCTGGTTTTACATCACTTGCTCATTCTGAGGATGATATAAATGCGACAATAAAAGCTTTTCAAGAAATCTTCGCTGAAATCTCATAAAAAAAGTCCAATTCAAATAAAATTTGAATTGGACTTTTTTAGGGATTTTTAATTACTATCTATTTCTTCCACCTACAATAACCGGGACATTTCCTGAGGTATTACCTGGTAAGGAAGGAACTACTTGCGTTTCACCATTCCATTTATCTAAAAACAATTTAAAAAGAACTTGATCATCAAGACTTTTGTTTAATGTGTCATATCTCAGAGCTTCTTGCTCGGCTATTTTAACTTCAGTTTGAGCTCTTAATAGTTTTTGTTCAGCAATTTGTTTTTCTTCAATTGCTGCTCGATACTCATCTGCAATTGTTAAACCAGTTAAATCAAGAGATTGAACATCTACGTAGTCAAACTTGTTGAGTTCGTCTGCCACCGTTTCTTCAACTAATTCTGAAATATCACTCCAAGAACTAGCAATAGTTACCAACTCATACTTTGAAAAGACTGACTTAAGAGCTTTCAAAAGTGAAGGTTGAATAATCCTGTTATAAATCTCTCTATCATTATATGAAATCGTTTTAAATACTCTTCCAGCTTCGCTAGGTTTTAACGCATATTTTACAGTTGCAGTAGCAGAGATAACCTGCAAATCTTTAGTTAATGAATCAAACTTTTCAGGTCTAACTTGAGTCTGAACATTGAAAGGGTAAGTGTTTTGAACAAAAGGAACTTTGAAATTCAGACCAGGCTTACGAGATCCTCCACTTACTTTACCTAATGTTGTCACGACTGAAACCTGCCCAGCAGGAACAACAAAAAATGCTTGAGTAAGTAGTAAAAAGCCAGTAAAGGAGAGGACTAGTAGAAGAGTTGTTGTGCCACCAGGTCCATTCGGAGTCACATTACGAAATGGAGTTGTCATAAGAAAATTTATTTGAAATAATTTTATGTTGATTTAGAGAATATTGTGAAGTTTGTTAGATAGAAAAAATAATTACCTTATTTTTTAATATTGATCAAGAAGAATTCTTTTATAAATAAAGAAATAAATCTCTTTTACCTAAATCATCTCTTTAGCAGTTCTTAAAACCTCCAAATAAAGTTCTTCATCAATCTCTCTAATATCATATTCTGTTGGCATCGCTCCATGCTTATGTTCATGAACAATCATCCAACATGTTCTTTCCAATTCTTTTCTTGAATTATTAGAAAATTCAATTGCTTTTTTAGCAAGTTTTTGTATTAATTTTTCCATAATAAGAACAATAGCAATTAAAGTTTTTAATTATTCATTTACTATCTATAATTTTCAAATTGGAGAGCTATATCCAAATCATCTTCCTGTTTCTTAAGCAAATTAATTGCAGTTTGCAAATCATTTTTGTTTTTACTAGTAATTCTTAAGCTTTCTCCTTGTATTGAGACAGTAACTTTCTTTATGTTATCTCGAACCAACTTACTTAATTTTTTTGCAATTTCTTGAGACAATCCTTTTTTTAACAAAATATTTTGCATTACCATATTTCCACCAATTGTTTCAATCTTTTGAAAATCAAAAATCTTTAATGATAAATTTCTTTTAGTAGCCTTCTGTAACAAGATATCTTTTACGGCTTGGATTGTCATATCGCTAAGAGAAACAATAGATAATTCACTTTCTTGAATATCTATTTTAGTCTTTGAATCTTTAAGATCATATCTTTGATCAACTTCTCTTCTCAACTGGTCAATAGCATTTACTAATTCCTGCTGATCAAATTCTGAAACTACATCAAAAGAATAAGAAGAAGGCATAAGAATTTCAGTTTAATACCATCATTTTATGAACAAAAGTACAAATTGCTTAAAAAAATACTTAAAAGATATTTTGTAGGCTTAAAAAATATCTACAAATAGATAATCATTTTTGATTATCTATCAATCAAAAAACATAAGACTCACAATTTTTCCCATATCTTCAGCACTATGGCAACTACTCAATAGTGTTTCACTGTCATGGAATGCGAAACAAATCAATTGATCACATCTATTAATAATTTCTTGATTACAAAGACTGCTTGCCATTGGCAAAGGTAAATCATTATTTTCTTCTTTTTCTATTAAATGTAATACACTCCCAAGAAGATCCTTAACCTCTGCAGTCTGCCTATCAAGAGATTGAGGCAATAAAACAGTTAAGAGAGAGGGGTTAACCTCAAGAACGGCTCGAATTACTGCCGCATTGACCCCTTGAGAGCCTGATGTGATTATCGAATGACCTTCTTGAGCTAAAGACCGGGCTATTAATTCGACTATATGGATCGAAACGACCGGCACATGTCTGCTCCCTAAAAAAGCAATTCTTCTTTTCCCCTCGTTTTTTAACAAGGCTAATTCCTGAGCGAGAGTATCAACTCGTCCCAATGCAGGAAGATCGAGTGATCGACTCAAGGACATCCTAATTCAGATAATTTAAAGGTAGCACTGTTCATGAACTCATGAAGAAATTCCTAAAGTTTTAAAGATTCGATCAAGATCACAATGTTCTTGAACCAAACGAAAAGCATAAGTAGCTTTGACTGTTTCATGAAGACGAACATGACCAAATGCTTGCTCGATAACCTCAACTGTTGAAAGCGTATCTCTATCAACTTTTAGCAATGGAACATCTAACTCTTCTGATCTATTAATTAATTGTGGTAGTGGTTCTCCAGCACCTGTCAATATTAGACATTGAGTAGAAGCTTCTAAAGCCGCTAATTGGATATCCGTTCGATCTGCTCCAGTAACTACTGCCATATTGCGCCTTCTTCTAAAAAACTCCATTGCAGAATTAACACTCATCGCACCTATACTCAATGTTTCAACCATTAACTCAAGCCTGTCAGAGCAACAAACAACTCGAGCATTTAAACGTCTCACCAATTCTTCAACAGTGACACTCCTCAACAAAGGGGACCTAGGCATCACCCCAAAGACATCTAAACCTAGTGACTTAAGAGAAGGGACTATATTTTCTTTAATATCTTTGATTTGATCAGGGTTAACAGCATTTAAGACAACACCACTTAAATGATCTCCAAGTTGATTCTTAGCCTCCAATAAAGCTTCAACACTTCTACTATCTTGCCAAAAATGAGCGAGTAAAACTTTAGCATTTAAACCTTTAGCAAGTTGACTGAGACTTAATCCATACAAGAGTCCCTCATGTAAGCTACCTGCTGCTTCAAGGATATTGATTACCTCACCAGAAGAATCAAGAGATAGCTTGAACTCATCAAATTTAATCCCGGGGTCTAAGACCTTAGATTTAATCCTCGTGCTAGCAGTAGAAGCAGCCAAGTATTGAATAGAAGGAATTAAATTTTCAACAGCTAATTTCAATGTCTCTCCAACGAACCTGACATCATCATCAACCATATCTTGAATGTCTCCTCTTTCAGAGACATTTAATTCAAGGCTTGTAGCTAAAGGTTTACCAAATCTAACCAAATGATTTGAAGCAATTAAATTTCTTGCTAAGCCAAGAACTAATGCTGATTTACCGCTAAATGGTTCACATGATCCAATCAGAAAGGTCTTGCTCATTAATTAAAGACCTGATGTGAGATTAATAACTTTATAAGTTTAGGCTTTTTGAAAAAGTTCTCAACACTAAATCCTTATAAAATTCTAATTAGACAAAAACTCTCTAACAATTCGTAATTTTTAGCAAGAGATACAATCAACTCAACTCAATGAAGAAAAACTTGTCAGAAGACTCAAGGTTTAAGGGCTTAAAAATTGCCATAACTGGCGCAAATGGAAGCCTTGGCAAGTCTCTTATTGAAGTACTGAAAGGGAAAGGGGCTTATATAGTTGGCTTAACTCATAACAAAAAAACCAATAATAAGTCTTTTGAAAGCGCACCAAATGAGTGGATCACTTGGTCCTGCGGGAAAGAAGAACTCCTTTCAAACAGCCTTGCTAATATTGACATTTTAATACTTAACCATGGATTTAATCCAAAAGAAATGATTGATTCAAATGCAATAAATAAAGCGATAGAAATAAACTCACTTAGTCATTGGAGATTAATAGAAATGTTTGAGGAATTAGCACAGTCTAATAATAATTTAAACAAGTACAATTCAAAGGAAATATGGGTAAACACTTCAGAAGCTGAAATCCAAATAGCTTTTAGTCCAGTATATGAAATAACAAAACGTCTAATAGGCGAGCTTGTAAGTTTAAAGAAAAGTAAATTGTTAATAGAAAAAAGATCCCGTTTTATAATCAAAAAATTAATACTAGGTCCTTTCAAATCAAAATTAAATCCACAAGGAGTTTTGAGCCCTGAATTTGTAGCAAAAAAAATAATACAAAAAGCAGAAAAAGAAGATTATTTAATTATAGTATCTCCTAATCCTATAACATATTTTTTAATGCCATTAATCGAATCAATTAGAATATATTACTCAAGATTTATAAAGAAACTTTACTCAAAATGATCACTGTAAGAAGATAATCAATCCCCTCTATCAGTTAGTATTTCAAAGCCATTCTTCGTAACCAAAACAGTATGCTCCCACTGTGCAGATAGATTTCCATCTTTTGTAATTACTGTCCAGCCATCACGAAGTGTCTTGCAGTACTTTGACCCTAGATTAATGATAGGTTCCACTGCAATAGTCATACCTTCTCTAAGAGTGACATTTGGCAAATCATTAGTTCTAAAATTAAACACCGAAGGTTCTTCATGAAGATTCCTTCCTACACCATGTCCCGTATAATCCTCAACAATACTACAACCGTTATCTTTCACATAATCTTCTATCGCTCCTGCTATATCAAGAAGTTTATTTTGTGGTCTAATTTGCTTTATTCCAAGCATCAAAGCTTCTTTTGCTACTCTACTTAGTTCAATTGCTTCATCTGAAGTATTTCCTACACAAATAGTTATACAACTATCTCCATGGTAACCATTATAAAAAGCCCCCGTATCTACTTTAAGTAAGTCTCCATCATTAATAATTTTCTTCTTACTTGGTATTCCATGAACAACCTCATTGTTTATGCTTGAACATATACTACCTGGGAAGCCATGATATCCTTTAAAACTTGGCTTGGCATCATGATCTCTTATTCGTTTTTCTGCATAATTATCTAGATCCAAAGTAGACATTCCAGGTTTAACTAATTCTCTAATTTCACTCAATACAGTTGCAACTATTTTGCTAGATTTACGCATAATTTCTATCTCTCTTGAAGACTTAATTTCAACTCCTCTCCTTTGTTTAATAACAGGACCATTATTAACAGGAATTTTTGAATTTGATGAAGAAAGGAGATCAGAGAAAAGTTTCATTGTTTAAGGAAAAAGTAAAATCTCAAAATTTGCCTGTTATTAACAAATTAATAATATGCAATTTATCAAATGGATAGGGACATTTTTATTGAAGAAATTCTTTTCTTTAATAAAATTTCCATATTAAAGAAAAGGCTCAAAAACTCATTTTTTCTTAAGGTACAAACTATGGCTGAATAAAAGCCAAGTGGAAAAGTAATGAGCTGGTAAGAATAAAAAAATTCAGATGCATCAAAAATTTTTAATTTGAGAAACAAGCGGTTACAATATAAGTTCGGTCAAATTAAGAGTAATTGGTGATGTCAGTTGATTCTAAAGAACCCTCATCAGAAGAGGTAAAAGTTGAAGACAAATCAAGTACTCCAGAAGATTCTGGAGTAAAAAATGCTTCTGAAACAAAGCCTAAAGGAAAGAAAATTTTAAGCAAAACGCTCTCTCCTGCAGAAATAATAAAAACTTTTGAAGATGCACAACAAACTAAAAAGCTTCCAGATATTTATGTTGGAGATACTGTTCGTGTTGGAGTCAGAATAAGTGAAGGTAATAAAGAAAGGGTCCAGCCCTATGAAGGTGTTGTAATAGCAAAGCGACATGGAGGAATTCATCAAACAATCACAGTAAGGCGAATTTTTCAAGGGATAGGAGTTGAAAGAATTTTTCTGGTTCACAGTCCTCAAGTTGCATCCATTAAGGTTGAACGCCGAGGTAAAGTAAGAAGAGCGAAGCTTTTCTATCTGCGTGAGCGAGTGGGCAAAGCCACACGCGTAAAGCAGCGCTTCGACCGCTGAGGTTTCGGCCTCCTCAATCAAAGGTCATTGGTTAACAATGACTTAAAGGGTATATAAAATGCGCCGTTAGTTCAGTTGGTAGAACGCAGGTCTCCAAAACCTGATGTCGGGGGTTCAAGTCCTCCACGGCGCGTTCGAAAACCTTTTTTGCAGTTACTTTTTTAAAGAATGGAGTTGGATCTTCAACCTGGCGATGTCGTAAAAGTTCTTGAGTCAGCCGCATTAGGCTGGGTCAGGGCTCGCGTTATTCGTGTAAAATCAGGTGGCCGAGTAGTAGTGCAAAGCGACCAAGGCCGCGAGTTCACAGCTCGTGGAAATCAAGTTAGGCTTATAGAGCCTGCTGGTTTCCGTCCTTAAAATTCATCTACTTGTTTGGTTTTATTTCACTAGCATCTTTCACTTAATAGGAAGACTGCTCGTTAGAAAATCGTCCAAAAATAGTTCTAAAGTCAACAATATTAATCGTTGGTTGACTAGAAGGCATTTATAGGATGATACTCTTTGAGTCAATGCAAAGGATTTTATTTGAAAGATAGAATCCTTTTTAGAGCCTAAAACTGGGACCGTAGTTCAACTGGTTAGAGCACCGCCCTGTCACGGCGGAAGTTGCGGGTTCGAATCCCGTCGGTCCCGTATCACAAACGAATTAGAGCTTTGAAAGTTAGGGTAAGGTTGGCACCAAGTCCAACAGGAACACTACATCTAGGAACAGCTAGAACAGCACTTTTTAATTGGCTATTTGCAAAAAAAGAAGGTGGGTCTTTTCTCTTAAGAATAGAAGATACTGATATTGAAAGATCAAAAGAAGAATATCTAAAAAACATCTACGAAGGTCTCCAATGGCTTGGAATCAACTGGGATGAGTCTCCAATTATTCAACGTGAAAGAATAAAAGAGCATAAACAAATCATCAAAGTTCTTCTCGCTAAAGGTGTTGCATATAGATGTTATGCATCAGAAGAGGAGTTAGATGAAATGAGAGAGTCTCAAAAGATAAATGGTTTAGCCCCAAAATATGATAATAGGCACAGAAATTTGACTTCAGAACAAGAATCAAAATTCATAAGCGCAGGAAGAGAACCCGTTATCAGATTCAAAATCAGTGATCAAAAATTAATTTCATGGAATGACTTAATTAGAGGGAAAATGACTTGGAGTGGAAAAGATTTAGGCGGTGACATGGTAATTGCTAGAAGAGCACCAGCAGATTCAATTGGCGACCCCTTATATAATTTAGTTGTTGTAGCTGATGATTCAGCAATGAAAATTTCCCATGTAATAAGGGGAGAAGATCATCTTGCAAATACAGCAAAGCAAATTCTTCTTTACGAAGCTCTCGATCTCAAAATACCTATTTTCGCTCATACTCCTTTAATTCTTAATTCTGAAGGTAAAAAACTTTCAAAGAGAGATGGGGTTACTTCAATTTCAGAATTTAAGAAAATGGGTTACACATCTGAAGCAATGGCAAACTATATGACTCTTCTTGGCTGGTCTGTACCAGAGGGCATTAATGAAAGATTCAAAATCTCAGAAATTTCAGAGATTTTCAGTTTTGAAAAGGTTAATAAAGCATCAGCAAAATTTGATTGGGACAAATTGAACTGGCTCAACTCTCAAGTAATCCATGAGATGTCAGCCGAAACTCTATTAGAAAATTTAAATCCTTTATTTAAAGAGAATGGATGGAATATTCCGAGTCAAGAATGGGGGATTCATCTCGTAGATTTAATTGGACCATCTATGGTTCTCATTAATGATGGAGTTGATCAAGCTAAACCTTTTTTTGAAGAACCCAAATTAAGTAATGACGGAAAGAAGCAATTGGAACTAGACGAAGCGAAGATAATTTTAAAATTTGTTCTTGAAAAGCTGGAAAGCCTTGATGCTTCATTATCTAGCAAAGAGGAAGCTCTTGATTTAATCAATAAAGCTACAAAAAGCTGCTCAGTAAAAAAAGGGCTTGTCATGAAAAGTCTTCGAGCTGCACTTTTTGGAACTCTTAATGGGCCTGATTTAGTTCAAAGTTGGGTTTTACTCTCAAGATTCAGTAAAGATAGAACCCGAATTAGTCGCTTCATTTAGATCTTTGTCTTCGTCTAATAAGCCCAACATTTTTGCTAACGGTTGAGCTGTTAAACCTTGTATGCCTACTGTCATTAATATTGTCAGAAAAACTAATCCCTGTAGTTTTCCAGCTCCTAAAACACCTGCCTGCTCTAATCTAATAGAGAATAAAGAAGCAACAGCTGCAGTCACTATCCCACGAGGCGCCAACCAACCAAGAAACAATCTTTGTTTATTATCAAGAGGCAATCCATAAGTCGCTATCGATACGGCAATTGGTCTCACTATAATCATCAAAAAAAGAACGCAAGTTATACCTCCCCAACCCAAAGGGCTCAATTCCCCCCATGAGACATCTGCCGCCAACAAAGGGAAAAGCATAGTTATTGCTAATTGAGCTAATTCTCTAATTAATTTATCAAGTTCATTCGCCTTTGTAGAGGGCCTTTGACCTACAACAAACCCAGCCGCAACAGATGCCGGCAACCCTGATTCAGGTAATAACCATTCGCACACTCCATAAAGCAAGAAGATAACACCAAGAGTTAGTTGCAATCTGATCCCGACATAAGGCTCAGATTGTAAGCGTTTTAAACACTCTGAAAGGAATAGGCCTGCAATTGATCCAATCAAAACTCCTCCTCCAAGCCTTGAAAGCAAACCAAAGAGCAACTCCCTCCAGCCATGCAAATCTCCAACAACAAGCTCTAATAACAAAAGTGCAAGCACTGCTCCAATAGGTTCGAGAATCAAACCTTCAGCTTCAAGGACATCACTTAATGGTGAGGCAAGTCGAATTTGTCGAACTAATGGAGTTACAACAGTTGGTCCGGTAGCAAGAACAATTGCGCTGTAAACTCCAGCGACGGACCAACCAAGTCCTGCAAACCAATGAGCAGCCAGGAAGCCAGCTGCTAATGAAATTATTAATCTAATTGAAGAAATTCTTAAAACTATAGACTTAATTGCCCCTCCAGGAAATCGAAGATTTAAACCACCATCAAACAAAACAAGGCTTACCAATAAACCAACTATTGTCTCCAACCCCTTCCCAAGATCTAACGGTTCAACCAACCCAAGACCTGATCTCCCAATCAACAAGCCAGATAGCAACAATAAAACAACCCCAGGCAGTCCTGTTATTACTGATAATAATCTTGCTCCAGCTCCAGAAAAAACTGTGATTCCCCAGAGCAAGCCCAGCCTCTCAGGAGTCATGAAAAACTAGCAATGAAGACATAAGAGCGTATCCATTAAATCTACCTAAGAAAATAAATAAGTTAATAAGCCAATTTTAATTACACATTCTTCTACAATAGCAACCCTTTCAATCCAAATATTATTTATACATTCTAATTTAAAAAATAACTGAAAAAACAATTTAAAAATTACTGGTCAAATGGTCTTAAGAATGATTCATTAGGCATATAAAGAGGATGAAGAGGGTTGCCTTTCTTGCTAAGGCCCAAACTTAAAATACGTTTAGAATAATTTTCGTTTGAATTGCAATTTGAAAGATTTTTAATTATTTCTAGAACCTTAAGATCACGACCATTTAATTGACCTTTATCACCCCAACCCAACCACAAATCACAATTAATACTTTTCCGCCAAAATTGTAATGTTGTTAAAGTAATTAGATCATTATTTCCACCGATTGGATCTTTACTTTTTGACAACTGGAAAGGGGACTTTGAAATTAATCCAAATAAATTAATTATATAAATATTCTTGTAATTCCATCTAGAACAAAAATTAACTATCCTTATGAGAGTTCTATCGTTCCTTAATGAATTAGCATTTGAGGGGTTTAAGCCGATAAAAACCACCGTCTTTTCACCAACCAATAACTCTCTTTTCAAAATCCATCGATAGGACCCACAATTACTAAATAAACAAAATGACACTCATAAAATAAGACTAAATACTAGTATAAAATTAATCCATTTTTCTAGCTAGAAAAAATCAAATTAGATCCTAAAAGAATAGTTAATACAATAATCAAACCTGCAATAGCCATACGTCCATTCCATATCTCAGCTTGTGGAGTGAACCCTCTTTTCCAAGAATTAAGTTCACTTGAGCTTGCAGGCCTCGTTGATTTATTTGATTCATTTCCTTGATTTAAAGACATAAGAAAGAAATTAAAAGCTTCAAAATATTGATTAAAAAGGAGGATTAAGATCGTAAAGCAAATCGGATTTTTCTAAAGGCCATCGAGCTGAAACGCCTAATTCCATTGAACTTTGAATATCTTTCAAAGAAAATCTTAACAAAGCTGCCGCCCCAATCATTGCCGCATTATCAGTACAAAATTCCATAGGAGCAAGAGCTACGTTAATTGAATTTTGAGATGCTTGGGAACTCATCATTTTCCTTAATCGCCTATTTGCTGCAACCCCTCCAACCAAGACAAGAGAATTTAGTCCTTGATCCAGGACACAACGCAGGCTCCTCTCAACTAAAACCTCAGCCACGACGTTTTCAAAACTTGCAGCAATATCCTCTATAGGTAATTTTTTGTTTTCTGACTTGAGCTTTTCTATCTGGCGAAAAACTGCAGTTTTCAAACCACTAAATGAAAAGTCATATGGATAAAAACCACCTCCAGGTTTAGAGACTCTACCTTTTGGGAATAAGAATTTTTTTGGATCTCCATTTTCAGCTATTTTTTGAATTGCTGGGCCTCCAGGATATGAGAGTCCCAGCAATCTTGCGACTTTGTCAAAAGCTTCTCCAGCCGCATCATCATGACTTCTACCAAGACGTTGATATTTATGCTGTGAGTCTACTTTTATTAATTCAGTATGACCTCCACTTACCAATAAGACTAAAAAAGGAGGTTTAGGATGATTTTCCGATAAATAAATTGATGAAAGATGTCCTTCCAAGTGATGTATTCCTAAAAATGGAATTTGGTGCAAATTAGCTAAAGTTCTTGCCGTAATTGATCCAACCAAAAGTGAACCTGCTAATCCTGGAGTAACAGTCGCGGCCACTGCATCTATATCTTTTATCTGTAGTTTTGATTTCGCAAAAACTTCTTCTATTAAAAATGGAAGATTTTCCAAATGTCTTCTTGAAGCAATTTCAGGCACAACGCCTCCCCAATTAGCATGTTCTTCAACTTGTGAAGCAATTTCATTACCTATCAGATTAATTTTTCCTTTTTCATCAGAGACCAAAGCCGCTGCAGACTCGTCACAACTTGTTTCGAGGGATAAAATTATTGACATTTATAGCTAGCAATCAACTAAGTTTAGTATTGAAATCCCATTTAAACAGGGAAACAGATAAAAATCAGAACTCATGAGTCGTCTTTTATCAATTCTACTTTCAGCATTTCTTTTCTTAGGAATAGCTCCAATAGCTAATGCAAGGCCAGGCCCAGCACTAAATGCTGATAGAGCCCCTACAGATTTCACTGCTTCTGCTTTGGTATCTTGTGCTGATAATGCCCGTTTCCAAGAGAGAGCAAGCACAGCCTCCACAGATCAGGCCATCAAAAGATTTGAAAGATATAGCAAAGCCTTATGCGGAGATGATGGGCTCCCTCATTTAATAATTGGCCCTCCTATTGAGCCTTGGGGTGCATGGATTAACCGAGGTCATGAAGGAGATCTACTTATTCCTGGTGTAATGTTTATCTATATTGCCGGGATAATTGGTTGGTCAGGAAGAGAGTATGTAAGAGCTGTTAGGGGGAAAAAGAATGCTGCAGAATATGAAATCATTATTGATACTGATTTGGCATGGCAATGCTTAAAAAGAGGAGCGGCATGGCCACTTCATGCAAATAAAGAAGGAAAGAATGGAGAGCTTAGAGACAAAGATAATAATGTTTCTCTTAATGGGCCAAGAGGCTAAAAAGTTATCTTTTTAACTTAAAAAATCACTTCATTTTTTCAATCATGTTTCAATTATTTCGTACTAAATGGTTTAGGTCAGCACCAGTCGTAGCAACGATTTGGATCGCTCTAACAGCAGGTATTATTGTTGAATTCAATAGATTTGTACCTGACTTGCTTTTCCATCCAATGTCTTTTTAAAAATATAAGTTATTAATTAAATTTAAGTTTTCAATCCCATTAAGCCTTCAATTTCCTTGAAGGCTTTTTCTATATCTTCATTAATAACTACAGCATCAAACTCGTTTTTCGCCATAAGTTCCTTATTAGCTATTGTTAAACGATCTCTAATAGCTTCTTCAGTATCAGTTCCTCTGCCTCTAATTCTTTTTTCAAGTTCAGATAAATTTGGTGGTGCTAAAAATATTTGTAATGCTTCAGGAAAAGACTTTCGAATTTGTCGAGCACCTTCTAATTCAATTTCAAGAAGGACATTAGTTCCTTTTTCAATTTTTTCTTTAACTATTTTTTTTGGAGTTCCATAAAAATTATTTGAGAATGAAGCCCACTCAAGAAAACCTTCACTATCAATTATTTCTTGAAAATTTTTCTTGTCTAAGAAAAAATAATGCTCCCCCTCAATTTCTCCTAATCTTGCTTGACGAGTAGTGGCAGAAATAGAAAGCCATACTTCACTATAGTTTTCGAGGATTTTCCTAACAATTGTTCCTTTACCAACCCCACTTGGGCCAGTAAGAACAGTAAGATTTCCTGAAGATGCCATAACTAAATTCTATCTAATTTTCCTAATAAAGGTTAATTAAATTATTTATAAAGTTAAAAGGATGATAGATGAACAATGTTCCGATTCAAGTAATGGACTCTACAACCCTTAAAGCGGTTGTATTTGAACTTAGCAAAGAAATAGTTCCAAGTAGATTTGAGAATGCACAGCAAATTGATTCACATACTCTTCAATTAGGATTTAGAACACTAGAAGAACTTAGATGGATAGAAATTAGTTGGCTTGCTGAGTCCCCAAGAATTGTACAAATAACACCTCCAAAAAGATATGGTGAGAAAAGCACATTAGCGAAACAACTAAAACATTTATTAGTAAACTTAGCTTTAGTAGAAATACAACAAAATGGTTTTGAAAGAATAGTAAGGTTTCAATTATCTAGTAAACCTGGTCAAGAAGTTGAGAAAGAATTGGTAGTCGAATTGATGGGAAGACATAGTAATATTTTACTATTAGATAAATCAGGCAAAGTAATTACTCTTGGGAAAAAAATAAAAGAAAATCAATCAAGATTAAGACCAATAGGAACTGGAGATATTTACAAATCACCTCCACCCCTTAAAGGAATAGCCCCTAATCTATCTGAATCATTCCAATCATGGAAAGACAATATATGCTTAGTTCCATCAACATTCAAAAATAGCCTAAGAGATAGTTATCAAGGAATAAGTCCAGCTCTGACATTACAACTTGTGAGCAATGATTGCAAAAAAGCAATTAAGATAGCAAATCAATCTGTAACAAGTATTGAATCAAAAGAATGGGAGTCAATATATAAAAAATGGAAAGAGTGGCTATTAGTTATTGAGAAGAACGATTACACAATAAATTTCAATGCAGCGACTGATTTTGTAGTCTGGGGAGCAATAAATCAAAACGTTAAAAATAAAAAGATTGGCCTGAGTCTTGGCAACTACTATTCAAATAAAATAATAGAAAGAAAAATAAATTCTATTACAAAAAAATTAAAATATGATCTAAAGAAATCAAAAGATGATGAAATCAGAAAACTAGAGGCGCAGGAATTACTAATTAAAAATATTTCTGAATATATAACTATGCAAAACAAGGCTAATAATATTCTAACTTTACAATCTCCCACAAAGAAGCAAATAATTGAGGCCCAAAGTCTTTTTAAAGAAGCTAAAAGAAAAAAAAGGTCTAGAGAATCAATCATCAATAGAATCGGATTTCATAAGAAAAAAATATCAGAAATTGAACATTGTGAATTATTTCTTGATTCATTAATAAATGAGAATAATAATTCTAATAAACACAAACTAGCTTCAGTTATTGAACTTAAAGAAGAGATAGAAGAATATATTTGCGTTAAAAAAAACTCACACAAGTTTAAATCAAATAGAAAAAAGGATCATTCTTCAAATATTAAAGAGATCCAAAGTCCTAGTGGATTAAAGATTCAAATAGGTACTAACAATAGGCAAAACGAATTAATTAGTCTAAGGGAAGGGAAAAAAGGAGATCTTTGGTTTCATGCCCAAGAGACACCAGGAAGCCATGTTGTCCTTAAATCATCCAATGGTCTGTTTGATGAAAAAGACATTCAATTAGCCGCTGATCTTGCTTCATTCTATAGCCGTGCTCGAGGGAACAAGCTAGTACCAATTGTTATGGTTCCAATTGAGAACCTGCAAAGGATATCAGGATCCATACCTGGAACTGTTAGTCATAAAGGTGGGAAGGTCCTTTGGGGAGAAGCTAATAGAGCAGAGAAATATTTCCACCAGAAGTGAACTTCAATGACTTACTATCATCTTGATTAGACAAGATTAAAATGATTGACTTTTTGCTAGGCACACATGAGTTTCTTGGGAATCATACGTTTCCAGAGTTTTTAATTGGATATCTATTTGGTGCAGCTTTAATCATTGGTGCTCCCACAGTATTTCTTTTGTTAGCGTTTACAAGCGCTTTAATGAAAACCAACGGGAAAATGGGCGGTTACAAAGAATATGCTGATTATGGAGAATCCTCACTAAATGATTGCCCTCCTTTTATTTTGCCTGACCCAACAAAAAATAATTAAAAATCTAACCTAATAAATATCGAGAAAGAACCAAGACTATAAATTTAATTTTACCAACGTTTAAAGGAAATAGAACCCTGCTTACAAAAGCAATTATCTACTAAAATAAAATCATTAATTTAAAATAATCTGGCTAGCTCAAACCAAAAAGAAAATAATTTCAAAGCTCCACCTCCCATAAAGATCAGGGGGAAAGCCAGCTCAATTGAGGCATCAGAATCCTTGGAAATGCCTTTAGTCGATCATCTTGAGGAGCTTCGTCAAAGAGTACTTAAGAGTCTTATCGCAATTCTTATCTCATCTGGTTTCTGCTTAATATTTGCTAGGAAGCTTGTACAAGCATTAGAGATACCAGCAGGAAAAATACAATTTTTACAAGTAGCTCCTGGTGAGTTTTTATTTACTTCAATAAAAGTTGCAGGTTACGGGGGGCTTACCATTTCACTCCCGTTCATACTTTACCAATTTTTAAAATTCATTCTTCCCGGTCTAACTAAAAAAGAAAAGCTATTGATAGCTCCATCAGTTGCAGGTTCAGCAATATTATTTTTCTTAGGAATTTTCTTTGCATGGAAGGCTTTGATACCAGCCGCCTTGGGTTTTCTAATAAGTTACGGAGCAGATGTGGTTGAACCACTTTGGTCTATTGAAAAGTATTTAGATTTCGTCCTTCTGCTTATGCTTTCTACTGGCTTAGCCTTTCAATTGCCAATCCTACAATTAATTCTAGGTTTTTTTGAACTTATTACATGGCAAAAGATGCTATCTGCATGGAGAGTTGTAGTAATGGCTTCAGCAATTGCGGGAGCTGTCTTAACTCCTTCTACAGACCCCATAACGATGATTCTCCTCTCAACATCAATTACTTTTTTATTTCTTGTTGGTGTTGGATTAGTTGCCCTAACAACAAATTTTAAAGAACAAATTCTGACATCCTTTGATCTATAGGTAAAGGTAAAGTTATTGCTCTCCCAAGTCTTGGCTTTGCCTGTACATTTTTCAGCCAGCTTCTTACAAAATCAGATTGGCCAGCCCGATTAATAATTTCTAAGGTTCTATTCAAATTTTCTCTGTAGGTCTTCTCATCCAATGGGAAAGATTGTTGTTCTAAAAAACCCCACATCATTTGTAAATATAATCGGTCTCTTTTGATTAACAATTTTAAATCATATGTTACGCCCCATCGCCTTCTTAAGCATCCCACCACCTCATCTACTTCCAATGGAATTGAAGAAGAAAAGCCCCCAGGATTTAACTCATTAGATTTAAAACTCATATCAAAAGCCAGTCTTGGCAGAGATTAATAATCTTTTCGTGTCCATTCTGGTCTAGTATCTAAGTTCAGGTGAACATCTGTAATGACACAAATGAATGCTGCAGATGTGCCCTCAATGGGCAGAAGGCAGTTCATGAACTTGCTAACCTTTGGAACCGTTACAGGAGTTGCCTTAGGTGCGCTATATCCAGTAGCTCAATACTTCACTCCCTATAGAGCTGGAGGAGGTGGCGGTGGAACAAATGCCAAAGATGAGTTAGGCAATCCAGTAAAAGCTAGTGCCTGGCTTTCTACTCATCCAGTTGGTGACAGAAGTTTAGTACAAGGGCTTAAAGGTGACCCTACCTACCTAATAGTTGAAGGCGAAGACGCAATAACGAGTTATGGAATTAACGCTATTTGTACTCACCTTGGCTGCGTAGTTCCTTGGAATAGCGGAGCAAATAAATACATGTGTCCATGTCATGGAAGTCAATACGATTCGACAGGGAAAGTTGTAAGAGGTCCAGCACCTCTATCACTAGCCATAGCTCATGTATCAGTAGAAGATGATCAGGTACTAGTAAGTCAGTGGACAGAAACTGACTTCAGAACTGGCAACGCCCCTTGGTGGGGATGATTAATAAATGAACAAAAAAAATTTCCACGCCCAAAAAAAAATCATGAGTCGATCATTTAAACTTTTCCTTTGTTCATTTATTCTTGGATTTTCAATTTTCCTAGTCCCTCAACCTAGTTGGGCATACCCATTTTGGGCCCAACAAAAATTCGAAAATCCGAGAGAGGCAACTGGAAAAATTGTTTGTGCTAATTGCCACGTAGCAAGTATGCCAACAAGAGCTGAAGTTCCTCAGTCAGTTGCAGCTGATAGTGTTTTCAAAACAGTCGTAGAGATTCCTTATAAAAAGGATCTTCAAGAAATTGGCGCTGATGGAAGCAAAGTTCCTCTCCAAGTAGGAGCGGTTGTAATGCTTCCAGATGGTTTTAAGTTGGCTCCTCAAGAAAGATGGACTGATGAAATAAAAGAAGAGACACAAGGTGTTTACTTCACTCAATACAGTGAGGAACAAGAAAATATTATTTTGGTTGGCCCTTTACCAGGAGATCAAAATAGAGAGATTGTTTTCCCTGTACTCTCCCCTGATCCAACAAAAGACAAAAATATTAACTTTGGAAAGTATTCAATTCACATAGGAGGGAATAGAGGAAGAGGTCAAGTTTACCCAACTGGTGAAAAGAGCAACAATAATTTGTTTACTGCAACAGATTCTGGAACAATAACCTCAATAAAAACCAATGAAGATGGTACACAAATTATTAATTTAAATAATGAAGAAGGAGAAAGTTTTACTGAAAATCTTCCTGCTGGGACCACCCTATTAATCAAAGAAGGTGACACAATTGAGAAAGGTGCAAAATTAACTGAAGACCCTAATGTTGGAGGTTTTGGCCAGCTTGATAAAGAAATAGTTTTACAAAGTAAAGCAAGAGTTATTGGCATGATAATTTTCTTTATTGGAGTTGGGCTATCACAAATAATGCTTGTTCTTAAAAAGAAACAAGTTGAAAAGGTTCAAGCTGCTGAAGGAATATAAATTGCAATAGTTGATGGAACATATTTTTTTAGCGCTTAGATCTCCTGGGCCTGAGTTGTTTCAACTGGGGCCTTTTTCATTAAGATGGTATGGATTATTAATAGCTATTTCAGTTTTAATAGGTCTAAACTTATCAGGTGAGTTAGCAAGAAAAAAAGGATTAAAAAAAAACCTTATTAACGATCTACTTCCTATTTTAGTTTTGGCATCTGTGATTGGTGCAAGAATTTATTATGTTGCATTTGAATGGAGAAATTACACTGGCAAGAACTTCTGGAGTTCGATTAATTTCCTGAACTTAAATATTCCTATTCCTAGTGCGATAGAAATTTGGGGAGGAGGAATTGCAATTCATGGAGCACTTCTAATGGGTACATTATCTATTATATTTTTTTGCCGCTGGAGGAAAGAGCCTTTTTGGGGTGTTATCGATGTTTTGGTCCCTTCAGTTGCATTAGGCCAGGCAATAGGTAGATGGGGAAATTTTTTTAATAATGAAGCTTTTGGGATACCTACAAATTTACCCTGGAAACTATTTATCCCTTATGGATTTAGGCCAGGAATTTTCTCAACGCAAGATTATTTTCACCCTACCTTTCTTTATGAATCAGTATGGAATATTTTTGTTTTTGGCATACTTATTTTTCTTTTTAGAAAGGCAAATAAAAGAGAAATCACACTGCCGTCAGGTAGCCTAAGTTGCTTATATTTAATCACATATAGCTTAGGCAGGTTGTGGATAGAAGCCTTAAGAACCGATCCTCTCTGCTTGGGTGGGGTTCCACCATTTTGTGAGGGAGGACTACGAATAGCACAATTGATTAGCTTAATACTAATTAGTGCAGGTTTAGTAGGACTATGGAGAATTTATATTTCTAAAAAAGCACTCCCCGATCCTTCCTTAACTAATTGGAGAAAAAAATGAATCCGATTTCAATTGTCGGAGCAGGTCCCGGCGCTTTAGATTTAATTACAATAAGAGCTCAACAAAGACTAAAAACAGCTGATGTTCTTGTTTGGACAGACTCTCTCATCCCTATACAAATAACAAAACTTGTTAAAGATGATTGTGAAAAGATAAAGACAAGTTCATTAACTCTAGAAGAAATCCTTTTAATATTAATTAAAAAGCACAAGGAAGGAAAAAAAATTGTTCGTCTCCATGATGGTGACCCTTGCTTATATGGAGCAATCTCAGAACAAATATGTAGATTAAATGATGAAGGAATTGAGGTAGAAGTAGTTCCTGGAGTAAGTGCCTATCAAGCAACAGCAGCAACTTTAGGGTTCGAACTAACCATTCCAGATTTAACCCAAACAATAATTCTTAGCAGAGCTGATGGTAGGACAGGAAAACCAGAAAAGGAAAGTCTTCAAAAGCTAGCATCAATTCAATCTTCTTTATGTCTCTACCTAAGTGCAAGACATGTGGAAGAAGTGCAATCCATACTTATAAACTATTATCCTGAAAATACCCCTGTAGCAATTGCCTATAGAGTAACTTGGCCAGACGAATGGATAAAAGTCATACCTTTGAGTGAGATGGCAAAAACATCTCAAGAACAAAGTTTAATCAGAACAACTTTATATATAATCAGTCCAACTTTAAAGATCGGGAATAATAGATCAAAGCTTTATAATCCAACTCATTCACATTTATTCAGGTCGAGTTAAAGAGAAAAGCTAAGGAATATATTTTAACAATCATAAGATCCAGAGATAAATTATCTTTTAGGGACAAACGACTTTACAGAGCCTTTAGAATAAAATTAATATCCAAAAGGTTTGTAATTGGAAAAAAGGGAAGAAAGAAAAAGCGGTAGTTCTTATGTCGCAAATAAAAAATCCGCATTACGAAATGTTGGTGAGTTTCTCAGGGAAGCCCGTCAAGGTAGGAATCTTTCAGTAGAAGATCTATCTTCCTCACTCAGAATTGGGAAAGAACAATTGATCGCACTTGAATCAGGGGATGAAAGCGCACTTCCTGAAAAAGTTTTTATTAGAGCAATGGTTCGAAGAATAGCCGAAAAATTGAACTTAGATACAAGTTTTATTCTTGAAGAACTTAATGAGAACAAAGACAATGAGCCTAAGCCTTCCCCTGTGATTAAGAAGAAAAATACTAGAAAAAACAAAAATTTCAATCCATTTATTTTTATAATTTTATCAGGTGCTTTAGGATTACTTACCTCAATTATGCTAGTAAAATATATTCAAAAAGGAGAAAATGATTCGATTAATCCACAGCGAAGTGATATCTTTTTATTAGATAAAAAGATATCTTCTTAAAGTATATTTATGTCAACATCCTTAATTTTCTTAATTAGTAAAATTGCCTTAGTTAAGCTCCATTTCTCAAGATCTAAATTTTGACCTAAGTTATTAGGAATTAGCTCTATATTAACCTTATTATTATTAGTTTCAATAACTATTTTGGATACCAAAGGTTCTGGTCTTCTATCCAAAGCGCATGAAAGTCGAAGAAGTAAAGACATATCACCTACCAAACTTCTTTGACTTTCATCAACCAATAATTGCCAAGACTCATGTCTTTTTTTGGGAAAACTTTTCCTGTGGTACCTTGCGATAGCAGCAACCATTAAATGCTCACTTTGGGAGTAACCTAAGAGCTCTCCATTTTTGATTAAATACCACGAATGTTTGTGATAGGCACTTATATTAATATGTTTACCACATGCATGAAGCTTAGCTGCTGCCCACAAAAGATCTCTACCTTCACCATTATCATTATGCAAAATCCCCTTGGTATAATCATAAAAAGTAAGGGCAAATTCTGATACACTTTTTGATCGTTTTGAATTAACACCAAATCTTTTCGCTTGATGAATAACTGTTCTTTCTCTAATTGAGCCTTGAAAACTTAACTGATCTTTTAAATAATTATTCCTACACATCCAATCAACAACTAATCCTTCCCGAAGAGCTCTTTCACTTAAAACGATTTCATTAACATCAACCATAGACATAATAGTTTGTAAAATCAAAGCACCTGGAACAATAATCTCAGATCTTCTTTCACTTAATGAGGATAATTGACTCCGTTCAGAAGGTGTCATTTTAATTAAATGACTAACAATTAGATCTAAATTATTTTTTGAAATTTTATATCCTTGTAATTTTGTTTGCATATGATTTTCTTTATTAGATATTAACGACCCAATAGCCATAGCAGTTCCACTTGTTGCTACTAAAACTGGTATTTCTCCTACTACAATCCTCTTAGATACTTTATCAATTGCAGACTCCATAGAGCCTCTGATAAATGACCTTAAAAACAATTCATTTTGAGATGATATTGGTTCTTTGTTTATAAATTCTCTTTGTAATCTTACTGCTCCAATCTTTGTACTTGTTAATGCTCGTGCTTCAGAGCTATCAGCAAGAATTAATTCTGTCGACCCTCCTCCAATATCAAGAACTAGATGAGGTTTATTCCCAAATTGCATCCCTGAAAGCACACCAAGATAAATCAATCTCGCTTCCTCTGCACCGCTTATCAATTCAACATCTAAGCCTATTTCCTTTTTTATTTCAGCAATAAAGGTTTTTCCATTTGGTGCCTCTCTAACCGCACTAGTAGCGGCAATAATAAGACTCTCAACTTTATAACTTTCAGATAAATCCTTAAACCTCTTTAATGTTGAAAAAGCCCTATTCATTGCAAGGGAAGTAAGTTCACCAGTCTGAGGATCTCTTTCTCCTAGTCGTGTTGTAGATTTCTCTGCAAGTTCAATACTAAAAGTATTTAATTTTCGCTCAATCCTTGCAATCAACAGATGAGTTGAGTTGGTGCCAATATCAATTGTTGCTACACGACATAATTCAGCATCTTGCTTTTCTCCAAGATCCAATTCAATAGAATTCCTTTCAGGGAAATTATTTATTGAGTCACCTAACATATTTAGTAGGTTTAGCCTCAATACTCTGACATCCTCAGCACCACATTGAGAAGACCTTATAAATCATTATCAATTTGAATTTTCGTGAATAATCTTCTTACAAAAAAAATGGGATATTATTTTCAACTTCTTAGATGGAACAAACCAAGTGGAAGATTGATACTTCTCATTCCCGCTGGCTGGTCTCTTTGGTTAAATCCTGCAGCCCCTCCCTCTCTATTCATTTGTGGAATAATAATTTTAGGTGGATTATTTGTAAGCGGTGCTGGATGTATAGCTAATGATATTTGGGATAGAAAGTTTGACAAGAAAGTAGTAAGAACAAAAGAAAGGCCATTGGCCAATGGCAACGTATCTCTTAAGAATGCATGGATACTACTAATTTTAATGTTATTTTTTAGTCTTTTTATAGTTCTCGCAATCCCAACAGACAGTAGAAATTTATGCCTTTTACTTGCGACGTTATCCTTACCTTTTATTCTTTTATATCCTTCAGCAAAAAGATGGTTTAAATTTCCCCAACTTATTCTTTCTATTTGCTGGGGATTTTCAGTTCTAATTCCCTGGGCAGCGAGCGAATCTTCATTCGCAGGAGGGGGACCATTACTATTTTGTTGGCTTGCAACAATATTTTGGACTTTTGGTTTTGATACTGTTTATGCAATGGCCGATGAGATTGACGACAAAGTAATTGGTCTAAATAGCAGTGCAATCAGTCTTGGGAAAAAGTCAATACAAACAGTTTCTTTTTGCTACTTTTTAACATGTTTATTTCTAGCTCTTGCTGCTTTCAAAGCAAATTTAGGATTAATATATTGGCCTTTTTGGTTGGTATCTACTCTGGGAATGCAAAGAGAGGTTCTCTTATTAAATTCAAGACCACAAGGTATTAAGACTTCAGGCTTGCATTTCAGCAATCAAGTACGAATTGGAAGTTTATTACTTCTTGGCATGGTTTTAAGCAAGCTGATCTAATCAATGTCTTTAGCAAAATTAGCAAATGACTGAGCCGCTAAAAAGAGGCGATCTTTTCCACATAGTTGCAGCAAGTTCTCCAATAACCAAAAAAGAAGATCTTCACTCTGGAATCAAAGTCCTTCAGGAGTGGGGATTAATATGCAACCATATCGATGAAATAGATAGATCATGGGGTTATTTAGCAGGTAATGATGAAGTTCGATTTAATGAATTACACCCAAATACTCATTACCCTCTCCTCGCTTTTGCTAGAGGTGGGTGGGGATCGGCAAGACTGCTAGAAAAAAAACAACCCTGGAAAGAAGGTTGGATGATTGGCTTTTCTGATTTAACTTCAATACTTCTTGCACGGCTAGCAAGTGGATTTCAAGGAGGTGTTCATGGCCCACTAATTACAACGTTGGGGGCCGAGCCAGATTGGAGTAAAGATAGGCTCAAATCAATTTTGTTTGGTAATTGTGTACCAGACATTTATGGAGACCCATGGGGAGGCGGGATCTCAAAAGGAAATTTAATAGTTGGGAACCTCACCGTCCTGACCCACTTGATTGGGACTAAGCATCTACCAAATTTTAAAGAATCAATTCTAATCATCGAAGATATTGGAGAAGCTCCCTACAGAATTGACAGAATGCTAACTCACTTAAGATTGGCGGGAGTTCTACAACAGCTATCTGGCTTAGGCTTTGGCTCGTTCATACACTGTGATAATGAAAAGGACGTCGATGCATCAAAGACGTTTAAGCTTCTAGATATTTTCAAAGATCGAACACAAGGCCTTAAAATTCCAATTGTTTCAAATTTGCCCATTGGACACTGTTGTGGGAATGCATCACTTCCACTAGGTAGTCAAGCCATATTGAATGGCGACATAGGCAGTCTTAGCCTTTTAAATTAGACAATAAAGACTCTGCAATTACTAGATCAAATGGGGTTGTCACTTTAATATTTGAAGGCCCAGCATCATAAATCTTTACTGGCAATCCCAAGCGTTCAAACAAGGATGCATCATCAGTTACATTCCATCCTTTAGCAATTGCTTCACTATGAGCATGCTTAAGTTTATTTACGGGAAAACCCTGAGGTGTCTGAGCAGACCATAGATCTGAACGAGGAGGACTCTCAATAATCTCACCATCTTTATCGACCTTCTTAATGGTGTCTGTTACTTGTGATGCCGCAATAACAGCTTGCCCCTTGGAAACAATCTTTGAGATTTCATCAAAAACGAATGATTTAACCAAGCATCTTGCTCCATCATGAATCAGCACAGACTCAGCATCCATTGGGAGGGCGGCTAATCCAAGTTGAACTGACTGTTGTCTTGTTGATCCCCCATTAATCCATTGAACTGAATTTACTGTGTCATCAAAAATTGAACATATAGAGTTTTTGTCTTTCGGTTGTCCAATAATTCCAATCCAAGTAATTGTCTTAGAGTCGAAAGCTGCTTTCAAAGTCCACTCTAAAACCGTCTTACCTGCAACTTTCAAAAGGAGTTTGTTTTTATCAGCACCCATTCGACTTCCACTTCCTGCGGCAGCGATTAACAAATGCACAATTGATCCCTCTCCTTGGATTATTCGTTAAACATATTCAAACAGTAAAAATAACTATTTTTACCTTCTGAGCTTAAAGTCTTTTCAAAAAGCAAGTGGCTCAATAGTAAGTTAAATGAAATAAGTATTCGACTCTAACGATTCTAAAAACCATAAAATCATGACATTATCAAAATTACTTGAAGGTCAGACTGCAATTGTAACTGGAGCCAGCAGGGGTATTGGTAAGGCAATTGCAATTTTTTTAGCAAAGGAAGGAGCTGAAGTAATCATCAATTATTCTTCATCTTTTGAGAATGCAAATAAAGTTGTATCAGAAATAAACTCTTTTGGAGGTAAAGCATACCCTCTTCAAGCAGATATTTCTGATGAAAACTCGGTAAATGAATTAATAAAAACAGTATTGGATAAAAACAATCAAATTGATGTCCTGGTAAATAACGCAGGGATAACAAAAGATGGACTTTTAATGAGAATGAAAACTAACGATTGGCAGAAAGTTTTAGACCTTAACTTGAGTGGTGTTTTTTATTGTACGAGAGCGGTCTCTAGGCAGATGTTGAAGCAAAAAAAAGGAAGAATTATCAATATAACTTCTGTGGTTGGATTGATGGGCAACCCTGGGCAAGCAAATTATTCTGCAGCCAAGGCAGGAGTAGTTGGTCTTACACAAAGTGCTGCAAAAGAATTTGCAAGCAGAGGAATTACTGTAAATGCAGTTGCTCCAGGTTTTATATCAACTGATATGACAAAAGATCTGAACAGTGAATCAATCCTTTCTGCGATTCCTCTTGGGCGCTTCGGTAACCCTGAGGATGTTGCAGGAGCAGTGAGATTTTTAGCAGCAGATCCTTCAGCTGCTTACATAACCGGTCAGACGATTCAAGTTGATGGTGGAATGGTTATGAGTTAAGCAGATTTCAATTTTGAATAGGCTGTCCTAGTTCATCTCTCAATCTTCTTATTTTTTGCAATAGTTTTAACCTTCTGCTTCTTGCCGTAGCTGTAAGAAATATCCTCAAAGGGAAATAAATCAAAGTCATAGTACCGGCCAACCCAGCCATGAGAATAAAAAATAAAGCCCCAGGATCGTTCATATGATGACACTAACTACCTTCTGCAAAAATTGGGAACAATTTGCGAATTACGATTCGGCTTTCCCCACTTATTTAGCCTCCCCTAATGTGTGATTCCTGTGGGAGATTAAGTTTAATTCAAATCAAATATGGCAAAACTTCTAAGTTTTTCAGACGAATCACGTGGTGCTCTAGAAAAAGGAGTAAACAATTTAGCCAATGCTTTAAAAGTCACAATTGGACCTAAGGGTAGAAATGTTGTTATTGAAAAAAAATTTGGTGCACCAGATATCGTTAATGATGGAGTAACAATTGCGAAAGAAATAGATCTCGAAGATCCATTTGAAAACATAGGAGCAAAGCTCATTGAACAGGTCGCTTCAAAAACAAAAGAAAAAGCTGGTGATGGTACAACAACTGCAACAGTTTTAGCTCAATTCATGGTTCAAGAAGGCTTGAGAAATACAGCAGCAGGAGCTAGCCCAATCGAATTAAGACGGGGAATGGAAAAGGCTGTGGCTCAAATCGTTGATGATCTCAAGAAAAAAAGCAAGTCAGTCAGTGGTGATGCTATTAAGCAAGTTGCAACAGTAAGTGCTGGTGGAGACGAGGAAATCGGTTTAATGATTGCAGATGCAATAGATAAGGTAAGTTTTGATGGAGTAATAACAGTTGAAGAATCTAAATCTCTAGCTACTGAGCTAGACATCACCGAGGGGATGGCATTTGATAGAGGTTATAGCTCACCATATTTTGTGACTGATGAAGATCGCTTAATTTGTGAATTTGAAAATCCTTCAATATTAATTACTGATAAAAAAATATCATCCATAGCCGATCTCATTCCAGTTCTGGAAACTGTTCAAAAGAATGGAACACCACTAATAATTCTTGCCGAAGAAGTAGAGGGTGAAGCATTGGCTACACTAGTAGTAAACAAAAACCGCGGTGTCTTACAGGTCGCAGCAGTTAGAGCCCCCTCATTTGGCGAGAGGAGAAAAGCTGCTCTAGGAGATATTGCCGTGCTAACTGGCGGTACATTAATCAGCGAAGACAAAGCAATGAGTCTTGAGAAAGTTCAAATTTCTGATTTAGGTCAAGCCAGAAGAGTAACTATTACAAAAGACAGCACAACAATTGTCGCAAATGATAATCAAAATACCGAACTATCTAATCGCATTGCCTCAATCAAGAGAGAGCTGGATGAAACAGACTCTGAGTATGACCAAGAGAAGCTAAACGAGAGAATAGCTAAACTGGCAGGTGGTGTAGCCGTAATTAAAGTTGGTGCTCCTACTGAAACTGAGCTAAAGAACAGAAAGCTCAGAATTGAGGATGCTCTAAATGCAACTCGTGCAGCCATTGAAGAAGGTATTGTTGCTGGTGGTGGAACAACTCTCCTAGAACTAAGTGAAGGGCTTGAAAATTTATCTAAAAATTTAGAAGGTGATCAAAGGACCGGAGTTGAAATTATAAAAAGAGCCTTAACGGCTCCAACAAAACAAATAGCAATAAATGCGGGATTTAACGGAGATGTTGTTGTTTCAGATATCAAGAGATTAGGTAAAGGCTTCAATGCACAAACTGGAGAGTATGTTGATTTACTAGAAGAAGGAATATTAGATGCTGCAAAGGTAATACGACTTGCTCTTCAAGACGCTGTCTCAATAGCCTCACTTCTAATCACAACTGAAGTTGTGATTGCAGACAAACCTGAGCCACCAGCAGTCCCAGGAGCAGAAGGCGGCGACCCAATGGGCGGAATGGGCGGAATGGGTATGCCAGGAATGATGTAAGCAAGGGAGAAGATTTATTCTCTCAAATTCAATAAAAATTAAAATTCATCAAACAATTTAGAACTTATTTTCTTAACAACCACTTCTTAAGATAACCATATGTAGGTTTAGGAGGTAAAGGAATCAAAGCTTCAATTTCATTTTGATTTATTTCTTTAAATGAGTTGGTAGCTTTGATTCCATTGCTTTCTTTGTTAACTATTTCATATGATTTGATTTTAAATGCTTCATCATTATCATCCTTTGGTGATTCAACCCTTTTAGATTCGATTCCTTTTTCTTTATCATCATCTTCTTCTGGAATAATTTCTTTATCACCCTCAAAAGAGTTTTCTTGTGATTGATCTATCTTTTGATTACTTAAATCAGAAGAGGGTTGATTCAACTGGCTTAAATCTAAGTTTTCTTGTGATTGATCTATCTTTTGATTACTTAAATTAGAAGGGTTTTGATTCAACTGGCTTAAATCTAAGTTTTCTAATTCTTCCAAACTTTCTACTCCAAAACGGTGGGCCCACTGAGATTTCAGTAGAGAATATAAATCATTATCATTTGCCTTTAGAGCTTCTATAATTTGTTTTTGTAGTTGATACTTTCGAGACTCCAAGGTTCTTCTAAATCACTAAATTAAGATTATCAAGCAAGTTTGCGATTTAAAAGAGGTCTAATAAGAAAAAACAATCCGATTGTAAGAATAAATAGAATTGCAAGGCAAGAATACCCATTTACGTCTCCATAAGGAGCATTAATTAAAATCAAATTCAGATCTACAGAATTATGATATGCCATTCGTATCGGTTCAATCGCAAATGTTAATGGATTGATCGATGCTATCCATCCAAGCCATTCAGGCATAAAAGAGATGGGAGCCAATGCTGTGCTAGCAAAAAGGACAGGTAGATTAACTATAAAGATAATTGCAATTAGCTCTATATGTCCTGGCAATACAAAGGCCAATCCAAGACTTAGACCAGTTATTGCAAATACCAATAACAATAAGGTTATTGCTATCAGAAGGAAACCTCCCAGGCTTGGCCATCCATAGCCCAAGAGAGCAGAGGTTGCCATTATTGCAAAACTCTGCAAAAGGCTGATAGTAGTTATGTAGATTACTGAAGAGATTATGATTGAACTCCTACTACTTAATGGAGCAACTAATAATCGATTAAGAAAGCCGAATTCTCTGTCAAACATAACAGGGAGTCCAGCATTAAGAGCTCCACTAAAAGCAGTAAAGACTATTAAACCTGCACCAAGAAATTCTCCATAGCTACTGCTCCCAGGCAAAAAATCTATTGGGGCATTAGAGAATAACGCTGCAAAAAGCAAAAGCCATATCAAAGGCTGAAGGATTCCAGCTAATAATGTTGAGGGTCTTCGAATTAATTGAATAAAAAGCCTCCATGTTAAGGCAGAAATCTCTTGCAACATTTGATTCAAATCATTTCTAGATTGCTTTTCCTTAGGAATTGATGGATTAGTAGTAATCATGTTTTTAATAATTCAGGTGTAGTACGATCAGTTAACGCATCGACTTCTTATTCTCAAGCTTAAAATCTCTTTTACCAGCAAGTTCTAATTCAGCGTCCATAAGGGTTTTTCCGGTAGCCTGCAAATAAACATCATCTAAACTTGGCCGACTATGAGAAAGTGCAAAAACTTCAAAATTTTCTTTTGAAAGATGACTCGACAAATTTGAGATAACATCATTGCTTTTTACTAAAAAATTTAAAGAATAACCTTGTTTTTGATTAACTACTACATTTGATACCCCATTGATATTTCTAATTAATTTCCTTACAGATTCAGCCTCTGCTTCATCACTAAACTCTCGCACCCTAAGTGTAACTCTATCTCCACCAAGTCCTTTTTTCATATCATTTGGTTTACCACTAGCAATTACTTTTCCTTTATCAATAATAGCCATCTCATCTGCTAATTCATCTACCTCCTCGAGATAATGACTGCTTAAAAGAATAGTAGTTTCCTTTTTTCTTAGTTCCTTCAATAATTCCCAGATAACTGATCGACTTTCTATATCCAAACCAACAGTAGGTTCATCAAGAATCAATAATTCTGGTTCATGCAACAATCCTGAAGCAAGGTCAAGTCTTCTTTTCATCCCTCCCGAAAAAGAACCAGATCTTCTATCAATCCATTCATGCATATCTAATCTCTGAATCAATTCGTCAATTCTCTTTCTCTTATATTTGCTATCTAAATGATAAAGATCTCCTTGAAGCTGAAGCAACTCTCTACCTGTAAGTATTTTATCGATTGCAACATCTTGAGCCACATAACCCAATCTTTGCCTAATTTCTTTTTCCTCAAGCAAGACATCACGTCCACCCACTTCAACATGACCAGAATCAGGAGCAAGGAGAGTACAGATAATTCTTATTGCAGTGCTTTTACCTGCCCCATTGGGGCCCAACAAACCATACAAAGAACCTTTAGGTACTTTAAGGTTCAGTCCATCTAGAGCCCTAACCGGGCCATAAGACTTAAACAAATCTCTTAGTTGGATGAAAAACATCTAAAAACAGATTGACTAAAAAAAACAAGCTGACATCTTCTAACAAATTCTAATTAATATTAGAGACCAAGGTCATAAAGTTTTAATTTTTATTTTATAGACTTACGAAAATGCTATAGAGAAGTCTTTGATTAAGTCTATTAACTGATCATTAAAAATAATTGATAACTGTAATCTACTAATAACAAGCAAAAAACAAACTCCAAACATGTAAAGAATAGACCACCTAAACAAACTCTTAGCTCGATCTAAATCCTCTGGATTATCTCTTAATCTGGAAACCAATTGAAGAAGTCTTGAGTTATAAGGAAGTAATAGGATCCCATATAAAAAGCCTCCTTCAGGCAAGACAAAGCACCCTAAAAAACTTAGAAATACAGTTAGATTTGCATAAACAGATATAGCTTTTGCTGTAACAAAAGGACCACTTACTGTTGGAAGCATAGGTATGCCAACAGATCTGTAATCGTCCCTTAGTAATATGGCCAGAGCCCAAAAATGTGCTGGTGTCCAAACCATTACCAAAGAGAATAGCCACCAACCACCCAATCCAATATGTCCTGCTGCTGCTGAAGCTCCTACAAGAGGAGGGATTGCTCCAGCGACTCCTCCAAAAACAATATTTTGAGATGTTCTAGGTTTTAAGAATGCTGTATATAAAAGAACATAACTACAAAGTCCTAAAAGAGTAAGTCCTGCCGCTAAACAGTTAACTCCACTTACTAAAAGTGCTGAAGCAGCAAGTGTACAAGCAATTGCTCCAATAAAAACAGAAGACTGAGAAAGGCGACCAGAGGGCAATGCTCTATTACTGGTGCGTTTCATTCTTTTATCAAGATCTTGTTCCCACAAACAGTTAAGAGCTCCTGCTGCTGCTGCTGCAAGAGCTCCTCCACCTAAAGTGCACGCCAATCTTGGAGAGGGTAATGGCCATTCCTCCGAAAGAGCCATTCCACCTACTGTGGTAGCGAGTAATAGAGGAATTAATCTTGGTTTGGCCACCTCTAACCAAGCTGGTAGTTTAATACGCTTTCTGGAGGGAACGATTTCTTCACGATTGACAGGCTGTGAAATTAAATCTGATGTAGAGCTAACCATTACATGTCTCCAAAGTTGATTGATTTATGAAAAGTGATTGGGAAGATTCATCAATTCCTCTACCTTTAAAATTCAATGCTGCTATTACGGCCACTAATAAGCAGGCAATTAGTTGATGACCAATGATAAGACTAGGTTCACTCATCCCTAGATGAATCGAAAAAACTCCTAAAAAGATTTGTGAGATGTTCAAAGAAATAATTGTCAACAGATAGGGCCATTGATTAATAAAAACATCTCTATAAAAAGAAGAAACAATTACGAATAAAATCAACAAAAAGCTCACTGGAATAGCACTTGCTCGATGAAGACCTAAAAGATTGCAAGAATCTCCCAAATCCAAGCATCTTTGAGCTGCCCAAGAGGTCGCCACGCGACTACCTAGCAAAGACTGAGCTACTACTGAAAAAAGAGATAAGAATCCAAATGAACGAAGCCAAAGTGGGAAAATTGATTTACCAGGACTAAGTAATTGTTGAGTGACACCACTCATGATCGCAACAAGAGTAAATGCAACTGCAAGATGAGCCATGACGATTAAAGATGGCAGTAGTTGCAGTACTGTCAAAGCCCCTAAAAAACCCTGAAAAGCAACTAACAAAGTTAAGAATCCATAGGTCCAAGGAAGCCATTTAGGTAAAGTTTTTGACCAGAGCAAAGACAGTACAAATTGAGTAATTAAAACAATCCCTACGAAGAAGGCATCTAGGCGATGAAACCATTCTAAGAAGACTTGTAAATTCATTTGCCTACCAGGCAAAAAAGATCCGTAACACAGAGGCCAGTCTGGGCAAGCGAGACCAGCCTCCATTACTCTGGTTGCTCCTCCAATCACCACAAGAGCGATTAGTGCAACTACTACATGAGCAGCAAGCTGGCCCAATCTAAAGCGTGGCTTTGGTGGATAAATAACCTTCACGTATGCAAAAATCCATCAAGATCATTGTTAATTCAACGTAGCGATTACTTTTTACACGTCACCTGAATAAACGGACTGCAACATAAAGATTCTCTTTAAAAAAAATTATTCATCTTGAATTAACAATTAGCCGATACATTAGTTACTTTTGCCCATAACCTATTAAATAGAAAAGGAGATCTTCTTGCCGAAACTGTCGGCCATTTTAACTCTTACTTCAAGTTTAATTCTTGGCGTAGCAGGAGTGTGGATTGCATACAACGTCGATATGCTTCCCGTAAGCGCGAGCATGAATGCTCCTGTTTATGATGAACTCTATAAAGTCCTATTCATTATTGGCTGCATACTTTTCATAGGTATGACTGCTTTAGTAATTTATAGTCTTATTCAATTTCGTCGTAGGCCTGGAGAAACTGGTGATGGGATTGACTTAGAAGGTAATATTACTCTGGAAATTTTCTGGACAGCAGTTCCTGCAATCGTTGTTTTGTTTGTAGGTTTATATAGCTACGATATTTATGATCGAATGGGTGGAATGCAACCTTTAATGCATGATCACAGTGGGCAAATGGATAATCAGGCCGAAAGAGTTTGGGGAGGTATAGGTTCAGGGCCAATTGAGTCTTCATCTACAAACAATTCAACTTCATTACCAATTGAGTTAACTGCAATGCAATTTGCTTTTATCTTTCATTATCCAAAAGGAGATATTATTTCTGGCGAACTTCATGTTCCAGTTGGGAGAGAAGTTAGTTTAAAAATGGAATCCAAAGATGTAATACATGCTTTTTGGGTTCCTCAATTTAGACTTAAACAAGATGTAATTCCAGGCCAGCCAACGATTTTAAATTTCACTCCTACAAAAGCAGGTAATTTTCCAATTGTTTGCGCAGAATTGTGTGGCCCTTATCATGGTGGGATGAGATCAAACGTAATAGTTGATGAACAAGAAGACTTTGATACTTGGTTAAAAGAAAACTCTAAAGAATCAATATAAATTTATGACTATTTCACTTAAACCAAGCAACTCTCCTCCAGAAAAGCTTCAACCAACTGGATGGCTAAAATATTTTAGTTTTAGTCTCGATCACAAAGTAATTGGACTTCAATATTTAGTTTGTGGTTTCTTGTTTTATTTAATTGGAGGTTCTTTAGCTGGAGCAATAAGGGTAGAACTCATCAGTCCCCTCTCAGATTTCATGCCTAGAGAGGTTTACAACCAAGTTTTAACTCTCCACGGCACAATCATGATTTTTTTATGGATCGTGCCTGTAGTAAATGGTGCCTTTGGCAACTATTTAATACCTTTTTATGTTGGCGCTAGAGATATGGCCTTTCCAAGACTTAATGCAGTTGCTTTTTGGCTAATACCTCCCTCTGGTTTGATGTTGATAACAAGCTATTTCATAAACGGGGCGGCACAATCTGGTTGGACGGCGTATCCACCTTTAAGCATTACGACTCCAGCCGCCGGTCAAATTATTTGGATATTAAGTGTATTACTTTTGGGTGGAAGCTCAATCTTTGGTGGTATTAATTTCATCGCTACCATCCTTAAGTTAAGAAGACCAGGACTTAAATTAATGCAATTACCAATGTATTGCTGGGCAATGCTTGGTACAAGCATTCTTGTCGTTCTATCAACTCCTGTTCTCGCTGGGACTTTAATACTTTTGAGCTTTGACATAGTTGCTCATACCGGTTTCTTCAACCCGAGTCTTGGTGGAAATGTAATTGTTTATCAACATCTTTTTTGGTTTTACTCACATCCTGCTGTTTATATCATGGTCTTACCTGCCTTTGGCTTAGTAAGTGAAATACTTCCGATACATAGTAGAAAACCACTCTTTGGTTATACAACAATGGTCTTTTCAATTATGGGAATAGTTGTTTTAGGCCTAGTTGTTTGGGCCCATCATATGTTTACAAGCGGTACTCCTCCATGGATGCGCTTATTTTTTACAATCGCTACTGCATTTATAGCTGTTCCCACTGGTATTAAATTTTTTAATTGGGTTGCAACCTTATGGGGAGGGAAAATATCACTTAATGCTGCAATGCTATTTTCCTGCGGATTTATTATTAACTTTGTTTTAGGCGGAATAACAGGAGTTGCCCTAGCTCAAGTACCTTTTGATGTTCATGTACACGATACCTATTTTGTTGTTGCTCATTTTCACTACATAGTCTATGGAGGTTCTGTATTTGTTATCTTCTCATCTATTTATCACTGGTTCCCAAAATTTACTGGAAAAATGCTCAATGAGAATCTTGGAAGATTTCACTTTATAATTACTTTTATTGGCTTTAATCTTTGTTTTGCCCCTCAACACTGGCTAGGGTTGAATGGGATGCCTCGACGAGTTGCCGAATACGATCCACAATTTCAATTAATCAATCAAATAAGTAGCGTGGGTGCATTATTAATGGCTTTAAGTACGCTACCTTTTCTATGGAATATTCTTCAAAGCATCCTCTACGGTGATGACGCTGGTGATAATCCATGGAATGCACTTACTCCTGAATGGCTAACAACTTCACCTCCTCCTGTTGAGAATTGGAAGGGAGAAGCCCCACTCGTCCTTGAACCATATGGTTATGGAGAAAAAGATTCAAATAAAACTCAGGGGGGAGTGAAATGACATCGACAGTTCCAGCAGAGCAATCATCAGAAAGCAAGAAAGATCTCTCAACTGAAGAACATGAAGATTTTCGTTTGTTTGGCTTAATAGCTTTTTTAATCGCAGACGGGATGACCTTTGCAGGCTTTTTTGCAGCATACCTAACTTTCAAAGCAGTAAATCCCATTGGTCCTGATGCTATTTACGAATTAGAACTCCCATTACCAACTTTAAATACAGTTTTACTCCTGGTTAGTAGCTTTACTTTTCATCGAGCTGGGAAATTCCTAGAAAAGAATGAATCAAAACAATGCCAAAAATGGCTTCTCATAACAGGTGCCTTGGGAGTGGCGTTTTTAATCAGTCAAATGTTTGAGTACTTTACTTTGCCTTTTGGATTAACCGACAACCTTTTTGCAAGTACTTTTTATGCATTAACTGGCTTTCATGGGCTTCATGTAACACTTGGATCAATAATGATAATGATTATTTGGTGGCAAACACGTATCCCATATGGGCGAGTGAATAATGAAAACAAGTTCCCATTTGAAGCAGTAGAGCTCTATTGGCACTTTGTAGATGGGATTTGGGTTATCTTATTCATCATCCTTTACCTGCTTTGAGAGGTAAATATTGATACTAAGCAAGAAACTTTCAATTAATTTGTTGCCACAATTCCACTTATTGGTCAGAATTATATTAATTAAAACTGTCTGAAATGCTTGTTGGAAAAGAACTCCTAGACAAAGCAAGATCTTTGAGCAACCGTCCAGAAGACGAAATAGCTAAAGGATGTGGTTATGTAGGGCCAAGCGGGAGAGTTTTACGTAAAAGTTTTTACCGTGCTCTAGTTGAAGCTAAAGGTTATAAACTTCGCTCAAATGGTCCTGGAAGAGCAGGCAACAGATCTTCACGAGGAAGGCAAGCAGAATTTCGGACAAAAGTTCATGGCAATGGTAATCTTCTTATTGGACATGCCTATACTAAAAAATTGGGTCTTGAACCTGGGCAGGAATTTCGTATCGATGTACGAAAAGAATCAGGAGCGATAAGTTTATTACCACTCAAAAAATAATAAATCTCTCAAAGCATACTGTGTAAATAAAATATAAAGCTATTAATTCCAACCTTGCTCATTTAGCCATTTAGAATTAATTACTGAGCTTTGTTGGGAAATGGAATCATCATTTTTTACTTTAAGAAGTTTTTCTGCGTACTTAGCCATCAAGTCAACTTCCAAATTAACCTTTTCGCCAATTGTCAAAAACTTCAAGCATGTATTCGACCATGTGTGAGGTATTACGGCTACTGAAAATTCACATCCACCAACATATATCTCAGAGATAGTAAGACTTATTCCGTTTAAGCTAATACTCGCCTTATCACACATATACCTACAAAAATTCAAATCATCCCAAGAGACTTTCAAATTCCAAGAATTTTTCAAGTTATCAATTGAAATAACTTCACCTAAGCCGTCTATGTGTCCACTAACAATATGTCCACCCAGACGGTCAGAAAGACGTAATGCTGGTTCAAGATTTACATAACCATTTCTCTGAGCTTTTTCTGCAAGATTTGTTCTCTTAAGAGTTTCTTCACTTATATTTGCAAAAAAAGAATCCTTCATTAATTCAGAAACTGTTAGACAAACTCCATCAACAGAGACACTATCTCCAAGTTTTAGAGGAGAAAAAGGCTTGCACCCATCAACAACCACCCCTAAATTATTTTTCTTAATCGTGCCAATAGACTGAATTAAGCCTGTAAACATTATTGAGCCTACAACTTTTAGAATGCTAGTTATGGTATATAGAAATGTCTTTGAAAAGTTTTTTGAATTTAAATTTAGTTTGATTATGCGTTATTCCAATTCAAGGCCAAGTCTTTTTTTCTCTCAGCAGTGAGTATTGGCAATGACCAACATTTATTCCAAACACTCTCTTCTGGAAGGAAGATAGATTGATACCTTTTGGAGACATTTATATTTTTTCTCTTCAAGTCCGGAAAACTCGTTGGTGGCAAATAACCTTTGCTTATATTACGTCTCAAAGAAGTAGCTCCCCACAACGAATTAAACCAATCAGTAGGGAAAGGCTCTGGAGACATGGAAGGAGAAGCAAGAACTGTCCAATTAAGCGGACTTCCCTCTTGGGGCAAAAGGACGGACAAACGAGGGTCTTCTACAAGGGCATTAACACAGCTAGACAAAGGTAAAACTGCTGCATTAGCTCTACCCGAAACGACCCAATTCAAAGCATTTCTATCATCATAAGACTTTGCTTGGCTCTTGATTTTTGATAAATCATTAACTAAATCTATTTTTTGTGCTATGGAAATCAGAAGATAAGGACTATGAGGAAAAACTATTTGATTTTTAAGTGAACTAGAAAAAATAACCTTCCAAGAATTCTTATTTTCTAGAGCCAGAGAATCTTCGTTTCTAAAAAGTATCACCCAAGGACTAACCGCTAAAGGTAAAAGCCTTTTTTTATAATCCTCGCCTAACCCATCGAGAAAAAAACTAGTCTGCTTGCTGAAATTATTTCTAATATCATCTGCTTTAATTTCTCTAAATAAATTAATAGCCAACCCAGAGATCCAACCATCATTTAAGACTAATAAATCTGTTTTTTGTTGAAGAGTAGAGTTATAAGAAAATTTTTTCAATTCGATATCTTTTATAGGGGAGAATTCCCAACCTGAAGATAAACTGTTTATCAATTCATCAGGGAAGCTATGAGGAACTCCTCTCAAAGCTAATTTTTTATGAGAAGTTGAGCACCCAGATAATAAAAGCAAAGAGGAGATCAATCCATATTTGATAAATTCTCTCCTGCCAAATTGATCAGTATTCATATTATTTAAATCCCATGACAAGTTTTTTCATTCTTCAACTTAAATAGATTACCAACCTCTACATCACACCTTTCAACCATTTCTTTCTGAGTCAATCCCTTGATTTGAGCAAGTAACGATAGAGCTCCAGCACCAACACCCTCTTTAACGTAACCAATCTCATAATCTCGAAGAACTTTTTGATTGCTTTCATTAAATCTATAACCACTAGCCAGACCCAGGAGATTGACTTTGAAATGACTGGCTACATGATCCATTAAATGTATAAAAGAATTTCTATTTTTTGCCGAAGAAAGTGTTTCGTCAACTAACCATGATGTAGTTCCTATTAAAATTTTACCAGCAAATTCAGATCGTGATTCAGGTTCAATTTCATTTAATGCCAAAGCCAATACTGCCAACATTTGACAACCTCCTCCTAATAAAACATCTTGACCAGATTCTATTGCCCCCATCAAAAGACCAACTGCAATTGGCTGAAATGGGTCCCCAACTGCAGCCATAAGCTCAACAGAAGATGGATTCTTCTTTAAATTTGCAGCTTTGAGTCCTTGATTCACTAATTTTCTTTTTAATTCTGTAGGTGGATTTCTATAACTTCCGCTTATAAGACCATTAACATTTATTCCTAATCCTGAAAGGACTGCAAAAGCTGTAGATGTTCCTCCTGGTACACACTCCGTGACCAAAAGAGATTTTTTTAATTTCTTACCTATTTTAAACCCACCCTCAAGTAATAATTTAACTCTAGTTATTTCCATCGCATTCCCTGTGCTCAAGCATCTGGCAGGGCCTATCTCGGGAGACTCGAGGGAAACATGATTAAATGGGGGGCTTTGTAGAAGTCCTGCCGATATGACAGTTGGTTTAATTTTTAAGAACCTTGAGGCAACGTAACTAATCAATGCAGGAGAGACACCTGCAGGTAAAGGAGGTAAAGGCCATCTTTTTGGAAACGAAGGTCCTCTTAATAAAAGCTCAGCATCTGCAACAGCTGTATAACGTCTAGAAACAGGAGTCGAACCAGCAGCAGAAATGCCTTTAATCTCTGCAGTTCGAGATCCTGCAAGAATTAAAAAGAAAGCCATATTTGTAATATTTTCTTGCCAACTTTTTACTCTTTCATCAACATTTTGCTCTCGCAGGCCATCCCCAAAGGCCAAGACTCCTGATGGCAACAAAACATAGTAATCTGCTTTCATTTTTAATCAATTAGACTCAAGAGAAATTAAATTTTCTAATAGAGCAGGTGGCTCGGGTATGGAAGATTTGAGTCTAGGAAAAATCCAATAAGCCAAAGCATGCAAACAAAGAACGTAAACGATTTCTTGAGTTATTATCAGAAAGAGTGCAACTACTTGAACTTGTCTCATATCCGGAGTAAAAGAAAGGTTAAAAATATCTATTCCTTTTTCAAGTAATCCTGCTCCAGCACGAGTAAGAATCACCCACAAATTCTCACCAACCAAGATAGATAGGACCAAAACTCTAATTAAAAAACCCATAGTCCCGATTGACACTCCAACGCTCCAACTTAACCACCAATTCCATCCTTTTTGCCAACTATATCCTAACCACAATGAAAGCAATCCATACGGAAAGAGCACTAAAGGGCCTCTTAACGGACCCATCAAAGCAGTTAATAGCATTACACATATTGTCACTCCCTCAATCCCTGTCTTGACACCTCTCCTGATTTGAAGAAGAACCAAGGGTAACGGTAAAGCAAGACGAAAAACAGCTCCACCAATAGGTAAATAATAGAGGGCTATCCAAATCAAAGCTGTTGCAGCAGCCAAATAAGAGGACTCAACAATTTTCAAGGCTTTTCTCTTACTAAGAGGAGCTTTATAAAGAGAACTGCTTTTAAAAAAGTTTTTATTATCTAAAGTCAAAATTTTTATCTTTTCAAAGATCTATCCTTTGACAAATCACCGCCATCGAAACGTTCGATCTTTTCAACCTCAAACTGAACCCCTGCTTTCCTTAAAGCCTCAGTAACAGTCTCAGCTGGGGCGGCGGGATTTGCGCCTGACAATCTTATAATAATTCGGTATGGCTGTGGATTAAAGATTGTCTTCTTTACTAGTTTGCTTGATTTTTGACTAAGTCTATCTTTATTAGCTATTGTTTTTTCTTGAATAGTATTCCCGAAATCTTTTCCATTTTCTTTCCTCTCAACTTTAATTCTTGATTTGATTGTTGGTATTTTATTTGATTTTTGTGGCTTATTATTTATTTTTTCTGAAATTATTGTATTCTCATTGGTATCAAAACTATCTTCCAACTTTTCACCAATTAGAGTATTTGAACATGATTGAAGTGGAAAAAGAATAACTATTAGAAATAATCTAATAAACATTTTCTCAACTAATCTTAAAATATTCAAAATTTTATTTAGTTTTAATTACCCTAACTTTACTAGCTCTTAGACGTCCTGTTTTAGTCGTAGAAGGTGATTTTCGAGTGCTGGTTTTTTTTGAAGATGATGACGAATTCAAATCTTTCTTGGTTGTCTTTTTTGTAGAATTTTTTTTCTTAGATGTTACTTTTTTACTTGATTTTTTTACTGCCAATAATTCAATAGCCTCCTCAATAGAGATATCATCAGCTGTTTTCCCTTCTGGAAGAGAGGCATTTACTTTCCCCTGCTTAACATATAAGCCATATGGGCCATTGAATAGCTGGATAGCCTCTTTTTCTCCTTCTGGAACACCGAGCTCTTTCAAAGCAGTTCTTCCCCCTCTTCCTCTTTTAGGGACAGCTAAAAGCTCAAGGGCTCTCTCAAGGCTTACTTGAAGGACATCATCTTCACCTTTAATTGAGCGATAATCTTTTTCGCCACCATTTTTACTCCAAACAACATACGGGCCAAATCTCCCCAAACTTGATTGAACCCTACCTCCATCTGGGTGCTCCCCAAGTAGACGTGGTAATTGAATTAATCCAAGAGCCTCTTCAAAGGTCAAATTCTCTGGTTTTAAATTCTTTGGTAATGAAGTCCTTTTTGGATTTGGAGCTTTTTTCAATGATTTATCTTCCAGATATTCAAGTGCTTTCTCAACGTCTATATCTTCCTCTGTTATTTTCTCTGGCAACAAAACCTGAACCTTTGATGAATCTTGCTTCAAATAGAGACCATATTGACTACTTTTGAACAAGCGAAGATTCCCTAGTTTCTTCTTACCTTTCGGAGCTCCAAGATCCTTCAATTCAACTACTAAGCCTCTTTGAACAAAATGGCCATATCTACCATTTAATAGATATAAATTCTGTCCAGTCTCAGGGTCGACTCCGAGTGATTCAGGTCCCTCAGCTTTTTGTTTTAAAATCATCTCTGCGATATCCTCGTCCAAATCTGCAGGAGTGATTTCCTGTGGGAGAGTAGCTGTTATGGGCTTACCATTCTCACCAAGTTGTTTTGATTCCAAATATGTCCCGAACTTCCCTAACCTAACAAGGGAGGACAGACCCTCCAAAGAAACAGCTCGGAATTCACCTCCATCTATATCTCCTTCTCTTTGCTGAACTTGATTCTCTAGACCAGTATCACCTTTATAAAAACCTTTGAGATATGGGAGCCAATTCACTTTACCTGTTGATATCTCATCAAGTGTAGATTCCATACGGGCTGTAAAGCTCGTATCTACAAGGTCAGGAAAATGTTCTTCAAGAAGAGCCGTTACAGCAAATGCTGTAAAACTGGGAGTCAAAGAATTATTGTTAAGAACTGAATAACCTCGATCAACGATTGTTCCTATTATACTTGCGTACGTTGATGGACGTCCTATACCTTCTTTCTCAAGTGTTTTGACTAATGAAGCTTCGCTATATCTAGCAGGAGGTTGAGTTTGATGCCCAAACGCCTCTACATTATTAGCTGTTGGACAGTCTCCTACCGATAATTTAGGTAAAAGCACTTCTTGTTCTTCAAGTGCACTATCCGGATCATCAGTGCCTTCAACATAAGCTCTAAAAAAGCCAGGGAAATCTATTCTTTTACCACTTGCCCTGAAAGACACATCTGATGCTTGCAATTCAACTCCAAGCATTGTCAACCTTGCATCGGCCATTTGACTGGCAACTGTTCGTTTCCAAATCAGTTCGTACAAAGAAAGGTCCCTTCCTTGCAAGTTGGACTCTTTGGGTGTTTTAAAGCTCTCACCAGAAGGACGTATTGCTTCATGAGCTTCTTGAGCATTTCTCGTCTTATTTGAGAATTGGCGCGGCTTATTATTTAAATATTCAACACCATATTTTGATTCAACACACTTTCTTGAAGCATTAATTGCCTGATCGGACAAATGAACAGAATCTGTTCTCATATATGTAATAAAACCTCTTTCATACAAACCCTGGGCACATCTCATCGTCTCCCTAGCTGATAAGCGAAGTTTTCTATTAGCCTCTTGTTGTAATGTGCTTGTTGTAAAAGGAGGAACTGGTTTACGAATTGACGGTTTTTCTTCGACATTTATAACTTCCCAGCTATCAGTACATAATTTTTTAGCAAGTTCCTTAGAGTCTTCTTCATTGAGTAATTTAACATTTCGACCAGGTTTCAATAATCCAGTTGATTCATCAAAATCACTACCACTTGCAATTCTTTTTCCGCCAATTGAAGTCATTTTCACCTCAAATTCACTACCTTCTTTTTCTAATTTTGCTTTTAAATCCCAATAACTCCCACTTTTAAAAGATCTCCTGGCTCTCTCTCGCAGAACCAGCAATCTTACTGCAACTGATTGGACTCTTCCAGCAGATAAGCCCCAAGAAACTTTTTTCCATAAAAGAGGAGACAACGTATAACCAACTAATCTGTCTAAAATCCTCCTTGTTTCTTGGGCGTGAACTAATTCCATATCAATTTCTCTTGTTTTTGATAAAGCTTTGGAAATAGCTTCTTTAGTTATCTCATGAAAAACCATCCTCTTAACAGGGATTTTGGGATCAAGTACATTCATTAAATGCCAACTAATACTTTCCCCTTCTCTGTCTTCATCAGTCGCAAGCAATAATTCGCTGGCGCCCTTCAAAGATTGTTTTAATTCCTTGACAATTTTCTTTTTGTCTTTGGGGACGACATACAAAGGATCAAAATCAGCCGTTGTATTAACCCCAATAGTGGCCCACTTCTCTCCTTTGTGCTTTGCAGGTATCTCAGATGCATTATTAGGCAAGTCTCTTATGTGCCCCATTGACGCAAGAACATGAAAATCCTTAGGCAAAAAACCTTTAATAGTCTTTGCCTTTGTAGGACTTTCAACAATTACCAGAGTATGGTCAGTGGGCATCAGCTCAATTTTCCTCCTTCTTATCTAACGTACTGAACAGTAAAATGCATAGCCCAAAATGATAAAAAAGGCATATTTCATAACTTCGCTAGAGTTATAAAATCAGACACAGCATAAAAACAATACATAAATGGGAGAACTTTTGTCTTTTCAAATATTCATAAACGAGCCTGTAGAGCTTCTAAATCTCTCTTTAAATGCCAAAGCAGTGCTACCAGAGGCTGCCGTTCTTATGGCAATGTTAGGGACTCTTTTGGTTGATTTAGCTGGTGAAAAGGTCTCAGCTCGTTGGTCTCCTCCAATTTGTTATGCAGGTCTTGGTACATCTTTGATTTTGCTAATAATGCAATGGAATGGCGAAATTCAAGAATCTTTCTTAGGTGCATTCGTCGCAGACAATCTTGCTATTGCTTTTAGAGGGGTAATAGCTCTATCAACTCTTATTTCTCTGCTAATCAGTTGGAGATATGCTGAACAAAATGGAAGTCCTATTGGTGAATTCGCAGCAATATTATTAGCTGCCACACTTGGAGCAATGCTGCTATGTGGTTCAACTGATTTGGTGAGTGTTTTTGTTTCACTAGAAACACTTTCCGTTGCCAGCTACTTACTTTCTGGTTATCTAAAAAGAGATTCAAGAAGTTCAGAAGCGGCTTTAAAATACTTATTAGTTGGTTCTGCTGCAGCCGCTGTATTTCTGTATGGAGCATCTCTACTTTATGGAATAAGTGGATCTACAAATTTAAAAGAAATAGGAATATCCTTGATAAGTGCTCCAACACCTTTATCTGCATTAGCTCTTGTTTTCGTATTATCTACAGTAGCTTTTAAAATTGCGGCAGTTCCATTTCACCAATGGACTCCAGATGTTTACGAAGGTTCTCCTACTCCAGTCGTTGCCTTTTTATCTGTAGGATCCAAAGCAGCAGGTTTTGCACTTGCAATAAGGATACTAGTAGGATGTTTTAGCGCTTTTGACACACAATGGAAATTATTATTTACTGTTTTAGCTGTTCTAAGCATGTCCCTGGGAAATGTTGTAGCGCTAGCTCAAAAATCCATGAAAAGGATGTTGGCCTATAGCTCGATTGGACAAGCTGGATTTGTAATGATTGGATTAGTTTGCGGAACTGAAGATGGTTTTGCAGCAATGGTTCTATATATGGCAGCTTACTTATTTATGAATCTTGGTGCTTTTGCATGCGTAATACTCTTCTCAATAAGAACTGGGAGTGATCAAATCTCAGATTATGCAGGTCTATATCAAAAAGATCCATTAATCACATTGGGATTAAGTTTATGCCTTCTTTCTTTGGGAGGTATTCCTCCAATGTTGGGTTTCTTTGGGAAGATTTATTTATTTTTTGCTGGATGGGCAGATGAGCAATACTTACTAGTAAGTGTTGGCTTGGTTACCTCTGTCATTTCTATTTACTATTACATCTCAGTTATAAAAATGATGGTCGTAACAGAACCGAAAGAAGCTTCTGATGTTGTGAAAGCATACCCATCCATAGAATGGTCAATGAAAGGGATGTCATCTCTCAAAGTAGCATTAATTTTTTGTGTCCTAGTAACTGCTATTGGTGGAATCATTTCAAACCCTCTCTTTAACTTTGCTGATAGTGCGGTAAACGGAACTCCATTGCTTCAAGAAGCTATTACTCTTGCAAGTAAAAGTTCAATTGGCTAACCAATTAAAATCATTGAAAAAATCTGTAGCTCGTCTAAAGAATGTAAATAAATTTTATGGAGAAGGCTCAGTCAAAGTGAAAGCTCTTGACGAACTAAACCTTGAGGTTTCCCAGGGCGATTACCTTGCCGTAATGGGTGCAAGTGGCTCTGGCAAAAGTACTGCAATGAATATACTTGGATGCCTTGATCGTCCTACGAATGGGACTTATGAATTAAATGGAACTGCAGTAGAAAAGCTCGATGATGACTTGCTGGCAGATATTAGAAACAAAGAACTGGGTTTCGTTTTTCAGCAATTTCATCTACTTCAAGAAGTTTCAGCACTTGAGAATGTAATGCTTCCAATGATTTATGCATGCGTTCCCTCTTTAGAAAGGAAGAAACGCGCTGAGGAGGCTCTTGATCGAGTTGGGCTTGGCAACCGGATGACCAATCTGCCTAATCAATTGTCTGGAGGACAACAACAAAGAGTTGCCATAGCAAGAGCAATAATCAATCAACCATCACTCTTGTTAGCAGATGAACCAACTGGTGCGCTAGATTCCAAAACGACTGAAGATGTTTTAAATCTTTTTGACCAACTTCATAGTCAGGGAATAACAATTGTTTTAGTTACTCATGAAGACAATGTCGCTCAAAGAGCAAAAAAAATTGCAAGATTTAGAGATGGCAAGGTAATAGAGATTTCTCAAAATTAACTTGGGCAATCATATTTAAGTAGACAAGATTTTTTCTTTACCTTCATTAAAAATAATCAATCTTCCAATTGAGTCGATACCTTTGATATCCCATTGATTGCCAGTTTCTTTTTCAATGTATTTTTTTGACCACAATCTTTCTTCAACTTGACTGCATAAAAGATTTTTATCTTCTAAGAAATCTAAAGATCTTTCTATTGCAAGTAAAACTTCTGATGACCAAAAATTTATATTCATCTTTTTTTTTCCAACAATTTGTTTTAGTGATATCCCCTCTTTGGGAACATTATTGAAAACGTTTAAACCTACTCCAACTCTTAATAATCTAAGTTTTCCACCTCTAAAAAATAATCTCGGTAAAATCCCAGCTAATTTTTGACCATCGACTAATAGATCATTTGGCCATTTTATTTTGACATTAACTCCTATCTGTTCAATTCTCTCAGCCAACGCTAATGCCACCGCCAACCCGTAAAGCTGAGAATTTTTCTCAAAAAGATCTTCTCTCTTAATAGCGGCACTAACCCAAACCCCTCCTTTTGGTGCCTGCCAAATCCGACCAGATTGACCTTGACCAAATCTTTGGCAAGAAGCAAATATTGCTTTTGGTTGATTTTCTTTTACTGGTTTTTTCTCAATCCAACTGGATAGCTCTATTTCAGTGCTAGCACAAATAGGTTTCAATATTAATCGCCAAGATCTTTTAGAAGAATTATTCAATTTGTGATATTTAGAAATCAACCCTACACCTGTATAGAGTTTTTGATTTTTCATATCTCAAAAGTCATGTGATCTAAAAAAATCAAGAATTATCTATTGACTTTTTCATTTCCTCTAATTCGACTTCGACTTCGTGGATTTCTACAGTCTTTACTTCATTAACATCTATATCAGATGGAGGCAGTGCTATTGCTTCAACACCTGATTTTAATTGACTCCTCAATATTTCTAATTCCTTTTCTATATCATCACCCCCCTCTAGTGCTGCGAACTTACTTTCTAGATCTTCGCCAGCCATCTCTAAGGCTGCTTGCCCTGAAGCTTCCAACGCCTCTACTTTATCTTCCATTCTTTCAAATGCAGCCATAGCAGACTTACCACCTAAATCACCAACCGCACTCTGAATTTTTTGCTGAGCTTTAGCTGCTTGAGCTCTTGCTTTAAGCATATCTTTTTTTGTTCGAGCTTCGGCGATCTTTCTTTCTAATAACAAAAGACTTTTTTTTAGTTTTTCAACTTGACCATTTTGTGATTGAAATTGATTTGTTAAAGACTCAAAGGTTTCCTGAAAAGTTTTTTTTCTACTTAAAGCTTCTCTAGCCAAATCGTCCTCTCCTTTTTTCAAGGCTAATTCAGCTCTAGACAACCAATTTTGAATTTGCTCTCTTGCTTGATTTGCCTGATTTTCTAATCTTTTTTGACTTGCGATTGCAATAGCTACCGCTTGACGGAGCTTTATCAAGTCTTCTTGCATATCAGCAACAGACTGATCAAGTATTTTTATTGGATCTTCAGCATCACTGACAAAAGCATTTAGATTTGCCCTTAGCAACCGACTTAACCTATCTAATAATCCCATTACGTTCCTTTATGCAAACTAAAAAATATTAGCTAGATTTAAGCACTAACTCATCATTAGTGTCTATTTAAAATTGATTTTAGAAGACTTAAAGCATAAAGCAAAAGCAAAAAGAGAGCAGTCAATATATGCATGCTTAGAAGAAATCAAGTCTTCATGGGAAGGTAATGTTGGAGGCCTTATTCAAGATTGGGTAGAAATAGCAGGTGAGCAACTTGCATTGAATTGCACACCACTTAACATTCAAAATAAAGTTCTAACGATTGGAGCAAGCCATCCACAGTGGCGACAGGCGCTCCAATACAACCGTTTGGAGTTAATTGAATCTTTAAAATCATATGGATATCAAGTAAAAGAAATACGGATTAGACAACATTATCCAATTACTCTAGTCACAAGAGAAACTGAAAAAGAAATTTGGGACAACCACCCAAGCAGAACTGATAAAACTGGAATCACCAATTGTCCTTTTTGCAAAGTGCCTTCTCCTAAGGGAGAAATTAAATTATGGGGTAAATGTAGTTTTTGTAGGAGAAAAGAATTGAAAATAGATTAAGGTATTTATCTTAAGCTTCAAGTAATAAAATGCCCATTTGTCCCATTGCTAGTATTTGATATTCTGCTTTCTTAAAGCCGGCAGAAAGTGCTAAATGAATTTGTTTTTGCCCTGACGGGAAATTAACTAAGCTTTTTTTTATGTATGAATATTCCTGCCCTAAACCGAAAAGTGATGCAATGGGAACGACATAAAGACTTAAATAAATTTTTTGGAAAAGCCCTTGTATCGAGCCACCTTCAAAAGATCTAAAGTCCAAGATTCCTGCTCTTCCACCTGGTTTTAAAATTCTAAGAGCCTCTCTAATCCCTTCATAAGAACTAGAAAGATTTCTTAAGCCATAGGACATCAAAAGGCCATCAAATTCATTTGATGCGAGATTAGTTTGTAAAGCATCACCATTTATCCATTCAATTGAAGAATATTTTTTCTTAGATCTTTCTCTCGCAACTAATAATGCTTGAGAAGCTGAATCTAACCCAGTAATGTTTTTCGCACTTTTCATATATCTAGCCAAAAGTATTGACATATCTCCAGTTCCACAACAAATATCAATCCATTTTTCTCCAAAAGTAGGATTAAGAATTTCCAACAATTTTCTTTTCCAAAACCTATGCAGTCCAAAGCTAAATATATCATTTAGAAAATCGTATCTTGAAGAAATTGAATTAAACATTTCCTCAATAGCTCTAGTATTACCAGGCCTCATATGAATATACAAAAATATTTAAATCACATATAACTTTAACGCATAATTAATGTCTTATTAAAATTTTTCATCATTCGATTGGTCTTATAGGTAAATTTTCCTTAATTAAATATTCTTTTATTTCTTTTATAGTTAATTGTCCATCATGTAACAGGGACGCCAAGAGAGCAGCCGAAGATTTTCCTAGAGTAAAAGCCTCTTTAATATCTCTCAAACAACCAGCGCCTCCGGAGGCTATTACTGGTATTGGAACTTTCTCAGAAATAGATTTAGTGAGCTCAATGTCATAACCATTTTGAGTGCCATCACCGTCCATAGAAGTTAATAGTATTTCCCCTGCTCCAAGCTGAAATACTTTTTCTGCCCATTCAATGACATCTAAACCAGTATTTTTACGTCCACCACTCACATAAACGTCCCATTTATTAGGAATATTTTTATTCTTTTTTGCATCAATTGCAACCACAATACATTGAGAACCAAAACGATTTGCCCCTTGAGAAATCAAGGAAGGGTCTTTAACAGCGCTGGAATTTAAGCTTACTTTGTCAGCTCCAGCTCTTAGTAATTCATTTATTCCATTCAATGAACTTATGCCTCCGCCAACAGTGAAAGGAATAGTTACAGCTTCAGATGTTCGTCTAACCATTTCAACCAAAGTAGATCTTTTTTCGTGTGTTGCTGTTATATCAAGAAAGACCAATTCATCCGCTCCAGCCTTGCTATATCTACATCCCAACTCCACTGGATCACCTGCATCACGCAATCCAACAAAATTAACACCTTTTACTACTCGTCCGTTTGAAACATCAAGACAAGGAATCAATCTTAAAGCAACCATGATTTTTAAACAGAGGAACTGTTAAGGTGCCCAGAATTAATTAATTTAATTCCATGGCTAAGCCAACCTCCCTCTCAAGGATAGGTTCAAAAATTAAAATTAATATTGAACGTGTAAGAGATCGCATACCTTCTGATTTGATAGACCAACTATCACAAGACCCAAGGGGCACTGTCATCGACTATAAGATGACTGATGGAAGGGGTGGAATTGGTGTTGTACTGAAAATGAATGATGGAAGTAAGCAATGGTTCTTTGAAGATGAAATTTCTTAACCTGGAGATAGAAAAGTGAGCGATGCTAGGCAGCTCCTTGGAATAAAAGGAGGTTCTGAAACAAAAAACATATGGAAGCTTCGTTTGCAATTGATGAAGCCAATTACATGGATTCCATTGCTGTGGGGAGTCATATGTGGAGCTGCTGCAAGTGGCAATTTTCATTGGGAATTAAGCAACGTACTTGCTTCAGTCAGTTGCATGGTCATGAGTGGGCCACTCTTAACTGGATACACCCAAACAATAAATGATTATTTTGATAGAGAAATAGACGCAATAAATGAACCAAACAGGCCAATACCATCTGGGGCAATTTCCCTTTTCCAAGTCAAATTACAAATTTGGGTTTTATTAATAGCTGGTCTTGTAGTTGCCTATTTATTAGATTTATGGGCACATCACACAATTCCTTCTGTCCTTTTACTGGCTTTAGGAGGTTCATTTGTAAGCTTTATTTACTCAGCGCCTCCTTTAAAACTTAAACAAAATGGCTGGCTTGGTAATTATGCACTTGGTGCGAGCTATATAGCTCTTCCTTGGTGGGCTGGACAGGCTCTTTTTGGACACCTAACCTGGACAACCGCCCTACTTACTCTTGCGTACAGCTTGTCAGGGTTAGGAATAGCTGTGATAAACGATTTCAAAAGCGTGGAAGGAGATAGAAGCCTTGGACTGGAATCACTTCCTGTCGTTTTTGGTATTAAGAATGCAAGTCGTATTAGCGCAGGAATGATAGATATATTCCAGCTCGCAATGGTAGTAGTTTTAATAGCCATTGGACAACATTTTGCGTCTGTCATTCTTGTTTTACTAATAATTCCTCAGATAACATTTCAAGACATATGGCTATTACGTGATCCATTAAAATTTGATGTTAAATACCAAGCTAGCGCACAACCATTTTTAATTTTAGGAATGCTTGTAACTGCAATAGCAATAGGACATAGTTCCTTGATTAGTTTATAAAATTAGTTATTCAATCAGAAATATAATCAAAATTATTTAGACTAAATTTATATTATTTTTCTTTTACTAAATTTTTTAATTTATATAAAACAGCTATATAAAAACCATCTCCATTCTCTTCCTCCCCAGGCCAAATTTGTTTTTCATATTCTAATGAAAATTCAGACTTTAATTGAAGAAAGTTTTTTATCTGATTAAAATTTTCATCAGGGTGAATCGTACAAGTGGAATAGACCAGCTTGCCTCCACTTTTTAATAAAGGTGACAATGAATTTATTAACTGACTTTGAAGCGAAATAAGTTCCTGGATATTATCTTTGTTCATTCTCCATCTAGCATCAGGATGACGCGCAAGAGTTCCCAATCCAGAACATGGAGCATCAATTAGTATTCGATCAAAAAAACATTTCCATTCAGGATGCTTTACTAATAACTCATTAGAGTCAGCAACCAATAGTTGTAAACATTTAGTTCCAAGTCTTTCTGAGTTGGTTGATATTTTCTTAGATCTTCGGGATGATCGATCTACAGACCAAATTTTTCCATTATTGTTGATTAATTCAGCAATATGAGTTGATTTACCTCCAGGTGCAGCGCAAGCGTCAAGGATCTTTTCTCCAGGCAAAGCTCCTAATAATGGGGCAATGAGCTGTGAAGATCTATCTTGGACACTCCATTTCCCTTCTTCATAACCTGGCCATTTTTTAGGTTCACCAACACCAGCAGGGACTTCCAATCCATAAGGACAACCTGGAATTAATTGATTTTTAATACCAAAGGAATCAAAAGTTTTTTTTACATCTTTTATATCTGCACGTAATTTATTCACTCTTATATCAATGGGACTAACACGGTTGAATGCTTTTGCAATTTTTTGTGCATCTTCGACTCCCTTCCAAGCAATTAATTCATCTGCCAACCAAAGAGGTAGAGACTCATTTTTAGCTAGTTCTAAACTCGGATTTTTAGATTTAGGTAGTGAAAGACCTCTCTCTTTACTTCGAAGAGCTGATCGCAAAATACCATTTACAACAGGAGCAAGCTTTTTCAAACGCAGAGTTTTTGTAAGCTCGACGGTTGTGTTGATAGCAGCAGCTGGAGGTATTCGCTCCATCTTCAAGATTTGATAAAGCCCAAGGTGCAATAACCATCTCAATATCGGAGGTTGCTTTTTAGCCGGTACTTTTCCTAAGAAATCTATCCAGCGATCTAAAAAATATCTTTGACGAATTGCGCCATAAGAAAGCTCAGTTATTAAAGCTTTGTCAATCGACTTGAATGAATAAACTTTAAAAGTCCTATCCAATGCAACATCTGCAAATGCTCCTCCCCCAACTGCTTGAATAACTTCCAAAGCAGCTTTTCTTGCCTCTAATCCTTTTATCTGCAAAAGATTTTTACTCAAAAGCAAAGATTAAAACTAGCTAACAGTAATCCATAAACGAAATTTATTGAGCTCAAAAAGCAAGAAATCAGTTATTGCAAACACTTTCAAAGGAAGCAGGCACCTTGGTACAGCCCAAAAGGTGTAACATAAGATACTTTTAACCCTGTCTTTACCAAGTTAAGTTTGGATTAACTTCTTATATGTGTGAGGACACAATGAAGCTTTTTCAACGTTTATTAGTAGCTCCTGCAGCTTTGGGCCTTATGGCTCCTGTTGCTGTTAATGCAGATACTGCATTCTCATCAACCACATCTCTTTCTGGTGGTGCTTATTTCACTGTTGGTTCTGTTTCTGACGGCGGAACAACAGACACAGAAGAAGAGCTTTATATGCAGTATGCATATGGCCTTGATGTAACTTCTAGCTTCACTGGTGAAGACCTTTTCTACGCAGGTATTGAAACTGGTAATGCTAGTGGTCCTTTAGCAAGCATGGATAGTGCTGTAGAAGGATCTGGCGCTCTTAATGTTCACTCATTATTCTACTCATTCCCAGTTGGCGACCTAGAAGTAACTGCTGGTCCTTTGGTTGATCAGGATGATGTCGTTGCAGCAACAACTTCTGCTTACTCAGACGCTTTCA